>JBKAGE010000077.1:0-170312 GCA_046290225.1 Bradymonadia bacterium | reverse complement strand
GCACCTCCAAGAGTTGTCCTGGTTTGGCTTGTCCTCCGCTACACCACAAAACCTACCCTCAAAAGGGGGGTTGCGAATTGATAGAGAGTCCGTGCCCGACAAACTCTCTTCCTGAAATCAGGTGAGCAGGCAGGGCAAGGGATCAGCACGCAAGCTGCTGCCATCGTAACCGTTCGACTGCATCACCGAGGCCAGTACATTGCCCGGCGTCAATCGCGTCCCCTCACCAGAGATCGTCGCGCCCGTGTTCGGATCGATGGACAGAGGGCTCAGGCCCACGTCGTTCGTGCCACCGATTACGCGGTTGTGGGGTACGCCGGCGCCGATGAGCAGGATGCTGTTCGACAGGCCGTGATCTCGACCTTCGCGATTGTTGAGCATGGCCGTGCGGCCGAACTCGCTGAAGACCACGATGGTGGTGTGGGCCAGGGTGCCGTCGGCCTTGAGATCGTCCACCAGCTGCGCCAGGGCGTTGAAGCCCAGTTGTTGGGTCTCCGCTTGAGAGGCCGCCCAGGTGTCGTCGTGGGTGTCCAGGCCGTTCACCAGGGCCATGCTCACGCACTGAGAGACCCCGTGCTTGAGGGCCTGGTAGGCCGTGGCCGCCTGCTCCGCCGGGGTGGCGCCGCTGAGGCCCTGGGGAGAGATGCCATATCGATCTCGCAGCTCGACGATCTCTTGTGAGTCGCCCGCGAAGTCGAAGTAGCCCGCCAGATCACTCTCCACCATCTCCCGAGCCTTCGACATCGAGCCGCGGATCAGACCGAAGATGCCACCGCGGTCCAGTTGGGCGGGATCACACTGCCCATTGCGGCTGCGGTAGGCCTCGAGATGGTTGCGGATGACCGGGCTCGGCGCCGAGGGGAAGTCCCGGAGCGTGAGCACCAGATCGCCGGCGCCGTTCACCGACAGACCCGAGGCGAACTGTGGGTAGGCATTGTTGTAGGTCTCGAAGCGAGAGACGAGGTTGGGCACCGGCAGCAGCTCGCCCTGCTGGGCGATGATACGTGTGGCGATGGAGCTGCCGGTGGCTTGCAGGCCTGCGGGCAGCTGTCCCGTGTTCATGTAGCGCATGCCCACCTGGTGGGTGAGCGTGTCCATGGACACGCCGCGGACCACGCAGGACACGTCGAAGTGGCGGGCGAAGTCACCGATGGCGGGGCCGAAGCTGATGTTCGAGCCGCCGGGGGTGATCAGGCCCGTCTGGAATTGGGCGGCGAGGCGGTCCCAGGCCAGTTGGATCAGCGTCTCCTGGCTGCGGGCCTCGGTGAACACGTCCGGATCTCGCGGATCGAGGCTGAGCAGGTGATCCCAGCCGCCGTCGAAGGCACAGAAGATGAAGCGGTGGTTGTCGGCGCCCTGGGCCCGGGCCTTCGAGGGCATCAGGCTCGGGCCCATCACCAGGGCAGAGGCGCCGGCGGCAGCACCGGCGGTGAGCCTCAGGAAGCCCCGCCTGTTCAGATCGGTCGTCTTTTGATCGGTCTTCATCGGGTCCTCCTCAGTACGCCATGAATTCAGGGGCAGTGACGAAGGCCATGCACACCCCAAGGAGGGCGTCTTCAGGGCGAGCGTCGGCGGCGATGTCCTGGAACAGCTGCCGGTAATCGGCGAGGCCGTCGTCTTCCGGAGTGGTGCCTTCAGGTACGTAGATGCCGTGGAACTTCAGCCGCATGAACCGCAGGTTGGCGTCGAGATCGTCGCCATGGGGCGCGAGCAGCTCGACTTGCTGGCCGATGGCCTGCCGGCAGAGCTGAGCGGCCATGTCGTCCATGAACTTGTGGAACAGCGGCGTGGGCTCGGTGTTGGGGGTGACCACCTCGATGTAGTCCGCCTCGCCGAGGGATCGGGAGAGGGTGTCGAAGAGATCGACGTTGCGCCCGTTGTTGGTGATCGACCACGTGAGGCCACCGAAGAGCTGGGGCACGCTGCGCTGTAGCTGATCGACGGTCATGCGCCTGGCTGAGCGGCCCTCTGCCGGGGCCACAGGCTCACCGCCAGCGCCACCTTCGCCACCCGCGCCGCCTTCTCCGCCTGCTCCCGCTTCGCCACCGACGCCACCGGAACCACCCATGGCCCCAGCGCCGCCCGCGCCTGCTTCACCGCCAGCGCCGGCTTCACCACCGGCGCCACCCGTGACACCGCCGCTGCCGCCGTTGCCGCCAGGAGAGACGCCGGGATCAGAGGTGCCCGAGTCGTCACCACAAGCCATACACAGGGCCGAGACAGCCCACATCACAGTCAGTCGTTTGATCATGGCGTACATCAGTCCACCTCCCCGAAGCGGCCTGCGGCCACATACTCAGGCCGTGTCACCAGGGCCTTGACCAGTGCTTTGAAGTTGTAGCCCTCGCCGGCGAAGGTGCTCGCGAGATCATCGAGGATCTCATCTTCGGCGTCGGTGGGCGCCCGGCCCATGACCGTCGTCCACTGACGCTCGGCCATGCAGCGACCGAAGAAGCCGCCGTTCACAGCAGCCTCCGCGAGCTTGCGGGGGCCCTCTTCGATGTTGCCCTCTCGCTCGGCGTGATCGTCGGCGAAGACGTACGAGAGCAGCTGGCCGGTATAGGCCTCCTCCTTCTCGTGGTTGGCCTCGACGAGGTAGAAGCGGTTGCACAAGGGGTTGCGGGCCGCCAGCTGGGGATCGTCACAGTCGGGGTTGTATCGGGGGAACGTCTCCGGGCGCAGGGGCATCAGCCCCGCCTCGGACCAGCGGCCCCAGTGCGCTGAGGCGGGCTCGAGGGTGCCGTGGCAGTAGTTGCAGCCACATCGGAAGACCAGATCGGGCTCCGAGTTGCACGGATCGTCAGAGGCCGGCAAGCCGCCCTCGGGTGCCTGGAAGGGCTGACACAGGAAGGCGTTGTAGAACTGGTTGGCTCGGCCACGGTTGGACTGAAATCGCAGCAGGAAGCCCGGCAAGGTGAGCACGCCGGAGTGCGCCTCGTCGCCCTCGACGGTGGTCCAGGTGGCGTCGGTGTAGGGCTGCTGGGGCAGCTCATAGCCTGAGTCTGGTGAGGCGGCGAGGATGTTCGTGGCGGTCAGGCTCTGATACCTGAAGTAGTGGGCTACAGGGCCGTTTACTTCGATGTCCCGACTCAACAGCAGGTCGGTGTAGGGCCGGTCTTGCGCCACCACGCGCTCGGCGGTGCGCAGCATTTGGGTGTTGAGGGCGTCCACCACTGTGTTGATGGTGGCCCGGGTGTGACAGAACTGCAGGTTGGGCCCGCAGCCGCACTCAAGTGATTGTGCGCTCGCGGCGCAGTTGACCTGACGCCGGCCATTGACGGTGCCCGTGAGGTTCTCCTGGGCGTCGAAGGCGCAGACCCGTACCGGCTGATTCGGATTCCAGAAGGGGGCCACCTCGACCCAGCCCTCCTGACGAATGGTCTGGTTGGGGTTTTGCGGGTTCGGGCTCTCGGTGGTGAGGATGTTGCCCTCATCGTCGAAGCGCGCAGGCTCGTCGAGGCAGGGCACCGCGGCGCCACGCCAGCGGGTAGCGCGACCTGGATTGGCGAGGGCCAGAATGTTGCTGTCGCCGATGCGCTGGGTGTTGAGCACGAAGGTGTTGTTGGTGAGCCGGACGTTGCTGATGTTCGCCCACAACAGATCGCGGTGGAACTCGGTCAGCTGGTGCAGAAAATCATCGCTCTCAAGCATCTCGTCGATGGTCGTCTCCGAGACCTCGCCGGTGTCGATGACCGCCTGCATCTCTTCCACGGTGGGCACGCGACCCCGCAAATCGAGGGTGAGGCGTCGCAGATATTGCAGGGCCTCCTGCACCTCTTCCGGATCTTCACAAATCTGAGCCGGCGCCTGAGCAGACAGGGTGATCAGCACCCCGAGGCTCAACATCAGCGTCCAGGCCCGCATCGGGGGTCTCATCGGCGTCTCCTCCATCACGTGTTGCTCGTGAGGTCAGTGTCGCAATGGCCATACCAATGACTTGAGCCCCCAGAATGCCCCGGATCTCGGCGAAGGTTGTCCAACGGCGACGACAGTGACAGTTTGAGGTGACAAGCGCGGTTGACACCTCACATGTGCGGTGGTCGACCCCACAAGGAGAGCGAGATGAGCGAGCGTCTGGTGGCCCTGGTCACCAATGATGATGGGGTGGATTCAGAGTTCCTGCGGGTGCTCGTCGAGGCCCTGCAGGGGGTCTACACCGTCTGGGTGGCCGCCCCGGCCAACGAGCAGAGTTGGATCGGCCGTGCGGTGAGCCGCGGCAGGCCCGTGTCCACCCGCGAGGTGGAAGGCCTCGGCGATCGAGCGTGGGCCATCGACGGCACGCCGGCCGACTGTGTGAACATCGCCCTCGGCCACCTCGTGCCCAGACAGCCCGACGTCGTGGTCTCGGGCATCAACCTCGGGTTCAACGCCACGGTGCAGCTGATCTTGAGCTCGGGCACTGTGGCCGGTGCCGTCGAAGGGGCGTTGTGGGGGATCCCCTCAGTGGCGTTTTCGCTGCAACTGCCGCCTCACCGCTTTGAGGAGATCAAGCGGGCCAACGGCAGGGTGGAGGGCGAGGTGAAGCACGCCCTGCAGGCTGCTGCGGCCCACGCCGCACGGATCACGGGCGAGGTCATCGACGAGGGGGTGGGCATCGGCCTGCGCCCCATGCCCGTGGTGCACAACGTGAACTTCCCCCCAGGGGTGAGCCACGAGGCCCCCATGGAAGATACCGTGCCGGCCCTGGTGCAGCTGAGGAGCATCTTCGCCCAGGACTCAGCGGGGCATTACCGGTTCTCGTTCCCCGCAGAGCGTCACACGGTGTCGAACCCCGATCACTCCGACCTGGCCTGCCTCGCTCGGGGGCACGTGAGCCGCACCCGCCTCGATCTCATGGCCATGGGCATGCAGCCACGCTGAGGGTCAGTCTGCGCTCGTCACGCCTACATAGCCGGCGTCTTCGATGTCGAGGCGGCGACCGTCGAGGGTGATCACGGCGAGCCCTTTGGGCCGTCGCCCCACCAGCACAGCGTCGTTGCTGTACCAACCCGCCCAATCACCCTGGGCGTCGATACGGTGCAGGACCTCTGCTGTTGAGGTGTCGATGACGTGCATCTCGCCCGCTTGGGTAGGGCGGGCCAGCAGCTTCGACCCATCAGGGGAGAGGGCGAACCATGTCAGGGCATAGTGTTGTCGGGTGCCCAGGACCTTCGAAGTGCCTTCGGCGAGGCGCAGGGCGACGAGACCGCGTTGCCGGGCATAGACCAGGGTGCCCTGTCTTACATCGGCGCGGTACACGAGCCCTCCGCGCTCGAGGCTCAGGATCTCTGTCGTCGGCCCGCCATCGAGGGGGCGCTTGAACAGCTTCACGCCCTCACCTGCGGCCTGCTGATCGAGCAGGTGGTCGTCATCGAACCACCCGAGCAGCAACCCATAACCCTCGAAGGTGGCCACAGGTGAAGACTTGCCCGGCGCGCCGACGAAGGCTTGCTTGCCCTTGCGCACGAAGGCCAGCAGATGGCGTCCGGAGGGCGACCAGCTGTGAATCAGCGGTGTTTGATCAGGTGGCAGAAATGGAGAGATGGTCGGTGGGCTCTGCTGTACGTCGACCCAGTGCAGCCCTTTGGCGTCGACGTGAGCCAGGGTGCGATGATCAGGCGACAGCGTGCTGCGTCCCCACGCTCGACCCCGGCGGACGTTCAGGTCAGTTGCGTTGTTACTCAGGCCCTCAAGGCGTTCAGCCGCTGTGCCATCGAGCGTGAGGCGGTGATGGCCTTTGTCGTCGAAATAGATCAGGGGCCCCGGCGCGCTGCCCTGAGCATACAAAGGCAGTGGGGTGGACGAGGGTTCGGGCAGAAGGGGCAGGGGGTGAGCCTCGAAGAAGGCTGCGAGCCTGGTGCGAAAGGCGCGCGAGTTCACCATCTGCAGGGTCCAGCGCCCTGAAGAAGCCTGGTCGGCGGCGGGCTTGCACCGGCGCTTCTCGCAGAGGGCGATCCAGGGGCTGTCGGCCTGACCTGTACGCTGGTCGAGATCCATGGATGTGGGTGTGAGGCGCGCGCTGAGCTCGGGCTGGGCCGCAAGGTGGATGCGGGCAGATCGGACTTCGCCCTTTCGACATCGCTGCTCGAGCTCGGTGCGCCCCAGAGCGTGGGTGAACATCCATCTGGCCGTACCCGCTCGATCAGTACAGGGCGTGCTCGCGGCTCGATCGAGAGTGAGGCCCTCGACCGCCTTGCTCAGGAGCGTTTCAGGGGCTTCGAAGGGCCCACTGTAGACCTGCACTCTGGGGGCTGGGGGCTGTTTCTCCGAGGGGGGCGCCTCTGGTGGCGCAGGTTTGGGCGACGTGGCCGGCATTTCAGGGGCCGTGGTCTTTGGGCGTGCTGCGTCAACAGTTCGGGCGTCGGCCTGTCTGGCGCTGGCATCTGCCGCCGCGGCAGGTGCAGGGCTTCGATTCGATGGCGCAGGGGACTGACAGCTCCAGGAAAGGGCTGCAAAGATCAGGGGCGAGAGGTGTCGAAGGCAGGTTGGGCCTGGACGCATATCAGAGAGGGACGCCGCCCATACGCTCACGGATCAAGCGGGCGATCTCTTCTTTGAGGATGGCCTCGGCCAGTGGGGGCACGACCTCCCAGACCACCCGCTCGATGACCTCGCGGGAGACGCCGGCGAGGGCGTTCGCGAGCTGAGGATCACCCTGTACGCGATCAGTGGCTGCAGCCACAGCGTTGGCCATGTTGCTCGGCGCGGGCGTCGGAGGCGCTGGCGGAGCAGGGGTGGGCTTGATCGTTGGTGGCGCAGGGGCCGGCGCCGGTGCGGGGGGCGCAGGGGCCGGCGCAGGCGGCGGTGACGGCGGCGCGGGCTTGCGGGTGGCCGGTGCCGGCGTGGGCGAGCTCTGGGGCGCCTGGGCCGGCATGCTGCCGGTGCGGACGGAGCGGGTGCTGCCGCCGCGGGCCAGGGGGATCGCCTCGAACTGGGCGCGGAACAGGCGGCCGTCGGGATCGGGCTGCCCGGTGATGGCCGTGAGCACCGTGTCGATGAGATCTTGCGTGATGAAGGGCTTCACCACGTGACCGTCAACGCCGACCTGTGCACCGCGAGCGGTGTCGTAGGGGGCGCTGTCGCCGGTGAGCAGGATCACCTTGGCCCCAGGGTGCTGGGCCTTGATCTGCTGGCACAGTGCATACCCGTCGGTACCCCCAAGGGCTGCGTCGACCAGGGCCGCCGCAGGGCTGTGATCACGTACGAGGCTCAGGGCGCCCTGAGCGTCTTTCGCCATCACGATGTTGAGGTTCTGCTTGGCCAGCGCGATCTGAACCATGCGCTGCACGGTCCGGCTGTCCTCCACGAGGACGATGGTCGACTGCATGCGAGAGCTCCGGGGGGGTAACCAGGGTTTTTGGCCCAGGATCTAGGTTTTCTGGCTATCACGGGGGCCTGACACCGTCAAGGTCGGCTCAGCCTGTGAGCAGATGAGCGCGCAACGTCACCTTCCAGCCTCGGGGGTGTCTCGGAGAGTCTGCTACAGTCCCCAGCACGGTGGACACGACCCACACGAGAGGATCATGAGCAGCACAGCATCCGAGCAACACACCCTCGTCCGCGTCACTGGGCAAGACGTCCCCGGCATCGCCGCGGCCCTCACCGGGGCCCTCGTCGAGCATCGCGTACCTCTGCGAGACATCGAGCAGGTGGTGGTGCAGGGGTGTTTGATTTTGTGTCTCGTCGTCGACGGGCTCACTGGGGAGTGCATGGCCGATCTCCGCGCGGTGGCGTCGCGCTTCGAGCTCGAGATCGACGCCCGGCCCATCGCCTTCAAGGCCCCTCGACCCTCAGCAGGGCGCATGGCCATCACCGCCATCGGTGACGGCCTCGACGCCGAGGGGGTGCAACAGCTCACCGAGGTCCTCGCCCAGGAGCAGGCCAACATCGCCCAGGCCCATCGGCTGTCCACTGATCCGCTGCACAGCATGGAGCTGATCTGCGAGCTGCCCGCAGAGATGGAGCCAGGGGCTCTGCGCCGTCGCTTGTTGGCAGCCTTGTCCGACAAAGACGTCGACATCGCGGTGCAGCCTGATCGCCTCACCCGTCGCCGCAAGCGCCTCATCGTCTTCGACATGGACTCGACCCTGATTCAGGCGGAGGTCATCGACGAGCTGGCCCGCGCCCACGGGGTCTATGAAGAGGTCTCGGCCATCACCCACCGCGCCATGGCAGGGGAGTTGGACTTCGAGGCGAGCCTGCGGGCCCGCGTGAGCCGTCTGGAGGGGCTCTCTGTGACCCGGGCCCGTGAAGTGGCGGAGGCGCTGCCCCTCACCCCTGGCGCCCGGGAGTTGATCCAGGCCCTCAAGGCCCTGGGCTTTACCACGGCGGTCATCAGCGGCGGCTTCACCTTCGCCGCCCGTATGTTGCAGGCCCGTCTGGGTCTCGACGACGCCTTCGCCAACACCCTCGAAGTGCAGAGCGGCGTGATCACGGGCCAGCTGAAGGGGGCCATCGTGACCCCCCAGCGTAAGGCCGACCTGCTCGACACGCTGGCTCAGCGCGAAGGCATCTTGTTGGAGCAGGCGGTGGCTGTGGGCGATGGGGCGAACGATCTCGAGATGCTCGCCCGAGCGGGCCTGGGCATCGCGTTCCACGCCAAGCCCCGAGTCTACGCTGCGGCGGACACGGCGCTCTCCGCTGGGGGCCTCGACCGGGTGTTGTACCTGTTGGGCTTGCGTCAGTGGGAGGTGGAAGAGCTGCTGTCGGAGGCCGACGCGGGGTTCTGACGAGGCCGCCGCCACACCGCCGCCACCGCAGGGGCAATGACCAGCGCGGCGATCACACAGGCCGTGAGCCCGATGGTCACCGAGCGGCCCACCCCCACCATGCCGGCGTATTGCCCCGTCATCACCGCACCCAGGCCCGATAACGTCGTCGCTGCGGCCAGTAGAATCGGGCGTCCTGCCGCTCGGGCAGAGGCCCAGGGGCCCTCTTCAGGGTGATCTGTGATGCGGTGGGCCAGCCAGACCCCGTAATCCACCGCCAGGCCCATGACCAGGGGCAGGGCCACCACATTGGCGAAGTCGAACTGAAGACCCGTCAGCGCAAAGATCCCCAGCATCCAGATCCCGCCGAGCACCAGAGGCAGGGCCGCGAGCACCACCGGCCTCAAGCGGCGCAGCACCACGATGATCCAGAGCAGGGCCACCACCAGGGCCAGCAGAGATCCACCTACGAAGTCTTCCACCACCATGGCCGAGAAGACCTTGTGGGTGGTGGGGAAGCCCGTGGCCTCGGGGCTCACCGTGTAGATCTGGCGGTTCAGCTCTGCGAGGCGATCCGGGTCGTACACCGAGTACTTCGGGGCCGCGTACAGGGCCACCGTGCCGTCGGGGGCGAAAAAGCGATCGCGGATCGCCGGGGGCAGGTCGTCAGGGGTCGGCGCTTTGGCTGTGGTCCACGCGGCCACCCTGTGAGCCTCTTGCACCGCCCGTTGTCGCACGGCGTGGAACAACATCTGACTGCGGGCCTGAGCCCTGGGGTTGGCGAGGCTCTGGCGCAGCGTCTTCAACGCCGAAGAGAGGGCCGGCCGGCCCTCGAAGAGCGGGATCAGCTGAGCGACCAGCGCCTCGAGCCGCTTGATGTGCAGCACATTGAGTTGAAGCCGCCAGCGCTCAACCTGCTTCGGCAGCGCCTGGGCCAGGGCGCCGATCTGACGAGCTGTGGCTGCCCGGACGGCGCCGTCGGCAGGGAGCAGGGCAGAGGGGCCCTGCACTTGGGCGATGACCGGCAGCGCCCGGGCCTTCTCTTCCAGCGCTCGGGCCGACGCCAGGTCAGGGGCCGTGAAGATGACCACCTCGGCGTTGTAATCGCTCTCCGCGGTCATGCGACGCTGATACTCCACCGCCTTCGAGCCCTTGGGCAGCAGCGTGAGCAGATCGTGGTTGAAGCTCACCTGGAGCGCCCCGTACATCCCCGCGCCAGCGGTGAGGAGCGCCCCCAGCACCAGCACGCGGGAGAGACCAGGGCGAGTCTTCGCCGGCGCGGTCGACTGCTCAGCTGAGGAGGCGGTGGGCTTGAGGGGCAGCAAAATCAACAGGGCCGGCTGCACCCACACCGTGGCCAGCATCACCAGGAACACCCCACTCGCCGCCACCACCCCCAGCTCCGCAAAGCCCGTGAAGTTCGAAGGGATCAGGGCACAGAAGATGAGGGCCGTGGCCCCGCCGGCCACCAGGAGAGGGCGTACGCTTGCCCGGGCGCCCCGGACCACCGCCTGGCGGCGGGCTTCGGGATCGTCAGCATCCACTCGGGCCAGCTCTTCGAGGATGCGGGCGCTCATGAAGATGCCGTAGTCCACCCCCAGGCCGAACAAGATCGCTGTGAACGTCGAGGTGAGCAGGGTGAGGTGGCCCACGGTCAACCAGACCAGTCCCAGGCTCCAGACCACCCCGAGGCCCATGGGCACGAAGATCGCCACAGCGCGGCGGATCGAGCGCAGCCAGCCGAGGATCAGCAGCACGATGAGGCTGCCTGCGATGGCCGCCACCTTGGGCACGTCGGCCTGCAGGGTGGAGAACTCCTCGTAGACCACCGCGGGCATGCCCGTGAGGGCAGTCGTCGGTGGGCCACGATCGGCGGCATGCCAGCTCGCGGTCGCTCGATCTACGATGTTTCGAGTGGTTTCTACGAAGGGCCCGAGGGAGGTGAGCTCCTCGGAGATGTCCGTGGGCCGTACGAAGATGAACGACAGCGTGCCGTCGTGGCTCGTGAAGGTGCCGTCGACGAGCTGGGCGGCCCCCACGCCTTCGAGCAAGGGCCCCAGATCGAGGGTCTTCGGGGCCGTCTCGTCGGCGAGCCAGCGACTCCAGATCGTCGCCGCCCCCACCAGAGCCCCCTCCACGCGCTCGGCATCGGGCACGAAGCGCAGCGGATCTCCGAGCAGAGACGTCACCTTGAGGGCGGCCTCTGCCTGCTGCAGCAGTACGTCGAACTGCTCTTCGGAGAGTGGTGGCAGCTTGCCCATGCCGAAGTTCATCAGCTCTGTGACGTGATCTTTGGGCAACGGCTCGAGTTGAGGCAGCGCCTTGGCCAACGAGGCCATGACCTCTTGGGGCAGCAGCAGCCAGAGGCGATCGAAGAAAAAGTCCGGATCGATCTTCCAGGTCGCCGATCTGATGCGCGGATCAGCTGTGAGCATCATCGAGAGCTCTTCAGCGAAGGCGTTTCGAGTCGCCCGATCACCGCCGTCGAGGACCACAATGAGATCTGTGGCGGCGCCGAACTTCGTCAAAAAGCGCTCAAGGCGCACCAGCTCTGGGGTGTCTTTGGGGAACAGCGCCTTGCGGGCGGTGAAAATCTGCAGGTTCAGGGCGCCCAGAGCGCTGAACAGCGTCACGGCCAGGGCGGCGACGATGCTCGGCCAGGGGTTGCGGGTGATGCGCTCGATGATGCCCATCGATCAGTCCTGACAGGGATAGTGGTGCAGCGGTTGTGGGGTGTCGTCGCTCTCCGAGGCCGTCCACAACCCAGTGCCCAGGCCGTCATAGGTGACTGCCTCGCCCTGAGGCTCGGAGAGTGGCCCCAGCGCTACGCGCTCAAAGGTCAGATCTTCAGGGGCGCGCAACGCGTCGAAGCCGCCATCGAGGGTGGCCTCGAATGTGCCTGTGTACACCCGAACCGCCAGCCGTGTGCCTGTGGGGTGCAGATCTGCTGCGGTGATCATCCGGCCGCGCTCGACCTGTACCCCAGGGCTCCGAAGGCGGCCCACGCTCACCATCGACAGTGTCCCTTCTGTGGGCAGGACACCCTCTGACAGGAGCACCTCGGCCTCGGCGTCGTCGATCTTCTCGATGATGGCGAAGCGTTGACCGTCAGGCGCCACCACCAGCGCCTCCGAGTCCATGGGGGCTCGGGGATAGTCCAGCGTGATGTGCCAGTCGACCTCGAGAGTGTCGATGCCGGGCGGGGGCTCTCGGGCGATGTAGAGCCGGGGCTCGAGGCGGTCTTCGCCGTCCCGGTTCATCGGGTTGTCTCCGATGTCGGCCACCCAAAGGCAGGCCCCATTGCCGTCTGGACACGGGGCCGCGGCGAGATCTTCGAAGTCCACCGCCGTCACCGATGAGCCGTCTTTGCGGAGCAGCGTCACCTGCTCTACCACCCTGCCCTCAGTGTCGAGGCCATACAACCGCGCCTCGTCACCAGAGTCGTTGTGGGCCCAGAGGCGATCAGGCCCGAGGGCCGAGGTGGCCAGGCCGGAGATCTCCTTCAGACCAGAGCTCAGCGTGCCCGTCTCTTCAGGGCGGCCATAGCCATCATCACAGGCGGTGCGGTTTTCAGGCCGGCGCCAGGTGTCAGTCTCAGGTGGCCCCGCATCAGGTGAGGTCGCGTCAGGGGTGCCCATGTCCACTTGGGGGTCGCCCGAGTCGGGCATCGCATCTGCTATGGGCTCAGCGTCAGATCGCGGCGGATCATCCGAGGACGCGTCGTCACACCCTGAGAAAAGCGCGAGGGTGAGCAGAATGCAGAGGCGGTGCACGGCCAGGCTCCTTCGGCAGAGTGGGGCACTCTACCTCAGGCTGGCGACGGGAGCTGTTTTGTTAGGGCCTCTTAGCGCCCTTGGAGCGAGGAGTGCTGCGCGCTGATGGCCTTCCACTGCGTGTCGGCTTTGGTGGTGAGCTTCTCGGCGTCTCGATCGAACATCGCCTTGGTCTCGGCGTTGCTGAAGAGGAACACGCGGCCCTCGCGTACCGAGAACTGCGTGGGATCCACTGCGACTTTCTGACCAAAGGCGATGCCCGTGGCGCAGTACCCTGCATATTCCGGCAGGAACTTCTCGGGGCTCTTGTCGAAAGCGGCCTTCGCATCAGCGTTCACGAACCAGTAGGTCTTGCCATCGTGGGTCGAGGCGTAGGCCTTGTCGCCCTTGATGGCCTTGCCCGCCATGGCATAGGCCACGGGGCAGTAGCCGCCCAGCGCCGCGCTCTTCTCGGCGTGGCGGGCCATCTCCTTGGCCGCCGGAGCGGCGCTGGCGGTGGTGGCGAGGGTCGAGAAAGCGAGGAGGGCGGGCAGCAGGCTCAGCAGATGACGCATGGTTCAGTCTCCGTGTGAGAAGGGTTTTGATTGCTGACTCGCTCATCTTTACGCATGCTTTTTTTGTCGGTAACGGCCTGTTTTTGAATGATACCCATTCGCTGAGTGAATCAATGGATCGACTGGAAGCCATGCAGCTGTTCACCCGAGTGGTGGAGCGGCAGAGTTTCACCGCCGTGGCCCGTGAGGTGGGCAGCTCCCAACCCACGGTGAGCCGGCGCATCGCCGAGCTTGAGGCGCACCTCGGCGCGCGGCTGCTTCACCGGACCACCCGCCACATCACACCCACCGACGAGGGGGCACGCTACTACCAGACCTGCAAGCGGCTGATCGCAGAGCTCGACGCCGTGGAGTCGGAGATGGGTCGGCGACAACAGGCCGTCGAAGGGGTGATCAAGGTGGCGTGCCCAGCGGCATTCGGGCGTCTGGTGATCATGACGCACCTGCCGGCCTTCATGGCCGAACACCCCGGCGTGCAGGTAGAGCTCTCGATGAGTGATCAAGTCGTCGACCTCGTGGCCTCGGGGATCGATCTCGCTGTTCGCATCGGGCAACTGACCGACAACGCGCTCAAGGCCGTCCGCGTGGGCCGCACCCAGCGCATCGCCATCGCAGAGTCGACTTATCTCGATCGTCGGGGCCGGCCGAGTCACCCACATGATCTCGTCCACCACGACTGCGTCGTCTTCAACGGGTCGGCATCGGGTCCGCGCTGGCGGTTCGAGGGCCCCGAAGGGATCATCGAGGTCCCCGTGAAGGGCAGGGTGAGTACTGACAGCGCCGAGGCGATTCGGGCGGCGGCGCTCTCGGGCCTCGGGGTGGCCCTGGCCCCGAGCTGGTTGTTCTGCAGCGAGCCCGACGGCCCCCACCTCGCCCCTCAAGGTTTGGAAACGGTGCTCGACGACTGGCTGCCGCCAGCGCTGCCAATGCACGTGGTCTACCCCGAGGCCCACCGCCTGGCTCCGAGGCATCGGGCCTTCATCGACTTCTTCAAGGCGAGGTTCAGCGAGATCCCCACCGTACGCCGGTAAGAGCAGGCCCCAGCAGGAAGGCGTGGTTACATCGTCACTGCCCACGATGTGCGGCCTTTTTTCGAAAATCGAAAATTTTTTGTCAGAGATTTCGCAGGGCGAGCGAATCCACTTATGAGGCCGGCGAGGGGTCGGCTCGAACACACATCACATGAGGGAGTTCACCATGCGTTTCATGAGTGCCGTACGGAACCTGTTTGCCCTGTCCACCATCGCCCTGGCCGCTTGTGGCACCCCCGAGGGGGAGAGCCAGGTGGGCTTCACCGCGCAGGATCTCGAGGGCAACAGCCACCAGATCACCGTGCTCGATGCACAACACATCAAGGGCGTCGACGTCTTCGAACTGCAAATCGACGGTGCCGAGATCTGCAGCCTGTCCATCGACCAGAGCCCCGAGCTGGCGCAGTTCGATGTCGTCTGCGGTGATGACTTCCTCGTGATGGAGCAGTCCGCCGAGGCGTGGACCTTCGGCGATGGTGAGCGCAGCCACTACAGCGCCGAGGCGCCCTGCGCCGACGCCCTGGCCGACTTCGACGCCACCGCCACCATGCTGGTGCACGCCGACACTGTGGCCCAGCTGCCGAGCCTCGATCAGCCCGCCGATGGCACTGGGGTGAGCAAGAGCGCCCTGAGCTTCAGCCGCAGCTTTGGTGGGGCCAGCCTCAACCTGCCTCGCCTGGGTTACGAGGGCGGCAACGGGTGCTCCGGGACCTACTGTGAGTCCGACGACGGCAGCGCCTCGTGCTGCTGTGGCACCAACAAGCGCTGCAAGAGCTACCCCAAGACCTGTGAGTGTCAGGACGCCACGGGTGTTCACGGTGGCTTCGGTGGCATCGCCGAGACCCTCGGCGGCTGAGCAGAGATCATACGGGGAGAGACGCGTCGTCCCCCGGTTGATGTCGTGGATTGGGAGAGTCACGGCGTCGACCGGGGGCTTCTGCTGAGCGGGGGCTGGGGAGAGCCCCGATGCGATCAGTTGTAGGTCGCCGAGAAAGTCAGAGCGAAGGTGGTCATCCCCATCTGCTCACCCTCATCGGTGTGGGTGGTGGGGATCTGGTTGCCGAAGGCGTGGGCGGCGATGCCCAGGCCCCAATCTTCACTCACCCACCACTCCTTGCCCACACGCAGGTGCAGCCCGAGGCCTCGATCACTGGTGGTGGTGAGGCCATGGGCCCCAAGGCGCGCCCGGGTGGTGAGGACCGAACCCCCCGCGTACATGTTGAGCGATGGGATGTAGTACATCGCGCCGAAGCCGTACGACGTCGCCGTCGCCGCGATGGTGTCATCCCTGAAGGTGCGGGCTCTGCCATTGGATTCGAGTTCGATGTCGGGGCCCACGGTGGAGACGGTGCTGAGCTGTCCGAACAAGATCAAATTTTCTGTGACGGCGCCGCCGAAGGTGAAGTCGAAGAGCATGCCCTCACCGCTGACGGCGTAGCGCTCATCGCCGCCGCCGTTGTCGAATTCCAGCTGCCATGACTGTACCGCCGGGCCGAGGTTCGCCTGGAACGAGAAGCCGTCATGGGTCTCGGGGGCGGCGAGGGCCGTCGTCGAGATCAACAGGGCGGCGAAGGCGAGGGCGCTCGAGGTCAGGGCGCGTGTGGTGTTTCGAATGGTCATGTGATCCTCCTGAGAAGGTGTGTTTGGTGCTCAGGAGGGGGTTACAGGGTGGGCGAGATCTTCTTTTCTCAGGTGGGTTGGATTTGTCTTTTTTGTTTGGCCTTGGCGGGTTGGTCGAGGCCGTCACTGGTCTGTGACGGGCGTTGTGGCTGAGCCTTGGTAGGCAGTCATCGCTTCGCTCTGCCTGCGTAGGCGCCGGCCTTCGGCAGTCCTGCGGACCGCCTCGTCTGGCGCGTACACGTTCGGGCATCCGCTTACGCGGAACCCCTCCGGGTAGGCAGGGTCGCTCAGGGCTTCGCCCTTCTTGCTCGCTCCCCTGCGTATAGAGCTTCTTCTGCATCTTGTTGCTGAAGCCCCCTGGGACTCGACCTACCGCGAACGTGCAAGCCTCTGAGCCTCAGCGCTCGGCGAAAGCCTCAACAGTGTTGGAAGCAGCACAAACGCCACACCAGAACTGACTTTTTACGCAGGGGAGCGAGCGAATAAGGCGAAGCCTTGAGCGACCCTGCCTACCCGGAGGCCTGCTCGCGCCAGCGAGCGTGCCGACGTGTACGCAGCTCCAAGGCGGGCCGAAGGCCGGCCGACAGAGCTGCCTACGCAGGCGGAGCGCAGCGACGACTGCCTACAAAGGCTCAGCCACAGCCTTCACAATTGCCCACTTCGACGCGTAACCAGTACGTCAAAGCCTCAGCTCTCGACGTAGAGCGTTCAAGTCGCTCTCGAACCGCTCTTCCAGACGCAGGCCCAACAAGAAGGGGGCTCGACGGCCCGCAGCGCGTCCGCGACGCCATGCGCGCCAGAGCGCTCGCAGCTTGAAGCCCGAGCGCACCGAGTAGATGAGCCACGCGAGGGCAGCGCCGAGGGCCTGCCAGCGTGTGTAGCGTTGACCCACCGCGAAGGCCAGCACGCCCATCTCGCCCACCCAGGTGGTGTCGAAGTCCAGCAACACGTGGAACATGTCGTGGGTCGTGGCGTAGCGGATGCCAAAGGCATTTCGCCGGCGCATGTCATCAGGGATCTCGTCGGTGATGACGAAGGGGTGCAGCTGGTTCTGGCGCATGAAGCGGGCCAGAGCGTGGCCAAACGTGTTCGGCGGCAGCTCGGCGAGTCGATCCAAATCGACCTCTGGGATCCACCCGCGCACAGGGGCCAGCGCTTCTCGGAGAGGTGGCCGAACGTCTACGCCAAAAGCGTCGCACTTGAGCACAGCGACGTCGCCCAGATGCGCCCCGGGATCAGCGCGATACAGTCGCTTGGCGTGGCGGATGTTGTCGAGCCACCTCACCCTCAGCTCGCTCTGTGCAGGGAGACGCTGTCAGGATCATCTGAGCGGGGTTGTGCTGTCCAGCCTTCAGGGACCAGATCCTCTGCGCTGCGGATTGCGCCCTGCAGGTTGGCGCCCCAGAGATCAGCGTGTTGGAGCGCGACCCCTCGAAGGTCGGCTTCGCGCAGGTTGGCCCCCGAGAGTTCACCGAAGCCTGACCTGATGGCCGAGACCAGCTGCGTGAGCGTGAAGCGCCCGGCCGAGTCGAGCCCGCGCATCACCCAGTCGGGGAGCCCTGTGGCCCCCGTGAGGTGGGCCCCTCGGAAATCAGCTTCTTGAATGTCGGCGTCTTCGAAGCCCGCATCTCGGAGATCAGCGCCGCGAAAGTCGACGTCACTCAGATCAGCATATTGGAAGTCTGCTCCGCGAAGTTGGGCTGCCTGAAGGTTCGCGCAGTTCAGGTGAGCGTCTTGGAAGTCGGCCTTTTGAAGGTGGGCGCCTTGGAGGTGGGCGTCTTCGAGCTCAGCCTCTCGAAGATCGGCGTCGCGCAGGTCGAGAGCCCCTGAGGCGGTTTTTGGGAGGGCATGACCCAAGATCTCTTCCAGCCTGCGCTGGGTCTTCTCGTCGATGGCGGGCATGTGCCTCTCACTGCATCCGTGGGAGGTGCAGGTTGGGTCCGGATGTGTACGTACGTCAACCCTGTGGAGGGTACTCAGTTTTGATACACTTGTGGTGTGGTGCAAGTGTTGCGTTTAATACATGTTTGGGTCGCGCGCATGTATCAATATGAGTGATGGCAGGCCGGGAGGGGATCGAACCCTCCATGGTTGGATTTGGAGTCCTACCTGCGCCCAGCGCCCGGCCTATAACGACACCTGATTGTGGAGGCATGGGGGCGACCCGGAGCGGTGGGGGCGTGTGGTCAAGGGCTTGAAAGGCAAAAGAAAACCCCCTCGAGCACATGGCCAGAGGGGGCTTGGACGAAGCGTGGAGCCAGTCAGCTCAACACGTCGAGAAAGCACCCCCACTCCGGGTCATGGGCCACCATCGACCATGATCATCAGTGTGGAAGAGTGCTGTCATCTCGAAAGGCTCCGTGGTGTTCTTCTGTTGAGTGATTGTGAGTGTAGTGGTTGATAGATGAGAGTCAAGCCGTCGGTGCAAAAAAGTTCGAATTAGAGGTCCGCCGTTGTGTTCTGACCTCTTACTCCCCTGCGCGACTTGAGATACTCCCCGGGCGGCCTGCAGGTTGGTGGGCCACTGCCCGACGCGGCGACAGCATGTCTCGGGGCGTCAAACCACGGCTCGCAACCGGCGCGGCGTTCAGGTCGACCCGGGAAGCCTGAGGCTTGCCCTTGCCCTTCTTCGACTTCCGGGCTTTCTGGGCCTCTTCGTAGGCCCGCTCCTCTTCTTCCATGGCCTTCTCTTCCTTGAGACTCGCCTCCAGGAGATCGCGCAGCCGGGCCATGCGGGCGTCGGTCTCGCTCACCCACTCGTTCTCCGTGCCCACCCGCTGGCTCATGCTGATGTTCTTCTCGTAGATCGTCAGCGCCTGCTCCATGAGGGGGCGCAGCTTGCGCTTGAGCTCGACGAAGTAGAAGCGTCGGGTCTCGTCATCGAACTCGTCGGGCACCTCGGACTGCAAGATGTGCATGTAGAACACCTCGTACAGCTCGCCGAGCTTGAAGCCTGCCGCCGTGGCCCAGAAGGGCTCGCGTACGTTGAGGGCGTCGAGATAGCTCGACTGCGACTGCCTGAAGAAACGCACCTTGTCCTGTAGATCGACCTTCATCTGCTCTGCGGGCAGCTTGAGCTGCACTTTGCGGAACAGCGTCTCGTAGATCTGGCCCCGGCGGAAGTGGGCCTCGGCATAGAGCGGGTTGCCTTCGGTGACCCCGCTGTAGGCCTTCTCGATGAGGCGCATCGACTTCTTGAGATCCCGTTCTGACTCGCCGAACTGATCCATGGCCGTGAGGGCCGTGGCCCGGCGCAGATATGCCTCGGCGAGATCGGCCTCCCCGAGGCCCTGAGGATCTTTGAGCAGCCGATTGTAGAGATCGAGGGCCGTGGGCCAGTCCTCGGTCTTGATCAGGTTGTAGCCCCAGCGGAACTCACCGTCGCGCTGGTCTTCGAGGCTCTTCGACAGCTGAATGTACCGGCGGAAGTGGTTGGCAGCCTCGCCGTACTGCTTCAAGTGCTCGAAACACAGCCCCCGGTTGTAGAGCGCGGCGTGCACATAGCTGCTCTTGGGAAAATACTTGAGCAGCTTGCCGTAGCTTGCTTGGGCCTCTTCGAACTTCTGACCGTCGAAGTAGCCCTTGGCTTCGGTGAAGAGCGCCGCATCGTCGAAGGCCACAGTCACCGACTTGCCGTCCTGCTCTCCCTGGTACTCGATGACCATCGAGTCCATCTCCACCACTTGTTTGGGGGTCTCCTGCTGAGGTGCAGGGCGAGCGCCGCAGCCGGCGAGACCCGCGAAGCCCAGGATCGCAGGGAGGCCGAAGCGGGCCATGGGGCGCAGAGTGGTCGAGAGCAGGGACATCACGGTCTCCTCGGCAGTGCAGGGTCAGCGTACTGGTTTGACGCCTTCCAGGGGAACACGTTCCCGATGCTGAGATCTTTCGACGAGTTTTTGTCCGAGGTTGAGCGGCCGGGTGAGGCCAAACTACCTGTCCGTGTGCAGCGCGCGCCACCACGCTTCGGCCATGAGCAGTAGCCAGATCACCCCACCCACTGCGCCGAGCACGCCGGTGTAGAACCAGAAGGCCAGCAGCTCGCCGGGGGCTTCACCCGAAGATGCAAAAAGCGGGATCACCGGCCACAGCGTGATGCCCAGCGCGATGACCGGTGACGCACGCACTGCCCGTGCACCTGTGGGATCGATGTGGCGTAGATAACGCCACGCGATCAGCATGAAGGTCAGCCAGGAGCCACCAAAGACCGGCACCGCGAAGAGCGACCACTCCACGGCTTCCCGGCCCAGAGGCACGAACAGGCAGATCAGAGAGAAGAGCAGGCTGCCGCCGAGCAGCCACTGCCATCTGCGCCAGGGGGAGGTCTTCACCGTACGGGGGGGTGAGATGCGTGCCCAGGGCGCTTCGAGGCTGAAGAGGAGTAGACAGCCCACCAGCAACACCGCTGGCACGCTCATCAACGTGGCCAACGCCGCCTCTGGCCCTCGGGGACCGCAGCTGCCGTGACCCATCAGGATGAACAGGAAAGGCGCCAGCCATTTCAGGGTGTTCAGGGCATGGACACGGCGGGTCCGCAGTGGTGTTGTCATTGCGGCTCAGTTGTTGATTCAAATGGATTCACGATGCGTGTGCGGGTGCGAATCACGTCGCATACGTCGTTCAGCCTGGGGAATGGATCTTCCTCGGTGGCATCAGTAGGCATCGCGAGAATGTGATCGACTAAGGCGCGCTCGTCGGGGCGTGACATGAGGACTTCATGCAGGATGGCGCGAACCTCAGCTTCTATGGAGTGGCCCCGCTCTGCCGCACGGACTCTGAGAGCGCGTACGAGGGCATCATCCAGTTTGTGGATCGTGAGCTGTGTCATGAAACCACCTGTCGATGAGTGACAATTGCATCAGTGTAGGCAATGCAGACATTGCAGGCAATGAAGGCAGGCAGAGACAGGGGGGAGGCATCCATCGTGAGCAGGCACGTTGGCGCGATCAGTTGGCGTCGCTCGCTGAGGGGGCGCTGAGGAACAGACCGTCGACGAGCACGCTCTCGCCGCGCTCGCCTGCGTCGCCGTCGAAGGCGATGGCGATCTCCACCGTGGTCAGATCGACCCCGGCGTCGGCGAAGTCCTGCAGGGGGATCACCATCGAGTGCCACTCACCGTCCGCGGCGAAGCCGTAATCAGAGAAGGTGACGAGGGCCCGGCCGCCGGCGGTGTCCTGCATGGCCATGCGCAAACCCGCGTAGCTCGCGAAGTTCGACTTCAAGCTGATGTGCAGGTTGGTGTAGCGGGTGATGTCCCGGGGGGCGTTCTCCCAGTGGATGCCGCCGCCCCACCAGGGACCGCCGCCGTGGTTGAGGCGATCGCTGGCGCTGCCTTCGACGCGATCGCGGGCCTCGGGCACGAGCGAGAAAGTGCTCTCGTACACATAGAAGAAGTTGTTTGTGCCGTCGATCACCGCCTGGTCCATGGCAGGACCCTCGTAGAACAGCCCCATGTTCAGGCGCTCCTCGCCCTCGACGATGCTGGCGTCGATGGGCAGGAAAGCGTCGGGGATGATCTCCTGGCTGGCGTAGTCATCGGGCCCCGAGTCACCGCGGCAGGCGGTGAGGGCCAGCATCGCCGTGGCGCAACAGAGCGCTCGGTAGAGAGACCGCATCATTCGTCCTCCTCGGCGGGCGGGGGCACGTCGGCCACCTTCACCGCCACTGGGAAACCCTCGGGGGTCGTGACCAGGGCCCAGCCCGGCGCAGAAGAGTCCAGGTCGATGAGCGCTTGCAGCGCCGGTGTGGAGAGGGGGAAGGCCTGGGTACCCGTCGGATCGAAGGTCACCGACTCGGGGAAGTTCTCCAGCAACGAGCGGAACCCGGCGATGGCGAGCTCTCGTGTGGCCTCGATGTGCTCGTCGGCGGTCTGCCCCGACTCGTAGATGGCCTTCATGTTCAGCGCAGCGTAGTACTGATGCTCCCCCGTGGGGATCTGCGTCAGCAGCGTGGCCCAGCTATAGAAGCCCGCCACCGGATCACCATCGCCCTCGATGTCCCATTTGGTCTCGGCGCCGATGCCATAGTTCCGGAAGGGATTGTTGGGGTCGATGACCACCGTGTCGTCCGGGTACACACCCACCGTCGTGTTCAGGGGCACGAACTGCTGATCTGTGACCTTCTCGGCGTAGAAGTAATCCGGGGCGTCTACACAGCCACCCAAGAGCGCCCCCGAGAGGGCAACGATGGCACATACTGCCAAAGAGTTGTGTCGCATGGTGGGCCTCACAGGTTCAGGTGGATGTAAGAGCCAACTTCCCACTCCTGGCCGAGGGCGCCGGGGTTGTTGGGGTCGACGACATACTCACCAGAGTTCTCGTCCAGTGTTCTGAAGATGCCACGGAGGCCGAATTTGACGCGAGAGATCTGGAGGTCTTTCATCCCCATGACATAGGCGAAGTCGGCGTTCCCCTGGAAAGGGAAGGTCTGGTTGAAGTCTTTGTGGAAGTCGTACGGGCCCCAGTCGTCGATGGCTGCAGAGAGCATCACGTCGAAGGGCAGGCGGATCAGCCTGACGTCGGCGCCGTAGCGGAAGATGAGGCGCTCGTCGACGCCGCGGGACTGCCCCTTGCCACCGAACACGTTGCCGATGAGGCGGACACCGCCGCCGGGGTTGGCCACCCAGCGGCCGGTGACGTCCCAGACATCCTCGGCTTCGGGTGCCCCGGGGAACGCGAAGAACAGGCCGTCTTCGTTCACCCCGAAGCGGGCGTCGCGGGTGGTGGGCTGGTGGCGATAGACCAGGTCGAGGGCTGCAGCGAAGGGCGCGTCCTCGCGGATCGGGTTGTCGAACTGCCAGAACCAGGTGCCGGGGGTCGGATCCCACACCAACAGCAGCTCGACGCCGAGGGTCTCCCGGTTGTCGAGGACCGCGAAGGCGTCGTCGAGCTGGTTTCGCGCCCGCATGCCCGGGTAGTAGATGCCGCTGTTGGCGCTGTAGAAGTCACCCGTGGGATCGATGGGCCCCACGAGGGGCTTCTGCCAGAGCATGTGAGGGGCGATCTGGAACGAGCCGAAGGTCATAGCCACCCCGGCGAGGCCGCCGATCTGGTTGCCGTTTCCGCTCTCGTTCAGGCTCCAGCCCGTGAAGCGCTGACGCGGATCTGCGCCTGCCGCGGAGACGAGGCCCTTGAAGACCCCGTGCACGTAGGCCTGCCACCAGCCGCCGAGGTAGGTGACGCGAGCCTTGCCACCGAGGGTGTCGAGGAAGGTGATCTCGTCGTCGTAGAGGGCGAGGCCGGTGTCGCGGTAGCCGCGGCCGCTCACCTCTTCGGTCCAGAAGAACTGCTCCCCGATGCGATCGCTGCCCGAGGCCAGCACGCCGGCGTCGATGCGCAGGCCGCCGTCGCTGTAGCCGAAGGTCAGCGAGGACCGGCGGCTGCGGCGGATGGGGATCACGTTCGAGGTGCCGCTCGTGGCGTTGGTGCCCAGATCTTCGTGGTGCATCAGGGCGAACTCGAAGCCGCCGAACTTGCGGTGGTACTTCGCGATGATGCCGGGGTTGGCGCCCCAGTACATCTCGGGGCCGAAGGCCAGCTTGAGGCCGTCGAGCACCTTCTTGCCCTCGAACTCGAAGCCGATGGGGGTGTTGGCGTTGTAGATGTCGGGGAAGGGCCCGTAGTAGGCCTCCGGATAGAGCCCGAAGAAGTCGCCCTCGTCGCCCCAGTGGAAGTGGCCGACGCGGTAATAGCCCTTGAGGTTGTAGTAGTCCTGCTTGATCTCGAGCTCTGCCTGATAGATCGCCACCCGCTCCAGACCGCTGAGATCTTGAGTCTCCTCGGTGGGCAGGGCGTCCGGATCTGTGCGCAGGTCACGGCCGCGGTTCTCGTAGAAAATGTCGTTGAGGCGGTTCTGGGCCACGTCGCCGAGCACGTTGAACGACACCCGGCCACGGACATCGGAGTTGGGCTCCGCGGTGATGTCGAAGAAGGCGCTCTGCGTGTGATCGACGAGGGTGCGCGAGTCGCGCACCGTGCGGTCATCACCGGCGGAGTAGATCGACTCCAGCCGCAGCTCGAGGCGGCTGATGCGGTACTTGGCGTTGTCCTTGGCCAGGGCGAGGGCCCGGTCAGCCTTGTAATCAGCCTCGTAATCGATGGGCTTCAGGGCGCCGAAGTGGGCCTTGATGCGCTCCGGGGTGGTGTCTTCGGCATACGGGTCGAGTTTGAAGGCCTCTTTGAGCAGGTAGTAGGCCGTTCGGGGTTGCACATCGAAGACCCCCCGATCGTCGGGGAAGGTCTTGGCGGCGATGCCGAACCACTCCTCGTTCATGTTGTTCTGGCCCTCGACAAAGTCGTGGGGGTAGGCCCCCGTGGCCCAGGTGGCGGTGTTGTCGTGCACATCGAGGTTCTCCACCTGCTTGTGCTTCCACCAGCCGTCGCTCCACTGGAAGATCATGCCGCCGATGGCCACGCCGCTGCGGCCCTTGCCGTGGGCGTGCTCGTAGATCTCCTGCCACTGCAGGCGCAAATACTCTGCCTGGGCGTTGGCGTCTTCTTGATCAGTACGGGCGTTGAAGGCGTCGGACCCGAACTCGGTGTACATGAAAGGCCGATCGAGGATCTCGTCCACCTTGTCGAACAGATCGCGCGACGACTTGCCGCGGTAGACGTTCGAGCCGAAGACGTCGATGTCTTTGCAGTGCTTGGCGATGAGCTCGACGTAGCCCATGTCGCCGTTGGCCATCGACACGGGGTGATGCTTGTCCACGGCTTTGATGCGGGTAGCCGACTCGCCAAAGAGGGTGTAGAGCGGCTCCGCCCGGGCCTCGTCTTTGGCCGCGGCGGTGGGCAGGTTCTCCGCCTCGAAGGAGGTCCAGACCAGGCCGTAGTTGTTCTCGTTGCCCAGCATGTACATCAGCACACCGCGGGTGTCCTTGTATCGGCTCACCATGGCGTCGACGTCGGCCATGATGGCCTTGCGGGTCGCAGGATCAGAGTAGTCGGTGTTGGGCACCCAGACCCCGTCCACCGAGAAGCCGTAGCGGCCCAGGGTGTGGTTCACCACGGTGTAGATGCCGTAGTTCTCGTAGATCCAGGTGACCCACTTCGACGGGATGTCGGGGTACTGTCGGATCGCGTTGACGCCCATGCCTTGCAGCAGGGGCATCTCACGGCGCAGGGCGTCTTCGATGACGTCGTCCGGCTGATGCCAGAGCACCCACGAATAGTTCTGCCCGATGGGGATGTATCCCCAGTTCATGCCGAAGACCATCGTCGGCTTGCCGTCGACCATCAGCCGCCAGCCGCCTTCGTCCTTGACGGTCTTGACGTCGTTGGGTGCGCCCCAAGCGGCGCCTGTGGCGACGCCAGTGAGGGCCACGGCCCCCAGCAGGGCGAGTAGGGCTCTCATCAGAGACCTCCTTGCTTGATGACATCCCGGTACCAGTGGGCGCTGTCCTTGAGGGTGCGTTTCTGCGTCTCGTAATCGACGTGCACGAGGCCGAAGCGCTTTTCGTAGCCGAACGCCCATTCGAAATTGTCGATGAAGGACCACGCGAAGTAGCCCTGAAGTGGCACCCCGACGGCCATGGCCCGATGGCAGGCCTCGAGGTGTTGGTGGAGATAGGCCTGTCGGCGTACATCCCGGACCCGGCCATCGGCCTCAGGGCCTGTGTCGTACGCGGCGCCGTTCTCGGTGATGTAGAGTGTGGGGAACGCGTAGTCGCGGTGCACGCGTTCTAGCAATGTGCGGATGCCGTCGGGGTGAATTTCCCACCCCATATCGGTGAGCTCACCCTGCTTGCGCACCGTCACTGGCGCGTTCTCCGAGGCGGGCACCCGATCGCTGCGCACGATCTCACGTGAGTAATAGTTGATGCCCAGGAAGTCGACGGTGGCGGCCATCGTCTGCAGATCTCCATCGTGCAGGAAGCTCCAGTCGTCGACGTAGCCTTCGTCTCGATAACGGCGCAGCGTCTCCTCGGGGTACCCCCGACCCGAGATGGGGTCGAGGTACCAGCGGTTGAGCATCGCGTCCGCGTGCTGGGCGGCCTCGGCGTCCGCGACGCTCGGCGATGCCGGCACCACGGGGGAGAGGTTCAGCGTGATGCCTGCAGGCACCCCCGGCGCCAGCTGCCGGATCACCGGCATGGCGAGACCATGGCTGAGCAGAATGTGATGGCTCGAAGTCAGATGAGCGTAAGGGTCGGTGATCCCAGGGGCGTGATGACCCTTCAGATGTCCCAGAACTGAGGCACACCAGGGCTCGTTGTGGGTGATCCAGCCCTTGACCCGGTCACCGAGGGTCTTCACCACCACCTCGGTGTATTCGGCGAAGGCCTCTGCCGTAGAACGGGCCACCCAGCCGCCTGTGTCTTGCAGTGCCTGGGGCAGATCCCAGTGATAGAGGGTGACCCAGGGCTCGATGCCCTGCTCGAGCAAGGCGTCGACGAGCTGGCTGTAGAAGTCGAGCCCTCGCTGCTCCACTCGCCCACGGCCCTCGGGCATCACCCGAGGCCAGGCCACCGAGAAGCGATAGGCCTGGACACCCATCCGGGCCAGCAGGCCGATGTCTTCTTGCCAGCGGTGATAGTGATCACATGCCACCGCGCCATTGCTGCTGTCTGCGATGGTGCCCGACTGCGCACAGAACGTGTCCCAAATCGATGCCCCGCGGCCATCGACCTCGGCGGCCCCTTCGATCTGATACGAAGAGGTGGCGACGCCCCACAGGAAGTCATTGGGAAACAGCAGCGTCGGGGTGGTCATGTCAGCGCTCGGCCTCGTAGACCCGCACGTAGTCCACCAGCATGCGCTGGGGGAACACCGTGGTGTCGTCGGGGTTGCCCACATAGGTGCCGCCCACAGCGACGTTCAGAATCAGGAAGAAGGTGTCGTCGAAGGACCAGGGAGAGCCCTTGGGCAGGCTCTCGGGGGTGGCTCGAAGGAACACGTCGTCGTCCACAGACCAGACGATGGAGTCTTCGCTCCACTCCACGGCGTACACGTGGAAGCCCTCGGTCAAATCGGAGTCTGACCTGCGCAAGCCGCCATAGGCTTGCCCCGCGGAGTGCCCCGGCCCGTGGATCGCCCCCGTGGACTCCAGGGGGTTCTGGCCGCGGAACTCCATGATGTCGATCTCACCGCACTCGGGCCATCCCACGGTGCTGATGTCGTCGCCGAGCATCCAGAAGGCGGGCCACAGGCCCTGGCCGCGAGGCAGCTGGATCCGGGCCTCGAAGCGGCCGTAGCGCTGGCTGAAGAGCCCCTCGGTCTTGATACGAGCCGAGGTGTGGCTGTTGCCCATGAAGTCTTCTTGGATGGCGGTGAAGACCAGGTTGCCGTTGCCGTCGTGGGCCACGTTCTCCGTGCGATCGGAGTTGAACTCGAGCTGCTGATTGCCCCAACCGCCGCCGCCGATGTCGTGCACCCACTTCTCTGGATCGATGGGGCTACCTGCTGGGGCGTCGAACTCGTCGCTCCAGGTCAGGCGCCAGCCGGTTTGAGGGGCGAGCCCTGCATCGGGGACCTCTGGCTGTTGCGGGGCAGGGGTCTCGCCATCGCCACAGCCGAGCATCGACAGGGCGAGGGCACCTGCACAGACACATGCTCGGAGGCCGAGGCGGGGCATCAGGTTTGCGTGCACCATCACACTCTCCATCCGTCAAAGAATCGCCCCGGGTCGAGCAGTGACTCCTGCAACACCAGGGTGGCTGCGCCGAGGGCGACATCCCGAGCGCCGAGCTCGCTGGCGACGATTCGGCTGTGGGACACAGCGGTCCAGAAGCTGCGGCGCTGTACGCGCTCTCGAAGGGGGTGCAGCAGGGCGTCGCCGGCAGACGCGAGCTGCCCACCGAGGACCACCACCTCGGGGTTCATGAGGTTGAGCAGGCCCGCCACGGCGAGGCCGAGGCGTTGAGCGGCTTCAGTGATCACCGCTCGAGCGGCTCGATCACCCTCTCTCACCGCCGCGAGCAGGTGGTTCAAGTCGACCTCGTGGGCCACGAGGTGGCTGTCGGGCTGCTGCGCCGCTTTCCTGGCCGAAGCCAGAAGGGCCGGCGTACCCAGGAAGGTCACCAGGCAGCCCTTGAGGCCGCACACACATTCGGGGCCATGCGGGTCGATGACCATGTGCCCGATCTCGCCTGCGGTGCCACCATGACCGCGGAAGATGCGGCCGTTGATGACGAAGCCCGCGCCCACCCCAGTGCCCAGCTTGATGAACGCCAGGCTCGAGCCATCTTTACCGGCCCCCCACCAGGCCTCGGCGAGGGCGCCGACATTGGCATCGTTGTCGATGAGCAGCGGCGGGTTGTGAGGCAGTTGCAAGTCGGTGAGCAGGTTGATGCGGCGCCACTCGGGCATGAAGAGCGGCGGCAGGCGACCAGGCGTCTTGGGGTTCACCGGGCTGGCTACAGCGAGGCCCACCCCGAGGAGCTCCTCAGGGGCGATCTGAGCCTCCTGCATGAGATCGCTCACCATGCCCCTGACCATCTCGAGGGCGATCTTGGGCTGATGGCGCACCGGGCATGGTTGAGTGACCCATGCGTCGACGCGACCGCGCAGGTTGGTGATGGCAGCGCTGATGTGAGACGCGCCGAGATCGATGCCGATGATCCGGTAGGCCTCGTCGGCGAAACGCAACAGCGTAGGACGCCGCCCGCCCCGAGAGACCCCGGCACCGGTCTCTTCGACGAGGTTTGCCTCAAGCAAAGACTCGACGAGGCCCGATGTAGCAGATCGGCTCAAGCCTGTTTCTCGAGCCAGATCAGCCCGAGAGGTGGCCCCGCTGCACCAGATACGCCTCAAGAGCATGCCCTGGTTTCGGGCCCTCATGCTCAGGTTGTCGAGGCGCCCGCCTTCTGCGCGTTCCAACTGCAGAAAGTGGTGATTCGGCTCAGCGCTCACCGGAAACCTCCGTGAAGTTCACACCAGTTTGTTCTTGATGAAAACAAAGTTTCAATCTCCGCTTATAATGTCAAGAAGCCATTTACATTGAGTTTACATAAACCCCTTAGTTCTGCTAACGAACAAAGTGCACAAGATCATCAGTGATGAAGAGCACTCAAGGAGTGATGCTGTGGAGACCCCTCGAACCTGGATGAGGATCGTGGGCGCCCTTGCCCTGAGCGCAGGTGTCATGGCCTGCGACGACACCGACAATGGTGGCGATGCGAGTTGCCCCGAAGGCCGAGTGCGCAGCGGTGACAGCTGCATACCGGTGGGTGGCTCTGGCGGTGGCGCAGGTGGCGCAGGTGGCGCTGTTGGTGGCGCAGGTGGCGCCGTAGGCGGTGCTGGCGGTGCCGTGGGCGGTGCCGGCGGAGGCCCTGTGGGCATGCTCCCTGTGGCCCTGGACGATCACTTCTCACCGAGTGGCTTCATGGGTGATGGTGAGAGCGGTGGGATCACCGCAGGCACCACTTGCCCCATGCGCACTGATGGTGCCGTCGGTGAGTGCCATAACTTCGTGTACACCCCTGGTATGAATGGCTGGGGCGGTGTCTTCTGGCAGAGCCCCCAGGGCAACTGGGGTGACGATCCAGGCTACTTGCTGCCTCAGGGCGCCACTCGGTTGCAGTTCACTGCATGGGGTGCTGCCGGCGGCGAGCGTGTCTCCTTCCAGTCAGGCTACGGCGCTGCTGATGGATACTCGGTGAGCACCGAGTTCATCGAACTGACCAACACCCCCACCACTTACACCCTTGACATCGCCGGGGTGCCCTACACCGACATCGCCGGTGGTCTGGCATGGTTCACCGAAGCCGCTGATGGCCCCGTCGAGTTCTACATCGACGATCTGCAGTTCCTCGCAGACCCTGCCGACGAGGTGGATCTATGCACGGTGACCTGTGCCACTTCCCGGGCGGTCGAGAACTGCGCCGGCGTGCCGGGCTACCTGCAGTGCAAAGAGGCCTGCGGCAATCGCATCGGCGGTGAGTGCGCCACCGAGGTGGAGGCCTACCTCACCTGTGTGGCAGAGAACGGCTGGACCTGCACCGACGACGCCCTCGCCTCCACAGGTGACTGCAGCGCCGCCCTCGACACGCTCGTAGCGTGTGAAGGTGAGCCTCCGGCACAGGGCTTCCCCTTCTTCATCGAAGAGCAGTTTGTCATGTCGGGCTTCATGGGCGGCGGCGAGGTCGAGGCCGAGCCCTGCGCCATGGATGCCACTGAGGGTGGCTGCCTGCGCATCACCTGGACCCCGAACGGGAACCCCTGGGTGGGCTTCTTCTTCCAGCACCCCGAGAACAACTGGGGTGACCTGCCGGGCCTGATGGTGGAGCCCGGGGCCACCCACGTGCGCTACCGGGTCTGGGGCGAGACTGGCACCGAGCGGGCCAACTTCGCCGCGGGCATCAACGAGGTGGACACCTTCAACGTGGAGACGGGCTACGACCTGCTCAGCGACACCCCCGAAGATCGCCACATGCTCATCCCCGAGGGGGTGGTGGAGATCAAGGGTGGCTTCGCCTGGTTCCTGGAGAACCCCGGTGAGGCCGAGACGGTGACCTTCTACCTCGACGACGTGCAGTGGCGGAACGATGATCCCCCCGGTGGTCCCGTCGATCCCCCGGAGAACGTCGACGTGACCTTCCAGGTGGACATGAACTGTGCCGAGCATGAGTTCACCGAGGTCTTCGTCACCGGGCCCTTCTGTGAATGGTGCGCCGAGGGCTTCCCCCTCGTAGATGACAACAATGATGGCATCTATGAGGGCACCTATCAGTTCCCCTCTGGCCCTCTCGAATACAAATACATGGTGGATGGCTTCGCCAACCAGGAGAACCTCATCGACGACGTGCAGGCCGGCAACGGCGCCTGCGCGCCGGTGACCGATGGCGCGAACTTCGCCAACCGTCAGGTCAACCTCGTGGAGAACGTCACCCTCACTGAGACCTATGGCCAGTGTCAGGCCTGTGGCGACGAGCCCCCGCCGCCCCCCGAAGAGGTCGACGTGACCTTCCGCGTAGACATGAACTGTGCGGAGCACGAGTTCACCGAGGTCTTCGTCACCGGGCCTTTCTGTGAGTGGTGTGGCGAAGGCTTCCCCCTCACCGATCCTGATGGTGATGGCACCTACGAGGGCACCTACCGGTTCCCCTCTGGTCCCCTCGAGTACAAGTACATGGTCGACGGCTTCGTCAATCAGGAGAACCTGCTCGATGACGTTCAAGCAGGCAATGGCGCTTGTGCACCGGTGACCGATGGCGCGAACTTCGCCAACCGTCAGGTCAACCTCGTGGGCAACATCACCCTCGACGAGACTTATGGCCAGTGCAGCGACTGTGGCGATGATCCCCCGCCTCCGCCGGAAGAGGCCGATGTGACCTTCCGGGTGGACATGAGCTGCGCCGAGCACGCCTTTAATGAGGTCTTCATCACCGGGCCGTTCTGTAACTGGTGCGGTGATGGCTTCCAGCTGAATGATCCCGACGGCGACGGCACCTATGAGGGCACCTTCCGGTTCCCCACCGGCGCCCTCGAGTACAAGTACATGGTGGATGGCTTCGCCAATCAGGAGAACCTGCTCGACGACGTGCAGGCTGGTAACGGCGACTGTGCGCCTATCACCGACGGCGCGAACTTCGCCAACCGCCAGGTGAACATCGCCGGCAACCTCACCCTCGACGAGACTTATGGCCGCTGTGATGGGTGTGGCGACGAGCCGCCTCCGCCGCCCCCTGGCGACGCGATGTTCGAGCAGCGCTTCGACGACGCGGCATCGGCGAATGGTTGGATGCTCGTCGCTGATGCCGTGGACAACGGCGAGGTGATGTGGGCCGACGGCGCCGGCAACCCCGGTGGTGCGCTGCGGGTCTCGGGCACCAACCCCGACGAGAATGGTCGGGCCTTCATCTTCCAGTACGAGGCAGTGGGGCTCGACTTCGACTCTGCCGAGGTCAACGTGAGCTTTGACCTGCGTCTTGGCGCGCCCCTGGTCGCTTCCGCTGTGCACGCACAGACGATCTTGCCGGGCGTGGGGGCCACCAACCACTTCGACCTGCAGAACAACGGCCTGAACGATGCCGGGTGGACGAACTACAGCTTCGACTACGAAGGCGTCGCCCTGGGCAACGGGAACTTCATCATCCACTTCAACTTCGCCGCTGGCGCTGTCGCTGATGCCGGTGGGGTGCTCTTCATCGACAACATCGTCGTGACCTCTGGTGGCGGCGGCATCGATCCCCCTCCCCCAGGCGAGGGTTCGGTGGAGTTCAGCGTCAACATGAACTGCGCTGAGCACGACTTCACCACTGTGTTCGTCACCGGGCCGTTCTGCGAGTGGTGCGGCGATGGGTTCCCGCTGAGCGACGAAGACGGCGACGGCATCTGGACCGGGACCTACCCCTTCGCCAACGGTGACCTCGAGTACAAGTACATGGTGGATGGCTTCGCCAATCAGGAGGATCTCATCGGCGACGGTGACTGTGCCCCCATCACTGATGGTGCCAACTTTGCCAACCGCCAGATCACTGTGGATGGCGTCACCGCTGCCAATGACGTGTACGGCCAGTGCGAAGCTTGCAACGACGGCCCCCCGCCGCCGCCCGAAGGCGGTGACGTGACCTTCCGGGTCGATATGGGCTGTGCCGAGCACGCCTTCAACGAGGTCTTCGTGACGGGGCCGTTCTGTAACTGGTGCGCCGAGGGCTTCCCCCTCACTGATCCCGATGGTGACGGTACCTACGAGGGCACCTACGCCTTCCCCGCCGGCGCCCTCGAGTACAAGTACATGGTCGATGGTTTCGTCAACCAGGAGAACCTCATCGACGACGTGCAGGCCGGTGACGGTGCCTGTGCCCCTGTGACTGATGGCGCAGGTTTCGCCAACCGCCAGATCATGGTGAATGGTGATGTCACGCTCGACGAGGTCTACGGCCAGTGCTCTGCCTGTGAGCCTCCGCCGCCCCGTGGTGTCTTCGAGACTGTCACCTTCGACGATCCGGAGGTGGTGTACGCCGCCGTCGGCTTCGGCGGTGCCGACGACTCACAGCTGGTACCTGATCCCACCGACGCTGCGAACACCGTGGTGCAGGTGGTGAAGACCGAGGTCGCCGAGCTCTGGGCCGGCACCACCGCCGTGAGCGGCCCCAACGAAGATGTCGGCGTGATCCCCATCGACGCCGAGAACACGCGCATGACCGTTCGGGTGTGGTCCCCCGTGGCCAACATCCCCGTGCGCCTCAAGATCGAGGACGCCCGGAACAACCAGATCTCTGTCGAGACCGAGGCCACGGTGACCGAGGCCATGGTCTGGGAGACCTTGACCTTCGACTTCGACAACCAGGCCCCGGACACCGCGGCCCTCAACCCCGACGCCACCTACGACAAGGTGTCGATCTTCTTCGACTTCGGCACCTCTGGTCCTGACGTTGGCGAGGCTCGCACCTACTACTTCGACGACATCACCTTCGTGGGTGGCGGCGGTGTCGTGCCCCCCCAGAACGTGAACGCGACGTTCCGGGTGGACATGAGCTGCGCCGAGCACGCCTTCAACGAGGTCTTCGTGACGGGGCCGTTCTGTAACTGGTGTGCCGAGGGCTTCCCCCTCACTGACCCCGATGGTGACGGCACCTATGAGGGCACCTACGAGTTTCCCGAAGGCCCCCTCGAGTACAAGTACATGGTCGATGGTTTCGCCAACCAGGAGAACCTCGTCGACGACGTGCAGGCCGGTGACGGCGCCTGTGCACCTGTGACTGATGGTGCTGGTTTTGCCAACCGCCAGGCCAACATCGTCGACGGCATCGTGCTCGACGAGACCTACGGTCGCTGCTCTGCCTGTGAAGACGACGGTCCTCAGGAGCCCGTGGATGGCGAGATGCTCCGCTTGGAGTTTGACGACGCCACCTCGGTGGACACCTGGATCCGGGTGGCCGACGCCGAGAACTTCGGCATCGTGGGCTGGGCTGATGGTCAGGGTAACCCCGGTGGCGCTCTGCAGGTTTCGGCGACGAACCCCGACGAGAGCGGCCGGGCCTTCATTTTCCAGTACAACGCCGCAGACGTGAACTTCAGCGCGTCCGACGTGACGGTGAGCTTCGACTTGCGTCTCGCTGCACCTCTGGTTGCTTCGGCGGTGCACATGCAGACGATCCTGCCGGGCGCCGGTGCCGTCAACGAGTTCGACTTGCAGGCCAATGGCCTGAACGAGGGCGGGTGGACGAGCTACAGCTTCGACTACCAGGGCGTGACGCAGGGCAACGGCAACTTCAGCATCCACTTCAACTTCGCCGCTGGCGCTGTGGCAGATGCTGGCGGGGTGCTGCTCATCGACAACGTCGTTGTGGCCCCCACCGGTGGTGCCGAGCCTCCGCCGGCGGATCCCGAGGTGACGTTCAGCGTGGATATGAGCTGCTCGGGTGAGGACTTCACGACTGTGTATGTCACGGGGCCGTTCTGTAACTGGTGCGCCGATGGCTACCCGCTGAGCGACGATGATGGCGATGGCATCTGGTCGGGGACCTACCCCTTCGAGAACGGCGCCCTTGAGTACAAGTACATGGTGGATGGCTTCGCCAGTCAGGAAGACCTCATCGGCGACGGCGACTGTGCCCCCATCACCGATGGGGCTAACTTCGCCAACCGCCAGATCACGGTGAACGGCGCCACCACCGCCGACGATGTCTATGGTCAGTGCACTGCCTGCGAGAACGAGCCCCCCCCTGCCGCAGATGCAGACTGGGAGCAGCGCTTCGATGACGCGGCCTCGGTGAATGGCTGGACGCCTGTCGCTGACGCGGTGGACAACGGCGAGCTGATGTGGGCCGATGGTGCCGGCAACCCCGGAGGCGCGCTGCGGATCTCGGGGACCAACCCCAACAACTCAGGCCGGGCCTTCATCTTCCAGTACGAGGCTGTGGGCGTCGATTTCAGCTCTGACGCGGTGAGGGTGAGCTTCGATCTGCGTCTCGCAGCGCCCCTGGTCGCGTCGGCGGTGCATGCACAGACTGTGGTGCCGGGCGTGGGGGCCACGAACCACTTCGATTTGCAGGCCCAGGGGCTCAACGAGAACGACTGGACGAGCTTCAGCTTCGATTACGAGAACGTGACCACGGGCAACGGCAACTTCATCATCCACTTCAACTTCGCCGCTGGCGCCGTGGACGCCTCTGGCGGCGCGATGCTCATCGACAACATCGTCATCACCCCCACGGGTAACCCTGCGCCGCCCGCGGATTCCCCGGTGACGTTCAGCGTGGACATGAACTGCTCTGGCGAGAACTTCAACACGGTGTTTGTGACGGGTCCGTTCTGTAACTGGTGTGCCGACGGCTACCCCCTCGCCGATGCAGACGGTGACGGCATCTGGACCGGGACCTACCCCTTCGCTGACGGTGATCTCGAATACAAGTACATGGTGGATGGCTTCGTCAGTCAGGAAGACCTCATCGGCGACGGTGACTGCGCGCCCATCACTGACGGCGCCACCTTCGCCAACCGTCAGATCACTGTGAATGGTGCCACCATGGCCGACGACGTCTATGGCCAGTGCGCTGCGTGTGACAATGCTCAAGGCCCTGGCGCTGACGAGCTGCTGCGTCTCGAGTTCGACGACGCCGCTGCGGTCAATGAGTGGTCCCCAGTGGCCGACGCCCTCATTGATGGCGTCATCCTGTGGGCCGACGGTTCGGGCAACCCCGGCGGGGCCATGCAGATCTCTGCGTCGAACACGGAAGAGGTGGGGCGCGCCTACATCTTCCAGTACGACGCCGCAGACATGGACTTCACCTCGTCGAACATCACGGTGAGCTTCGACGTGCGCCTCGGCGCGCCGCTCCAGTCGTCGGCGATCCACGCCCAGACGAACTTGCCGGGGGTCGGCGTCACCAATTACTTCGATTTGCAGGCCCAAGGCTTGAACGAGAACACCTGGACCCGGTTCAGCTACGACTATCAAAACGTCGATGTGGCAGGCACCAACTTCAGCATCCACTTCAACTTCGCCGCAGGCGCGCTCTTCGACGCCGGCGGGGTGCTGCTCGTGGACAACGTCGTCGTGGCCCCCACTGCTGGGGCTGATGGTGGTGATGGTGGCAATGACGGCACCTACGACGTCACCTTCGAGGTAGACATGAACTGCGAGGGCCCCGACAACTTCAACACCGTCTACATCACCGGTCCGTTCTGTAACTGGTGCGCTGACGGCTACCCGCTGAGCGACGCTGACGGCGACGGTGTCTGGACCGCCACCTACGCCTTCGATGCCGGCACCACCCTCGAGTACAAGTACATGGTCGACGGTTGGGCCGCGCAGGAGAACCTCGTCGACGACGTACAGGCCGGCGACGGCGCCTGTGCCCCTGTCACCGACGGTGCCGGCTTCGCCAACCGTCAGTTCGTGGTGGACGCCGACACCACCCGCACCGAGATCTACAGCCGTTGCTCGGCCTGCGCTGCTGCTGACGGCGCTTTGGGCGCCGTGCTCGGTGCAGAAGATGGCTGGAGTCTGGCCTGGAGCGACGAGTTCGACGCCGCCGCGGGCGCCCCCGTCGACGCCACCAAGTGGACCCATGACGTCGGTGGCCACGGTTGGGGCAACGCACAGCTGGAGCACAACACCGACCGCACTGACAACGTGGCCCACGACGGCAACGGCAACCTGGTGATCACCGCCCGCGAGGAGGCCTACCAGGGGAACGCCTACACCTCGGCCCGCATCAAGACCGAGGGGCTCTTCGCCCAGGCGTATGGCCGCTTCGAGGCGCGTATTCAGCTGCCCCGTGGTCAGGGCATGTGGCCTGCCTTCTGGATGCTCGGTGACAACTTCGCCGACGTGGGCTGGCCCGCCTGTGGCGAGATCGACATCATGGAGTTCCGTGGTCAGAACCCCTTCACGTCGACGGCCGCCATTCATGGCCCTGGCTACTCAGGTGGGGAGTCGCTCTACGGTGCTCGCCTCGCCGAGGTCGATCTGACCGAGGGCTTCCACGTGTACGCCGTGGAGTGGGACGCCACCAGCATCAGCTGGTACGTGGACGGCGCGCTGTTCATGACCCGCACCGTCGACGATCTCCCCAACGGCGCGGCCTGGGTGTACGACCACCCGTTCTTCCTGATCTTGAACGTCGCCGTGGGCGGCACCTACGTGGGCAGCCCCGACGGCACCACGCAGTTCCCCCAGCAGATGCTCATCGACTACGTGCGGGCCTATCAGCGCCTGGACTGATCAGCCACCTCACAGCGCCGCGAGGCGCGCCTGCCCCAGTTTGATCACCTTCTTGTGATTCGAGCCGTCGATGATGGCTTCGATCTGCACCCGCCCTGCTTCTCCGCCCACCGCGACACAGACGTCCAAGGCCAGCTCAAGCAGCTTGAGCGCCGAGCTTTTTTGCCAGCTCTCGATGGCCCCCTCAAGCCGGTCGAGGGTGGTGACGGTGGCGGTCCAGACGAGCGCTCGAGGCATCCAGCGGGTGCTGGCGGCGCCGCTGTGAATGGTCCACTGCAAATAAAGCGACCAGGCGAAGTCGGCGAGGCTGTCGGCGGTGAAGGCTGAGCACACCGCGTCGAGCTCGGCGCTGCCCTCCGGACATACCCGAGCAAGAGCCAGCAAATGGGTGAGGCCTGGATCGTCGAGGGCCGCACCTGTGGCCGTGCGTGGCCGGCTCAATGCTGGCAAGACGACGAACCGGGGTGGCTTGGGCTGCTTTTTCCCCTGTGGCATTGGGGGCAGGACCTCTACAGAGACCGTGTCGTCACCGAGGGGAGGCCAGCGCCCCACCAGCCCCAGGGCCTGCTGGGCGAGGGGCGTGTTCAAGGCGGAGAAGGCGGCGCGAGCGGTCTCCGGGTAGCGCTGAATCAAGAGCCGGACGTACTCTTTGATCTGCTTCGCCGACATGTCATTGGCGCTGGAAATACGGTGGGCGAGCAGCGGCAGCAGGTGGACGAGGGTGTCGGCGTCCTCCACCACTTGCAAGGCCATCAGGACCCCACGCCCCGAGATGCCGCCATGCTCCGTGGCATATCGATCGACGGCGTACAGCAGCACTGGCACCGCATCTGCGCCCAGGCTCTCAAGGAGCCCGAGGCAGGCCACGTCGTCGAGAGACCACCCACGAAAGGCGCCGACGAGCCATCGGGCCCAGCGCGCCTCAGGGCACACTGTGAGCAGGGCCCGCAGGTGATGGCGCCGGGGCTCGTCGGATCGAGGGTATCGCTCGAGCTGGGCAAACCAGCCCTTCAGCTGTGGGGTGTCGATGGCGACGAGGGCCTGTTCGGCGAAGAGACGGTGCTCGGGAAACGCCAGGGCGATGAAGCACTTCAGCGGAGGTGTGGCTTCGGTGAAGGCGCGCTCGGCGGCCTGTAGAGCATCTTGCCAGGCCACGTCAGTGGCCACCGACAGCCCTCGGCGCGTTTCGTGCCACAGGCGCTCGTCGGCATCCGTGCTGCACGCCTCGTGGCCTCGCACCAGAACCACGAAGGTGCCTTCGGGGCCTTGCTTGTTCACCGCGCTGATCCCCGTCACTGTCGCCAGGGCCTCGATGATCAGGGCCGGGCTGAAGTGAGCGAAGAGCCAGGGCACGATGCCATTGCGCAGCGTCAGCGTGTTGCTCCCCTCCACCCCTCGACCCCAGGACTTCTCGGTGGCGATGGCCACGAGCCCGCCGAGGGCCTCGGGGCTCGGGTGAACTTCCCGGGGGCCGGACCACCAGGTCACCGCGGCGCGCATCAGCGCCTCGCAGCGCTCAGACATGGGATCGAGCCATGATGGGCGCTGATGCAGGGTCGCCTCGCACTCGGGGCACACCTGGGTCATCCACGCCTGGAGCGTCTCGTCGACATGTGCAGGATCGTGACTGGGTGAGGTCTGAGGGCGCCCTCGGTGCGGCAGGGCTTGGGACCAGAAGGGGTGGGGGTGGTGGATGATCATGGGCGTGCTCTCTTCGAGTGAAGCGGATCAGCCCAGCATGAACTCACCGATGCGGTGCAGATCGCTCAGGGCATAGACATCTTCAGCGAACAGGGGGATGCGGATGTTTGGGGGCAGGTGTGGCCGGTCGAGGGCCTGGAGCATCTCGGCGTCGCGTCGAGCCATGCGCTGGTGGGCTGCCCAGCCCGCCTCCATCTGCACCATCAGGCGCTGCAAGGTGGCCTGATCTGAAGCCGGCAGGGCTGAGATCGCCGCCCGCACCGGACCCAGCGTGCTCGGATCGAGCGGTCGATCTTCGTGCACGCGGTTGAGCACTAGAGCGCCACAGTGGAGATCGCGACTCGCGAGCTGCTCGAGGAATGCCTCGGCCTCTTCGATGGCCCCCGGGTGTGGCGTGGTCACCATCATGAAGGCGCTCGTGGGCTCCCGAAGCAGCGCGTACACCCCACGGCTCGAAGCCTTGAAGGCGTCGAAGAGCACGCTGAAGGTGCTCAAGAAGGTGGCGAGATCTTGAAGAAAGGGCCCGCCGGTCATCTTGTTGAGGGCCCTGAAGATCAGGTTGGCCGATCGGCCCAGCAAACCGCCCTCGCGGCCACGAAGCACCCAATCCACGGCCTTGTTGTCCAAGGCGGAGAGCAGGCGGTCCGGGGCGTCGAGGAAGTCCAGCGCGTGCACCGCCGGTGGGGTGTCGAGGACCACGAGATCGAAGGCGCCCGATCTCACCAGACCGTGCACCCGCTCGATGGCCATGTACTCCTGGGTGCCCGGGAGCGCGCTGGAGAACGACTGATAGTACGGGTTGGCGAAGATGCGCTCGGCCTGCTCGTCGCTCGGGGCGAAGCGGCGGACCATGTCGTCGCTGGTGGACTTCATGTCGAGCATCAAGGCGTGCAACGGCGCCGCGCCATGAAGCCCAGATGCCTCGAAGAGAGCCGGATCGACCTGAGTGGGGGCGTTGGTGAGGGCGTCGAGCCCCAGGGCGTCGGCGAGGCGTCGGGCGGGATCGATGGTGATCACGGCCGTGCGGCGTCCGCGGGCCGCTGCGGTCACCGCGAGGGCCGCCGCCGTGGTGGTCTTGCCCACGCCGCCGGCGCCGGCGGTGATGAGCAGGCGACCTTCACTGATCAGACGCTCGGCTGCGCTCATGCAGGCACCTCGCCGGGCTGCTGTCCGAGGGCTTGCTGGTCGAGGGCCTGACCCAGGCGGGTGAGCTCTTTGGGGCCGAACTGCGGGCTGTACTGCGTGGGCAGCTGCACCAGAGGCATGCCCAGAGATTCGAGCTGGGCGCCATAGCCCGCGGCGAGGGCCTCGCGCTTCTGCCGGACAGTGGTCAGATCCCACAGGGTGCGTGCGGTGTCGTCGTCAGGCGGTGAGAGCGTCTCGAAGAGCACTCGGGTCCCGTCATCGAGCAGGGGGGGTGGCACCATGTTCAGAAACAGCGCCCCCATGGGCACGCCGAGTTGGTCTACGAGGGCGTCGTGCAGTTGACGGGTCTCTTGTACCGGCAGCTCTTCGGGCAGGCAGACGAGGTGCACCGCCGTACGCTCTGGGTCTGTGACCAGATTCCACATGGCCGCGGCCTCGTTGTGCATGTTCCCCGCAGGGACTGCATCACGGATGATGCGCGGCAACCTCAGCAGCGAGATGCCGTGGCCTGTGGCCGGGGCGTCGATGATGATGCGATCCCAGACCGGGCGCCCCGAGCGGGTGCGCTCGCGCTCGTGGTTGAACGCTTTGCCCAGCATGAGCAGATCGTTCATGCCCGGGATAAAGCGCACGAACCGCTGCACCAGCGGGTTTTCGAAGACCAGCCGGTAGATCGCCCTGATCTTGAGCTTCATCAGGGCGTACTCCTCCATGGCCGCCCGAGGCTCGATGTTCACCGAGTACAGGTTGGGGACGATGGCGGTGATCTCGCTGCCACTCGGCGGCCTGCCGAACATGGGGGCCACCCGCTCCTGGGTGTTCAGCTCGCAAATCAACGTGCGGTGGCCCGCAGCGGCGGCGCGCTGACCGAGGAGGGCGGTGACGGTGCTCTTGCCCACTCCACCCTTGCCGGTGATCACGGTGAACCGCCGGTCGAGCAGAGGGGCGAGCGTTGGGGCCGAAGAGGGCATCTGCGGGAAGGTAAGGAGGGAAGCTGCGGAAATCAATCGCCCTGTGCAAGGGCACCCGCAGTGACTGACGACAGGATGATGTGCAGGTGAGGGCCTTCTGGGCGTCCAGCGCGCCCCCGAAGGGATCGCTGGGCGGCTCTGGGCAGGAGAGAGAGGCGGGTGCGCCCCACCCGCGCCGGCAGCCAGAGCGTGTGGCGCTGCTCACCCTGGCCGTCGTCGGCGGAGAGCCGCAGCTGCACTCGACCGCCGTGGGCCCAGATGCGCTGGCTGACACCGGCCGCCGACCAGTGAGGCGCGCTGAAGGCCCAGGCGAGGGTGGCCCCAGCAGGGCCCAAAATCTCGAGGCCGCCGCTGCGGAGCCCGTGCAGCGGCCCCGGCTCGATGGTGATCTGCATGGGCACGTCGCCTCGGGCGACATCGGCTGCGCTGACGTCGACGCCATCGAGGGCCTGAGCCATCGTTGGGGTGAGCAACCCGGCGGTGCAGGCTGCGGTGGCGCCTTTGAGCACGGTGCGTCTGTGAAGCGGATCGCTCATCGCATGGTCTCCAGGGCCTTCGGGGGCTGGGCAACCCAACGCATGTGAAGGTGAGGGCCGAGATCGTCCACCACGGTGAAGCCCAGACGCTGATACCAGGAGACGAGTCCGGTGAGATGGGTGATCACCTCGAGCTCGATCTCCGAGGCCTGTTGCTGCACCCAGGCCATGATGTGTCGTCCGAGCCCCTGCCCTTGCCAGTCCGGGTGGACCGAGATGTCCACGAGATGCGCCCGGTGAGGGGCGGTCTGCTCGAGCACGACGGCCCCCACAGGCAGCCCGTCGATCTCGACGATGAAGTGGGGTCGCCCTTCGAGGCTGTGCATCCAGGCCTGCGTCTGAACGGCGGCGAGGCTCTGTGCCTCTGCCTCTGGCAACCCCCAGAGCCTGATCTCCTGGGCTTTGATCGCTTGCCTCAGCGCGAGCAGCCAGCTGTCGTCGTCAACGACGTGGGGGCGGATCAACATCAGCTGCGCGAGGGGAAGACGCCCTGCAGGGCGATGATGAAGTTCACGGTCTGCCAGGGGGGCATGTTGTCGTGCGGCTGGTTGCCGCCCGTGTTCGTGGTGGCACCGCTGTTGAGGCTTTCATTGCCGCTGCGGGTCTGGGTGTAGACGTCGGCTGAAGCCGCGCCGAGGTAGTTCCCCGCAGGTTGGTGATCATCTGCGGCGGTGTTGCTGACCTCGAGGGTGGCGTTGTGGTTGTGGCTGGGGATTTGGGTCACGTTGAGTGTGACCGTCTCCTGACCACTGCGGGCGCCGAGTTGCCTGGGGCTGAGGCCCGGCCCGTTGCCCGGGTGCATGGGGAAGCGCCCCCGTAAGTCGGGCAGGCCGAAGGTCGTGCGCCCGTCACCGCCGTAGGTGGTGCCCAGGATCGCAAACAGGGCCTGGTTGGAGTTGATGGCCAGCAGCTGGCCGTCACAAAAGGCCCAGCCCCGAGGGGCGAAGTTGCCAGCGAACATGACGATCTGGCCGATGAAGGGCTCTGACATGGGGTCTCTCCCTCAGTGCTTCAGTCGCAGGGCGGGCTCGGGGTCGAGCAGGTTGATCACGATGCCGTCGTTGCCGGCTGCGGCTGCGGCGTTGGAGGTGCCACCGTTGCCACCGTCGCCACCGAGGGCTCCACCACCACCGCCAGGGGCGCGGCCATTGCCGACACTGGCACCGCCGCTTCCGCCAGTGAGGATGATGTTGTCGCCGAGATCTGCGCCCTCGCCGCTGAGCGCGATGATGTAGCCGCCGCCTCCGCCACCACCACCGCTGCGGTTGCCGCCCTGTGCGGCGCCACCGTTGCCGCCGATGACGGTGATACCGCCAGGCACGCTGATGGAGCCTCGGGCCCCGAGCCACACGAGACCACCAGAGCCACCGCCGCCGCCGGCGCTGTTCGCCGTGGAGCGGCCGTTGTTGCCGGGGGCTTGGATGCTGCCGCTGATGGTGATGTTGCCACCGCTGAGCAGGCCCACGGCGCCGCCGCTGTCACCGCCGGCGCTGGCGCCCTTGCCTGCGCCGGCGCCTCCGGCAAGGTGAGTGACGGAGAGACCGTTCCAGGCACCTGCGGCGCTGCCACCGGTGTTGCCCAGTGCCGCCCGGCTGGACTGCCCCTGGGCTGCGGGGCTGCCCGCGCGGCCGTTGTTGGAGAAGGTCACCAGCTCACCGGAGATGTCGATGGAGGTCCGCGCGCGGAGGACCATGCCCGAGGGGACGATGAGGCGGCTGCCCTGGGGGATCACGATGGTCTCGAAGGCGTCGCCGTTGGGGGCGAGGTTGTCATCCCAAATCACGTCACCGTCGATGACCAGATCTCCACCAGAGCCGTTGCCGTACATGGCATCGATCCCAGAAGCGCCGGCAGGTCCCTGAGGTCCCTGGGGGCCCTGGATGCCTTGAGGGCCCTGAATGCCCTGATCGCCTTGAGGCCCCTGGTCACCCTGTGGGCCTTGATCGCCTTGCAGGCCCTGCTGGCCTTGGATGCCTTGAGGGCCCTGATCGCCCTGAGGCCCTTGCTCGCCTTGCAGGCCCTGAGGGCCCTGCTCACCGGCGGGGCCCTGCTCACCCTGCGGTCCAGCGAGCCCGGTGGGATCACCCACCCACTGGCCGTTCTCGTCGATGACCGTGGTGTCGCCGATGCTCACCGTGTTGGGGTGGATGTCGCGGCCGGTGACGTCGAGGGCTTCTCGGGCCACGATGGCGCGGGGTACGGGGTTCACCGCCTGACGGGGGCTCAACTCCTCACCGTCGTCGATGGTGAGGCCGAGGTACAAGGACGGTTGCACGAAGATGCCGTCGGGGAAGGGGGTGATGGCCCCAAGCTCGACAACGAATTCGCCATCGACCACCTCGGTGTCGGGCCAGGTCTCTTCCCAGAGGGGATCGCCCCCCTCGTCGGTGTCATAGAAGGCGAAGCTCAGCGTCACCGGGCCGGGGATGGGATCACCCTCGTCGTCGGCGAGCGTGCCTTCGAAGGTGAGCACGGGCTGGGCATAGACAGACCCGGCCCCCAGCGACAGCGCGGTCAACAGTGTGGCCAGCAGCGCAGCGAGCCGCGCGACGGTGTGCAGCCTCATCGGCCCAACCTCCCTTTGACGTGAATGCCGTCACCTTCGAAGCGCATGACCTGGGTCCCACGGCCTGCAGGGCCCGAACTCCAGGTCATGCGGCTGCGCACGAGGCGCGGTGTACCTGGAGGACCCGCGTCGGGCAGGCCCTCTGCATCAGGCTGCACCTCGGCATCAGGTACACGTGCGGCGTCTGGCTCCAAACCGGCGTCAGCGTCGACCATGGCGTCAGGCTGTACCTCGGCATCAGAGGAGACATCGGCGTCCGCCGAGCCGCCACCCCCCGCGGCGCCACCTGCTGCACCAGCGCCACCGGCACCTGCCACGCCCCCGTCGTCGGCGTCACTGTCGGGATCACACCCCCACATCAACAACGCAATCAGCAGCACGCAGCACACATGGCGCATGGTTTTGGCTCCCTCCAGAGACGGCAATGACCGTACACGTTCCAAATGGGTACATGAAAGGGTTTGTCGTTTTCACCTGCGCTCGGCAGGGGGAGGGGCCTCGCGGCTTCAGAGATCGGCGAAGTGGCGCTTGAATGGGAAGGCCTTGCCCAGGATGAACAGCCACAGTGCCGTGAGACAGATGGCCCAGATGATGAGGCCCGCGAAGGGCACGAAGGGCACGAAGTTCACGATCTTGGTGAAGCCGGGGATGTACTCCAGCATCCAGAGGGTGCCCAGGCCGAGGGGCATGGCCACGGCGACCATCTTCTGCGTGCGGCGCATCGCCTGTCGATCCTCTTCTTCCACCAGCATCACCCTGATCTCGTCATCGGAGAGATCGAGCAAAGGGCCATGGCCTTCGGGGCATTCCCCTGGGCCCTCCTGACGGACGCCGCACTCACTGCACGCATATGTCGCCATCACTACACCTCGATGTTGGAGTTGCGCAGCCATACATCATTCTCGGGCGCGCGACCACGGGGTTGCCCCGCAGTGTGAGGCCATTGCGCACACCTGGCCCGTGGTCTAGGTTCACCCGGACATTCACCTCAGTGTGTGGGTATTCAGATGCGACGCAGGCTGATCGAGCCCCTCGGGCCCCAAGGGCGGCGGACCCTCCGGACCATGTGGCTCTCCACTCTCTTCGGCCTCATGGCCTTCGCCGGGTTCATGTTCGCGCAAGGGGGCATCGCTGCAGCCGATGGTGGGGCTGCGGCCTCTGAAGCCATCGGCGCCGCTGCCGCGGCCAGCGGCGACGTGCCCATCACCAGCAGGCTGATGAGCCTCATGGGCCTGTTCTTCATGATGGGCTGCGCCTGGATCATGAGCACCCACCGCAAGAAGCTCGAGTGGCGGGTGATCATCTTCGGCCTGGGGCTGCAGTTCCTCTTTGGGGTGCTCGCTCTCAAGACCGATGCCGGAGCGGCATTCTTCGCAGGGGTGAAAGACGCCGCGAACACCCTCATCGGCTTCACGGTCGAGGGCTCGAAGATGCTCTTCGCCGACGTGACCTTCAAAGGCTATGTGGCCTTTGTGGTGTTGCCTACGATCATCTTTTTCTCGTCATTGATGTCGGTGCTCTACCACCTGGGCATCATGCAGCGCGTCGTCGGTGGCCTCGCCTGGGTCATGCGCCGGACTCTGCGGACCAGCGGCGCCGAGTCGCTCTCTGCTGCGGGCAACATCTTCGTGGGTCAGACCGAGGCTCCACTCCTCGTGCGCCCCTACGTGGACAAGATGACCCAGAGCGAGCTGATGGCGGTCATGGTGGGCGGCTTCGCCACCGTGGCGGGTGGTGTTTTTGCTGCCTATGTGGGCATGCTCAGCGCCTACTTCCCCGACATCGCCGGCCACCTGCTCACCGCTTCGATCATGTCGGCGCCGGCAGCCCTGGTCATCGCCAAGCTCATGGTGCCCGAGACCGAGGTGCCCGAGACTGCCGGAGGCACCGCCAAGGCTGGCAAGGCCGATACCACCAACATGATCGACGCTGCCGCTCGGGGGGCCGGTGACGGCCTCACGCTCGCCCTCAACGTCGGTGCCATGCTGTTGGCCTTCATCGCCCTCGTGGCCATGGTCAACTACCTGTTCGCCATGCCCTCGTACATCCAGCACGGCGGCGTGCTCGAAGACGCCCTGGCCTACATCAGCAACAGCAACATCAGCGTCGACGCAGGCCTCTTGAAGAGCTGTGATCCTGACCAGATCCCCTGGAAGGATGCTGCTGGGTGTGTGGGCAAGCTCCAAGCAGCCATTGGGGCCTCGTCGCCGGACTTCAATGACAACCTGTGGGAGGTCTTCACCCTCAACCGGCTCTTTGGTTACCTGTTCTACCCCTTCGCTTATGTGATGGGCGTCGAAGGTCAGGATTGCATGCAGGTGGGCCAGCTGCTCGGCACCAAGATGGTGCTCAACGAGTTCGTGGCCTATGGCGACCTCTCCGCCATGCTCAAGACCAGCGCCGACGCCTTGAGCCCCCGCAGCATCACCATCGTGACCTATGCCCTGTGCGGCTTTGCCAACTTCGGCAGCATCGCCATCCAGATCGGCGGCATCGGCAGCATCGCCCCGGGGCGTCGGGCCGATTTGGCCAAGCTCGGGGTCAGGGCCATGTTCGGCGGCACCCTCGCCGCCTTCATGACCGCCTGCGTCGCGGGGATCCTGGTCTGAGCCGTGGGCGTATCTGCCGCTGAGCTCGAGCAGGCCCTCGAAGAGGCGATCTACGATCCCGACACCCTGGCGCGAGACCAGGCCCGAGGGGTGCTGCTCGCCCACGGCACGCCCACGACGGTGCGGGCCCTCGCCACCCTGCTCGATGCCCCCCACAAACCTGTCCGTCGCCGCGCAGCCCGCTTGTTGTCGGAGATGCGCCAAGCCCTCGTGTGGCCGGTGCTTCGGCCATTGCTGCTCGACGAAGAGGCGGCAGAGCGACCGCGGGTGGCCGCCGCCCGAGTGCTCACCATCCTTGCAGATCCCACCGAGCCGGCTCTGGGCGATGGGTTGAGATCACCCTCGGCCTGGGTGCGCCGCGCTTCGGCTACGCGGGCTGCCCCTGCAGAGGCCCTCACCGAGGCCATCGCCGACGAAGATGTAGAGGTGGTGCGTCGGGCTGCCGAGGCGTTGTTGTCTCAGGGCGATTTGCCCGACGAGGCCCTCGCATCAGCGGTGCAGAGCCATCAAGACGCCGGCCGAGCCTGCCCGGAGCCGTTGATGCGGGCGCTGGCCAGAGCGCGGCCTGCTCATGATGCGCTGGTGGCCGCGGTGCACGGGGGCGATGCCGTGGCCCTCGACCACATCGCCGAGCCAGAGGCTCTGCGGGCGATGCTCGTGGGTGAGCACCGGGTGACCGCTGCCTGGGCCATCGCCCACCGGGCCCCCGAGGCATTGCCTGCTTTGAGGGCGCTGGCTGGAGATCCCGATTCGGCAATTCGGGCAGCCGTGGCCCGGGCGCTGCCAGCGAATGATCCTGCGCTGCTCATGTTGAGAGAAGACGCAGATGCGGGCGTGCGCTGGCTCGCAGAGCGGGCACAGCAGGGCGCCTTCGCCCCAGAGATCATCGAGCATCGACTGGGCCGTCACGCCTGGCTCGACGCGGTGTCGGCGCGCCCTCCATATGGCATCGGCCCCGACGACGACGCCCCTGTGGTAGAGCGACCGCCTTCTGCCCTGGCGCTGTGCCAGACACGCTTCGACGTGAACCTGGGCACCGCGGTCCGCAGCGCCGAAGCCGCTGGTGTGGCCGAGGTGTGGCTCGTGGGGCAGGGGGGGTTGTTCCGCAGCCCCGCCCGGGGGACCGACCGGGTGATCCCGGTACGGGAGGCCCCTGACGCCGAAGCGATGATGCGCATCGCCCGGGCCCGAGGGTTCCAGATCGTGGCGGTGCAGCAGACCCCCGACTCGGTGCCCTATCACGAGGCCCCATGGCCCCCGCGGCCGATGTTCGTGATGGGGGCCGAAGACACCGGGGTGCCCCCGGCGCTGAGAGCTGCCGCTGATCTGGTGGTGGAGATCCCGATGTTCGGGGTGATCGACTCGCTCAACGTCGCCGCCGCCGCCACCTGCGTGATGTTCCAGTGGCGGGTCAGCACACTTCGGTGAGCGCCCAGGCTTCACGAAACCGAAGCCGCTCAGCCTGCCACCACGCCTCGTCGGCATCCCAGACCCCATCAGACCAGGAGAGCACCGACGACGGTCGGGCCCCGGACTCGAATATGGGGATGACGTGCACGTGCACATGGGGGCAGGTCATGGGCAGGTGGTCGAGATCGGTGCCCAGTGAGGCCACATAGCAGCGCCGAGGATCATAGAGACGTTGGATCACCTGAGCGCCGCGTTGTGCCAGGACGCAGGCCTCAAGCCACGCCTCCGGAGCCAGCTCGGCCACGTGCGTTTGATGATCGTGCAACAGAACCATCAGGTGCCCTGGCGCTCGGGCGAAGCGGGCGAGGGTCACCGTGGCGTGGGTGCCTCGATGTACGGTGAGGGGGGGTGGGCCCTGGCCTTCGAGGATGGCACACATGAGGCAGTCAGCGTCGCCATAGACGGCCTGGATCCGCGCGACCGCCTCCGCCCGGGGGATCCGCCGCGGCCTCACGGGCTCGAGAGGGGCTTGCCCTGCGATTTGAGGGCCTTGCGCAGCGCAGCCTGCAGCGCTTTGAGCTGTCTGCGCTCGGGCGTGTACGGCGGTGACGTCCAGGGCAGGGCGCCGATGTAGAGCTGCCGCAGACGGTGCTCGTCGGGCATCGACGGCACCGGGCGCCCGGGGGTGGGTTGCTTGAGCCAAGCCTCTGTTGCAGGCGGCCAGCGCAGGCCCTCGGCGCTGAGTTGTTTCTGGGCTGAAATCAGCTGGCCCACGAGCTCGATATCCGCCCTCAGCGCTGCGCGGCATTGACGATCGCCATAGGACCAGCGGGCGATCTGAGCGGGATCGAAGAGGATGTACTCTCGATAGAAGCGGCTCTCTGAGCCGAAGGTGCCCACCTCGACGCATTCAGCGGGCGCCTCGCGGACCATCATCGTGCCCACCAGTTTATGGGTGCTTGGCCCGCAGTACCGACCCCCCTCATGGATATGAAAGACGGCACCGATTTTGCCGACATCCTCCGCTGCGCTCGGCCGGGGCGTGGGCTGCCCGTGTGGGTGAGTGAGCCAGCGGCGGGGGCGATCACCCGTCTGGACCGAGGCCACGAGTGCCTCGGGCTTCAGCTCGATGCGGATCAGCTGATCACCATATGTCTCTTCACCCCACCCGAGCAGCGTGCCCCAGGGCTGGGCCCAGGCGAACCGCCGGGACATGTACCCGTCGCTGAGCAGGTGGGCGTGCAGGGGGTGTTGCTGATCTTTGGTGGTGGCGCGGAGCGCGCGATCGAACCGCGACAGACCATGACGAGGCGAGCGGGCCCGCTCGAGCAGAGGCGCGCCGTGACGCAGGGCGAAGATCTGCTCTTTGGTGGTCCAGGTGTAGAGCACGCGGGTGGTGGGGTTGGCGCTGAGCACCACCTGATCTTCGAGCAGCTTCGCCGGTGAGGCGGCTTCTGCAGGGAGCGCCGCCACAGCTGCGCCGGCGCCGAGGGTGGCGAGGACTTCGCGTCGGTGAGGGTGATCAGCGCTCATCTCGCTCTCTGTTCTCTGGTGATCAGCACACTGCCAGGCGTGCGTTGTCTCCAGGGCAGGGCTCATCGTCTTTACGGGGCCACATGGGGAACACGTCGCTGTCGTCTTCGGCGATGCAGCCGAGCCACTTCTCGGGGTTCTGCAAGATCTCGATGATGGTCTTTGTGCCGTCGTGGGCGGCGAGGGCGTCGGCCACGCGCTCGTCGAGGCTGATGCGCAGGTGCAGCACCCGGCGGACCACCACCTCGCCGTCTTCGATGACGGGCTTGTCGTCGATCTTGCCCAGCATCATGAAGATGGGGCAGTTCCCCCACTCGTACAGGTGGTGGTAGGCCGGGGCGATGCCCAGGCTGCCGAGGTTGGCCACGAAGCAGGTGGTGTACATGCCGTCGCCCTTGATGAAGAAGCCCGGCAGCAGCCCGTAATAGTCGAGCCACCGCAGGAACTTCGCCGCCCCAGCGAGCAGAGGGCGGGGCAAGATCTTGAACAGATCGTACTCTTTGTCGGCGGCGGTCTTCTTACCACTGCGCTCGTGGCTGATGCTGCCGTTGATGCGGGCCACGAGGTCGGCGAAAGACTCGCCGTCCTTCATCTGCATCTTCACCGCAGAGAGCTTGGCCTTCTTGCCCATCTTCTTGCGCTTCATGCTGAAGCTGAACCACCGCCCGTCGCGATCGTAGAGCCGCTTGCCGGCGACGAAGCGGTTCATGTGGGGGTGGAACCCGAAGGCTACGTTGAGGGCCCCGATGAAGGCGTGGATCATGTTGGCCCCGAGCTTGGGCCCCGCCTTCTCGAGGTAGGCCTCGATGGACTCGGCGTAGACATAGCTGTCGAAGTACACCAGCGACTCGTTCCGGGTGGGCATGATGTACTGCATCAAGTGCCGGTACGGGTGCACCTTGGGCACAAGCGTGCCGTCAGGGCGCCGGGTCCTGAAGTTAGCGAGCAGCCATAGGGCGGCCAGAGAGATGAGCGTGATCGTCGTCCAATGCATGCAGACTGCATAACGCTTGCGGGCGGCACCGGCCACCGAAAATCACCTCGCGTGCCTCAGAACCACCACTCCCAGTCGAACAAGAAGCCGTCGATGTTGATGCGCAGTTGATCGCGGTCGAGGGTGCGCAGCGGCTCTGGGAGCGGCTCCCGGTGGGTAAAGACGAACATGTCGCCGGTGTGCTCGATGGTCCACAGCGCGTCATGATCGGCGCCGTCTTCGGGCCAGGGCACGATGACCCGCCTTCCAGGCCAGCCGATGGTGGACAACTCGCCCTCGACGACGAAGGTCGCGCCGCTGCTGAGCTCAATGCCTCCCTTGGCGTTGCCACGCCACTCGGGAAATGAGCTGCGTATGTTGATGTCTTCCCCAGCGGGGGTGGTCAGCTCGAACACACCGTCGACGATCGTGGCGACGACGCCCGACGCGTTGCTCACGCTGTTGAATGCCTCTACGAGGGCTCCGGTGGCATCACCCGCTTCGAAGTCGACCTCTGGGAGCTCAACATCGTTGATGTATATGTACTCACGCCCAGCCAAGGTGCCCCTGCGGATGCGCTGTACTGGGCGATGCCAACGGGCTGGGGTGGGCTGAGCGATCACCCCGGTCTCGTCGGCGTGCTCGTTGATCATGTAGGCCTTCCAGGGTGCCTCGCTCTCGGTGCCGCCGTTGATGATGTCTTGCACGACCCCGGGTATGCCGATGGAGATGCCGTTGATAGAGAGGTTTTGCTCAGTCAGCTCTGGTCCGCCGATACGGCGGGTCTCGTCGACGATGAGGGCCTCCGAGACGGGCCCGCCGTGCCGCACCGCGGGGCCGCTCCAGGCCGTAGGGTGCACCATGTCGTCGTGCACGAGGCGCTGATCCTGATCCGCGATCCTGAGGTGGAATGCTTCAGCAGACCACAACATCACCTCACCGGCGTACACCGCGCCGTGGAACTTCGCCGTCGTGTGCATGCCCGCGCGCTCGCAGCCCTGCTCGCGGCACAAGATCGCCACGTTGCGCCCGTCGTCAGCCTGAATGACTCGACCGACGCCAGGCAGATCCCCGATGGCGATGCCGTGCTCACGTCCAGCGGCGTGCAGTTGGCGGTAGAGCTCAGCGCCCCCCGGCTGGACCACGAGCTCGGGGCTCCCCACTTGGTTGATGGAGAAGAAGCGGATGTGATCCAGGCGCCGCACCGCCTCGGGCTCGTCGATGATGGGCACCACCGTGGGCATGGGCCACGCCACCACCCCGGTGAGATCGCTCATGGCGTTGATGCGCGCGGCGAGGGCGATGGATGAGAGGTGGTTGAGCTGCGTGCTCACGGTGTCTGCCTCGGCGTCGAGCTGCGCGTCGGCCGGTGGGATCTCGACGCCGTTGAGCCACACGGTGAAGGGCTGGCCAGGTACGAAGCCCTCTGGGGGTTGGGTCACGCGCTGACGGCCTCGCCATAGGCCGCTGTCCAAGATCCCGTCCGCCGCGGGCAGCCGCCACGTGGCGCCGAGCTCTGGGAAGGGCCGCCCTCTGAGCGCCGTAGAGGCATAGACCGCTCGGTCTACCCCCCAGCTCGCCCGATCCTCGAAGTGTCCGCGAGGGGCCTGGAACTCGAGGGGGCCGACCTGCACATAGCTCGCCAGAGCTTCGCCCCAAGAGATCGGGTCGTTGCAGATGTCGGTGAGCGGATCGATGTACTCGAGCGTGATGCGCACGCGCTCTTGACCTAGGGCGCCACGGGCGTGATCGACGACGAGGCGACCCGGCTCGTCGTAGAAGAAGCCGTCCCCCGACACAGGGCGGCGCTCTCCAGCGACGATGAGAGGCTGGGCGCAGTTGCCGTGGGCATCGCAGACCTCGGCCACCACGTTGTGCAGACCAGCCTCGCCGTGTAAGCCGGCCTCGATGTCTTCGAAGGTGAGCCTCCGAGAGTCTTCGAGCACAGGCACACCGTTCACGCGCCATCGATGGGTGATCTCTGCGCCGCACAGATCGCCCTCGCCGATGTCCAGGACCTCGAACTGCCTGGGCCTGTGACACCACCGCCAGCGATCGTCGTCCTCTTGGGCGAGGCGCACCAGCTCGACGTGAGGGGGCGTGGTGTCCTCGACCACCACCTCTACGCGGGCGGCGCTCACACGGCCGTGCACGTCGGTGATCTCCAGGGTGAGGGCGTGGGCGCCCAGTGGGAACACACCCTCTGGATCACATCTGGGCGCCAGGGGCACGTCGCTCAGCCAGCGATAGGTGAGGACCTCACCTTCACTGCCACACGCGTTGAGCCGCACGACTGATCCCCACGGCCCCTCGCACTCGGCGACTACATTGCGCATGCGGATCACCGGCGCAGGCGCAGCGGGCGCCCCCGCTCCGGGCGCTTCTGCTTCGGGTTGTTGTGCGTCTGGTTGCTCTTCGCCGGGGTGCTCCACAGGGGGCTCGGCGGCTGGCTCTTCAGCGGCTGACCCTTCCCCATTGGGTGCACCTTCTCCCGGAGCTTCAGCGATCGGCTCCTCATCGATTGGATCTTCGTCGATCGGATCTGCGTCGACTGGATCTTCGTCGATGGGGCCTTCTTCAGCAGGCGGCGTCTCGTCAGGCCCGTGCACGGCCTCGGGGATCTCACCCTCGACCTCGTCAGGGACCTCTACGGCCTCATATCGCGTGCCCGCATCTGAGTTGGATGATGGCGCCCCGTCGGGGATCGGCGCGGCGTCGGTGAACACGCGCGCGGGCGTGTCTCCGGTTTCACAGCCCCACATCACTGTAAGGGCGAGTACATAGAGATGGCGGATGCTCTTCAGGTATCGAGTGCGCATGGTCTGTGCCCTGCCGTTGAACGTGCCCTTGGTTATCGGGACGATCTCGAGCCCCTTGAGCGTCCACTTAGGCGGCGAGCAGGCGAAGTGGAAGATCGAGAAATATGGTGTGAGTTCAGGAGGGCACATCGGCGAGACTCGCCGGATATCTTCCCCTGTCTCCACGGGTCGGCCATGACCCGAGGGTCACAGGTGACCCCATCAGCCAGGGTGTTCCCCGCGACGACGGGCCCCCGTGTGCATCAAGAGAGACCGTGAACACCCCAGAGCCTACATCGGCCCTCGAACGGGCCATCGACCTCATGCTGCGACGACGCAGAGTCGTGGCCCTCGTGCTGGCCTGCGTCACCCTCGCCCTCGGCGCCGGCATGTTGCGGCTGGGCTTCGACTTCTCGCCCCAGGCCTTCTTCGAGACCGGCGACGACGACGATCGCTACCAGAAGTCCATGGTCGAGGCCTTTGGCCACGCCGACGATCTGGTGATGGTCATCGTGCGGCACGACGAAGGCGCCTTGCAGCGGACCGCCCTCGAGCACGTGGCCGCGCTCACAGAGCGCATGCAGGCCGAGCCCTGGGTGGCGCAGGTGCAGAGCATCGTCACCACCCCCATCGTTCAGCCTCCCAAGGCCGAGTTCGATCCCATCATCGTCGCCCCCATGACCCTCGACGCCCTCGTCGAAGGCGGCGCAGCTTTGCAGGCTGATCCACTGATCGGTGGGGTCCTGCTCAGCACCGACGGTAAAGCCACTGCGGTGCTCGTAGAGGTCGACGAGGCCATCAGAAAGGTCTCCGAGCTCGAGCCGCTCATGACCCGTCTCGAAGCGCTCGTCGCCGATCACCCGCCGCCTCAGGGGGTCACAGTACAAATCTACGGGTTGCCTCATCTGCGCGTCGAAGCCGTGGGGCTGCTCATTCGCGATCAGATCACGTTGCTGCCCATCGTGATGGTGCTCTTCATCGGGGTGCTCTACTTGCTCTTCAGGCGGCGATGGATCGCTGTGATTGCGCCTTTCGCCGCCATCGCCCTGGTGTTGCTGTGGGTGCCCGGGCTCATGGGGCATCTCGACGCCCCCATCAACCTGTTGAGCAATGTGTTGCCGTTGTTGCTCTTCACCCTGGGCATCTCCGACGCGATCCATCTGATGACCCGCTACGCCGAGGAGCACGACGGCGGCCTCGAAGGTGGCGTGGCTCTGCACCGGAGCACGGTGAAGCTTGCCGGGGCCTGTTTCCTCACCAGTTTCACCACCGCCGTGGGCTTCGCCTCGTTGTGTGTGAGTCGAACTGCCCTCTTGCGGGAGTTCGGTCTGCTCACCGCCGCCGGCGTCGTCTTCGCCTACCTGACCACCATCACCGTGGTGCCGCTCATCCTCGCCCGTGGCGCGCCTTTGAAGCTCAATGACACACAACCTTCGAAGACCTCGACGGGGTCGAAGCTCGATCGTGTGCTCGTGGCCCTCGCTGACAGTGTCGTAGCCCATCCGGGCCGCTGGCTGGCGTCGATGCTGCCCATGGTGGCCGTGCTGGGCTATGGCATCACGCAGGTACAGATCGACAGCCGCATTCACGAGGCCTTCCACCCCGACTCCGAGCTGTATCAGGCGCAAATGCAGGCAGAGCAGGCCCTCGGAGGGCTTTTGGAGCTCGGCGTGAGCATCAAGGGTGACGCGCCGGGCCGCTTGAAAGACGCCGAAGTGCTGCAACGGACCTGGGCGCTGCAGCAATACATCGAGGGCCTCGAGGGCGCCGGCCGCACCGTGTCGCCCGCCACCTTCATCAGAGCGCTTTGGGTGGCTTTCAGAGGGGTGGAGGCCGAGGTCGAGGGCTCGACCCACAGCCCGAACCTGCCCCGGACCGCCGAAGAGCTGGCCCAGACGCTGCTCATCGAGGAGATGGGCGCTGATCCGTCAGCCAAGGGCGGCCTGCCCTGGCACAGGGTGATGCGGGACGACTGGCAACACATCCGCATCAGCGGTCGGCTCGCCGATAAAGGATCTGGCCACTTTCTGCCGCTCTTCGAAGAGATCGAGGCCGAGGCGCAGCGTCTCTTCGGCGACTTGCCTGGGGTGTCGGTGCGGTTGACCGGTGAAGGCCTCGTGGCCTCGAGAGCGCTGCAGTACTACATTGAAGATCTGCTCGGCAGCCTCGGCATCGCCGCAGTGATCATCTTCTTCGCCATGGTGATCTTGTTCCGCTCACTGCCCCTGGGGCTGTTGAGCGTGATCCCCAACATGTTCCCGTTGCTGTGCGCCTTCGGCTTCATGGGGCTCTTCGACTACCCCCTCAACACCACCACAGTGATCACGTTCTCGATCTCCCTGGGCCTCGCCGTGGACGACACGATCCACTTCCTCGTGCGCTATCGGGAGGAGCGTCGTCGGCGGCCTCGTCACGAGGCGGTCCACGAGGCCCTGGTGCGCACCGGGCGGCCGATCATCATGACCACGGTGCTGCTCTGTCTCGGGGTCTCGGTCATCACCACGAGCGCCTTTCTGGCCACGGCCCACTTCGGGCAGCTGGTCCTGGTGGCCATCGCCTGCGCCCTGCCTGGAGATTTGGTCATTTTGCCGGCGTTGTTGGCTTTGGGCGACAGAGCGCCCTCGAAAAAAGGGGGTGGGTCATAGGGAAGGTAAGTGTAAGATAATTCGGTTTAATGTAGGTTTGTGTGGAAAAAGTCATTGTCAAAGACTGGTGTTCTGCCTACTGTTTTGTGCGTCGAGTGCCATGCATCGAACGAGGAACACACCCACAACCCTCGAACACAAACATCAGAATACTCTCGTGTCACTCGGCAACCAGCATTTGACACACCTACATGTGTCAGAAACAGCGGAATCACCGCAAAAGAGGTCTCATGAGCCAGAATAAAAAGACCCTGTTCGCTTCGGGCGTTGCCTGCTTTTTTGCGATGACTGCCATGGCATCTGTTGCAGGTGCCCAGAGCCGCAGCGTCGAGGTGCCCGTGCCCCAGTCGCGGGTGGTCGGTGCCCAGAACGCTGACGCTCGCATCAACGAGGCCCTCGTCGACGGTGGGGTGTTCTGCACAAACCGCGACGACGTGGTCCAATCGATCAAGAAGATCTCCAAAGACAAGCGCTTCGATCATGGCCAGATGGTGAAGATCACCCTCGAAGGCGAGAAGTGCAACGTGGACGAGAGCAGCCTCTACGTCGTGAAGGAGGGGGCCAGCCACGTGAAGTCGGAGCTGGTGCTCGAGAGCCGCGGCGCACGCAAGAGCCGCGTCAACCTCAAGGCGAGCGCCATGGCAGCCATGAAGAGCAAGGCCAGCAAGCGTCTCGAAGAGATCGACTGCAAGAACCTGCCTGAGGTGATGGACGAGGTGGGCGGCATGCTGAAAAACTCCAGCTCGATGAACGGCTACGCCCTCCGGGCGAATGTCTACGTGGAGAAGGAGTCTCGCAACTGCAAGGTCGTGCGGAAGTAAGCCCGACTCGATCTGCCCCACCTCTCTCGCACGCCCACCTCTGGCTCGTCCGAGCCACCTCTCCTCACTGCTTGAGACTCTTCCAGTACACTCTGTGATACAGATGAGTGCCTGTGAATCGGAGAGTCGAGATGAGCAAGCAGAATCAATGTCCAGCATGCGGTGCCCTCGGGATGGTTCGGGAGGTGCGTGTAGATTCTATGACGTACACTGAGGGGAACGCCTCCCGTACCCGTGAGTTCTCGCAGCCCGGCCTGTGGTGTAAGCACTGCAATGAGGCGGTTTTTACAGATGAAGAGGCTGAGATCAGAGAGTCGATATACATCGAGTTGAGAGCCGAGGTGAGAGGCATCATGCTGCCGACCCCTGGTCAGGCCAGACGCATCATTCAGAAACTGAAACTCAGGTAAATAGATTGGCAGCCTGGTGGAGTCAGTTCAGATCCCAGACCCAAGGGATGTAGTTGTAAGAACTCAGTACGGGCAGATACATCATTGGGTGAGCACCCTTGATGGTTTGCTTGATCCTTGACACCACCACTTCACGTTCGATGACTTGGGTGTGAACGAGCGGGTGACCCACATCCAAGACAAGCTCCATCAGAGCCCTGCGGTCAGCCCAGCTGTAATGGGGTGTTTTCAGAGCTGCGATGTACTGCCAGAGTCGTTCAGGTGTGCGGTCTACTTCTGTAACACGCTCTGGCCAACTGTGTTCGTCGAGTGATAAGTGCACAAGCTCTAGATCAGAGGTGAGCCTTTGCTCTGCGAGACTTCTGAGCGTCTCTTGTTGATCAAGCATGTCGATTGTCTGAATCAGTCGGCCGAGAATATCGCGTATCCAGGTCATCAACTCACCCCGCCCTGAGAGCTTGAAGGATCCAGCTACATAGGCCGTGTCGTGGTTGTAGACGAAGTACTGGAGCAAGCAGCACCACTCGTCTGGCGTCAGTGTAAGGCTCACATCAGCATGAGAGATGCCCCAACACACAGTCAGCCAACACGCATGTCGGTAAAGGTCTGGATCTTGAGTGCTCTCAGCACAACGGCGGACCTCCGCGAGATCGCGCTCAGTGGGAGTATCCATCGTCAGACTGCCTGCACAGAGAGCTGAGAGCAGTCGCCAGGCCAGCTCTGGCTCCAGGGCTCGAAGTGGTCCAGCGAGTTGGTGGGGTAGTCGATGTCGGAAGTGCCGAGGCTCACCCTGGAGCGCCTTTTGTCCTGGCCCGGAGATCCAGTGCACCACCACCAACGACCACGCCCCGCTGCTCTTGCCTCGCTTCACCCCCAACCGCACAGGGTGAAACCCGGATCGTGTCCAGAAACCCAGCAGTCTCGGCGTCACCCCAAAGACCGAGCCCAGGTAATCCACGCCCTGATGTACGCCCCACACTTTCAGCTCCGTGAGCAGTCGGGTGCCGAGGTCGTGCCCCTGCAGCCCGGGGTGGGTGGCGATGCGTACCACTCGGGCGGCTTTCAGTGGGCCCGCAGCCTCGAGGCCCGAGTGATAAATGAGCGTCTCCGGGAGCATGTGACCTGCGGGCCGGCGGCGGCCGGCGAGGGTCTCGGCGCACATCTCCTCGGAAAGGCCGCCCTCCAGTGAGATCAGCGCCGCCGAGACCCAGCGGCTGGCATGGCGCAGACCCATGACCGCCATGTTCGGGGCGTCGAGCATGCGCAGCAGATCTGCAGGCCCAGTGCGATAGTGGGCGGTGATGAGCAGCCCGAAGAGATCTCGCAGATCGTCTTCGTCGGTGGCCAGGTGGTCTCGATCCACCACCTCGAAGATGGTCTCGTCGGCGAGGTTCGCCGGCACCTCGTCAGGCACCGGAGGTGGCTCGGCGTCGAGGAGCAATGTGCGAAAGGCCAGCGCCTCCACCGGGTCGTCAGGGGCCCAGCGGACTGGGGCCTGCATGCGCACCGCTCGCCAGCCGCGGGCTTTCGAGTCGAGCAGGGCGGGGAACTTCACCGTGAAGCCCCTCCCAGTGCCCTCATAGCCGTGGATGGTGGTGGAGAACGCCGTCCGGGGGTAGCGAGTGAGCAGCGTGGACAAGATCGGCAGAGGCAGGGTGGCTGCTTCGTCCACCAGGAGCAGATCGGCCTCAGGGGCAAGGTCGAGCAGATCGCCCGGCGACATCAGCCACAGCCGGCCGCCGGAAGGCGTGGTGATGTCTGCTGTCGTCTCCTTCATCCCCAAGACATGGCGGGCGTGGCGCAGCACTGCACCGGCGGCCTGTCGTGAGGGGGCCGTCAGACAAATCTGAAGGGGCTTCTCCGCGAGCAACTCACCGGCGGCGATGCCCAGAGCCGCTGATTTGCCTCGCCCTCGATCGGCGGTGAGCACGACAGGGCGTCTCGCCCGGCCTGTGTACGCGCGTTTCACCGCCGCCACGGCCTTGCGCTGGTCATCAGTGAGGCAGAGATCGTCGCTCGGGGTAAGTGGCCGCGCTGCTGGTGCGCCTTGGGTGACACCCTCGCTGATCACGCCGTCAGGGCCCACCACCGTCACTGTGTCGGCGATGTGTCGTGTCAGTCGGGCGATCCAACGGCGGCCCACTGCTTCTGCAGGCCAGCCCGTGACGGAGAGGCGCTCGCGCTGTCGGTCATCTTGTGCAGCCCAGCCATCCAGATCAGGGGTGAGCCAGATGAGCAGTCCGGCCCCACGGGGCAGCCCGAAGGTCACCCCGAGCACATCAGGATCCGCCTCGTCGTGCAGGTCGACCACCACACAGCGCGCCTCTTGACCGAGCAGCTGGCGCGCTTGACGTGGATCAGTACACCGCTGCATGCCATCGATCTTCTGAGCGGGCGGGACCACCCACAGCGGATCGGACACCCCTGTTGCGTCGAGCCAGCCCATCAGGGTGCTCAAGGCCCACGGGCGGGGCCCTGCGAGCACGAGCAGGCGGCGGTGGTGGTGAGCGCTCGCCTCAGCGAGCAGCGATTGCAGCAGGTGCACAGACATGGGCGCGCCGATCAGCTAGATTCCACGGCCATGATGCATACCCGCCTCGTCATCACCAAAGCCGAAGGGGCGCTAGCCCTGATTCACTGGGGCCGGCGCTTCGCCGAGGCTCAGGGCACCCCCCTCGAGGTGCTCGTGGTCTCGCAGGCCAGGCAGAGCAGCCGCGAGCCCATCAACCTGCTCAAAGAGGGCGAAGAAGACCCTCCGGCCCTCATCACCGCTGTGAGAGACGCGGCGTGGTCGTGCTGGCGCCCGCCGTCGGAGCACGCCGAGTCAGCTCAGGCGGGTGCCACTGAAGAAGGCACAGAAGAGGGCACAGAGGCAGGTGCCGGTGGAGACGGTGAGGTTCTGACCTCTCAGGAGACCTCGACCCGGATCCCGCAGCTCGAGCTGTGGTGGGTGCAGCACCCTGATCCCATCGAGGGGGTGATGCAGTGCCTCGAAGACACCCACACCCTGCTCGTGCCTTGCACCAAGGCCCCCAAGGGCAACGCCGGCGGCCTCGAGGGTCTGCCCATGGTGATGTTCCAGCGGGCGCCGTGCACCGTGGTGTTGTTGCGGACCACGCCTCTCACCGAGGCGCCGTCGCCGCAGATTCTGGTGCCCCTCATCAAAGAGGAGGCGAGTGGATCAGAGCTCGCGGCGCTGAAGATCAGTCGAGATCTCGTCGCTGATGATGGGCGTCTGCACGTGCTGAACACGATCTCCGAGGGTGTCGAGGACTTCGACGCCGTGGGCCGGCGCATCGTCGAGCGGAAGATGTCGCAGTGCAAGCTGAAGCTCGACGAGCAGGTGGAGGTGCACACCGAGGCGGGGGAGGACCCCTGGGCGGGCCTGAAGCGCCACCTCGACGACCACACGTGGCTCGGTGACGAGGGGGCCACCCACACCCTGATGCTCACGGGGGCAGAGCGCTGGACGGTGGCCCGGAGGGTGCTCTTCGGCGCGGTCCCCGACAACCGCATCCGCAGCGCTGAGGGCATGTCGGTGGGCGTGATCCGCAAGCGCCGTCCCCTGGGTGCGCGCCTGCGGAGCCAGGCGGATCGATGGCTGGCGCTGACGCTGCCGCAGATGACCCGAGAGGGCCGCATCGAGCTGTCGTCCCGGCTGGAGACGGGCTCCGCCTGGGGCTACGACTTCATGGTGCTCATCTCCCTGGCCACGGCCATCGCCGCGCTGGGGTTGATTCAGGGATCAGGGGCCGTAGTCATCGGGGCCATGCTGGTGGCCCCGCTGATGACGCCGCTGCTGGGCTCTGGTCTGGCCCTGGTGCAAGGGAACGTGCGCCTGGTGCGCACGGCGATCCGCGCGGTGGCATTGGGTTTTGCCACAGCGCTGATTCTCGGCGTGATCATCGGCCTGCTGGCCCCGACCCGCAGCCTCACGGGCGAGCTGCTGGCCCGCGGCGCGCCGAACATCCTCGATTTGGGGGTGGCGTTCCTCTCGGGCATCGCCGCGGCCTTCGCGTTGTCGCGCCCAGGCCTTCTGGCGGCCCTGCCGGGGGTGAGCATCGCCGCGGCCCTGGTGCCGCCCATCGCCACCACGGGCATCACCCTGGCCTGGGGTCACCCCGAGGTGGCCTGGAAGTCGGCCCTGCTCTTCGGCACCAACGTGGTGGCCATCATCCTGGGCTCTGCGGTGGCCCTGTGGGCTGGTGGGATTCGCCCCCGAGACGTGAACGGTAAGTCGTGGACAGGCCGAGTCGTCGCGGGGCTGATGGTGGCCATGGCGGTGCTGGCGGTGGTGCTCACGGTGATGTTCTTCGAGAACCGGAAAGAGTCTGCTGATGATCCCGAGCAGTCGGTGATGGCGGCGCTTCAGACGGGCTTTGGCGAGGCCGGGGCGACGCTGACATCGGCAGAGCTGACCTCTGGCGGGCTGGTGGTGCACATCGAGGCGCCCTCTCCGCTGCAGGCATCGACGCTGAAGCAAATCTCCACGGCTGCGAGCAAGGCCAACGGTGATCCTGTGAAGCTGGTGGTGAAGACGACCCTGGTGACGACGCTGGAGTAAGGCATGCAGATCCTGGTGTTGGGTGGCACCCGCTTCATCGGCCCACATGTGGTGGAGGCGCTTCAGGTCTCGGGGCATCACGTGACGGTGTTCAACCGTGGGCAAACCCCGGACGCGCTGCAGGGGGTGTCACACCTGCGCGGTGATCGTGTGAGCGGCGAAGTTTCGGCTCTGCAGGGGCTGAGCTTCGATGCCACCATCGACATGAGCGCGTACTTCCCCCGGGCGGTGAACCAGGTGCTCGAAGTTCTCGCGGATCCGGGGTTCTACTGCCTCGTGTCGAGCATCTCGGCCTACGCCAGCATGGCGGCGCCTGATCAAGATGAGTCAGCGCCCCTGGCGACGGTGTCCGATCCGGCCACTGAGGATCCGACGGGGGGCGATTACGGTGGCCTGAAGGTGCTGTGTGAGCAGGCATTGAGCGCTACGTCTCATCGTCACGCCATCGTGCGCCCTGGGTTGGTGGTGGGCCCGGGGGATCACACGGATCGATTCACGTACTGGCCTGTGCGGGCGAGTGAGGGTGGGCCATTGCTCGCACCAGGCTCGCCGGATGATCCGGTGCAGTGGGTGGACGCGCGGGACTTTGCGGCTTTCGTGCGTTTGCTGGTGGAGTCGGGGACCTCGGGGATGTTCAACGTGGTGACGCCGCCCCGCACGCTGACGATGGGCGGGTTGATGTCGGCGATTTCGACGGTTCTGGGCCGTCCGCTGGATCTGACTTGGTTGCCGGCCGGCCGATTGGGCGAGTTCGGGCTGCAGCCGTGGGCGGATTTGCCAGCGTGGCTTCCGCCGGAGGGGGACTACGCTGGGGCGGGGACGTTCTCTACGGCTGTGGCGCAGGCTGCTGGGTTGGTGACTCGCCCGTTGGAGGAGACGGTGGCAGATGTGTTGGGGTGGTGGCGCGGTTTACCTGAGGCGCGCCGGCGGTTGCGGACGGGGCTGAGCCGCGAGCAGATGAATGAGGTGTTGACTGCGTTTTAGCTGAGGAGGGCAGAGGTTATGGCTGAGCCTTTGTAGGCAGTCATCGCTTCGCTCTGCCTGCGAAGGCGCCGGCCTTCGGCAGTCCTTCGGACCGCCTCGTCGGTCGCGTACACGTTCGGGCATCCGCTTGCGCGGAACCCCTCCGGGTAGGCAGGGTCGCTCAATGCTGACGCATTATTCGCTCGCTCCCCTGCGTAAAAAGAGACTTTCAGAATTGTACGGAACGATTTTCTGGGCCGTGGCGTAGTGCTCCTTTGAAACCATCAAGATGGAGTGCGTTGTGCACAACTATCAGGAACTCGACGCTTGGAAGGCAGCCCACGCGCTCACGCTTCACACCTACAGCATCACCAGCAATTTCCCCCAGAGCGAGAAGACTATGGTTTGAGGACTCAGATGAGGCGGGCGGCGGTGTCAGTCGCTTCTAATCTCGCAGAAGGCTGTGGACGACTCACCTCACGAGACTTCCGTCGATTTGTAGGGATCGCGTTTGGGTCATTGTGTGAGTTGGAATGCCAAATGATATTGGCATCAGATTTAAATCTTGTAGACCACCACAAAGCCAACCAGCTCGGTAAAGACACTGCCTTATGTAAGAGGTTGATATTGGGCCTGATGCGTCACCTGAACGAGAGTGTTTCCTACAGTGAGTAGGCACTGATGTACCGGTAAAAAGTGACTCTTTACGCAGGGGAGCGAGCGAATAAGGCGAAGCCTTGAGCGACCCTGCCTACCCGGAGGCCTGCTCGCGCCAGCGAGTACGCCGACGTGTACGCGACCGACGAGGCGCATCGAAGATGTGCCGAAGGCCGGCGCCTACGCAGGCAGAGCGAAGCGATGACTGCCTACAAAGGCTCAGCCATAACCTTCATCGTTGCTCTATACACTTCTGCACCAAGTGCAAGATAGCCGCGGTGATTCAAATGTCGCTCGTCAGCACCCAGCGCCAATCAGTGCCGCCCATCCGGTGATGCAGCACCGTCGCCGTCGCCGAGGGCGCCAGCCCCATCCCCATCAAATCATCCGCCAGCCCATCGTCCTCCGGCGCACACAGCATGTGCACATGCCCCTCGAGGGGTTTCTCGATCACACCCTCCGCCAGCGGCCCGAACTGCACGTGCAACAGAGGCATCGGCGCCCCTGTGCTCTCCAGCATCAGATCCTTCCGTCCCGAATGAGACAGAAACCCCATCGGCCCTCGATGCCGCACCACCAGCGCAGCCACGTCGGCCATTTGCGCCGACGAGAGCGACCAGAACAGCAGCTGAGGCCCCACCTTCACTGGCAGTAACGGAAATCTGCGAAACAGCCGCACCACCCGGTTTTCCCCCGAGGGTGGGTTCATCGTGATCCCGTATCCCCGAGCCGAGCGGCCGATGTGTCGCGGGAGCGCCGAGGCGAGCATCTTCAGCGGCAGGCGGCGCCCGCGGTGGCTCGGACGGACCTTCAGATCACACAGATACCAGGCCTTCACCATGCGCCCGCCCTGGGGCACCTCTCGCAGCGCCCCGGCGAAGACCGCCACCACCTCGCCCGCCTCTACAGCGGCGAGATAGACGAGGTCACCGAGGCGGCGGAAAAACGCGAAGTAATCCGCCCCGTGATCCAAGGTGAAGCGATCGTCACCCAGGGGGTAGGTCACCCCCTCTTCCAAGGTTGCCACCTTGTGGGCCCAACGATGTGCCGAGGCGGCGCTGATCTCGATGATGCGCACGCTCATGGGAGCCCCCAGCCGTCGTGCCCTTCGGGGGCCGAGCGGAGCGTGCCCATATAGAGCCCCCGGTACAGCGCGTCGAAGGCGTACACCCCGAGGCGCATGCCTTCGATGATGCGTTGACGCTCCGGGCCATCCCAGCCTGTCCGTACGACGTCGAAGAGCTCCCGGCCGTGATCAACGTCGAGATCCACATGCACGTCGTAGTGCACCATGCGGTCTTCCGAGAGCCAGCGGCGGCCCACGATGCCAGCGCCGATGCGGGCCGAGATGGCCGAGAACAGCGTCTCGATGGCCCCCAGGCACGCCGCGCCGCGGACGTAGTCGTCGCTCGCCCCCATGATCAACGTGTTGAAGGCCTGAACCTCCGGGCCGATCAGCGGGGGCTCGCCAGAGTCGTCACCGAGTCGGCGGAGTAACTCGATGAAGGTGTTGCGATGCCAACGGCTCGGATCACCCTCGCCGTGCTCTTCCCAGACGTTGGCCACCACCGCCATGCGGGTGGCCGTGTGGGGGATCCGCGCCGCGAGGGCCGCCAGTGGGCGGTTGAAGAAGTCCACGGCGTGGAAGAACTGCCGCTGAGAGCGCAGGAACGCCTCATGGGTCATCGAGCCGTCGTCGAGGGCCTCGAAGTAGGGGTTGCCCAGCAAGTCGAAGGCTTCAGCGGTGAGGGCGAGGTGTTGTTCGAGGGTCATGTCAGCGCCTCCGGCCAATGCGAATGTGGGTGTAGAAGAGGCTGCGATCTGCGGCGCGCAGCGCGTCGTCGAGCTGAGGGTCGAAGTCGAAGCCCGGCAGCATCTGCGCAAGATCGCGATCGTTGTTGAGCTGCCTGAGGGTGACGACCGCGCCAGGGCGCAGCGTGTGCAGGCGCTCCGTCGTGGCGCGCACCTGCTCGGGGGCCATCCAGTCGAAGACGTTGGAGAGGTGCACGAGATCGAAGGGGGTGAAGTCCACCTGGGTGAGATCACCCTGATGCAGGTCGATTTCGCCCGCAGGGATCATCTGCGTCCACGCCGGCGCGCAGTCGGGCAGGTAATGACCGAGCAACACGTGATGAAGCCACGGGTTGATGCGTGCGTCCTCGCGCTGGAGCCCTGCCTCCACGACCTGCTGGAAGTACGTGGGGTAGCTCCCCCGTGGGGCGTATTGGATGGCCGCGGGGCCGAACATGGCCTTAAGCAGGGCGTCGTGGAAATGCATCTGGAATGCCACAGGCCAGTACGCGCTTTGCTGCATCTGCGTGAGCAGCACCTGGCCCTCCCCAGCTTCGAGGGCTGCCCGGATATCGGCTTCCGGGCAGACGAGATCGAAGACGAAGCGTCGCAGGCTGCGAAACAGCGACTCGAAGTTGCCGCAGTGGCTCAAGCGCTCGGGTTGATCGGCCCAAAGCCCCAGGGCGTCGAGATCCCCTCGGCGCACGGCTTCGATCTTCCGCCGTACGAGGTCGAGCTGGGTGGGGTTCGGATCGAGGGCGGTGACGTGCACCTCGGGCCGGGCCCCGGCGAGGGTGAGGGCGGTGCAGCCCCCTGAGGCGATGATCAGAGCCCTGTGGGCGGGGCCTTCGACGTGATCGAGGGCCCGCAGCTCCACCTGAGGATCTTCGCGGACGATGGCAAACTGGATGGGGTTGTTCTTCATGCCCTCGGGTTGAGCAGCATGTGTGCCAGGTGGCGAGGGCCCGCGTTTACGTAGAGCTGTCGACGAGCATGGGCAGTTTGTGCACACGTATGTGCATGAATGGCCCAGAGATACGTCGAGGGCCTCGGTGCCCCCTTCAGAGAGCTTTCCAGCGCGTCACGATCGGCGTATGAGGGGCGGAGCATCGAACGAACATCATGAGGAGGAGCGTATGTTCGCCCGTCTGTTGACCCTCGTCGCTTTGCTGGCCCTCGCCGCCAGCCCCGCACTGGCCCAGAAGAAGGTCCTTGGTCAGAACGCCGGCAAGCCCATGGCCCCCCAGAAGGTGACCAAGAAGCCCGGCGCCAAGAAAACCCCCGCCGGCGAGAAGGTCACCGGCGCCCCCATCATCCTGAACGGCGCCACTGAGGCTCAGCTGGTTACCATCAAGGGCATTGGCCCCGCCAAGGCCAAGGCCCTCGTGAGCCACATGAAGGCCAAGGGTCCCTTCAAGACCTGGGAGGACGTCGCCAAGGTCAAGGGCATCGGCCCCGCCACTGTGCAGGCCCTCAAGGATGGTGGCGTGAAGCTGCACAAGGTGGCCGGCAGGACGGCAGGCCCCGGCAAGGCCCCCATGGGCGGGTTGAAGGCCCCCATGGGCAAGTCTGGTGTCACGCCCGCCACCAAGAAGCCCGCCACCCCCAGCAAGGCCCCGGGCAAGAAGCCCATGGCGCCGAAGAAGGCCCCCATGAAGGCCCCCGGCATCAAGTAAGGGCTGCTCTGCCCGCGCGCTTGCCCACCAACGCGATCACCAGAGACGCCACCAACGCTGTGGCGCCCCCCACCACGAAGATCGTCCCCGCCCCAGAGTCTTGCAGTGGCCGCGTCACCAGCGGGCTCGTGAACTGACCCGTGAACAAGGCCATGGTGAGAGCCCCCATGTGGCGGCCTCGCTGGGCCAGGCTCGCCTGCTCCGCCGTCCAGGTGGTGAGGTTGGGCATCAAGAGGCCCATGCCCGCCCCCATGACCAACAGGCCCACGATGACCCCCGTCCAGCCCAGGTCGGCCCCGATGAGCATCAAGCCCGGGCCCATGAGCAGAAACGTCAGAGCCAGCATCGGCGCCGGATCCATCTTCGCCCGCACCTTCGGGTAGAGCAGTGAGGCAGAAGAACTCGTCAGGGTGATCACGCCGATGGCTGCGCCAGAGGCGAAGCCGCCGGTGTCGAAGCGATCAAGGAGCAAGAAGGGCAACTGCACGGGCACTGTGTAGAAAAGCACCATCGACAGCGTCGCCGCAGCGCAGCGGGCCAGCAGCGCTGGGGTGATGCCCCATGGCGTACGCCCTTGCCCGCCGCTCTTCGCCCCAGTGGGCAGCGATTTGAGCGCTGGGAGCACCACCAGCCACGAGGCGCCATAGACCGCGAAGGGCCATCGCCAGCTGATCTCGGCCAGGGCGCCGCCGATGAGCAGGAACACCAGCCCACCCATGCCGATGAAGGCCGCCTGGATGCCCATGATGCGTTGTCGAGCGGCGCCGGGCACCAGATCGGCGAGCAAGGTGGTGGCCGAGGTCATAATGAAGGCCACCCCGATGCCCAGGGCGAGGCGCCCCACGAGCAGAGCGTGCAGGCTGCCCAGCCACAGGCCGCTGGTGCCGGCGACGCCGTAGATGACTAGGCCGTAGACCAGCGTGCGACGGCGACCGATGGCGTCGACGAGCCAGCCGGCGCTCAGGGCGATGAGGGCCACGGCGAGGGCGGGCACGGTGAGCATCAGTCGGGACCAGAGCCCCACACCCTCGACATCGGCAAAGGCCGACTGAATGCCCGGCAGGGCAGGGGCCACCAGCGCCCCGGCGAGGATCGGCAGGCTGCTGGCGCAGAGGAGCGTAGGGATCGCCCAGCGACTCACTGGCCCCTCGTTGGATGCCGACGTGGTCATCGATGCCCTCGTGTTTGCCTGTCGTGGCCCATGCTACATTTGCTCTTCGACGATGGTGAGAGGCCCCTTGAGCACACCCCCCACAGTGTCATTCGATGTCCGGAGCGCGCTCCAGCGGCTCCAGACTGCATTCGACCACCCGACAGATGCCAGCGCCTTGATGGCGTTGCGGGCCCTCGCCGGTGAAATCGTCGATCAGACGCCGAGCGCCTTGGGCCCCTGGCTCACCCGTCACAGCAATGACGGAGCGACACATCACAGCCTGAGAGTGGCCGTCATCGCCGTCTCCCTCGGGCGCACCCTCGGGCTCTCCGAGGGGTACCTGCAGGCGGTGGCCCTCGGGGGCTTGTTACACGACTTCGGGTTGAGCCTGATGCCCGATCACACGCCCACACCGAGAGTCTCCGCCGATTTGGCCACCACTCACGATCCGCTGCCCGCGCTGGCCCACGAGGCCATCTTGCATCATCGGGAGCGATTCGACGGCCTGGGGCAGCCCTATGGGCTCTCGGGCGACGACATCCCGTTGCCTGGGCGGCTCGTGGGTCTCGCCAATCTGCTCGACGCCGCCATGATCGGCCAGGGCATTGAATTCACAGCATTTGAAGATGATGGTGCGTGTGATCCACAGCTGATGCAGGCCTTACAGGGCCTTGCCCAGCGCGTGTGATTCGGATAATCAGCCAGCCATGCAGCTACCTTCCAAGACGCTCCTGAAGTCCCTCGATCCCCAAGCTCGGGCGCTCTATGTGCTCGGGGCGTTGGCGAACGAGTACCCGATCTCCAAGCGCCTGAACGGCTACTTCCATCGGTTCTTCACCGACTATTGGATCACCGCCGCTGCCGAGCGAGAGTTCATCGGAGAGCACAACCTCCCTCGGGATCGTGCGGTGCTCATGGTGTGCAACCACCGAACTTTCTTCGATTACTATCTCGTCGCCTCGCGGATGATGAAGACCTGGAGTCCGGCACCGAAGATCTACTTCCCGGTGCGGTCGAAGTTCTTTTACGAGAAGCCCCTTGGCGGCGTCGTCAACGCCACCATGTCGGGGTACTCGATGTACCCGCCCATCTACCGTAAAGACTCCAAGGGCCTGGACGCGGAGAGCCGCAAGGCGCTCAACCGCTATGCCGTGGGTCGCTGTGTGGAGATCCTGAACGGTGATCAGCCGGCGATCATCGGGTTCCACCCCGAGGGCCGCCGCAACGAGAGCGAAGATCCCTACGACCTGCTGCCCCCGAAGCCCGGCGCCGGCGAGATCGCTCACCGCGCCCGAGCAGCGGTGGTGCCGGTCTTCATCGCCAACGTCGACTCCAGCTTCACCGAGCAGGTGAAGAAGCGCTTCAAGCCCAACGCGGGCCCGGTGCGGATCCGCTTCGGCGAGCCCCTCGACCTCGATGATCTCTACGATCAGCACGTCGACGATCACCTCACCAAGAGCCCGGTCTTCGACGCGATCCTCGATGAGATGATGTTGGGCATCCGCACCCTCGCCGAGGCCGATCGGGCAGAGTACGCCCCTGATCACCCGCCCCTCGATCTCAGCCGACCCGAGCGCGAAGACACCCCGCCAGAGGCTGACACCGCCGAGAACCCGTGAGTGCCCCTGACGTTCGGCTGCTCTTCGTCGGTGAAGATGAAGACGACTTCGTCATCACCCGCGCCCGCCTCCGGGACGTCCCTGGTGTGCACTACACCCTCGAGCGCGCCTGCACGCCCGGTGAGGCGCTGCCTGTGCTCCTCGGCGCGCAGGTCGACGTCTGCCTCGTGGAAGGCACCCTCGGCGAGATCGATGGCCTCGAGCTGGTGCAACGGGCTGTATCTCGGGGCTGTCGGGTGCCCTTCATCGTCTTGATGGATCTCGCCCCCGGGCCTCCGGCAGATCTGGCGCTGCCCTCTGGGGCCGCCGTGGAGTTCCTCAACAAAGAAGAGATCACCCCCGCCCACCTCGCCCAGACGGTGCGCTACGCCATCGAGCGGGCCCGGATGATGGCGTTGTTGCTCGATCGCGAGGCGCGCCTCAAGGTCCAGCAGAAAGCCCTGCTGGCTTTGGCGACGTTGCCGGGCACCGGAGACCTGCAGGTGGCCCTCGCCGAGGCCACCCAGGTGGCGGCTCAGACCCTCAGCGCCACCCGGTGCGAGGTGTGGCTCTTCGACGACGAGGGCGAGGTGCTCACTCGAGTGCAGGCTTATGCCGAGGTGCAGGGGCCCACTCAGGAGCTCCCGGTCCTGCGGGCTGATGGCTTCCCGGCGCTGTTCAAGACCCTCGGCGCCGCGCGCATCATCGTCGCTGATGAGCCCGCCGCCCGGGCCGACACCCACCGCTTCTACATTCGCTACCTCAAGCCCCGAGGGGTGAAGTCGGCCCTCTTCGCCCCGCTGCGCCTCGGTGATCAGCTGCTGGGCATGCTCGCCTGCGAGCACACGAAGGGGCAGCGGCGCTGGACCCTCGACGAGCAGAGCTTCCTCAGCTCGATCACCGATCTCATGTCGCTGATCATTCAGAGCCACAAGCAGCAGCAGGTCGAGGCGGCGCTTCAGGAGAGCCAGGAGCGCTTCGCCCTCGCTGCCGTGGGGGCGAACGACGGCCTGTGGGACTGGGTGGTGGACAGCGAGTCCGCGTTCTTCTCGGCGCGGTGGAAGAGCTTGTTGGGTCATCGGTCCGACGAGGTGCCCGATCTCGTCGATGCGTGGTTCCAGCGCATTCACCCCGACGATCGCAAGCCGTTCCACAGCGCTCTGAGAGCCTACGTCAACAACCGCACCCCGCAGTTCGAGACCGAGCACCGCCTCGCCCAGAAGGGTGGTGGTTATCGGTGGTATCTGTGCCGAGGTCAGGCCACCCGAGGCCCCGACGGCAAAGCCACCCGCCTCGCAGGATCGCTCACCGACGTCACCGAGATGCGCACCGTGCGCGACGAGCTCGTGCACGAGATCTTCGAAGATCGCACCACAGGCATGCTCAACCGCACCGCCCTCATCAAGGCCCTGGCCCAAGCCATCGCCCAGAAGAGGCAGGCGGCGCAAAAGGGCAACCAGAGGGGCCAGGCCGACGCCCACGAGATCCGCAGCATCTTCGGCCTCATCGTGGTGGGCTTCGAGATCGACGGGGATCCCGCCGGGGGCCTGCAGGGGCGGCTGGCCTTCGCCATCGCTCAGCGCATCGAGGGGCTGCTCAAGCCGGACGACCAGGTGGCCCGCATCGGCGACCACCAGTTCGGCCTGCTCATCGCCAAGATGCAGAGCATGGCCGACGCCGCCCGCATCGGGGCCCAGATCAGGGAGGCCTTCGCCGATGCCTTCGAGTTCGGAGGCCGCAGCTACATGCTGCATCCGGTCATCGGGGTGTCGTTGAGCACCAGCGGCTACCAGCGCCCGGAAGATTACCTCGAAGAGGCGGGCCGAGCGATGGATCGAGCCATGGAGGTCACCGATCCGACCTACGCCTTCGCGGGTATGGCCCTCGGGGCAGAGGCCCACGCGCTGATGCAGCTCGAGGCCGAGTTGAACCGCGCGGTGCGGGTTGACGCCTTCGAGGTCATGTATCAGCCGGTGCTCTCGCTGCACTCCCGGCGCATCGTCGCCGTCGAAGCCCTCATGCGGTGGGCCTCGCCTCATCAGGGTCTGCTCGAGCCCGAGTCTTTCCTCGACGCCGCAGAAGAGACCGGTCTCATCGTGGAGATCGACCAGCTGATCCTGCGTCGGGCGTGCCGCACCTTCGCCCGGTGGGCCAACAATTCCATGACCCCACCCAAGCTGCTGGTGAACGTGTCCACGCGGAGCGTGCTCGATCCACGGTTCCCCAACCGCGTCATCACGATTTTGACCGACGCTCGTATGAAACCTTCGCTCCTGCGTCTGGAGATCTGTGAGCAGGCCCTCACTCCAGAGGCCGAGGCCATCGCCGAGGCGTTGTTGCCGTTGTCGAGCCTCGGGGTGCAGCTCAACGTCGACGACTACGATCTCGGCGCCTTGAGTTCGAAGGCCCTCGACGAGCTGCCCATCGAGTCGATCAAGGTTGATGGAGGCCGCTTGATGAGCATGGGCCGCGAGACAGAAGGTCGAGAGGCCATCGCCGCCCTGATGGCCTCGGCCCGGCGGCTGGGCAGGCGGGTGATCGCCGAGCGCATCGAGACCCGAGATCAGGCCGAGACCGCGCGACACATCGGGTGTGATCACGGACAGGGGGTGCACTTCGCGCCCCCACAGGACATCCCGGGCATTGAGGCCCTGCTGGACCCCTGGCGGAAGACGGAATGAACGCGAGCGTGGAGAACGGGGTGGTGAAGAAGAGCATCTTCAACTGGCGGGCCTGGATCACGGTGGATCCGCGATCTCTGGCGGTGTTCCGGGTGGCCTTCGGGCTGCTGTGTCTCATCGACCTCTGGCAGCGATGGCCCCATATCGCCATGCTCTACACCAACGAAGGTGTGCTGCCGAACCACTACGCCCTCTACATGACCGGGGAGGGCCCCCAGCGCCTGAGCCTGCTCTACATGCTCGACGAGGTCTGGGAGGTGAAGGTCTTCTTCCTCGCCACCGCGGGCATCTTGATGGCCTTTGTCGCCGGCTGGCGCACCCGCCTGTTTCAGGTGCTGGGCATGATCTGCATGATCAGCATCCACAACCGGAACTGGGTGGTGCACATCGGCGCCGACATCGTGCACAACCTCTGGTGGCTGTGGACGATCGCCCTGCCCCTGGGGCGCAGCTGGTCAGTCGATGCGTGGCTCGCTGCCCGAAAGGGCGTGCCCCTTGAGACGCTGCGGGCCCCCATCCGCAGCCTCGCCATCACCGGCTTCATGATGCAGTTGGCGGTCATCTACTTCTTCAACACCATCCACAAGACCGGCGACACCTGGATGAAGGGCGAAGCGGTCTACTGGCTGCTGCACCAGGATCGAATCCTCACCGACTTCGGCTTCTGGTTCCGGGGCTGGGCCCCCATGAGCGTGCTGTGGGCCATGAGCTGGGGCACGCTCATCGTCGAGGGCCTGGCGCCGATTCTGATCTGGTCCCCCTTCGCCGTGGTCTGGTGTCGTCGAGTGCTTGTGGTGAGCCTCATCGGGCTGCACCTGAGCATCGCCGCGGTGACCGATCTGAGCCTGTTCTCGTACATGATGTCGGTGTCGTACATGTTGCTGCTCACCTCGCAGGACTGCGATCTGCTCGGCCGTTTCGGCCGCTGGCTCGCCGGCAAGCTCGGGGGTGCCTGGCTGGCCATTGAAGGGGCCATGCGATCCGTAGGGCTCTGGCTCGAGGCCCACACCCATGTACGCGACATTGAGGTACCCGACAGCCCCAAGCACCATCCGGTGCGGTTCTGGGCGGCCCAGGTCTTCGTGGTCGTGGCCTTCTTGTCGTGCTTCCATCGGGCCATGGACCAAAACCGGGCGCTGAGGAAGACGTTCCCCGATCACAAGATGCCCACGTGGGCGAACACCTTCTCTCACTACGGTGACTTCCAGCAGGGCTGGCAGCTCTTCGCCCCTGACGCGCCGGTGAAAGATGGGTGGATGATCGTCGACGCCGAGCTCGACGACGGCACCCACATCGACCCCCGAACAGGTGAGGTGCCCAACCTCGACCAGATGGCCGATGCCCGGCTCCGGCACTGGACCCATTACGAAGAGAACCTGATGTTCCGCCTGCAGTTCCAGAAGCACTTGTTCGCCAAGTGGGCTGTGTGGTTCGCCAACGGCGAGCATCAGCGTGGTTTGATCCCGCCCGGTAAAGACGTGGTGGCCTTCACCGCCTGGTGGATCTCGGACGTCAGCCCGGCTCCGGGCACAGGCGACGCGCCGATCTTCGAGCGCAAACGAAAGATCTACAGCTGGAAGGCAAAGGCCGGCCCGTTGCGGAGCAAGTGAAGCATCCATCACCGACCCCTCGACTGGCCTTTCGGCTCTGGCGTGTAGATGATCTGGACCTTGCCCAGGGGCTGTGGGGTGATCCGCGTGTGGCCGCGCTCATCAGCGCTCGAGGGCACTTCGATGTGGGCGAGGTGAGCGCCATGCTTCAAGGGCACATCGAGAGCCAGGTCGAGCACGGGATCCAGTATTGGCCGATGTTTCATCGGGAGAGTGGGGCACACGTCGGCTGTGCCGGGCTGCGGCCTCATGATCTTGAGAAGAACGTGGTGGAGTTCGGGGTGCACTTGAGGCCAGCACACTGGGGCCTCGGCTTTGCACGAGAGGCTGCGCAGAGCGTGCTCGAACATGCCTTCGAGGTCTATGGTGCCTCAGCGGTGTTCGCCGGGCATCACCCAGACAATCAGAGCTCGAAGAAGATGCTCGTCGGTCTGGGCTTTCGATACACCGAGCATGCGCTCTATCCCCCTACGGGGCGGATGCATCCCGGGTATGTGATCAAATCACCAGGCTGACCAGCACACCAGTCAACATGAGCGTGTAATCGCGGAGCATACGAAGATCGGGTGCCATGGTTGCCTCCTCAGTCAGAGATCCATCACCTCACCAGAATCATCGTCATCTCTCTGCGGTGACATGAGCGCTGTGTCAGCCCACCTCGGTGAGCGTGTCGATGATCCAGTTGGCTACAGCCCTGATCGCCGGCCGGTTGCGATCATCTTGATGAAACGCCAGCCACAGCGGAGCGCCAGGCAGATTCTGGGCGTTCAGAGGCACCAGCCCCTCGCCCATACGCGTGGGCAGCAGCCCGATCCCGGCGCCGCTTCGGATCATCTCGAGGAGTGTGGTGGTGTGGACCGACCGGCACACCACCTGGGCCCCTTGGGAGCGCTCCGAGAGCCACTGCACGATGAAGATGTGGTTGAAGTCCCGGGTGAATGTCACCAGGCGGTGCCCGTCGAGGTGCTCCGGATCAGGGCGGCCCCAGCGCTCGATGTAGCCCGCGGAGGCGAAGAGATCGAAGTGCACCAGGCCCAGCCGGCGTACCACGAGATCTTTCTGTCGAGGGCGTCCTAGACGCACGGAGATGTCGGCCTCACCCCGCAGAAGGTCGGCGGAGCGGTTTTCACCCTTCAAAGTGAGCTCGATGTCCGGGTGCTGTTCGACGAAGGCCCCGACGTTGGGTGCCAGGAACGCCGTAGCCACAGTCTCCAGGGTGGTGACGCGCACAGGTCCCGAGGGGTGATCACCGCTCTTCAGCTGTCGTGAGAGCCCCACCATGGCCTCTTCGATACGCACCATATGATCCATGAGGCCGGCACCTGCCTCAGTGAGGCTGACACCATCTCGGGTGAGGCGGACCACCGGGCGCCCGATGGCGGCTTCGAAGGCCGCGATACGGCGTGTCACCGTGGTCACCGCCACGCCGAGGGTGCGGGCCGCAGCGGCGCACGAGCCGAGGCGAACCGCGGCGAGTACATAGGGCACGTCATCCCACTTCAGACCGGGTACGTTATCTGGCATTGCGTTTTTGCAAGTCTACTTTCGTTTGTCTTCTGGGGTATCGGCTCATCATCTTGTTTACAACAGTTGAGCACGTTTCATCTGTGCAATCTCACGTATCCTCTCGGAGGTCGCCATGCAGATCACCCCCATCGAATTCGAGTCCACCGACGGCCACCTGCTCGCGGGGCGCTGGTTCACTGCAGAGCACACGGCAGATGACGGACCTGTGACGGTCATGCATCCCGCCACAGCGGTGCCTCAGGGGTATTACGATCAATATGCCGAGCACCTCGTGGGGCAGGGACACACAGTCTTTACCTATGATTATCGGGGCATCGGCGGATCTCGCCGGGGTTCGATCAAGGGTGACGCTATCAGCATGAGCGACTGGATGTTCAAGGACTTCCGGGCGGCATGCGACCAGGGCCGAGGGCGCGCTGCGGGTCGACCATTGTTCTATGTGGGTCACAGCTTCGGCGGTCACGCCATGTTGAGGACCGGTGCCTTGCACGAGCCCACAGGCTCGATCACTGTGGCTTCGGGGAGCGGGTACTATGGCCTCGCACCGGCCCATCTCCGCCGGCGGCGCATGTGGCAATTGAAGATGCTCATGCCCACGACGGCGCGGCTCATCGGTTATTTGCCCGGTTGGATGGGCACCTCTGAAGATTTGCCTGGTGGGGTGGCTCGAGAGTGGGCGCGGCGTTGCAGCACCCCTGGTTACTTCACGCGAGAAGAGCGCGAGCTGATCCGCTCGATCATGGCACCCCTCGAGGTGCCGAACCTGCACCTCTCGGTGACGGATGATACGTACATCACGCCGGAGGCCACTGCAGACTTCGTACATTTGCTGCCCCGTGCCCCCACCGAGCACTCGGTGTATCGACCCGAGGATTTGGGCGCTTCAGCAATTGGGCATTTTCGCGGCTTTCGTCGCGGCGCTGGTCAGGGGCTCTGGGCAGTCATGGACGCGTTCTTCGAGCGTACGCTCTCGGGCAGCCCCGCCCGCATGAACGCCCACGCAGCCTGAGCACGCGCTCCGATGATCGGTGCAACCTGCCTGCCACACAGCTGCACTTTGGTGTGTGCTCAATCATCAAGGTAAACGCAATGACGAGTCCGAATAATTGAAATGGACTTCACGTTGAGTGATTTGCCAACATATTCGTACCCGCTAAATTTGCGCCTTTGATACAGGTTCAACTCGTTTTTTGTGCTGTTTCAGCAAAAAAACAAAACAGTTGTAACACCTTTTTTCCACCCCACGTATCTTTCCCTAGCACTGTGCTGTGAAGCCCGATGTCATGTACACATCGCCAGGGGCCTGACGTCCCGAGCGCAGTGCAATAACGACCATATGGGGAAGTAAATATGTTCAAGTCGACCTCCAAGATCCTGGCTATGGCTCTGCTTTCTGGCGGCATCGGCCTCGCCGCTGGTGGCTGTGACGATGATGATGATGGCGGCAGCGGCGGCAGCGGTGGTGAGGCCGCAGCCGGCAGCGGCGGTGAGGCCATGGGCGGTGAGGCCGGGTGCCCCGCAGGCTGCCCCGCCGGTGGTGAGGCTGGCTGCCCCGGCGGTTGCCCCGCAGCTGGTGGTGACGCAGGCTGCCCTGCGGGCTGCCCTGCCGGTTGCCCCGCTGGTTGCCCCGCAGCCGGTGGTGATGCAGGCTGTCCTGCAGGTTGCCCCGCCGGTGGTGAGGCCGGCTGCCCCGGTGGTTGCCCCGGTGACGGTGAGGGCGGCGAGGCGGGTTGCCCCGCTGGTTGCCCCGACGATGGCGAGGGTGGCGAGGCCGGCTGTCCCTCGGGCTGCCCCGGTGACGAGGGCGAGGAGTAAGCGTCCATGGAAGAGGGAGTGGGCATTGGCCTGAGGCGGGAGCATTTCTCCAGCATCCAGAAGACTGATCGACAGATCGACTGGTTGGAGATCATTCCCGAGAACTTCATCGCCAACGGCGGCGTCGGGGGCAAGACCCTCGACGCCTGCGCCGAGCGCTGGCCCATTGGGGTGCACGGCGTGTCCATGTCCCTCGGTGGGCCTGATCCGATTGACCGGGGTCACATCGAGCTGGTGAAAGCCCTGCTCGATCGGCTCGGCGTGCCGGTGTTCACCGAGCATCTGTGCTTCGCCACGGCCCACGGTCAAAATTTCTATGACCTCCTGCCCCTGCCATTTACCCACGAAGCGGCGTTGCACATCGCCCGACGGGTCAAGCAGGTGCAGGAGATGCTCGAGCGCCCGATCCTGCTCGAGAACGTGAGCACCTACGCCATCATGCCCGGCGCCGAGATGACTGAAGGTGAGTTCGTCACCACGGTCATCGAAGAGGCCGGCTGCGGCCTGATGCTCGACGTGAACAATGTGTACGTGAACGCCCACAACCACGGCACCGACGCCCATGCTGATCTACAGGCTCTGCCCTTGGAGAAGACCGGGCGTATTCACCTCGCCGGCCACAAGTATGTCGGAGATCTCGCCGTGGACAACCACGGCAGCCCGGTGATCGATCCGGTGTGGCAGATGTACAGCGAGGCGTTGCACCGCACGGGGCCAGCCCCCACCCTCATCGAGTGGGACATGGAGATCCCGCCCCTCGATCGCGTGATCGACGAGGCCGACAAGGCCCGGGCCATCTGGCAAAAGTTCGCCACGCCCGAGGCCGTTGGGGGTGAGGCGTGAGCAACCTGCAGCAGTTCTTCGACGCCATGGTGCCGTTCCTGCGCGGAGAGATTGATCCTGCCGAGCTGCAGCAACGCCTCGGCGACTCGCCCTCTCGTGATGATCACATCGCCTTTTATGCGCAGCTGATCCGCGCCAACCATCGGCGGATCATGGGCTACCTGTATCCCGGCGTAGAGCAGGCTGTGGGTGAGCGAAAGGCCTGGCGGGCTCTCGTGGACACCTATGCCCTCGGGCGACCCAGCAGCCACTGGGATCTCAACGTCTTCGGTGAAGGCTTTGCCGGTTGGCTCATCGAGCAGACTGATCTCGAAGCCCGTGAGCTGTGGGCTCAAATCGCCGACTACGAGTATCTCTACTACACGACCACCCGTGACACGCGACCCTTCGACGTAGAAGCCGACGTCGTGAACCCCACGGCGAGCATCCGAGCCTACACCCATACGGTGCCGGGCTATATCCGAGGCATCAAGAGTGGCCGTGATATCCCGCTGAAGCCGACGCCGGTGACCATCTTGTTCTACCGGCGCCCCAGCGATCGCATGGTGCGGTTCATCCAGCCCACCCTGCCCATGCTGGTGGCGTTCGCCTGGGCGAACGAAGAGGCCAACGCCGAGGTCTGTGCTCAGGCGGGTGTATCTCGGAAGGCCCTCGTCGAGGCGGCCCTCGAGCTGAAGCGCGCGGGCATCCTCGGATCTCCGGTCATCGCCGACATCGAGGCCCGCTGGCCTGCTCCGGAGCGTTGAGGTGAGCGGTCCGGGCCGAGATGCTGCCACCCTGGCGAAGATGCTCGGTGTCGCCGCGGTGTGTATCGGCGCATTCGTCGGCGCGTACTTCATCAGCGCCGGTGGAAGCCACGAGCACGATGGTCATGGGCATGACCATGGAGATCACAGTCATGATCATGGCGATCACAGTCATGACCACGGGTCGCCCGCGCCTCCAGAAGGGGCGACGATCATCTCTGGCCAGCAGACATGGTGGGCTGATCAGGGGTTCGTCTCTCTGACACCGCCAGTGCACTTGCCCGGCGGAACCGGGGGCCGCTCCACCACCCGTATCTGGCTGAAGATCCCCAAGGATGGTGTGATCAAGACAGTGGAAGGTCCTCATGGTCAGCTGACCCTCGACTACCCGAAGGGCACAATCTCCGATCGGGTGGAGTACTGGCGACCCAAGGCGCAGGCGCCCTACCGGGTGGCCGATGTACGCGGCACCGAGATCGGTGCTGACGGGGCTCAGACTTTCCGCGTGTTCCGGCCTGTGGGCCCTGGAGCAGAGGCGGATCTGTTCGGCTACACCTGGCTTCGAGGCGATCAGGCGGTCAAAGGGCAGGTGCACGAGGCGATCTACGGTGCGATGCGCCAGGGCGTCGGCTTCCCATGGAAGACCCGTCCCAAGCGGCGGAAGAAGGCCATCAAGGTGTACCGCGCCCGCTCGGATTGTGCTGGCTGTCACACCAGCCATCGCCCTGAGATCACCACGGGGCCATCGCCCATCAATGTGAACCGCGGCACCGACGCCGTGGGCTTCTTCACGCCCAAGACCTTGTTGGTGGATCACGCGCCGTTGGAGGGCTATCGGCCCGACGATCCCAACGCTGCTGATCCGTGTGTTTCGGTGACGTGTCCGAGCGGCGCCGAGGTGCAGCGCATCACCACCGACAAAGGCACGAAGTTCCAATGCCCTGAGCGAGAGGTGCCCTTGGGGCGCTTTGACCTCCAGTGTGCCCTCACCTCTGACGACAAGGGGGTGAGGCAACACGCCGACGCGATGTGCGACGGCCGGGCTTTCCTCTACAACCATCTCGACGCCCGAGGCAGGCAGGCCTTTGCCAAGGCCTTCACTGCCTGTGGCATACCCGATAAAAGGAGCCATCATGCGCATCGTTGAACGCCGCTGGAATCGACTGTTGATCGCCTCGCTGAGCCTGACCCTCTTCGCCTGTGGTGGCGACGACGATGATGGTGGTGGAGAGGCCGGCTCGGGCGGAGAAGCCATGGGCGGCGCCGGCGGCGAGGCCATGGGCGGCACCCCTGAGGGCGGTGCTGGCGGTGGCCTCGACGAGGCTGCCTTCGTGGCCCGGGCTGTGGCCTACCAGGACGAGGGCTTCACCCAGATCAACAGCGAGCGCCGCATGTCGCAGCATGGTGGCGATATGGTGGACTACTGGGTGAGCAACGACATCGTCGATGTCTACCGCGGCATCGATCCGGAGGCTACCGAGGGCGACTTCGACATCCCCGCTGGGGCAATGCTCGTCAAACCTCAGTTCAACGCTGACGGTGATCCCACCGCTCTGACGGTGATGGCCAAGGTGGGCGAGGGCTTCGACAACGGTGCTGAGGACTGGTGGTGGGCCCGCATCGAGAATGATGGGACTGCGTCGTTCACTGGCCAGGTCGACTTCTGCATCAACTGTCATCAGCCCCGAGCGAACATCGCTTGGCTCTTTGGGGTGTCTGCTGATAACCAGCGGTAGAGAGTTTTTCGGGCACGGGCACGGGCACGAGTTGATACATACTCTGACCCGTAGCCCAGCATGGCTCCGCTCGTAGGTTTATGGTGGTGGAGGCTCTACTCAGCCCCACGCTTTTCTCAGTGGAGGTTCTGACCTCCTCCATACCCCCCAAGACCTGAATTCTCAGGCTGTGCTGAAGCTCACCATCTCAGTTGTAATGACAATCTTCGCCCTGAACTCAGGCAAGGCCACGGGTCAGAGTATGTATCAACTCGTGCCCGTGCCCGTGCCCGTGCCCGTGCCCGAAAAACTCTCTTTGCGAGCGTCAGCGAGGCCGCCACCTACGCATGCACGAACCCCGCGGAGGCGCTCACGGCGGCTGACGCCGCCGGAGCACCGGAGCCTAGCGAACCCAGGTGCTACAGGTTGCAGAGGTACCCGGGCCGTAGGTGCCCAGGCCGGTGTGGCGACCGCTGCCGTAGTTGCACGAGCAGGTGCTGTTGCTGCCGGCGCCGATCCAGACCGAACCGAAGCGGCCATTGCCCACGTAGATCCAGGCCGCCGTGCCTCGAGCGGTGTTTCCGTTGAGGTTGGCGTAGGAGAAGTGACCGCCGGAGCCAGCTGCAGCAATCGTCGTCGTCGTGGGGTAGTTGCGGCCTGATGCAGAGACGACGTTGAAGGTGAGCCAGGGCAGCGTGCCCGTGAAGCGGCTCGACTTGCAGAGCAGCTGGGGGCTGGCCGACCAGTCGTAGGACGGCAGCACCGCGCCGCGGGTGGTGTTGATGTCGGTGTTGGCACCCAGAGTACGTGAGCCGAAGGTGCCAGCGTTGGTGGCGTCGTTGTCCACCAGAGTCCAACCACCACCATCAGTCGTCATGTCGCAGTACACATCGAAGGGCGCGTCGCCGCCGCTGCCGTCGGTGTCGATGGTGTAGCGGCCATCACCAGTGGCGCCGCCGTACACGTAGTCCACCCCGTCGGGGTAGCGGTAGTCGTGACAGGCCGTGGCGTAGGTGCCATCGGACCAGTTGCGGCTCGCGCCGTTCACCACGATCGTCGCCTCGCACTGGCCAGCGAGGGTCGTGCCCGGTGCCTGATCAGCGTTCACGTCGAGGCAGCCGCCGATGTCCACCTGACCACACACGCGGGTGGCACAGGTCTCCACGCCAATCTCCACGCTCGCGCGGATGATCGTCTCATCCCCGATGTTGACCTCGGGGTAGATGAGAACGTTGTCCTCCACGATGACCCCATCGCCCACAGTCGCCGTGTCGCGAATGAGGGTGTTGGCGCCGATGGTGACGTCGTTGCCGTACGTGCTTCGGGGCCAGAGGCGGCTGTTTGCGCCGAGGGTGAAGTCATCGCCGATGGTGACCTGCTCGTCGATGATCGTGTCGGTGGACACATCGGCACGATCCCCGAGGGTGCTGCGGAACAAAATTGTCGTCCGAGCGCCGATGACCGCGTCGACGCCGAGGCTTGCACCATCGAAGATCGCCACGTCGGGGCTGATGGCGCAGTTGGTGCCGAGATCGACGAAGATGCCCAGGCTCGCGTTGGTCTGCAGGTGGCAGTCGTCGCTCACGTTGCTCTGGTTGCCCACAAAGACGTTGTCTTCGAGAATCACGCGGTTGCCCAGGGCACCACGGACCTCGACGCCGGCGCCGATGTTGACATCGTTACCGGCTGTGGCGCCCGAGGCCATCTCGGAGCCAGCGCCAATGGAGAAGTCATTGCCGATGACCGCGTAGGCCTCAGTGGACGTGTTGTCACCGAAGGCGGCGCGATCGCCAATGATGCTGTTGGGCCCGATGACCGCATCGGCGCCGAGGACGAGATCGTCACCCACTCGGGCGTTGCCACTGATGGCGCTGTTGGTGCCCACCTGAGCGTTGGCGCCCACGATGGTGTTTGGCGATACAGATGAGCCGGCGGCGAAGTTGCCATTGTCGCCCACCTGGGAGATGGCGCCGACAGAGACCCCGTCACCCAAAGTGACGTTGGCGCCCAGAGTGCTCTGCGTGCCCACGCTGCCGGCGACGCCGACGCTGCTGCCCGCGCCGATCTCGGCGAGGGTGTCGACCACACAGTTGGCGCCGAGGGAGACGTTGGCGCCGAGGACGACGGCGTTGCCCACCACACAGCCTGCGCCGACCACCGAGCCCGCACCGATGCTGCTGTTGTCGCCCACGTCACCGAGAACCGTGGCACCGTCGCCAACGTCGGCGTAGGGACCGAGGGTGACCCCATTGCCCACGACGACGGCGCTGCCCAGGGTGGCCGTGGGATGGATGTTCGCCCCGAGGCTCACACAGGCATCGCCGTAGCCGTCGCCGTTGTTGTCTTCCTGGTTGGGGTTCGCCACGCCGGGGCAGTTGTCTACATCTTGGCAGACCCCATCACCGTCAGCATCGTTCGTGGCGTCGTTGGGGCAGACATCGCAGGCATCACCAAGACTGTCGGCGTCGGTGTCGGTCTGGGCGGCGTTTGCTGCGCCAGGGCAGTTGTCCACGTCGGCGCAGAGACCGTCGCCGTCAGCGTCGTCGTTGGCGTCGTTGGGGCAGACGTCACAGACATCGCCCTGGCCGTCAGCGTCAGCATCGGCCTGGTTCAGGTTGGCGTTGGCCACACAGTTGTCGTCGGCGTCACAGACCCCGTCGAGATCTTGATCCGGGCAGCGGCTCAGGCCGCCGAAGTTCATCGGCAGCTCGGGCGTGCCGCTCAGGGAGACCGCCACGAGATCGTCACCCATCTCGTCGGCCCCGTCGCCCCACCAGGTGGTCACGCCCTGACCGAGCTGACCGTGCTGGTTGAGGCCCCAGCAGACCAGTGTGTTGTTGTCGAGCACCGCGCAGGTGTGATCCGAGCCGGCGCCGAGCGCACCAGCAGTACGGCCCGTACCCAGGTCGACCGTGGCGAGGGCGTTGCCCATCTCGTTGGCTGCGTCACCAAGTGTATCGGTGCTCTCCAGGCCGAGCTGGCCCGAGATGTTGGCACCCCAGCACTTCACCGTGTTGTCGTCCCGCAGGGCGCAGGTGTGATCGTCGCCGGCGGCCACCGCCAGCACCGTGAGGCCTGCCCCCACCGCGCCGCCGAGATCGATGACTGCGAGGTTGTCGCCCATCTCGTTGGCGCCGTCACCGCGGTGGGCCGTGTCGCCCTGACCGAGCTGCCCGGAGCCGTTGTAGCCCCAGCACTTGAGGCGGCCGTTGTCGAGCAGCGCGCAGCTGTGATCTGCACCCGTGGTGAGATCGAGGGCTGTGCGGCCCGTACCGAGAGCCACCGCGGGCAGCAGATCGCCCATGTCGTTGATGTCATCACCGCGGATCGCGGTGTTGCCCTGGCCGAGCTGGCCGAAATCATTGGCGCCCCAGCACTTCACCGAGGCGTCGTCGAGCAACGCGCAGGTGTGATGGGCGCCAGCGCTCAGCGCCGTCGCCGTGCGGCCGGTGCCGAGGTCGACGAAGGGCAGGTTGTCGCCCATCTCGTTGGCGTCGTCGCCGCGTACGGTGGTGTCACCGAGGCCGAGCTGGCCAAAATCGTTGGCCCCCCAGCACTTCACGCGGCCATCAGTGATCAGCGCACAGGAGTGGGTGTTACCGGCTGCCACGGCCATCGCCGCGAGGCCAGTGCCGAGATCGACGGCGGTGAGGTTGTCCCCCATCTCGTTGGCGCCGTCGCCCAGCGTCGAGGTGCTGCCCTGTCCGAGCTGGCCCGAGGCGTTGTCACCCCAGCATTTCACCGAGGCGTCGTCGAGCAACGCGCAGGTGTGATCGTCGCCGATGGCCACCCGGGTGGCTGTGCGGCCCGTGCCCAGGCTCACCGCGGAGAGGTTGGCCCCCATCTCGTTGGCATCGTTACCACGTAGGTTGGCGTCGCCCTGGCCGAGCTGGCCCGAGGCGTTGGCGCCCCAGCAGTAGAGTGCACCCGTCGTCGACACCACACAGCTGTGGTGGCGGTCCATCGTGGCCCAGGCTGTCGAGGTGGCCACCATGACCGAGGCGCCGGCGAGGGCTTGAAGCAAACGCTTACGAGAGATGTATGTGCGGTTCATGATCAGCCTCCTCACTGCCGCTCGAGGGCGCCGATGTCGGGGTTGCCGTTGTTGCGGGCGTTGCCCTCGAGATCGACACCTGCGTTGGCCGTGGCTGCGCCCTGGTTCACCGCGGAGGTGGCCGAGGCGCGCAGCTGGAAGCCGAGCTTCCGTGCGTCGGGGCGCACGAAGAGGCTGCTCTTGGCGTCTTGGATGTTGTTGAGCGTCGTCGCCGAGCCGTTGTTCCGCTGGCGAATCAAGCGGGTGATGTTGTTCTGGATCAACGCGTCGGTGTTGTCATAGCGGTACTCGATTGACGAGAAGCCGTTGGAGGCGTCGCTCGTCTCGAAGACCGTGTTGTGAAGCACCTCGACGCCGCAGGCCTGCTCGAGGCTGATGCCTGCGTCGTAGTACGCATGCTCGGCGTAGATGATGTTGCCGCGGATGATGCCTCCGTGGTGGCCCACGTAGCCGCCGTTGGCACCCGGGCAGGGGTTGTCGTTGTAAGGCCGGGTCTCACCGGTGCTCGCCAGACCAAAGCCGATGCCTCGCGCGCCGTTGACGATGATGTTCTGCTCCACGAGGGTGTCGCGGGCCCCACGCCAGAAGTGCACCGCGTGCTCAGCCAGTGAGCCGTTCTTGCAGTAGATGCCACCGAAGTAGTTGTGGTGGACGTGCCAGTCACGGCCGCCGTGCACATCGATGCCGCCGGTGTAGCAGCCGTTCACTGCTGTCGACACGTTGGGGCGACCGTCATCGGTGAGCATGAAGACCGAGCAGGCCACCTCGGTGTCGTCGGGCCAGGCTGTACGACCGGGGTTGGGGTTGCCCTTGATGAACTGCTCACCCGAATCGATGAGGCGCAGCCCATAGAGCTTCACGTTCGTCGAGTTCACCCCTGTAGTCGGCGTGAGGTGGATCAGGTGATCCACCGCCCGGGTGAAGGTGATGTGGGAGATCGTGATGTTCGAGGCGGTGATGTACGCCATCTCGTTGGTGAGATACTCACCATCAATGATCACCCGAGTGGCATCTTGCGACAACGAGGTGAGGGTGACGTTGGGTGTCTCGAACCGCAGACGGCGCGAGGCCTCGTCCTGGAAGCTGAACGTGTAGACCCCATCTTCGAGAACGATCACCGTGCCCGACGCAGCGTTGAGGATCGTCGAGGGCAGCGTGTCCGCATTCGCCGGACCGATCTGAATCGTCGGCCCTGCTGGCGGCGCCAGCGGTGCACATGATGGATGGCTGACGCTGATCGGATCATAAAGTCCGTCAGCGATTTGAGCCCCCTGACCACCTACAAACTGGCCATGGGCCAGTGTGCTCAGGGCAAGGGTAAGGCCCATGGCGACGGCGCTGGCGTGCTTGAGCATGAACGGTGTCTCCCAAACGGGTGATAGGTATCTCTACGGTAGGAGGATACCTTGTACGACCTTGGATGACACCCGGTTTCTGACATTATGATACAAAAGCCTACAGTGCCCCGGAATGGGGCAAGACACCCATCATTTCTGGGGGGGGAGTGTGTCTTCCCGAGATCGTTCGGGGGCTGTGAAATCCTGAATGTTTGCAGGCACAAAGGATATATTGCTCAGCCTGGCCTCGCCGAGGGGAGCGCCGTGAACTCCCTGGCGCTCGGACCAGTGGTGGAAGGTCCACCGGGTGGCGAAGACCACCCCGTCCACAGTGGTGAAGTCATGGTACTGAATCGCGTGGGGCTCTGACTCGGCCTTCTCTGCCTTGGTGCCATACGTGACAATGTACGACATGGCTTTCATCTGTTTTTTGTCATCGGTGTACAGAATATACCAGTCATCTGGTGTGTCACCGATGCCTGCGGCAAAAGTCATCTTGAGCACGCTCTGAGGGGCCCCACCGGCCATCAATGGCATCTGCCCTGCTTCGGCGATCTTCACTCCAGGATCAGCGAGCTTGAAGGGCGCCACCATGAAATAGGGCCACGTCAGCAACGCAAAGCGCACCTTCTTTCGAGGGTTCTCCTTGGGGCTGATCCACGCCTTCTCACCATCGAAGACCATGATCACCCCATCATGGGTTTCGATGCGGCTTTTGCTCAAAGCGCGATCGAACCGCATCGTGCCTTTGAGGCGGGGCTTGCCGCCGAAAGTCAGCTCGATGTCGGCCTGCACAGCGGCCTTGCTCGCATACACTGCTGCGCCATGGGCCCTGGCGATGGGCGCAGCGAAGGCGTTCTGCGCAGCGGGTTGTGAGCTGGGTTGTGAACTGGGCTGAGATGTAGGGCTGGGCTGTGAGCCTGGCGCTTGAGCGAGGATGGGCGTTGGTGTGAGGGCGATGCCCAACAGCATCATGATACGCAACATGAAGGGCGCCTTTCAGAGGGGTCGCATAAAGGGCAGATCTGGCCCCAGAGGCACGATGCCCTTGGGGTTGAGGCTGCGGTGGCTCCTGAAGTAGTGCCCTTTGATGTGGTCCATGTGCACAGTGCCAGCCACTCCAGGTGTGGCGTAGAGACGCTCCAAATAGGCCTGGAGTCTCGGGTAATCGGCAATGCGCTTCTTGTTGCACTTGAAGTGAGTCACATAGACGGCGTCGAACCTGATCAAGGTGGTGAACAGCCGCCAGTCCGCCTCGGTGAGGGTCTCACCCACGAGAAAGGTGCGCCCTTCGAGGTGATCTTCGAGAAAGTCGAGGGTGTCGAAGAGCGCAGTGACTTCGGCCTCGTAGATGGCCTGTTTGCTGGCGAACCCGGTCTTGTACACGCCGTTGTTCACCGTGTGATAGATGCGATCGTTGATGGCGTCGATCTCGGCTCGGAGCGGCTCGGGATAGAAGTCGGGTCCTGTGGCGCCCACGTCGTCGAAGGCGCTGTTGAGCATGCGGATGATCTCCGATGACTCGTTCGATACAGCCAAATCGCGGACCTTGTCCCAGAGCAGGGGCACGGTGACTCGGGCGGTGTAGCTGGGATCAGCGCGCTGATACAGCTCGTAGAGACGCGTGGCCCCATGGATCGGATCGGGGATCACCCCCTCGCCGGGCTCGAAGGTCCAGCCTTCGTCGAACATGTCGGGGTGCACCACCGAGATGCTGATGTGATCCTCGAGGCCCTTGAGGGCTCTGAAGATCAGGGTGCGGTGGGCCCACGGGCATGCGTGAGAGACGTAGAGATGGTATCGCCCCTTTTCTGCAGGGAACCCACCCTCACCGCTGGGCCCTGGGGCGCCATCTGTCGTGATCCAATTGCGAAACTGGCTGTTCTGCCGTTTGAAGGCGCCATCGGTGCGGGGGATCTCGCTCTCCCGATGCCACTGACCGTCGATCAACATGCCCATGATGTACTCGTCTCTGGTGATGGGAACACAGAGTAGACGTCATCGAGGGCTGGACGTTGCCAGAACACACTGTTCTGTAGGGGAAACGGCGGAGGGCATCACACCGCAGGCGACCCGGAGAGGTATGAGTCGCCTGCGCTGACCTGAACTGTCAGTTGCAGGTGTCTGGCGAGGAGGAGACCGGTGTCATGTCTTCGTCGACATCCTGGCAAGCGCCGATGGTGACCTGACCGCAGCGCTGCGTCGGGCAGTTGGCCACGCCGATTTCCACGCCCTCGCGGATCGTGGCGTCGTCGCCGATGGTGGTGCTGGGGAAGATGATCACGCCATTCTCGATGGTGACCCGATCGCCCACGTCGGCGGTGTCGCGGATCAACACGTCGTTGCCGATGTTGATGCCGTTGCCGTAGCTGCTCCGTGGCCAGAGGCGGCTGTTGGTGCCCACCGTGAAGTTGTTGCCCGCCTCGATTCGCTCGTCGATGAAGCTGTTGGCGCCGACGTTCGCGTCGGTGCCGAAGGTCGAGTAGAAGAGCACCGTGGCTTCGTTGCCGATGACACCGTTGGCGCCGAGGACTACCCCGTCGTAGATCGCCGTGTCGGATCCGATCTGGCAGCCCGTGGCGAGGGTGGCGAAGATGCCCGTGCTCACGCGATCGCCCACCACACAGCCATCGCCGAAGCTGCTCTGGTTGCCGAGGAAGGCGTCGGTGCCGATGACGACGTCGGCGCCCACCTGACCACGAATCTCGGTGTTGGCGCCGATGACGGTGTTGTCACCGGCCTCACCACCAGAGGCGAGCTCCACCCCATCGTCGAGGCTGACGTTGTCGCCCACCACGGCGTAGCTGAGGACGCGTACGTTGTTGCCGAAGGTGGCGGTGTTGCTCACCCGCACATTGGCCTCGAAGTAGGCGTCGGTGCCGAAGACATAGTCGTCGCCGAGGAGGCTGTTCGGGCCCAGCCAGCAATCACGGTCGATGACGCCGTTCTCGCCGATGCTGGTGTTGACCCCGACGTAGCACTCGGCGCCCACCTCGGTGAATGCGCCGATGCGGCATTGCTCGTCGAACTCGATGTCGACGTCGGTGGTGACGCCGTCGCCGACGATGGCGCGGCCGCCGATGGTGCAGCGCGCGCCGAGGGTGACGTTGTTGCCGATCTCGGCGAGCACGCCGATGTTGCAGTTGGCACCGATGCCGCAGTTGTCACCGATGCGGGCGCCGTCGGAGACCACCGCGCCTTCGTTCACCACGGTGCCGGGGCCAACGACCACGCCGTCGCCGAGGGTGCCATTGATGACCGCCCCGTCGCCGATGTGACAGTTGGGGCCGATCTCGGCGTTGGGCCCGATGATCACGTCACCGTCGATGTTGGCCGACGGATCGATGTTGGCCGACGGGCTGATGCAGTCGTCGCCGAAGCCGTCGCCGTTGTCGTCGGCCTGATCGCCGTTGGCGATGGTGGGGCAGTTGTCCACGTCACCGCAGATGCCGTCGCCGTCAGCGTCGTTGGCGGCGTCGTTCGGGCAGGGATCGTCCTCGTCGCACTGCAAATCGCCATCTGCATCGTCACAGTCGGGCAGGGGCAATACGATCTCGCCGTTGGCGTGCACCGGCGTGAAGCCGCCCTCACCGAAGTCGACCGAGGACAGGTTGGCTCCCATCTCGTCGGGGTTGGATCCACGACAGAGCACATCGTCGAGGCCGAGCTGGCCAAAGCCGTTGCCGCCCCAACACTTGATGGCGCCGTTGTCGAAGACGGCCATGGTACCGCCGCCGCCGATGCCGATGCCGCCACCGCCGAAGCCGGCACCACCGAGGCCACCGCCACCACCACCACCGCCACCACCGCCGCCACCGCCGAGGCCGCTGCCGGATCGGATGGAGCCGCCGCCGAGGCTGATGCCACCGAGGCTGTCGCCCATCTGACCGGGGATGATGCCGCGGGGGAACACGTCGCCGTAGCCAAGCTGGCCGAGGTTGTTGGCGCCCCAGCACTTGAGTGAGCCGTTGTCGAGCAGGGCACAGCTGTGCTGGCCACCACAGACGAGGGTGTCGACCCTGACCCCGCCGCCGAGGCCGGTGTAGGGCAAGGCGTCGCCCATCTCGCCGGGGTTGTCGCCGCAGTGATCGGTGAAACCGAGGCCGAGGTTGCCGAAGCTGTTGAAGCCCCAACACTTCACCCCGCCGTCGTCGAGCACCGCGCAGGTGTGGTTGGCGCCGGCGCTCAGCTGGCCCACGAGGCGGCCGGTGCCAAGCTGCACGAAGGGCAGGGCGTCGCCCATCTCGCCAGGCTCGTCGCCACAGTGATCGGTGAAGCCGAGGCCGAGGTTGCCGAAGGCGTTGTAGCCCCAGCACTTGATGCCACCGTTGTCGAGGATCGCGCAGGTGTGGTTGGCGCCGGCGCTCAGCTGAAGCGCCGTACGGCCGGTGCCGAGCTGCACATAGGGCAGAGCGTCGCCCATCTGGCCGGGGATACCGCCTCGGCCGAGCACGTCACCGAGACCGAGCTGACCGAAGTCGTTGCGGCCCCAGCACTTCACCCCGCGATCGTCGAGGATGGCGCAGACGTGATGGCCACCGGTGACCACCTGCAGAGCAGTGCGGCCAGTGCCGAGGTTCACGAAGGGCAGGAAGTCACCCATCTCGCCAGGGTTGGCGCCGCGGAGGTTCACGTCGCCGAGGCCGAGCTGACCGTGGCCATTGAAGCCCCAGCACTTGATGCCGCCGTTGTCCAAGAGTGCACACCCGTGGGCGGCGCCGGTGACCACCTGAGTGGCGATGCGGCCTACGCCGAGGTTGATGGCGGGCAGGTTGGCCACCGCGCCGCCGAAGCCGTCACCTCGATCGAGGATGTCTCCGAGCCCCAGCTGACCAAAGGCGTTGAAGCCCCAACACCGTACGCCGCCATCGGCGCCGATGACACATTGAGAGAGGCCGTTGTCGGCATTGTCGATGACCTGACACAGGCCGTTCCCGTCAGTGTCGCTGCAGAACAGCGCCATGGGCACGGCGTTGCAGATCTCGCCGACGACGAAGCCCACGGGGAACCCGATGGAGCCGAGGTTGATGCCCATGTGACCAGGGAGGAACCCGCGGCCGAGCAAGTCGCCGAGGCCGAGGCCGCCGAAGCCGTTGGCGCCCCAACACCGCACGCTGCCGTCGTCGAGGAACACCATGGTGCCCCCGGCGCTGAGCCGGAGACCGCCGCCGCCGATGCTGCCACCGCCGATGCCGCCGAAGCTGAGGCCACCGCCGCCGCCAAGGCCACCGATGCCGAAGCCGCCACCGCCGCCTCCACCGCCGCCTCCGCCGCCACCTCCGCCGCCACCGAAGCGACCGCCGATGCGGCTGCCACCGATGCGTCGACCGAAGCCACCGCCGAAGCTGCGGCCACCGCCGCCACCGAAGCTGAGGCCACCACCGCCACCGCCGCCGCCACCGCCGCCACCGAAGCCGCCGAAGCCGCCACCGCGGCCGAAGCTGAGGCCGCCGCCGCGGATGCCGATGCCGCCTCCGCCACCGATGCTGATGCCGGGCAGGAAGTCACCCATCTCGCCGGGGCCGTCGCCGCGGTTGAAGAAGTCGCCGAGGCCGAGCTGGCCGTTGAAGTTGGCGCCCCAGCACTTGAGCACGCCGTTGTCGAGCAACGCACATACGTGGTGGCCGCCGGCGACGACCATATCGACGAAGCGTCCAGCGCCGAGCTGCACATAGGGGAGGAGATCGCCCATCTCGCCGGGGTTGTCACCGCAGTGATCGGTGAAGCCGAGGCCGAGGTTGCCGAAGCTGTTGAAGCCCCAGCACTTCACCCCGCCGTCGTCGAGCAGCACACAGGTATGGTGCGCGCCGGCGCTGATCTGCTGAGCGAAGCGGCCCAGGCCAAAGAGGGTGAAGGGCAGGGCGTTGCCCATCTCGCCGGGCTCGTCACCGCAGTGATCGGTGAAGCCGTAGCCGAGGTTGCCGAAGGCGTTGTAGCCCCAGCACTTCACCGAGCCGTCGTTCAAGATCGCGCAGGTGTGGTTCGCCCCAGCGGCGAGCTGCATGACGTGCAGATTGTCGCCGAGGAGCGTGTAGGCGAGGTTGTCGCCCATCTCGTTCGGATCGTCACCGCAGCTCTCGGTGTGGCCCTGGCCCAGCTGACCGAAGTCGTTGCGGCCCCAGCACTTCACCCCACCGTTGTCGAGCAGCGCGCACATGTGATGTGTACCGGCGACGATTTGCTGGGCGAAGCGCCCAGTGCCCAGATCGACCGCGCCGAGGGCCACGCCCATCTCGCCGGGGCCGTCACCGCGGATGCTCACGTCACCGAGGCCAAGCTGGCCGTGGGCGTTGAAGCCCCAGCACTTCACCTGACCGTTGTCCATGAGCACACAGGCGTGCAGGGCGCCGATGGCCACCTGCACTGCCGTGCGGCCAGGGCCGAGATCGATCGACGCCAGGGCGCCGAGATCGCCAGGGTTGCCACCGCGGTCGAGGATGTCGCCGAGGCCGAGGCCGCCGAAGCCGTTGTAGCCCCAGCACTTCAGCTCACCGGCGTCGCTGATGGCGCAGTTCGCCAGGCCCGTACCCGAGAGGTCGATGCCCTGACAGATGCCGTTGCCGTCGGTGTCGGCGCAGAACCGGCCCACAGGCACAGCGTTGCAGATCTGCGCCGCGAAGAAGCCCGGACCGAAGCCGAGCAGGGGCAGGCCGAGGCCCATGTGGCCGGCGAGGAACCCACGGCCGAGCAGATCGCCGAGGCCGAGCTGACCAAAGCCGTTGCCGCCCCAGGCCTTGATGCCGCCGTTGGCCAGAAGGACCATGGTGCCGCTTCCGTTGAGGCTGATGGCGCCACCGGCGCCACGGACGCCGACGCGTACACCGCCGATGGCATCGCTGAAGCCGCCACCGAGGCCATTGCCGCCTGCGCCGCCGAGACCCACGCGGCCACCGATGCCGCCACCGCCGAAGCCGAGGATGCCGCCACGGCCCGCGCCGCCGACACCACCGAAGTCGCCACCGCCGCCACCGCCGAAGCGCAGACCGCCACCGCCACCGCCGATGCCGGTGCGGATGCTCACCCCACCGAGATCGACGCCAGCGAGCAAGTCACCCATCTCATTGGGGCCATCACCACGGTTGAAGAAGTCGCCGAGGCCGAGCTGGCCGTTGAAGTTGGCACCCCAGCACTTGAAGACGCCGTTGTCGAGCAGTGCACAGGCGTGATGGCCGCCTGCTGCGATGAGGTCGACGAAGCGTCCGGCACCGAGCTGCACATAAGGCAGGTTGTCGCCCATCTCGTTCGGGTTGTCACCGCAGTGATCGGTGAAGCCGAGGCCGAGGTTGCCGAAGCTGTTGAAGCCCCAGCATTTGAGACCGCCATCGTCGAGCAGTGCACACGTGTGATGAGCGCCAGCGCTGATCTGCACCGCAAGACGATCAGTCCCGAGCACGGTGAAGGGCAGGGCGTCACCCATCTCGTTGGGATCATCACCGCAGTGATCGGTGAAGCCGTAGCCGAGGTTGCCGAAGGCGTTGTAACCCCAGCACTTCACCGAGCCGTCGTTCAAAATCGCGCAGGTGTGGTTGGCGCCTGCGGTCAGCTGCACCGCCACGAGGTCAGTGCCGATGTCGGTGTAAGCGAGGTTGTCGCCCATCTCATTGGGGTCATCACCGCAGCTGTCGGTGTGGCCCTGGCCCAACTGACCGAAGTCGTTGCGGCCCCAGCACTTGATGCCGCCGTTGTCCAGCAGCGCGCACACGTGGTGCGTGCCCGACACGAGCTGCTGCACGAAGCGGCCCGCGCCGAGATCGATGCTCGCCAGGGCGTCGCCCATCTCGTTGGCGTTGTCGCCGCGGCTGAGGATGTCACCGAGGCCGAGCTGGCCGTGGGCGTTGAAGCCCCAGCACTTCACCGTGCCGTCGTCGAGCAACGCACAGGTGTGAACCGCGCCCTGCACCACCTGCACGGCGGTGCGGCCGGCACCAAGGGCCACGCTGGCGAGGCCGGCGAGATCATTGGGGTTGCCACCGCGGTTGAGGAGGTCGCCGAGGCCTAGGCCGCCGAAGCCGTTGTAGCCCCAGCACTTCAGCTCACCGGCGTCGCTGATGGTGCAGTTCGCCAGGCCCGTACCCGAGATGTCGATGTCCTGGCAGAGGCCATTGCCGTCGGTGTCGGCGCAGAAGCGCCCCACCGGCGCAGCATTACAGATGTTGCCCACAGAGAAGCCGAGGCTCACCGCCGGCAAGTTCTGGCCCATCTGACCTGCAGAGAAGCCGCGGCTGATGCGATCGCCGAGGCCGAGCTGGCCAAAGCCGTTGGCGCCCCAGCAGCGTATGCTGCCGTCGTCCAGCAAGACCATGGTGCCGCCGGCGCTCAGGCCGATGCTGCCACCGACGCCGCGCACACCGACGCGCACACCACCGATGGCATCGCTGAAGCCGCCACCGAGGCCATTGCCGCCTGCGCCGCCGAGACCCACGCGGCCACCAATGCCACCACCGCCGAAGCCGAGGATGCCGCCGCGGCCTGCGCCGCCGACACCACCGAAGTCGCCGCCGTTGCCGCCGCCGATGCGCAGGCCGCCGCCACCGCCACCAAGGCCGGTGCGGATGCCCAAACCGCCGAGATCGACGCCGGCGAGCAAGTCACCCATCTCGTTGGGGTTGTCGCCGCGGTGGTTGAAGTCACCGAGGCCGAGCTGGCCGTTGAAGTTGGCGCCCCAACACTTGAGCACGCCGTTGTCGAGCAGTGCACAGGCGTGATGGCCGCCTGCTGCGACGAGGTCGACAAAGCGTCCGGCACCGAGCTGTACGTAGGGCAGGTTGTCGCCCATCTCGTTCGGGTCGTCACCGCAGTGATCGGTGAAGCCGAGGCCGAGGTTGCCGAAGGTGTTGAAGCCCCAGCATTTGAGACCGCCATCGTCCAGCAATGCACACGTGTGATGGGCACCAGCGCTGATCTGTACCGCGACGCGATCGGCGCCGAGTACGGTGAAGGGCAGGGCGTTGCCCATCTCGCCGGGCTCGTCACCGCAGTGGTCAGTGAAGCCGTAGCCGAGGTTGCCGAAGGCGTTGTAGCCCCAGCACTTCACCGAGCCGTCGTTCAAGATCGCACAGGTGTGATTGGCCCCTGCAGTCAGCTGTACTGCCACCAGATCGTCACCAATGTCGGTGTAGGCGAGGTTGTCGCCCATCTCATTGGGGTCGTCACCACAGCTGTCGGTGTGGCCCTGGCCCAGCTGGCCGAAGTCGTTGCGGCCCCAGCACTTGATGCCGCCGTTGTCCAGCAGCGCACACACGTGGTGCGCACCCGATACGATCTGTTGGGCGAAGCGGCCGGTGCCGAGATGGATGCTCGCCAGGGCGTTGCCCATCTCACCGGCGCCGTCGCCGCGATGTGAGACATCGCCGAGGCCGAGCTGCCCGTGGGCGTTGAAGCCCCAGCACTTCACTTGACCATCGTCCATAAGGGCACAGGTGTGGACCGCGCCCACCACCACCTGGGCGGCGAGGCGGCCGTTGCCGATGTCGATGGAGGCGAGCCCCTGGAGCTCGTTGGCATCATCCCCGCGATCGAGGATGTCGCCGAGACCGAGGCCACCGAAGCCGTTGTAGCCCCAGCATTTCAGGGCTCCTGCGTCGCTGATGGCGCAGTGGGTGAGGCCGGTGCCGTAGAGGTCGACGGTGTCACAGAGGCCGTTGCTGTCGGTGTCGGCACAGAAGAGGCCCACGGGCACGCTGTTGCAGACCTGCACACCAGTGAAGTTCCCGCCGAGGTTCACATAGGGCAGGTTGACGCCCATCTGCCCGGGCAGGTTGCCTCGCACAGTGGTGTCGCCGTAGCCGAGCTGGCCATACTCGTTGTCGCCGAAGCATTTGATGCCGCCGTCGTCGAGCAACACCATCGTGGCGCCCGAGCTCAAGCTGATGCTGCCGCCGACGCCGCGCACGCCGACGCGCACACCACCGATGGCATCACTGAAGCCGCCACCGAAGCCGCCACCACTCACGCCACCGAAGCTGATGCCGCCGCCGACGCGGAGCCCGGGGCCACCGCCCTCGATGCCACCACCGATGCCGCCACCGCCAGGACCGCTCAGGCCACCGCCGCCGCCAGCGACGCTGCTGCGGAGCAGGCCACCGAGGCTCACTGCGGGCAGGTTGTCGCCCATCTCGTTGGCTTCGTCCCCGCGGCTGTTGATGTCGCCGTAGCCGAGCTGACCGAGGTGGTTGAGGCCCCAACACTTGAGGCTGTCGTCGTCGAGCCAGGCGCAGGTGTGATGACCACCAGCGGCCACCATGTCCGCGAGGCGGTTGGTGCCGAGGTTGGTGTAGGGCAGGGCGTCACCCATCTCGTTGGGATCGTCACCGCAGTGATCGGTGAAGCCGTAGCCGAGGTTGCCGTAGGTGTTGAAGCCCCAGCACTTCACCCCGCCATTGTCGAGCACCGCGCAGGTGTGATCGTTGCCGGCGGTGATCTGGCCAGCGGTGCGGTCGGTGCCCAACACCGTGAAGGGCAGGTTGTCGCCCATCTCGTTGGGGTTGTCACCGCAGTGATCAGTGAAGCCGTAGCCGAGGTTGCCGTAGGTATTGAAGCCCCAGCACTTCACCGAGCCGTCGTTCAAAATTGCGCAGGTGTGGTTGGCGCCCGCGGTCAGCTGCACCGCCGTGAGATCAGCGCCGAGATCGGTGTAGATGAGGTTGTCGCCCATCTCGTTGGGGTCGTCACCGCAGTTCTCGGTGTCGCCGTGGCCGAGCTGGCCAAACTCATTGCCGCCCCAGCACTTGATACCGCCATCGTCGAGCAGCGCACACACGTGGCTGGCACCAGAGACGACCTGCTGAGCGAAACGGCCGGTGCCGAGATCGACACTTGCCAGGGCGTCACCCATCTCGCCGGCGGCGTCGCCGCGGTTCTCGGTGTCGCCGAGGCCGAGCTGGCCGAGGGCGTTGTGGCCCCAGCACTTCACCTGGCCGTTGTCCATGAGCACACAGGCGTGGGCAGAGCCGGTGACTACCTGGGCTCCTGAGCGGCCGTTGCCGAGGCCCACCGCAGGCATGGCCGAGAGCTCATTGGGGTCATCACCGCGATCGGTGGTGTCGCCCTGGCCGAGCTGACCGAAGGCGTTGAAGCCCCAGCACTTCACCTCACCGTTGGCGCCGATGGCGCAATGGCTCTGTCCTGCGCCTACAGGCTCGACCGGGGCACATACACCGTCGCCGTCCGGATCGTTGTCGGCGTGCTCCGGGCAGATGTCGCAGTCGTCGCCGATGCCGTCGTTGTCACCGTCGATCTGCAGGATGTTGAAGATGTCGGGGCAGTTGTCCTGGGCATCAGGCACGGTGTCGCCGTCCGTGTCGGGGTTCCCACCGCCACCACCACCGACGGGCCCGATCGGATCCCAGAGGCCCATGGGGAAGAAGAAGCCGAGGTCGACGATGTCGAGATCGTCGCCCATCTCGCCCGGCGCGTCGCCGATGTTGCCGTTGTTGCCATAGCCGAGCTGACCCTGGAGGTTCTTGCCCCAGCATTTGATGGTCTCGTCGACGAAGAGGGCGCAGGTGTGACCCGAGCCGGCGTTGATCAGCGCGATCTGCGCGGTGAAGCCGAGATCGACGGCGGGCAGGCTGGCCCCCATCTCACCTGCACCATCGCCGCGGTCGTTGGTGTCGCCGAGGCCGAGCTGACCGTCGCCGTTTTCGCCCCAGCACTTCACCGTGTGGTCGTCGAGGATGGCGCAGCTGTGGTTGTAGCCCATGGCGATCTGCAGGGCTGTGCGGCCGGGGCCGAGATCGACAGCAGGTAGGGCGTCGCCCATCTCACCGGGGCCGTCACCGCGGTTGTTGGTGTCGCCGAGGCCGAGCTGGCCGGCGAAGTTGGCCCCCCAGCACTTGACCTGACCGTTGTCGAGCAGCGCACAGCTCGAGTAGCTGTTGGTGCCCACCTGGGTGGCGGTGCGGCCGGTGCCGAGGTCGACATAGGGCAGATCGTCGCCCATCTCGTTGTCGTTCTCGTCGTCACCGCGCCACTCCGTGTCGCCATAGCCGAGCTGGCCGAGGTGATTGAGTCCCCAGCACTTCACCCGGCCATCTTCGAAGAGGGCACAGTTGTGGCCTTCGCCGGTGGCGATCTGCGTGGCGAAGTCGAAGAAGCCCAAATCGACATAGGGCAGATCGAAGCCCATCTCGTCGGGGCCGTCACCGCGGCGGTTGGTGTCCCCTACACCGAGCCGGCCGTGGGTGTTGCTGCCCCAGCATTTGACGAAGCCGTCGTCGAAGAGGGCGCAGGTGTGGTGGTTCGCTGCGCTGAGCTGAACGACCAGCGCGTCGGTCCCCAGATCCACCGCTTGCAGGTTGTTGCCCATCTCGTTGGGGCCGTCACCCTGGTTGACTGTATTGCCGATGCCGAGCTGGCCCTGGTTGTTGAACCCCCAGCACTTCACCTCGTTGGATTCGAGCAGCACACAGGCGTGGCTGAACCCCGAAGCCACCTGCTGGGCGAAGCCGAAGGGTCCGAGATCTACAGGAGGTAGATCGTCGCCCATCTCGAAGGCCTGATCGCCGCGCTGGACGGTGTCGCCGTAGCCGAGCTGGCCCTGGTTGTTGAATCCCCAGCACTTCACCTGGCCGTCGATGTCGACGGCGCAGCTGTTGAGACCAATGCTGGCTTCAGCGGTTTGATGACTCACTGCGAACAACGCAGTGGGCACCGCCAGGGCGAGGAACCCCCTGAGGAGAGCATGATGGTTGATCATGTGACGGCCTGCTGTGTTGACCGCCATTCATGTGCTCAAGAACAGACTTCAAGGCACGAAAACAGGCGGCCGGTGGGTTGAGACAGGCCTCAAGTATGGGTCTCACCTACATATTCTTCAACGGCAAAGTAGGGGGATGTAGAAGCTGTAGCCCAAGGTGGGGGGTTGTATAGGGGGGGGTCAGCCACGCTGAGCGCGATGGCGTCCGCGATGTCGGGGGGCGTCGAGGGCATAGCCAGCCTGAGTCAGCTTGCGATCGAGGGCTTTACGGTCTCGATGGAAGTCGAGGGCGGCGTAGAGCACATGATCGTTCTGCGGATCGACGATGCTGGGGTACAGCACTGCAAGGGCGTCGACTCGATCACCACTGAAGGACAACTGCTTCGCGAGGCGTACGGCCTGGCGAGCGGTGAAGTGATGTCGGTTCGCTGCACGTCGGATGATCCGCATCTGGTCCGAGCGGAAGGGCTCGTCTCGCAGCCGCTGAACGAGATGCTGCATGGTGTCCTGGCTCACGGGCCGGTACACCGGCGCTGGCTGGTGTCGTCGCCCATACTGACGGACCTGGGTGAGCGAAGGCGCCTGTTGCAGATCGGCCCGGGCCTCGGCGAGACGAGCCTCCATTTGGGAGATCTGTCGCTTGAGGGCCCTCCGGGTGGGCCTCAAGCCCATACCTCTGGGGAGCTGATCGACGATGGCCTGCATCTCGTGAATCTCCCGGATCATGCCTCGGATGTCTCGTCGCAGATCCTGGCGATCCACGATGATGGGATCTTCTATCTGTCTGGCGGCTCTGGGTCTGAGATCGGGCGCTTCGAAGACGGCTGCAGGCGGCGCGGCGCTGGCGATCTGAGGGGCGATGATGAGGGCGGCGAGGATGCTGAGCTGCTTGATCATGGGAACCTCTCTTATCTGTGTAATCTCTGGACACCGCCCCTGAGCAGTCGTGCTGTGCAAGGTGCGCTGTCGGTTCGTGGGAGGAGACCCCCGGTCCTCGCTGGTTGTTCAGATCGAATTGGCCCGTAGTGTTACGGACCCTTTGTGCTGAGCTTGAACTGGGCTGTGACGGAAGGCTGTGGCTGGACCCTGGTAGGCAGTCGTCGCTGCGCTCCGCCTGCGTAGGCACCGGGCCTTCGGTCGCCCTTCGGGCAACCTCGTCTGGCGCGTACACGTGCAGGCACCTGCTGACGCAGGCGGAGCGCAGCGACGACTGCCTACCAGGGTCCAGCCACAGCCTTCCGTCACAGCCCTCATCGCGCTCTTCAACGACAGACATTCAGATTTTCACCCTGCCCCTCACAGATCTTCGTGGCTCGAAAGTCACATGCCCACGCCGTTAAGGGGTTTTGGCCCTCTCTCTGGTTTGGCACGGCAAATGCTAACCCCCTCCGCGACCTCACATTCCCCCGAATCCGGAGAGATTTTGCATATGTACGCTCGCACCTTCAGCCGTTTTGTTCGCCCTGGTCTGCTCGTCGCCACCCTCGCCGCCGGTCTTGCCGGTTGCGGTGAAGAGACCAGTACGACGACCAACAACGAGCCTCAGCCCGAGCCCAATCCCAATGGCCAGTCCGGCTTTGTGGCTTCGAGCCTCGAGCGAGAGCAGAACCCCGAGGTGGTCGACGGTGATCTCGAGACTCTGGTCAAGGGCCAGAACGCCTTCGCCATCGACTTGTTCCATCAGGTGCGGGGTGAGCACGACAACCTGTTCTTCAGCCCCTTGAGCATTCATCAGGCCCTGGGCATGACCTGGGCCGGCGCTCGGAACCAGACCGAGGCCGACATGGCGAACACCCTGCACTTCGACCTCGACCAGGATCGACTGCACCCCGCCGCCAACCTGCTCGATCTCGAGCTGAGCAGCCGTGGCGACGTACCGCTGTGCGATGGCCCCGATTGCCCTCAGGGCGAGGCGTTCCGGCTCAACATCGTCAACCGACTGTGGGGCCAGGCGGGCTTTGGGTTCCTCGACGCCTTCCTCGACACCCTGGCGGTGAACTACGGCGCAGGTCTGCAGCTCATGGACTTCAAGGCCGATCCCGAGGCCTGCCGCGAAGAGATCAACGGCTGGGTCGAAGACCAGACCGAAGAGCGCATTAAAGATCTGCTCCCCACGGGCAGCATCACCCCGAGCACCCGCCTCGTGCTCACCAACGCCATCTACTTCAAGGCGAGCTGGTCCACGCCGTTCACCGAGGGCGCGACCCAGGACGCAGACTTCACCCTCGACACCGAAGAGGTGGTGAAGGTGCCCACGATGAACGCCTCTCAGGGCTTCATGTCCACCACCACCCGCGAGTACGACGCCGTGCGGCTGCCCTACTTCGGTGAAGAGATGTCGATGCTGCTCGTGGCCCCCGCCGCAGGCTTGCTCGACGACTTCGAGGACAACCTGACTGCGGAGCGCCTCGCCAGCATCGTGGGAGATTTGCAGTACAACAGCCTCGACCTGTTCGTGCCCAAGTTCACCTTCGAGACCGATCTGCCCCTGACCAAGGTGCTCAAGGCCATGGGCATGGAGATCGCGTTCAGCAGCGGGGCCGACTTCTCGGGGATGGACGGCGACGGCGGTCTGGCCATCACCGATGTGTTGCACAAGGCCTTCGTGGGCATCGACGAAGAAGGCACCGAGGCTGCTGCGGCCACCGCTGTGGTGGTGGGCGAGACCAGCGCGCCGGTCTTCACCCCCATGCGCCTGGACCGCCCCTTCTTGTTCTTCATCATGGATGATGTGACCGGTGCGGTGATCTTCATGGGTCGGATGGCTGACCCTCGCTGAGATGTGAGCGGGCGGCCGTCCGCTCAAACTCTGGCCTCAGCCCACGAAGATGCTCAGCCCCCGCGATCCTCCAGCGATGTGCCTGAAGCGCCCCTGCACATCGATCAGCCCCACCACCTCGGTGCATCGTCCTGGCACCAGATTCAGACACAGCGTGTGCAGTGAAGAGAACAGCACGTAGAGCCCGAGGCCCGCACCTCCGGGCTTGGTGTCGATCTGGTCTGCGGCCTTGCGCAAACCCTTGCCGATGTATCGCCGCAGCACCGCGGGATCGAGCCCACCGAACGGATCTGTGACGCTGATGCCGAATCGGCGACCATCGCAGCCAAACCTCACCGTGGGCCGCTCGTGGGCTTCGAGGGTAACCACCTCACCTCGGGCTCGATCGGTGTATCGAGGTTGGCCAGTGGCGTCTATGGGGGCGTCGTAGATGGCATTCATGAGCAGCTCGTCGGCGATGGCGTGCAGGTGATGCACCACGCGGCCCTCGATGCCCATGCTCGCCATGAGTGACTCAATGCCGTCGAAGACAATGCCTTTGTCTGCGGAGCCGCCGATGCGGTGGCTGTGTAGCCGCGTACCCCAGGGCAGGTAGCGATCGAGGCCGAAGAGGTCTGCACCTTGTAGCTTGGCCAGCGTGGCGGTGAAGTCAGGGACGAGCCAGGGAGAATCGAGGGCCATCAAGTGGGTGAGCCAGGGCTCGTCGAAGAGCGCCTCGAGCGCCTTGGGTGTGGTGGTCTGGCTCAGCACGATCAGCGCCGCATCCGGGCAGACCTGGTGCACCTGACGCAGCAACTGCGGGGCGATGGCGCCTGCAGCGTCGAGCTCGACACAGGCCACTTGAGGCTGAAACGCCGCGCTCTGAGGGACCAGCCGGCTGGCGTCGGTCTCGTGCAGAAGCGTGGCACCCGTACAGGCCGCGGCGCGGTGGACCGGGCGCAGGGTGGCAGGATCACCAAAGAGCAGAATCCGCTGCGACATGGCTCAGAACAGCTCGGGCGGTGGGGTGGGCGTGGCGAAGCCCGCCGCAGGGGCTGGGGTCTTGGCGGGCAGATCGCCCAGCGCGCCGGGCCAGGCTGGGATCTGCGAGGGTGGATCCCCTGGGGCGAGCCACAGAGGCTCGAGCTTCTGGCTGCGGTCGAGGCTGCCGTTGAGAGCGAGCTTCAGCGCGGCGAAGAGTCCGGCGTTGTAAGTGGCGAAGGCGCTGAGCGGCCCTTCGCTTCCAAGCGTGATGCTCCGCGCGGCCTGCTTCAGCTCGCCGCGGAGGGCGTCATCAACCTCACCGGTGATGACGAGCACGGGGTACATCACTGGCCGGGTGGTGAGGGCGATCGAGCCGCCCTGGGCGTCGTGTTGATAGACGAAGGCGCCTTGAGCCTTACCCAGTTTGACGAGGCTCAGGGCACCCTGGGCATCTCGGGCCACCCGGCCCTTGCCGAAGTGGCTCGAAGGTACGAGGCCCTGAAGCAGGAACTGGGTGCGGAACCACGCGTCCTTACGACCGACGGCGATCTCGGCGAGTGGGCCCCCCGAGAGGGCGGCCACACCAGAGCCTCCCCTGGCGCTCAACAGCACCATGGGCGCTGCGGGTTTGCCCTTGCGGGTGCCCTGAGCGATGGGGGCCCATTGGGGGTGCTCGACATGGGTCTGGGCGCCGACGACAGCGATCTGCACTGCGCCGCTCTTTACCTGCTGTACGAACTCGCTCTTCCGGGCGAAGCCGCGCCCTTTCACCGGCCGCCCCAGGCGGGTGCTGAGGCCCTGAGCCACCTGGTTGGCGAAGTTGCTCCGAGCCAGGGAGTTGGCGAAGCGCAGCCGAGGGGCATACACCCCAAGGACCAGCGACGTGTCGGGGCTCTGGGCGAAGGTGGGGGTGGGCAGCGCGCTGCCGAGGGCAAGGCAGACAGCACAGATGATCAGAGTGAGTGACTTCATCGTGCCTCCCCGAAGATGCGGCGACGTATCTCGGCGAGGCGTCGGGCCTGATTGGCTTTGGGGCCGTTGCCCTGGCCATAGGTTTCGTAGAGCGCCGTCGCCTCCCGCTGACGCCCCTGGGCGTCGAGGGCCAGGGCGAGGTTGTACTGGGCTTCGGGGATCTGGCTCATCAGCGCGCGGAGAGTCTTTTCGGCGCGCTTGCCCTGACCCTGTGCGATCTGCAGCACCGCCTGGTTGTGTTTGACGCGGGTGGCGCTCGCAGATGATTTCTTGAGCTTCTGGGCTGTACCGAGCCAGCGTATGGCGCCCTTGATGTCGCCTTTGTTCCACGCAGCAGTGGCCAGCTGGAGGGCGGCATGACGCAGCAGTGGGGCACCTGCCCCACGGCCGGCACGGGTGCCCTTGAGGGCGCCGTACACCTGGGCCCAGCGTCCTTGCAGGGCCTCGGCGATGGCCGAGAGGTGCTTCAAGTGATCTGCGGGGGCCTTCTTGGAGAGCAACCCCTTCGTCGAGCCCGCTTCCAGAGCGGCGAGGTGCACCCTGGCTCGAGGCGTGTCGGCGCGCCGAAGGGCTTGAATCAGCGCCACATAGCGAGCACGCCGCTGCAAGGCTGGGGTGTCTCTCACCGTGAGGGCCCGAGTCACATCACTGCGTCGCACGTTGCCCCGGCTCAGGGCGCTCCAGGCGCGGGCGAGGCTGGCGAGGGCGTAGTTTTTCTGAAGGGTTGGGTCTTCTGGCCAGCGTTGAAGGGCCTCGGTGGCGATCGTCATGGCCTCTTCGGCCCGCCCTGCGGCGACGAGGGCCCCAGTCGTGGCGCCGGCAAAGTGCGCCTCGGGGCGCATGGCTGCGGCGCGCATCAGCGGTTGCGTTGCGGCGTCGTGTTGACCTCGAGCCATCAGGGCGAGCCCTAGAGCATACAGGGCGTTGGCTGTGAGCGGGCTGGTCTCGGGCAGGGCGGAGACGAGGGCGGTGAGCCGTTGTTGCGCTTCTGCGCTCTGGCCGGCGTCGATCATCAACAGGGCTGCGTTGATCTGCAGCGCCTGATCATCAGGCCGAAGCAACAGCGCTCGATCGACGAGGCGTCGGGCCTGATCTTGATCCCCCTGTCGAGCGCGCTGCTGGCTGTGGGCGGAGAGCACCTGCGCTGCAGCCTGCTTCACCCATGCGTCTTGTGGGGCGAGCTCGAGCGATCTCTCGGTCTCGGCGAGGGCGTCGTCGAGCCGCCCGGCCCAGGCCAGCGTTTGACCGAGCTTGCCGTGCAGTCGCCCGGAGCCGGGTTTCAGCTGGACTGCGCGCTGGAGCAGCGTGATCGCTTGATCGGCTTTGCCTTCCCGTCGGGCCACCGTCGCCAGCGCTGAGAGGACCCAGGGATCGTCAGGGGCGAGGGCCTGAGCTTTCTTCAGGGCGTCGCGGGCCGCTGCTGTCCGGTTCGACTGCAGGTGAATCAGCCCGGCTTTGTACCAGGGGTGCACCACGTCGGCCTTGATGCTCGCCGAGCGCTCAAGGGCGCGGAGGGCCTCGTCGTTACGCCCCAGGGCGTAGAGGGCACTCCCCTTGAAGTAGTGACCATTGAAGCTGCGGGGTTTGAGGGCCAGGAAGCGCTCATAGCCTGCGAGGGCTTCGGCGTGTTGCTCGAGCTTGAAGCGGCTCTGGGCGAGGTTGAAGACCACGCTCGGGCGGTCGGGGGCCTGCTGCTCGGCCTTCTCGAGCACTTGAATGGCCTCGGCGTAATTGCCCAGGGCGTAGTGGGCGTTGCCGATGTTGATGCGCACCAGCAGGTTCTCGGGATCGCGCCGCTGGACTGCCTGGAAGGCTTCCAGAGCTTTGGCGGGTTGCCCGAGCTTGAACCACGCGTTCCCCAGCTTGGCCTGGGCATTGAGATCGTCGGGCTGCTCCGCCACATAGCGCGCCAGGTGTTGCTGAGCGGTGGCGTAATCTCCGGCACCATAGTGGTGATCACCGAGGACCAGGTGCACTTGGGGCAGCGTGTCGGCGCGGGCCACAACATCGAGGTAACTCAGCGCCTCTTTCGTCTTCTTCAGCGCCAGCAGGTGGTTGCCCAGCCAGAACGTGATCTCGAGGTTCTCGGGGGCTTTGGCTTTGCCCTTGCGCAGCAAAGACACAGCCTCGGCAGACTGCTCGAGGCTGTACAGCGCCGCGCCGAGCTTGGGGTAGACCGCCACATAGTTCGGATCTTCCTCGAGGGCCTGCTCAAAGGCCTCTGTGGCCTCGGTAAAGGCCGCCTTCGACGCTTTGGTCTCACCCTCCGCCCGGGTTTGGTTGGCCTCCGCGAGCAGGCGCTCTCCTCGCTGAAAATGGCGTTGAGCCTCCCCCTGAGGGGCGTAGCGCCCCTGGGCCCAGGTGGCGCTCGGCGTGCTGGTGGCCGCGGCGCCCATCAACGCGAAGAGCATCAAGCACGTGCGACGCATGAGGTGCCTCATTGCTTGAGGCGCGCCACCACCAGGGTGATGTCGTCCTCAGGTTGAGTGAAGTCGGTGAAGAACCGCTCGGCGTCATCGAGGATCTTTTGCATGATCGAGCCCGCGGCGCTGCCCAGAGAGGCCTGCACACTGCGCCGCAGGCGTTTCTCGCCGTACTCGGCCCCTGCTTCGTCCACCCCTTCGGTGATGCCGTCGGTGTACATCAGCAACACGTCGCCCGGCGCGTAGGACACCGTGCGCTCGAGAAAGTGGGACTGCATCACGTCGCCGAGGCGGTTGCCCCGCACCACCAGGGGCACGATGGACGGCTCGTCGGCCTTGGCTTCTGCCCGGAACAGCAAGGGGAAGTTGTGCCCCGCGTTCGAGAACGTGATCGTCTTGCTGCGGGGGTCGATGATCGCCGCGAAGAAGGTCATCACGAACTTGCGGTTCGCCGCCTCGTAGATGGTCTTGTTCAGCTCTTCGAGCAAGAAGGTGCTCGTGACCTCGCCTTCGGTGACGTGGCGCAGCGTGTCGCAGCACGACTTCGCCGCGGCGGTGATCATGGCGCTGCTCACCCCGTGGCCTGTGACGTCGCCGATGACCAGCATGATCTGATCGTCGATGAGATCCGCATAGGACCACCAGTCTCCGCCGCAGATGCTCGCTGATCTGAAGAAGCCGATGAACTCGATCCAGCCCTTGTCGATGCTCTGCGATGGCGGCAGCAGCGATTCCTGGATCAGACGGGCGACCTCCATCTCTTTCTCGAGGGTGGCTTTCTCCTTGGTCTCGGTGAGCAACACCCCCAGGCGCTCGGCCATGAAGTTGAAGTTGCGCCCCAGCACGCCGATCTCGTCGCCGCCCCGGACCGCCGCACGCTCGCCGAGATCACCGTGGGCGAGGCGCTCGACGCTCTCGGTGAGCTCCCGAATGGGCCGGCTGATGGCCAGCCCCTGAATCACGCTGAGCACCACTCCGAGCAGCACCACGAGGCCGCCGATGAAGAGGGCGTTGAAGATGCTGGTCTCTCTGCGGCCTTCGATGCGGTCGGCGATCTGGGCCTGCCGGGTGAGCAGGGGCGTCACCGACCAGCCGGTGTCGACTTGCCCGATCTTCTCGGTACCCTGGCCCTTGATGGGCCGGGTGATGCGGATCAGAGCAGGCTCTCCACCCTGACCCAGAAGCGTCACCCCCTCAGCTGCGAAGATCTCGCCGGGGTGCCCTTCCACAGGGGTGAGGCCTTTGAGGGCGCTGGCGCGATCGCCTTCGGAGACCACGGGGCTGGTGCCGTCGGTGATGTGCACGAAGGCGAGGCGGGGCTCCTGGCGGCGCAGGGTCTCCGCGAGGGCCTTGAGATCACCGTAGGCCGTGGCGGCGATCTGGATGGCGCTGATCTGGGCCACGGCGCCGGTGAGGTTCTGGGCGTCGGCGGCGGCGGCGGTGAGGACCGCCCCCTCCTGCTCCGCCCGGGAGGCGTCGAAGACCTTGCCCAGATCCTGGATGTTCATGAGGCCGTAGAGGCCCACGGTGAACAACAACAGCAGGGTGGTGGTGCCGATCATCTTCACCCGGATCGGCAGGCTCGACAGCCAGTTCACCCGAACAACCCCTTCTTGTGGTGCATCAACTCCTGCTGCACGCGATTCAGCTCGGTGTTGGCGTCCATCAGCTCCTGGGTCTTGCGGTTCAAGCTGGCCTGGAGCTTCTCCTGGGCGCGATCTGCGGCATCGAGCATCTCTTTGTATTTTCGCTGCATGGCCGCGGTGTCGGACACATCTCGCAACATCAGCATGGTCCGGCCGTCTTCCAGAGGGGCAGCGCTGGCGATGACGGTGAGGGTGTCTCCGTGGCCGTCACCGTCCGGATCGACCTGAGCGTTGATCTCGTCATATCGCAGCGGCCGCGCTTCACGGGCGCATCGCTGCGCGAGGCACTCACCCCGATCGTGCCCGCAGAGGCTCAACCTCAACAGCTGGCAACACTGGCTGCCGGGCAGCTTGCGCGCGAGGTGCCGCGGCAACAGCGCGCGGTAGTGGCCGTTGAACTCCACCACCTTCTGCTCACCGTCGATGACGAGGGCGGCGTCCAGCAGGGCGGCGCCGAGGGCGTGTAGGGGGCTCGTCTCGCTCATTCGCCCACCACCGTGACGACGTAGGCGATGATGCCAGCGATGAGGCTGGCGGCGATGATCATGAGAGGCATCAAGCCCGAGCGCCGCTTCTCAGGCTCGGCGGGCGTGGTCTCTTCAGGCTCGGGGCCGATGGCCTGGATGCCCGTCTGGGTCACCGTAAGCGGGGAGTATTGTGCCGAGAGGGATCCCCGACCTCCGTCGGACTCGCGGCGCACCTCGTCGAGCTTCTGAATTCGAGCCCGCAGGTCGGGGCTCACGCTCTGCAGCAGCTGGTCGAGCCGCGGATCCACCACCTTGCCGAGGTTGTGGGGCAAGAAGGCGAAGTACGACGCCTCGATGTCGTCGAACTCCATGGCGCAGGTGCCGTTCTGTACCCCCTCACAGTGGGCGCCGCGATGGGCGGGGGCCTTGGGGGTGGCCTGACCGGCGAACTCTTCGATGCGCAGCAGACGCTGATCTTCGCGATCGCACTTCGGGCAGTAGTAGGGGGCGAAGAAGCTCTTCACCATGCCGCCACCGGTGAAGTTGTGCACCATGTTGATCTGATTGACGATGCACGGACTGCACCGCACGAGCACCACTTGCTTGCCTCGCGATTCGAGATCGTTGAGCCAGTTGACCCAATCCCGCACGCCGCAGCTGTTGATGCGCACGACCTTGGCGAGATCGAGGATCACGGTGCGGCCGGTGATCTTCTTCAAGCTGCCGGCGAGGGTGTTGTCCTCGTCGATCACCCCGCTGAGCTTGAGGAAGGTGGCGTCTTCGATGGTGGTGATGCCGATGTCCAGCGCCGACATATGTCCTGTGGGGAGCGGTGGTGTTGGGAAGACCTTCACCCCTGAAGGTGAGGGAGATCAAGGGCGTCGATGCTGAGGGGGTGAGTCAGGTGACTACGGCGCTTGTGTCTCTGTGTGTGCCTTCATGGGAGAAAGTCCCACTGTGGCCCATCCGCCTTTGCGCACCGCCCATCCTTTGCCGATGGCCTTCACCCACGTGGTGAAGTTGATGGCCCACCAGACCCCAGGCGCCCCCCAGCCCAACGGGTGAGCCAGCCACCAGGCCAGGGGCACCCGCAGAATATTGAGCGGCGCCGACCACACGAACACCACCCGGGTGTGCCCTGCCCCGGAGAGCACCCCCTCGAAGAGGGACTCCCACGCCACGAAGAGCTGCGACGCCGCCAGCACCTCGGCATAGACAATCGCCTCCAGGTGCACTGCCGATTCGTCGGTGAACAGGCCCGTGAGTGGTCCGGCGCCGAAATAGAACGCCGCGCTGATGAACAGCCCCAAGGCGGTGCTCATGACCACTGTCTTGCGCACCAGGGCTTTCGCCGCGTCGACGTCGCCGGCGCCGAGGTGCTGCCCCACGAGGGCCGCCGTGGCCAGGGCCAGGCCGTGGGTGAGAGGCCAGGACACCCCTTCCAGGGCGGAGAAGCCGATGCCCAGGGCGGCGTTCACCTCAGGGCCCAGAGGTGAGATCGAGGTCTTGAGCATGCCCCAGTACACCAGCGTGTAGAGGGCCGTGCCCAAAGCGATGGGGCCGCCGATCTTCAGAATCTGTCGCAGCTCGGGCCCCGGGCGTACATCGGCGAGGCTCAGGCCCGTGAGGCGCCGGAGCAGAATCAGGCCCATACCCGAGGTCGACGCATACGAGAGCGTCGAGGCCACCGCGGCGCCGACGATGCCCCAGTCGAGGCCGAAGATGAGGGCCGGTGACAGCACCACGTTCACCGTGAGGGCGATGGCGTGGAACGTCATGGGCGCTCGGGGCAGGCCCATGCTCACGAAGGTCTGATCCACCAGCGGAGTCGCCGCGATGGGCAACACCGTGAGCGACAGCGTGCGCAGATAGAGCGTGCACTGTCGGGCGGTCTCCCCCGTGAGCCCCAGGGCGCCGGCGAGGTGTGGGGCCAGCAGCAGGCCGGCGACCATGATCAACACCGCCATGACCAGTACGCCGAAGAGGCCCTGGCCGAGCAACCGGCGGCGTAGATCTGCGTCTCCTGCCCCCGTGGCTCGGGCGATGAGCGGGCTGGTGCCCGCGGCGATCAGCTCGAAGGCGGCGTAGTAGAGGATGATGACGAAGAACGACGCCCCCACGGCCCCTTGAGCTTCGACCGAGACGTCCTGGATCCAGTATTGGTCGACGACGCGGTAACCATTGGTGAGCACCGCGAAGAGCGCGCTCTGGAGCGCGAGCGTCAACAGCGCCGGTGGGGTGGTCATGGGTTGGGCAATATGTGCCGCACGGTGTGCGTGTTCATCTCCACGGTGCGGGTGATCACCATGGGGTCGACCCGCTGCTTCTTCTCGGGGTTGGGGGCGCGGAGGGTGGCTTTGATCTGCCAGCGCTCGTCCATGGTGTCCCAGCGTTGACGCTGTGTGTCATAGAGCGCGCTGCCTTCGATCTTGAACTGGTCCACGGTGACCATGAGGGCCAGCATCATCGAGTCGGTGAGCGCCCCGGTGCCGCTGATGGTGAACGTCTGTATGGCTGACTTGGTGCCTGCGGGGGTGTAGGTGCGCTGCTGCTTCACCTTGCCCTTGAACATCGAGGGCCGCAGCTCTTCGGTGGTCCAGCGCCCGTCAGCGTCGATCTCGGCGGTGCGGAACGCTCGACCGTGCTGCCACGTGGTCGCATCCCGCATGCGGGTGAGGGGGTGGTCGTCCACAGGGGGAGGCTCGGCCTCTGAGGCGGGGGCCAGAGCGGCGTAGCGAGCGTTGATGGCCGCTTCGCTGCCCTCGGGCAATTTGACCGCCTTCACCCTGCCCAGTGGGCCCACCAGGATGTGGGCCGGGATCCCGAGGACCGCCAGCTGGCGTCGCGTCACCGAGGAGATCTCCACTTGAGCCTTGAGGTGATCCATCGAGCTGTCTGCAGAGGCCGCGGTCTTCTTCGTCTGACCGTCTCCCGTCGTGCTGTCAGTCATGGACTGGAGCGTGATCTCGAGCCAGGCCCCCTCGGGGCCGACAGAGAGCACTTTCTCGGTGCTGATCTCCACCTCGGTGTGGTGAATGTCGAGCTCGGGGAGCGGGCCACCGGTCATGCGCATGTGGCTGGTCACCGTAGAGCGGACCGTCATCGTGTCGCCGACGGTGTATTTGGGCGCAGGGGCCCCCTGAGCCAGAAACAATACAGCGGCGAGCATGATCATGAGGGCGGCTCCAGCAAATGGGCCGCGGCGGCCCGGACCTCGGGATCTGAGAGCCTGAACACCGCTCGATCAAGGGTGTAGTGCACAAAGCCGGTGGCGAAGCCCGCCGCCACCAGGGTGGGCACCAGCGGTGAGGCCTGGATCCAGGCAGACAACGTGGGAAACAGAAACGGACCATATGCATCGGCGCTCTGCGCCACGTCGGCTTCGAGCCAGGGCAGGGCCAGCACCGACACCACCATCATCATCAGCATCCAGCGCCAGGGCCGTGGGCCCACCACGCGACCGGCGAGGGCCATGGCCACGCTCCAGTGTTGGATCGTCCACGCGAAGACGAAGGCCGCTGGCGGCAACACCATGGCGCCGAGGGCCAAGGCGCCGAGTTGCACCACGTAGAGGCGGTGACCCAGATGTGCTGGCCCCCGAATCAACGCCCAGATCGTCGAGGCGGCGATGATCACCATGACTGGACCCTCAGCCCACGCGCGGAAGCTGTGCCACGGGCGCTGCCATTGTGGCCACGCGTCCAGGATCAGGCTCGTGCCCACGAAGAGCTCGGCCACCACGATGGCCGCGCCGCCGAGGCCGAGGGCCACGAGCCGATCGAGGCGTCGCCCACCTCGATCGCCCGCCCGGGCCCGATAGAGGCGCAACACCCCGAAATGTTGGGCCGAGAAGTGCCAGGTGATGAGCCCGAAGTCGATGACGCCGAGCCAGAGCAGCCGTACCCCAGGCTCGATGGGGACGAGCGACATAGGCGCCAGCAGCCAGAAGAAGGCGAGGGTGGCCACAGCGAAGGGCACCACAAAGAACCGTACTGGGTGGCGCCGCCGTACGGGCCTGTATGCGGCGCTGAACCACGCCAGCCACGTCGAGCTGAAGCGGTGCCCGAGCCAGAGCAGGGCCGTGGGTACGAAATAGACCAGGTGGAGCGTGCCCCAGCCGCGGCCATCTTCGGGGATGAAGGGCCATGCGAGCAGCATCAACCACACCCCGTTGAGCACCCAGAAGGCATCCCAAAAGCCGCCGCCGATCCATCGGGCGGTGTGAGCGCTCATCGGGCGCCCAGGGCAGAGGCGAGGGTGTCGAAGAGGGCCTGCCATCGAGGGGCCACCGCCGACCATCGATGCCCCTGGGCCCGGGCTGCGGCGTGGCCCCCGAGGCTCCGGGCGAGATCGGCATCGTCGAGCACCGTGCCCAAGGCTTCGACGAGGGCCCCGGCGTCTCCCGGTGGCACCAGCAGCCCCGTGATGCCGTGCTCGATGTGCTCCGAGAGCGCTCCTGCGTTGCTGGCCACCACCGCCCGACCGTGGGCGCCGGCCTCCAGGGGGACCTGTCCGAAGGTTTCGAAGCGGCTGGGCACCACCACTGTCGTGGCGTCGGCGTACGCCAGCGACAGCGCCTCGCCTTCGAGCCAGCCCCGCCATTGCAGCCTCGGCGCCAGAGGTCCGGCGAGTCGATCCCATCGGCGACGCCACCGCCGCTCTGCTTTCTGGTGCGCCGGCAGGCCGCCGACGATCATCCAGCGCAATGATGGGCGCGCGCTCAAGGTTGCGTGGGCTGCGTCGAGCAGCACGTCAGTGCCTTTGATGTCGCCGAGCCGCCCGACGTAGACCACTGTCTGAGTGGCGGGCAGACCCGTCGGTGCGCGCTCGGGTACGTCGATGCCCAATGGCAATACGTGCACATGACGCTCTGCTTCGAGGGCCATTGCTGCAGCCCGAGAAGGCGCCACCACTGCTGTGGCTTCGTACAGCGCCTGTCGCTCTCCCGCTGCACCCATCGTCGGGACCTCAAGCCCACGCATCCGGCTCGTGTGCTGCTGGGCCACATGGGCCACATAGAGTGTGGCCTCTGGCGTCACCGGCAGCGTGGAGAGGGTGGACCACAGCAGCGCATCGTGTACGCAAATCACTGAGGGCTTCAGGGTAGAGATCCACGCAGTGAGGGCGGGCAAGTGACTGGCGTAGCGCAGCCGCAGGACCGGCACCCCCTCTTCCTCGGCGACCTCTGGAGGTGAGGCGTCGGGTCCAGGTTGCGCTTTGGGCCGCCATCGGTCGAAGGAAGCCACGGCCCCCGGGCACCCCACCGCCGCGAGGCTGTGGACCAGGCCGTACACCGCCGTGGAGAGGCCTCCGACACCGGACGGCGCCAGATCACGGGTGAGGTGCAGCACTGTCATCACGGCAGCCCCGCGAAGAGATCTGCGCCAGGGTGGGGCAGCGGAGGCCCCTCGGCGACGACGAAGGCCTCGCGTTGTAGCAACGGAAACACCAACCCGGGGCGCAGGAACGACAGCGGATCGCCTTTGGCGAGCTGGGATCGGTGGGCGGCGAGGGTGGCCTGTTTGATCGTGCGCAGCTCGGGATAAGCGCCGAGATCGAGCACGATGTCCGCCGACTTGAGCGGTACGCCGAGGCCCCCTGGAGGCAGAGGGGCCAGCCCCGAGCTGCCGAGGTGGCGCTTCAGGGCGCGACGGATGGGGGTGAACATGCCGGGGGGAAACGCCGCGTGCAGCACCCTCAGCCCCTGAGCGCCCCGCGTGACGGCGGCGGTGCACGCCACATGATCTCGATGACCGTAGGCGCCATCAGGGCCCAGCGTGACCACCACATCGGGTTGCAGGCGGTCTCGGGCCATCTGTACCGCGCCGGCGGCGTCATCGAGGTGATCTTCGATGCGGCCATCAGGCAACCCGCGGCCCAGGGGGGGTGGGCAGCCTATGGCGGCGCACGCGGCCTTGAGCTCTCCCCAACGATGATCGCCGAGGGTCTCTGGGGCCACCTCGACGCCGCTCCTGGGGTGAGGTCGCCCACCCTCTCCGCGGCTCAGACAGAGCAGGAACACCTCGGCGCCCTCTGCGAGGCACCACGCCATCAGGCCCGCGGCGGCATAGGCCTCGTCGTCAGGGTGAGCAAAGACCGCCAGCAGGCGGCGTCCGATGAAGGGCTGCGTCATGCTCCATAGAGCACTGGGGCCAGGGGCAGGTCGGAAAACGACTGCGCTTCGAGATCGAGCATCTCGTCGAGCCGGGCCTTCACCTCGTCTTCCTCGAAGTAGAGCCGGGCGAGGCGATGGTGGGTGGACCAGTGCCGGGCTTCGCAGCGCACGAGCTCTTGATAGAACGCGCGCATGTCACCTTCGGGCAGGCCCTCGGCCACCAGGGTGAAGCGCTCGAGCCCCCGGGCTTCGATGATGCCGAAGAGCACCAGCCGGTCGAGCAGGAACGTGCGGGTGTGCTTCTTGCGCACGTGGCTGAACATCTGCCGCATGTAGACATCGGGCCGGTCGAAGCCGAGCTGGCCGCCTCGAGCGATGATGAGCTTGAACACTTGATGGAAGTGGCTCAGCTCCTCTTGAGCGAGGGCGGCCATGGCGTCGACGAGCTCGACGTGCTGCGGGTTCTGGCTGGCGAGGGTGATGGCCGATGTGGCCACCTTTCGCTCATTGTGGGCGTGGCTCTGCAGGAAGGCGTCGAAGTCTTCGAGCACCATGGGCAGCCAGCGGTCGTCGGTTTCTGCTCTCAAGCGCAACATGGGCGGGGTTTATAGCAGATCAGAGATTGAGGATCACCGGGCAGGGCGATCCCCAAATCAACCCTGCCCGAGTGAGTGGGCACTGCTGCGCATACAGCTCTACGCCAGCCTCTGCTGCGGCCTCCAGCGCTTCGGCGAAAGCCGGGTCCACCGCACGGTAGGGCGTCACCGCCCTGGCCTCGCCTTGCACGACAAAGAGCAGAGCTGTCCGCTGGCCGCCCGCGGCCAGATCGCGCAACCCCAGCACATGGCGACGCCCACGCTCGGTCACCGCATCAGGGAATCGTGCGATCCGATCAGCAGCGATATGCCCGGCAGATTTCACCTCCAGCACACAACTGCCTTGTGGTCCTCGAGCCACGAAGTCGTAGCGGCTGTGTCCGATGGTGACCTCGCGCTTGATCTCCGGCAGATCGGCCAGGGGTGAAAACAGCCGCCGCTCGAGGGCCTGCTTCACCAGTCGGTTCGGTGAGTGGGTGTCGAGAGAGACGAGCGTGCCGTCGTCCATCACCGCAGCCATGGCCTGGTAAGCGGTTTTGCGCCCAGGCTCGGGTCGCCGGGCGAGGATGAGCGTGCGGTCAGGCGTGAGCACACCCTTGAGGCGTCCGCGATCGGCCATGTGCACGCGGGCAGGGGCGCCGTCGACGTGCACCATGAGCACCATCTGGCTCGGGCGATCGAGGAAGGTGCCGTCGACCAGGCCATACCCTTTGTCCAGGGGCACACAGGGGGGAGCGTCTTCAGAATGGGTCATGTCGATTGATTGTTTTCTGAACAGATGTTTAGTTGCTTTTGCCTTGCCATCGAGGCGCTGCGTTGGTACCCGCACTATGCAGCTTTTCACAACACTGGCCCACACAGAGAGAAGGCAACCCCCATGAGCACCCTCAAAGATTTGCTTCCCGAAGACTGGTCCGCCCTCGTCGGCGACGAGCTCGACAAGCCCTACTTCGCCCAGCTCGAAGAGTTCATCGCCAACGAGCGGGCCAACGAGCAGGTCTTCCCCCCCGAAGAGGAGACGTTCACCGCCTTCCAGAAGGCCTCTGTCGACAACCTCAAGGTGGTGCTTCTCGGCCAGGACCCCTACCACGACGTCGGTCAGGCCCATGGCCTGTGCTTCTCGGTGAAGCCCGGCATCAGGGTGCCGCCCTCCCTGGTGAACATGTACAAGGAGATGGAGTCGGATCTGGGCATCCCTCGAGCCAAGCACGGCTTCTTGCTCAACTGGGCCGAGCAGGGCGTGCTGATGCTCAACACCGTGCTCACCGTCCGGGCCCATCAGCCCAACTCCCACCGCAAGCAGGGTTGGGAGAAGTTCACTGACGCCGTGATCAAGTCCATCAATGCCAACACCGAGAAGGTGGTGTTCATCCTGTGGGGTGGTCCTGCCAAGAAGAAGGCCAAGTGGATCGACACCGATCGCCACGCCATCGTGCAGAGCGCTCACCCCTCGCCGCTGTCTGCCCGCAATGGCTTCTTCAACAGCAAGCCCTTCTCCCAGGTGAACGCACAGCTTGAGGCTTGGGGCAAAGATCCGATCGACTGGGCCGTGCCCGAGCTCTGATCGGTGCTCACTTTGAGCCCCTACCTTTCTTCCGATGGATCTGGCTGGCACAGACCATCTGCCTGAACACCGAACTCACAATCCGTTGCACACGGCCAGCCTTCTGGAGGGTTGTCCTTGGATGCGTACAGCACCAGCTCGTCCAGATCCGCGTCACATGGACACTCGGTGCAGTCCAGTGTGGGGATGTCCACACGGTAGACTGTCACGCTGGGCTGAAATGCTGGCTCAGGCAGCTCGACGCACTGTGTACGCACCTGAATTGGATGAGGGTGGCTGGCCATGAAGTCTGCCAACGCTGCCATCGTATCGATGATCCGGCAGCCCGAAAATGGACACAGAATATCCACCAGATTCAGCCCACCTTCGATCTGCAGGATGCCCTCGTCGACGAACTCCAGCGGCAGCCCGTTGAACGGAATGATCTCGGTGTTATCCACACACAAGAGGGTGCCTTCTGTTTGTAGGGCGTCGACATCGAGGTGAAGCGGCTCGGTGACGAGCTCTTCTGGTGTGTCCACCAGACCACCTGAAGACTGGAAGAACACAAAGGGCGTGTATCGATTGCCCGTGGATGTGTAGTAGCGATCACGCTGGAAGGCGTTGAGGTAGGAGAACCACGCGTCGAGCTGAGTGATGGCCCACAAGCGGGTCTCTCGGGGATGCGTGATGGCCACGAATCGATCGGGGCTCGTTCCGGACTGAGCGGGGTGGGGCAGGGTGAGGCGCTGGTTGTCGTCTTCGTCGACGTAGACCACCAGCCATGGCGCCGCCAGAGCGACTGGAGGGGTCTCTCCGATGAGGACCCCAAATTGAAGCGCCGTGAGCTGTTCGACGATGTGTTGTGGCGGCATGTGCGCCATGATGCGCCCACGGGCAGGCCCCACAGGCATGCCAGATGCGGGATCAATCTCACCGGGCATGATCGAGACAGGGCTGTCGCTGGTGACGAAGAACGTCGCCGACTCCCCATACCGCCACAGCAGCGCGGCCCGCAGCACATCTTCGTCGTCAGGGTCGAGGTCACCCAGGGAGAAGTCGATGGGGGTGTCTGCAGGCGCTGGCTCGTGGGTGAAGGTGCAGGCGCCGAGCAACATCACTGCGAGAGGCCAGAGTCGTCTCACAACCACACCTCCACCTCGAGCGCCCAGGCTGGGGCTCTCAGGAACCGGGCCCACTCTGTGGTGTATCGAATCTCGAACGGGTACGTCGACGGATCGATCACGTGCTTGTTGAACACCATCGTCTTGAGGCGGTGGGGGGCCGCTGGCCACGGGCGCCAGCTGAGCCCGGCGCGATAGAACCACCTCAAACTCTCGCCGGGGAGGGGGGTGTCGTCGGGCAGTCGGTGGAACCGCGTCACCGCCAGAGCGCTCGTGTCAGCCCACCGATAGATGCCTTCGACATCTGTAAAGAGGCTCAACGTGCCGAGCAGGCGCAGCCGGCCTTCCACCATGAGGCTGTGAGTGAGTTGAGTGTGCTCTGCCGCAGCACCCATGAACTCCGCAGCGTTGGTCACATATCCGTACTCTCGCCAGGGCAGGTTGAACTCCACGCTTGTGGGCACCACTTGGTCGAGGGGTGCCACACGGGCCTCATAGAAGCGGCCCTGGTAGCACAGGTGTGCTTTGAATCGGTGACCCCACTGGCCTCTCAGGTCAGTCCTGAGCAGCGCCGCCCATGCACCATGCCGGGTGTTGAGACCCACTTCCGCGCTCGTGCGCCACCATGAGGTGATCGGGAAGTCACCAGAGAGAGACACCAGAGGATGCGGCTTGAGCGCGTAGAGCCAGGCCAGGGCACTCAAAGTGATCGCCCGATCAAAGGCGCTCAAGGCAATGCTGTAGAGATCGTCCGAAGGCCACAGGGCACGACCGATCATCATCTGATCGAGGGCGAAGTGTCGCCAGCGCAAGCCCACGGCGTTGCCTTCTGAGAGCCATTCTTCGAGAAACAGCCCTTCGCCGATCGTCACCGAGCCGAGATCATGGAGCAGGGCCCGCATTTGCAGTGGATCACCATCGATTTCGGTGAGTGTGCCTTCTGCGTGGAGCGCGATCCCTGTTTGGATCCTGGCGGAGAGTCGATAACCGTCGCTTGCACTTGGGTTGTAGAAGGTGGGGTTGATGTTGAGGTGCAGCCCCTCGAGCATCCGGGCTTCGGCGAATGTGTTGGCCACATAGAAGCCATGATAACGACCCGGTGAGCCATCGAGCAGTTGGAGCCGCATACCCATGTGGCCGTCAGAGGCAAACGCCACGCGGTCATGTTGCATGTCGGCGAACGCTCTCTGCTGTGCTTCTGGCTGGTCGAGCTGAAGCCTGAGCTGATGATTCACCGGCGTCAGCGGCCGGATGATCCAATGATCACGGCCATCGAGGTACACCGATGCTCGACCATGAGCGATCGACGTCAGCGCACACATCAACACGATGAGCAGGGATCCCCGCATACACACCCCACATGACCCTACGCTGGGCAGGATAACCGACTCGGTCCGTCCAAATCCCGTATCGTCTCTGTTGGTAGACGCCGCCGGCGCTGATCATTACCCTCGACCTGTCGAGCACCACCCTGCGATCCCGCACGTGAACATCACCCTCAGACACATCGCGCTCACCGGCCTGCTCTCCATGAGCCTGCTGGGCTGCCTCGAAGAGCCCGAGCTGAACTTCGAGCCCATTTGCGGCATAGGCGATGCCTTCTGCAGGCCCATCGATGCTGCCGTGGGGGGCGCAGGTGGTGGTGCTGGCGGGGTCATGGAGCCAGACGCAGAGGCACGCTTCGATCTGGGCGTGCTCGATATGGGCGGCGCTGGCGGCCTCGGTGGCGCTGGCGGGATGGCGGGTATGGGCGGTATGGGCGGTATGGGCGGTATCGTCGAGCCCCCTGGTGATCGTGACAATGATGGCATCACCGATGACGTCGATGTGTGTCCTGACATCCCTGATCCCTATCAGGTTGATCAAGACGGTGACGGCATCGGGGAGCTGTGCGACGACTGCCCTCAGGTGGCCAACCCGCCGCCAGGAGACGACGACGGTGATGGCCTCGTCGACGCCTGTGACAACTGCCCCGGGTTGCCCAATCCCGATCAGGCCGACGTCGACGAAGACGGCATCGGCGATGTGTGTGACGAGGTGATCCCCACAGTCTGGATCACGGCTGACTGGCCTGATCCAGGGGTGCGCTACGATGTGCACGTCTACCCCGAAGGCGCTGATCCGTTCAGCGCCGACGATTGTTGGCGTCAGGGGGCGACACCGGCTTTCTGCAATCCGGGTTATTGGGCCGCCGAGCCTCGGGCCAATCGCAACCAGGTGCGACTCAACTCACCCACAGCGGGGGTCTATGTCGTGGGGGTGGGCCCTGCAGAGGGCAGCTTCGGCGTCGAGACTGAGGGTGAAGTGAGCGTGAGCATGGTGTGCCGCGGAGAGCGGGTCAGGTTCGGGGGGCGGGTGCTGCAACCGATCCCGCCTGACTCACACGAGTTCTGGGTGCTGTTCCAGTTCGACGCCACCACCTGCTCGGTGCAGGTGCTCAATCGCATCGCTCGGGTACGGTGTGAAGGCGCAGCGTGCGGCCCGAATGACTGACGTCAGCGCTTGAGGACTGTCCGGGCGAGGCCCAGGAAGTTCTCCTTCTCGAAGGGCCAAGTCATCGCAGCCTGAACATAGGAGATCATCGCGCTCTTTCGATTGCCCAGGCGGTTGGCGTCCCACCCGTTGCAGCGATGCGTCGCCGCCAGGATCTGGCGGCTGAAGCTGGGATCGAGGGCCTGGCCGCGTGGTGAAGAGAGGGCGCGATTGATCGAACGCATGCGAGATTTGAGCATGCGGTTGAGGTTGCGACTCACCCCCTGAGCATGGAGCAGGTAGTTCACCAGAGGCTCGTCGATGAAGATCACTTGATGCTCGGCGGCCACCCTCAGCCACATGTCCCAGTCCCCACCCACAGCGAGCTCGGGGTGCATCGAGAACCCGCCGAGCTCGTGGAGAACCGAAGCGCGCAACAGCACTGACGAAGTGGTGATGTAGTTGCCCGCGAGCAGGGTCTCGAAGACGTCGCCAGAGTACATGGGCTGTGCGTGGCTGTGCACGTCGGGCAGCCCGGCGAGGACGCCCGTGTTGTAGCGATCGGTGTAGATCAGGGCGACGTCGTCTCGGATGTACTCGAACTGACGTTCGAGCTTGTTGGGCAGCCACGTGTCGTCGGCATCGAGATAGGCCAGCCACTCGCCGACGGCGTAGCGGCCGGCGAGGTTACGCGCAGGGTAGGGCCCGAGGTGGTCTTGCTCGAAGAGACGCACCTTGTCGCCAAAGCTCTTGACGATCTCCGTGGTGCGATCAGTCGAGCCGTCGTCCACCACCAGGATCTCCGTGGCCGGGACCGTCTGGTTCAGGACCGATTCGATCGCGTTGGCGATGTAGGCCTCCATGTTGTAGGCCGGCATGATGATCGAAACGGTGGGTACATCTCGAGGTGCAGCCCTGGAGGCGGCGACCTCGTCGCTGGTGCTCTCGTGGGCATTCGGGTTGCTCATGATCGACGGACACTCCCTCAACGGTGACCTCTCCTTCACTGGAGGGGGAACTACTCTACACATTTTCCTCAGAAACCGCATTGAGAACCATGGGTCGAATGTGACCCATTTTGTCTCCTGATCTTTGAAGCGTTCTGTTTGTTTCAGTCACTCATTCGAAGGGGTGGATGTGGAACACCGTGGAAAGTACCCGTGTTGGCTGGATTTCGGGGGAACTTTGCCGAAGTCTCAATGTCCTACGAGATGATCACTGTGCAGATGCCCCGGGGGTGATCAATCACATGAACTGTTGAGTCAGGCAGCCTCGCTGCCGGGAGTCACGCTGATGCAGCGCAGAGCATACGTGCGCTCAGCCGAGGCTGAGTCGGAGTTGAACCTCGTCCCCATCATGAACCTCGTGGTGTGCTTGATCCCCATGGTCCTCTTCGGGGCCAGCTTCGTGCAGTTGGGGGTGGTCAACGTCAACGCTTCGAAGTTCGGTCCCGCGATCCCGTCACCCAATCCGCCCGCTGAACCACCGGTGACCATCACTCTGGGGATCGGTGCCCATGGCTTCTCGATCCAGGGCGATCGACCCCTCGACGATGCCGGCGAGCAGGCCCCCATCGAGATCCCCCGTCTGGAGACCGGGCTCGATCTCAACGCTTTGTATTCGGTGATGCATCAGCTGCGAGCACGCTTCCCCGAAGCCAACCCCCTGGTGCTCACTGCAGATGCAGATGTGCCCTATGCCGACATCATCCGGGTGATGGATGCTGTGCGCCTCAAGCTCGAGGCTGATCAGTACCCCACCGTGGCAGAGTTCAGAGCGGCTCAGGCGGCCACGGGCCCTGATGCGCTGCTCTGGCCAGATGTGGTGCTCTCGCACGCCAATTGAGTGGTGTTGTGCAGGCCGCGCCGTACGATCAGCTGGCTGAGCCCTCATCGCTCCAGGCGGTGAGCCAGGCCCCGCAAAAATATTGCTGCGTGGCACGATCGCGCTTGAGCGTTTTGAGGTCGATCTCCCCGACGAGTTCGATGAAGTGCCCAAGCGTCGCATCGGGGTTCCAGTGGGCCATGCGCTGAACCGCGCTCACCGTGGCCGCTCTCAGCCCGGTGTGTGCCAGCGCTCTGGCCACGACACACACGATGTGTTGTTGGTGAGGGGTGCCTTGCTGTAGCCAGCGGCGCCAGAGATCATCCGTCACCGGTCGCCGCGTACCCTGGCGCAATACGTCGCTGATGATGGCGGCGGCCAGATCGAAGGAAATGGGCTCTTCAGGCAGGGTGGAGAAGCCCTCCAGAACCACGTCGGCGATGTTTGGTCCTACGTTCATGACGTAAATGATGCTGACAAACAAAGGTTGTTGCCGTCAAAGGTTTGTTGAGCCAAGTATCAAGTTTTGTCATATGCGGTTTTCTGGGAGGGTTGTGGCGGAATGTGGGGCTTTCATTTCAGAGAATGTTGAAAAGCATATGCACATACCTTCAACAGATAAGGTGACCGGCCGGCGCTGAACAGGTGGGGAGCCAGCATCATCTTTTGGGCGCTATGTCTTTGAGTATATTCGGAGAACACCATGTGCCCTTTGATGCGCTGAGCATCGCTGTGGCATTGTACCCCGCACCATATGGGTGAGAGATCAGGCGTCGAGGAGGATGGGCGTTGAAGGCACAACAGACCAAGAGCAGCGAAGCTGCGCCCGAGTCATCACACGATGCCGACGATGCCATCCAGCTCGATACCGGTGAGGCCACCCTTCAGCAGAGCCAGGAACTCAACGTTCAACACTCTGGTGGTGGGGTGAGCGGAGCCATCCACGAGACCGCCTCGAAGGGGATCGCGGGCTCTGGCGGCCAGCTGCCGCACTTCGATGCCATCCAAAACTCTTTCGGTCGCCACGATGTCAGCGGCGTTCAATCGTTCACAGGTGGAGACGCCACCTCGGCGAACGAGGCCATGGGGTCCAATGGGTACGCCGTCACGGGTGATGGCGCCCCCAAGGTGGCCTTCAATGGTGCGCCGAGCCTGCACACGGCAGCCCATGAGGCCACCCACGCGGTGGTGGGCAGCCTGACCAACGTCAGCCTCGATGGTGGCGTCGGCAAGGTGGGCGACAAGTACGAGCAGCACGCCGACGCTGTGGCCGACAAGGTGGTCAAGGGCGAATCTGCCGAGGGCCTCATCGATCAGATGGCCGGTGGCGGCAGCGCCGGTGGCGCCAGCGTGCAGCATCAAATGGCCACGGTGCAGTTCGACATCAAGAGTGATCTGCGAGAGGCCATGGGGGGCTGGGGCACCGACGAAGAGTCGATCTTCGGCCGCCTGCGTCGGGCGAGCGGCAAAGAGCTGATGTCGGTGGCCAACGACAACGGCCTCATGAACGAGCTGGCGAGCGAGCTGAGCCACAGCGAGATGAAGCAGGTATTCCGCATGCTCCCCGTGAGCGTGGAGCGCAAGCTGAAGCTCGCCATGGATGGCTGGGGGACCGACGAGAGCTTCATCCACGAGACGCTTGGCGGCGCCAGCGACGAGGAGCTCGCCCGCATCGCGGGGAACGAGGCCCTTGTGGGCCGACTACAGAGCGAGCTGAGTCGAGATCACATGTTGCGGGTGCTCGATCGACTGCCCGTCACTGTGGAGAGCAAGCTGGAGATGGCCATGGGCGGATGGGGGGCTGACGACGCCTACATCCACCGGGTGCTCGGTGAAGCCACTGAAGAGGAGCGTACCCGCATCGCTGGGAACGACGCCCTCGTGGCTCAGCTGCGCAGTGAGCTGAGCCACGACGACATGACCCGCATCTTCGATCAGCTCAACATGTCGGTGGAGCGCAAGCTCGACCTCGCCATGGACGGCTGGGGCACCGACGAGGCTTACATTCACACCACCCTCGCAAGTGCCACCGACGAAGAGCTGAGCCGGGTGGCCGGCAACGATCCTCTCGTCGATCGACTCGAGGGCGAGCTCGGCGACGATGATTTGAGGCAGGTCCTCGAGCGCCTCAACGTGCACTTGTCCCGCAAGCTCAACCTGGCCATGAGAGGGTGGGGCACCGACGAGGCCTACCTCGCCAACTCCATCGCCGCGGCGCCGCCGGCACAGGTGCTCGAGGTGGCTGCAGACGAGACGATGGTCGCCCGCATCATCAGCGAGCTGAGTGGCCCTGATCTCGACAACGCCCTGGTGGCCCTCGGTACGCCTTATCTGCCCACGGGGACCCCGACGAAAGACGCTGCGGATCGATACTTCGAAGCGCTGTCCACGGGTCCGCGCCGTACGCTCGCCGACAATGTGATCACCAACAGCAACCACACCCCGGCAGTGCTCTCGGCCTTTGAGGCGTATTGGGAAGTCGACACCGCCACCGAAGATGCCAACAACGAGAACTCCGCGGGTACGAAAGAGCCGCGCACCGCAGTGTGGGGCGTGACGATCCTGAGGCAGGTGCACGATCACCTCAAAGATCAGCCCCCTCAAGATGCCCGGAACAGTGTCTTCAGCACGTTGACCCTGCTCGCCGACAGCGGCGGGGCCACCATGAACTCTTCAGGCAACTTCCGCCTCGGCGAGGAGTCGAACACCCTCGCCGGTACGGGCCTCGCTCAGGCGGCGAGCGCCGGTGACACCGAGGTGTTCCTGTACGACGCCTCTGCGTATTTCATCGGTTCGGGCATCGCCATCGGCCCTCAGCCCTCCGCTGATGTGCATCAGGTGACCGCCCGGGACATGGCCACCAACAAGATCACCCTCGACAACCCCCTGAGTCAGGATTACGCGCAAGGGGTGATGGTGAGCGACGGCAGCACCAACCGGCGATCGACCTATGGGGTGGGCACTCAACTGCGCGCCCAGGCCGCGAGCGGGCAAAAAGAGCTCGTCGTGCGCGATGTCGATGTCTTCGACGCCGGCGACAGCATCATGGTGGGCCGCGGTGGCACTCAAGAGACACACACCATCGCCACCAAAGATGAGGCGAACAACAAGTACACCCTGCAGAACAACCTGGCGAACAACCAAAACGCCTTCACACCCGTGACGGCGAGCGATGGCACGGGCTTTCGTCGAGTGAACTGGCTCGAGGCCGTGGTCCGCCACGAGATCGCGCACTCCGTCGACACCGCGGTGGGTGGGGTGACGGGCTTTACTCAAGGCCTCGGGGGCTGGCAGACGGGGACCAGCTTCGACGACTGGGCCAGCGCTATGGGCAATCCATGGCAAACCAACGATGGCTCGACGATCAGCGAGGCCGAGAAGACGGCGATCAAGAACCACATCGACTCGGAGCGTGGCGGCAACGGAGGTCACGCGCTGAACAATGGCCTCGATGCCACGCACGCCATCAACAAATACTGGAACAAAGGGGTGCCGGTCATCGAGGCCGCAAAGCCCTGCGTACAGGGTGGCAAGCAGTTCTGGACCAGTCCGCAGAACGTGAAGGGTTATGGTGGCAACTTCTTCACCATCAACCACTACTACCACCAGTATCACTACTACAACGAGTCGGTGCAGACGAACCGCGTGCGGGACTACTCCATCTTCTCCCCCGCTGAATTCTTCGCCGAGGTCTACACGGTCTACTACGAAGAAGCGGGGCAGGTGGCCGACTCCGAGCTGGGGCGTCTGGTGCCGGTGGCCTCCTGGCGCAACTGGCTGACCAACAACATCCACAACCGGAACATGGATCCCACCAGCGCCCAGGACTCTGGCAACACCAGCGGTGGCACAGGGATGAAGACCGGCGACTCTGGCGAGTGATCTACTGTGGTCCGCTTTGACCACGACATCGAGATGGGAGAGCCCCGACATTGAGTGAGTTCGAGAAGGCCCGAAAACACTTCACCGAGGCCATCCTCAAGACATGGACGGTGGCGGGTGGCGCGGTGAAGGTGGAGCCAGTCACCGAGAGCACTGGTGGCGAGGACTACACCAGCCGCAAGACTGGCCCGCTCTTCGCGTTTCAGGCCAATGGGCCCAAGGGGATCATGCGTGGGTTTGCCGGCGCTGACGGCACCGTGGCCCTCGCCAAAACCCTCGGGCCGCTCTTCAAGGCCGCCGGCGTGCCCAAAGCGCCCACCTTGAGCGCCAAAGATCTCGCCCATCGCGTGCGGTGGGTGCTGCATCCGGGGTTCACCGAGCTCACGGGGGCGGGCTTCCCCATGTTGCCGCCAGACGAAAACCCCGAGATGCGTCTCGAGTCTCAGGGGAGTGGCGCCGTGCTCACTTTCTTCGCCCAGCAGGGCGGACAGACGGGCACTGTGGTGGTCTACAAGGTGCAGGCCCGCGTCGACGCCGCCTACGCGTTCTCTTCCACGTCGATCTACATGGTGCCTCAATGAAGCCGGGCATTCGCAGCAGCCTGTCGGTCTTCCTCGAAGAGGCTCTGGCCCCCATGAACGCCGTTGGCGAAGGTCGGGCCATGCTCGAGACCTTTGGCGCCGAAGCGGATGCATATGGTGAGGCCATCTTGAGCCCCAACGGCCGAGTGGCAGGCTTCATGATCCGCGGGGAGGGGGCAGAGTTCACCGAGCGCGCCGCTGCTGTGCTCGCTGCCATGCAGCTGCCTGAAGCGGCCCGAGCGCATCATCGCCGCCTCGCCCATTTGATGGGCCATCGGCGGGGCTTCCTCAAGCTCGAGTGGCATCATCGCGAGGGTCAGGAGCCCGAGCGCCTGGCGGCGTTCTACCATCGGCGCCGCCCCGAGGTCTGGCGGGTACTCGAGTTCTTCGACGAGCTCGGAGTGGCCGAGTCGGTCCGTGGTGAGATCGAGCTGCTGGCCCGCACCCTCGAGAAAGAGACGGTGCACTTCGTCGCCGCCGCCGCCCGAGCAGGGCAGCCCGGGCTGCATCACAAGCTCTACTTCTCTCAATATGTCACCCCAGATCGCCTCCCTGGGGTCACCACCCGCATCGGCGCGCTCATGGCGCCCTTCGGAGTGTCACCGGAGATGGTCGAGACCTGGCGTCCGGTGCACGAGGCGATCCTCGGTGAGCGCGAGACCACCCTCTTCGCCTCGATCAACTTCACCCTCGCCGAGCGCAAACCCTGGCTCAAGCTCGACTACCCCGAGGTGAAGCCCGAGGTGATCCAGCCCTGGATCGCGCCACAAGATCAGGAGACGGCCCGCAGAGAGATGGGGCACTTCATTCGCACCGCGGGGCTGCGTCGCATGTCGTATCTGGGGGTCCGGCTCTCCGAGAGCCCGCTGCCGCAACTCAAGTACTACGCTGACCCAAGGGGCGCATGAGCAAGTTGGAGCACGTCACCGTCGAGTGTCCGGTCTGTGGTTTGTCTCAGCAGACCAATCGTTTCCAGAGTCTCAACGCTCAGCTGTTGCCCCATGTGGCCGATGAAGTCCTCGCAGGCACCTTCGCGCAGCTGACCTGTGATGGCTGTGGGGAGACATGGCGCCCAGAGCAGAAGATGCTCTTTGCCGATGTGCCGCATCGCCTCTGGGTGGTGATGCACCCGCGGGCAGATCGCAGCCACCGCAAGGCCCTCGAAGAAGAGACCATGGCCTACTTCGCCCAGGAGTTCGGCGCGGCCCCCTCGCCGGTGATGAAGGCCTTGTCGGAATGTCAGATTCTGTTGGTCTTCGGGCACGAGCGCCTCACCGAGGCGGTGCGGCTGTCCCGGGCGGGCATCCCCCAGCCCCTGGTGGAGTGTCTCAAGCTGACGGTGATGCGCGACAGGCTCGCCGACTTCTACGTGTTGGGCCCTGTGGAGCTGGTCTACGAGCAGGCTGAAGAAGGTCAGATCACCTTCGGGGTGCACCGACTCGAAGACGGATCGCGGGTGAAGGCCGTAGAGGTGCCCTTCGAGCGACTGCACGAGATCGCCAGTCAGCAAGAGCATTTCATGCAGCACTACCCCGATCTCTTTGGGAAGCCGAGCTGCGACTGCTGTCGATATCTCTACGCGTAATCGTGACCGCTCATCGTGGTTGTACGTTGAGTGACCAGTCGTAGGGCAAGTGCCTCAACTTCAACCCCTCTGGCAGCCGCACCTCGGGGACCTCGGCCTTGATCCATGTCTGCACGTCAGGCCTGAATTGCTCTTCGTACCACTGAAAAATTTGGCTGACGACCACCGCGTCCTCGTCCAGCGCGTAGTTGCGGGGCTCCTGCAGGAACTTCCTGGCTTCGGTGTCGAGCTGCATCTCGATGGCCTCGCCATCGAAGGGGACTCGGGGCAGGCGGGGACAGCCCTTGCTGGCGCAGTTCAGGGCGAAGTGGGCTTTCTCGATGCCTTTCACCTGCTTGAACTTCTTGAAGACCGATTTGGTCTCGAGCACATGCAAGCTCACGTCTTCACCGTCGACGACGAAGCGGGTGAACACGAAGAAGTTGGCGCGATCGTCCCGGACCGATTTGATGTCGGGCCAGCGCTCGATCACGTTGTACATCGTGAGGGCGTTGTAGGCGTTGATGTAGTAAGCCAGCATGTGCCCCGAAGTTGGGAACAGCTTGGGCTTTCGAGTGGGCCCGGCGTGTCCGATAAGATGCACGTATCGATACAACCGCTCGGGGTTGGCTTTGAGGGCAGCGTAGTTCACCTGCCCTTGATCATCGACGTAGGTCTCGAGCACATGGGCCCAATCGCTGTTGTCGAAGGTGGTCATGGCCTCGATGGCGTCGAGATCAGGCTTGACGCCAGGCACCAGGGTGGTGAATTGACTCCGCCAGAGCACCACCCCGACGACCACAGCCACCAGCACACCGATCAGAAGCCAGCGTTTGAGTCCTCGCATCGTATCTCCTCACACTCTCTCAGAGGCCCTCTCGGGGGCTACACCTCGTCGAGGCAGCCTCGGCTGCCGCGCATTGAGGCGCGGATGATTTGATGACGCAAGGGATCTTTTCGACATTGGCCCGCCTCGCCGAAGGGCGGGCATCCTTCGTAGTGGCCACCGTCATCGGCGCCGGCGGCTCCACCCCCAGGCTCGCCGGTGCTCAGATGGTGATCACCGCCGACGACTTCGAAGGCACCATTGGGGGTGGCGCGTTCGAATGGGAGGTGATGCGTCTCTCTCGAGCCCTGCTTGAGGACGACAACCGTCGAGTCGAGCGGCTCGACGTGCACCTGGTCCGTGATCTGGGCATGTGCTGTGGCGGACGAATGGAGGTCTTCATGCAAAAGCACACGCCAGCGCCGCGTCTGCGCATCTACGGCGCCGGCCACGTGGGCACCGTGCTCGCCGAAGGGGCGGCAAAGGCAGGCTTCGAGGTGATGATCGTGGACGGCCGCGAAGCATGGGCTCAAGAGGCGCGCTTTTCTGCTGAGGTGCACGTCGTCGATGCTGATCCTGTGGAGCACCTGAGGGCCTCACCGCCAGAGGCTGACGAGCGCGTGTTGGTGGTGACCCACGATCACGCCCTCGACGAAGATGCTGTGCGGCATCTCGTGGGCGGCGCTGCGTCATGGGTTGGCCTCGTGGGCAGCCGCGGAAAGTGGGCCCGGTTCCGGAACCGGCTCGAAGCCCGAGGGATCACCAGAGAAGCGCTCGATCGTGTGCGATGTCCGGTGGGGCTCGACATCGGCGCGCTGACCCCTGAAGAGATCGCCATCAGCATCCTGGCGGAGCTGGTGGCCCATCGCCGAGGTGTCGATGTCCGGTGAAGTCTGGGGGCTGCTCCTCGCCGGTGGCGCCTCTCGTCGCATGGGCCGGGCCAAGGGGCTGATCCCCTATGGTCAGGGCACCTTTGCGTCTCATCTCGTCGAGATGTTGCGGACAGGCGGGTGTGCTGACGTGGTGGTGGTGGTTGGGGCGTACGCCGAGGCATATGGGCGCCACCTCGCCGAGGCGGCCCATGTGGTGCGCGCCAGAGATTGGCCCATGGGCATGCGGGCCTCGCTCCAACATGGGGTCCGAGCGGTGCCTGTGGGTGCATCGGTGGTCCTGACCCATGTGGATCGACCTGCGCTGAGATCGAGCACGGTGGCTGCGCTCATCGAGAAGGGAGCCGAGGCCCAGAGGCCCGTGTTGCCTGTCTGGCAGGGTCGCTCCGGACACCCGGTGTACCTGCCCGGAGCCCTCGTCGATCAACTGAGGTCTTCGGAAGGGCCCGTGCACAGGCTCACTCCGCTTCGCGAGGTGCTCCGACCCCTCGGCCCGGTGACGCTGCCGATCACCGACCCGGGGGTCCTGCTCAACGTCAATACCCCCCTCGCAGCAGGGCGACTCCTGCGTCACCCCGGTGCGCAGGGGCGATTGCCTTCTTGACACTGGCATCCCCAGAGCATAAGCCTGGGGCCTTGGCAGCTCTCAAGAGGTCCCTCGATGAGTGAAGATACCGCCCAGAAGCCCCTCATCCTCATCGCCGATGACAACCTGGAGATGAGGCGTCTGGTGAAGATGTCCCTGAGCCCCCTGGACGCCGAGTTCATGGAGGCCCGGGACGGTGAAGAGGCCCTCACCCTGATCATCCAGGAGAAGCCCGCCCTGGTGGTGCTCGACGTGATGATGCCCGAGCTCACCGGCTGGGAGATCTTGAAGTACGTCCGCGAGAAGGAAGAGTACGCCTCGACCAAGGTGGTGATGCTCACAGCCATCGGCGCCACGGTGAACGAGATGACGGCTCCCCTCTATGGCGCCGACGCTCACCTCGACAAGCCCTTCGACGTCAACGAGCTCAAAGACATCGTCGCTGGCCTCATCGCCTGACCTGACTCCCCTCACATTGAGATGAAGTTTCCCTCAAGGCGCTGACCATGTGTTGGACTGGGCTGTGGCGGGCGTTGTGGCTGGGGCTTTGTAGGCAGTCATCGCTTCGCTCTGCCTGCGTAGGCGCCCGGCCTTCGGCAGTCCTACGGACCGCCTCGTCTGGCGCGTACACGTCGGCATACTCGCTGGCGCGAGCAGGCCTCCGGGTAGGCAGGGTCGCTCAGGGCTTCGCCCTTCTCGCTCGCTCCCCTGCGTAAAAAGTCAGTTCTGGTGTGGCTTTGAGGGCATTCCCAATGCTGTTGGGGCTTTCGCCGAGCGTTCGATGTTCAGAAGCTTGCAGGTTCGCGGTAGGTCGAATCCCGGCGGGGTTCAGCAACGAGATACAGAAGAAACTCTTTACGCAGGGGAGCGAGCAATCAATGCGTCAGCATTGAGCGACCCTGCCTACCCGGAGGCCTGCTCGCGCCAGCGAGTATGCCGACGTGTACGCGCCAGACGAGGCGGTCCGTAGGACTGCCGAAGGCCGGGCGCCTACGCAGGCAGAGCGAAGCGATGACTGCCTACAAAGCCCCAGCCACAACGCCCGCCACAGCCCAGTACAACGCTTGGCCGGCGCTCATAAGATGCAAGTGGGCTGTAGTCGAGTATTCCGGGGTCAGGGCTTCACTTGCTGCAGCAGGCGGTAGGCCTTCTGGTAGGTGTCGCTGCTCTGGGGGGCAATGTTGAGCACCTGCCGCACGAGGGTGTGGGCCTCTCTCGGGCTCTTGAGCGAGATGTTCTGTGCCCGGTAGAGCAGGTCCTGGGCTTTCTTCACCAGCAGGGCCCTGAGCTTGCGCCCGTTGTCATCGGCCGCCGAGAAGGTGAGCACGCGATCATTGTGTCGCCGGGCGACCTGCCACTGCCCTCGATCATAGGCCTCTTTGGCTCGGATGTAGTGCAGCAGGGCGAGCTTCTCGTGAATGCGTTGGGCAAAGAAGCCCCCGAGCTCCTGATCGATGGCTGATCCCTGACTCAGGTGGGTGATGGCCTCTTCGGCGCGGCGACCTTTCATGGCGCGCTCGGCAGCCTCCCAGGCCATGGTGAAAGCCTTCAGCTTGTCTACGCGCTTGAGCAGTCGGGCCTTGAGGGCCCGTGACGGCTTGCGGGCCACCCCACGCTCCAGGGCGGCGAGGGCCCCGGCAAAGCGCATGTCGCGATAGAGCCGAAGGGCATCGGCGAGATCCCGGCGCGCCCGTTGATCAGCCGGCGTTGCCCGGCCCATGCTCTTGGCGAGCTCTGCAGGGGGAGCACCCTCACGGACCGCCGCCTTGAGCATGTCGCCCAGGGCTCGGGCCCCCTCGTGGGTGGGTGCCCGAGTGAGCACCTCTTCGGTGATCACCAGAGCCTGCGCTACGAGACCTGCGTGGGCCAGGCGCTCTGCCTCTTTGGTGCGGGCGTCGAGGGTGAGTCGCTGCGCGCGATCGACGAGGCGCATGGCATCGGGGTAGTACACGCTGTCTTGTGGGATCCCGCCCAGCAGGCTCTTGAGCGCCTCCGGTGTGGCGCGTTCTACCAGCGCCGTCGCTTCTTCGAGCACCGTCTTGTGCCCCTGCTCCTTTTCGATCTCGGCGATGAGCGTGGTGTGGGCTTTCTTCTGCTCACCTTCGCGATAAATCTCCGGTGCGAGCTCTGCCGCCGTGGCCAGGTTGTTCAACGCCTCGGTCCATTGGCGTGATCTCATCGCCGCCTCGGCGCGATCGTAGTAGCTGCGTGCTTTGATGCGGGCCGGATCTTCTGGAGCCTCGCGATCGCTCATCAATGATCGTTGAACCAGAAGAGTCAGCGCCGTGATCACCACGAAGGTACCGAGGAACACCAGCCAGACGGGGGGCGGTGGGCGGCGTTTGCCCTTGGCCAGGCCGACGATTTGCCGGCCCGGATCTGTCTGCTCGTGCGGTGTCGTTGGGGCAGGCGGGTGCTTTTCTGCCGTAGGGCGTCGGCGCGCCTCGCCCTGGGTGGCGAACTCCATCAAGATGTTGCCCACCTCGATGCGATCACCGTCGTAGAGCTCTGCTCGTTGGATGCGGGCGCCGTTGACCATCGTGCCGTTGCCGCTGTCGAGATCGCTCAACCGGAACCCGGCGTCGTGGCGTTCGATGCGGGCGTGGTGTCGGCTGACGGCGATGTCGAGGAGCACGACGTCGTTCTCGTTGCCTCGGCCCATGCGGATTTGCGGGCGATTGAGGTAGTAGACCTTCCCGCTCTCTTCACCACCGATGAGGGTCAGCCGCCCTCGAGGCAGGCTCGGGGGCGGCTGCGTCTCGTAGATCGAGGTGACCTCGCCGTCCATGCTGTCGCTGTGATCTTCACCGTCGGCGTAGACCACCCGAGGACCCATCTCATCTGCCGTCGCCGGCGCTTTCAGCGCGGCAGGGGCGCTCTGAGGCGCCTTGAGGGCCGGCATCGGCGGTTGAGTCGGCGCGACCCGAGAGACCCGGGGTTTGGGATCGTCGGGGAGAGGCGGTGGAGCGAGCACCTGGGCCGACTTCGGGGCGGGAGAGACGAGGGCCGATGAGGGCGCTGGGGTCGTGGAAGAGAGCGCCGCAGGCCCCGCCACTGGAGCAGAGGCCGACTTCAAGGGGAGTGCTGGCGTGGGCAGCTCACCGGCGTCCGGGGGCATCGAGTCGCCGAAGAGAGACGGATCCTGTGCAAAGGCGGCGGGAAGCTTGGGCACGAAGTCGTCGGCTGGGGGCAGCACTGGCGCCGGCGCCGGCTCCCGGAGCTGCGCCATCGTAGGCTCTTCTTCCTCGTCGTCTTCATCGCTGAGCAGAGAGGACAAGGGAGACTTGCGCGGCACCTCTGTGGACTCGCCGGTGAGCGCGTCGAGGGGCACAGGCTGGGACACATCTTCAGAGGGGTCCGGCTCTGGCTCGGGCAGATCGAGGGGATCAAGGGCCGCCGTCTGCGAGTTCAGGTCACCGGTGCGAATCACCGGTGCGCTCACCGCCGGGGCGTTGGGCACCAGAGAGTCCGCCTCGATGGAGGGCTCGGGCTTAGAGGTTGGGGCAGAGCCACTTGAGGGCTGCTCGATGCCGGTACTCCCCGTGAGCTTGCTCGCTGCCCGGGCTGTGGAGTCTCGAGTCTTCTCCGCCTCTTCCTCTGGTGGGCTCTGCAGGCCAGGTGCAGGGGTGGGCAGCAGCAGGCCACGGCTGGCCGGAGGTGTGGGGCGCGGCTCGAGGAGCGCGTCTACACGTGGCTTTGGCGTGGGCAGGGGGTCGGCGAGGGCTGTGGGCTCGTCCTCTTCAAAAGCGCTGTCGGCAAAGGCGGCTTCACCGAAGGGGCCAGGCAGTGGCGGCCCGTCGAGATCGTCGGGCAGTTCGAGGGGGTCGATGGCTGCGGTGACCGAGTCGTCTTCGTCTTCTTCCTCGTCGTCGAGGCCGTCGAGGATCACCGAGCCAGACTGCTCCAACACACCACCGCGGCGCTCTCCCAGGGGGCCATTGGGGCCGGTGCGCTCGACGACCTCGAGCTCCAGCTCGAGCTCGCCGGTGTGGTCCGGCCCTTCATGTGACGCGCTCACCGCGGCGACCTCTCCGCTCAGTGCCCGGATGCGCGGTGTGCGCACCAGGCCAACGGTCTAACAAACTATCACATTTGAGTCGCGGTCTCAGAGGTCCGGGGGTCTTCGTCAGATCAGTGTTTGATCGAAGAGGCCTGAACAATGCGATCGATGAGGGCTTCTGCTTCTGCAGGGGGCAGGGGCTTGAGGGTGTCGATGCCTGCTGCCAGGCGCTCGAAGTAGCGCACGTTCTTCCAGGCTCGCACGATGCTCGCCGGTGCCAGGATCAACGTGGGCACCCCTTCGAAAGCCGGCACCGCGTCGAGGGCGCTCTCGTGCATCAGCCAGAAGCGGTGACTGACTTGATGCCCGTGAAGCACCTCGGGCAGTGCGCGCCAGCCGTAGAGATCAAAGACCCCGTCCACCGTCTCGTCGGTGTGCTGCGGGCCATTACCCTGAGCGGTGGCCACCACCGAAGCGGGCATCAGAGGGGGCTCGTCCTCGTCTTCTTCGTCGTCACCACCGCCGAGGGCATCGGCGAGGAGCACGTGCAGCTGGAAGAGGTCCACCACACCGGTGATCTCGAGTTCGAAGACCGAGCGCTCCCACACCACCCGTATGGGACGTCGTCTCGGCGCTTCGAGCAGGCGCATGATGTCTCGAAGGCCCTTGTGGAAGCTTCGGGCGGCGTCCATACGCGCGCACAGTGAGTCTCGGCCGAGGAGATCGTCCCTGAGGGGCTCGAAGGCTGAGCAGACCGTCACCACAGCCCGGCAGAGGGCGTCGAGGTGATCCCAGGTGTGGATCACATCGGGGCGGGCCTCTCTGAGCGCTTCGAGACGGCGCTCCACCTGAGCTGCGTGCAGCTCAGCGTCGTCGATGGGATCGAGGGCCTCCATCAGCTTCACCGCGGAGTCGATGGCCTCCACCGAGAGGGTGAGGCGCTCGGCGAGCAGGTGTGCTGCGGGCTCCGGATCAGCCCCTTGCTCCACCAGAGCGCCACAGAGCAGCGCCGCGAAGTGGGCCCGGGCAGGATCTTCCAGCGACAGTGCTGGGAGCAGGTGCACCATCATGGCCGAGACGATCTCCGTGGTGGACTTCGAGGCCATGTCCATGACGTGCGCTGCTTCGATCTGCCAGCGGCTCGGTGGCACCGATTCGTCGGCGAGCAGGGTCGTCAATCCCTGGGCCCGCTCCACCGGGCGGTGGGCTTTGATGGCCGCCTTCGCCGCCTGCTCCGCGTCAGCGGCCTGAGGATGGCCAGCCTTGCGGGCCTTGGTGAACCACTCCAGAGAAGCATGCATGTCCTTGGGGGCGCCGTCTCCACGGGCGTAGGCGACGCCGAGGGCGTAGAGGGCGTCCACCTGACCGTGATTGGCTGCTCGCCGCAGCCATCTGAGGCCCTCTTCAGGGTGGGCGTCGATGCCCTGACCAGTCATCAAGCACAGGCCGTAGCGCCAGGCGGCATCGGCATCACCCTGAATCGCCGCCGTGCGGATCCATTGAGCGCCAGCGGCGGCGTCTCCGTCTTCACCTTCGCTCTCGAGCAGTGACACCCCGAGCATGAACTGGGCACCGGTGTCTCCGAGCTGCGCGCCGCGCTCGAACCACGTGCGGGCGGCGTCCATGTCCGCGGTCACCCCATGGCCCTCTTGATATAGGAGCCCCAGGCAGAAGCATGCGGGTCCGTACCCTGCTTCCGCTGCCAGGCTGTACCAGTGATGAGCTTGATGAAGATCGCGCGTGATCCCTTCGCCGGCTTCGAGCATCACCCCGAGGTTGCATTGCGCCACCCGGTTGCCGTCCTGAGCCGCCTTTTGCATCCAGGACAGGGCCGTCGTGGATTGACGGTCACCACCTCGGCCTTGTTGCAGCATCAGCGAGAGGTTCACCTGGGCCAGGGACAGGCCTGCTTGCGCTGCGCGATCATAGAGCACGCGGGCCCGCGCCTCGTCCGGATCGACGCCGCGACCCTGCTCCAGCATGCGGGCCAGCGCAAAGTGCCCCAACGGATCACCTTGCTCTGATGCGGCGCGGTAGTGGGCCATGGCGGTGATCCAGTCCGATTCTACGCCCACACCCTCTTCAAAGCATCGGCCCATGAGGAAGTGGCCCGCAGGATCACCTGACGCCGCGGCGTGTTGCCATCGGGGCAGGTGCTCGACGTTGGCGTCCAGGGCCTCTTTGACAGAGCGGCCCAGCGCGCTGGCTTCGATCACCACGTGAACATCCGTGGTGATCGCTTTGATGTGATTGGCCATGTCCCTCTCTCTGGTCAACAGCTCAAAACGGATTATGCCACTTGTGCCTACATGTAGGCCAGAGTGGTTTTTGGGTCTCAAGCTGTCTCAGAGGGCATCCCAGTAGGGCTCGGGGCCGAACCTCTCCACGAGGAAGTCAACAAATACACGCACTTTCGCGGAAACATGACGGTTGTGCGGGTACACTGCATAGGCAGAACCGGTAAATCGAAAATCTGGAAAAAGTTCAACCAGAGTCCCTTCTGAGAGTGCCCGCCAGCTGATGAAGGTGGGCAAACGGGCGATCCCACGGCCAGCGAGGGCTGCTGCATACAACATGTCGCCGTTGTTCGCGGCGAGCGGACCATCGACGTGTACTTGTATCGGCCCTTCCGGGCTGGCGAATGACCAGATCTTCGGCTGCCGTGTGTAGGTGTAGATGAGGCAATCGTGATCGACCAGCGCTCTGGGATCGTTGGGATGCCCGCGCTCAGCGAGATAACCCGGTGAGGCGACGATGGTGACGCGAGACGGGGCGATGCGTCGAGCGATGAGGGAAGAGTCGGCGAGCTCACCGATACGAACCGCTACATCGAAGCCCTCGTCGATGAGGTCGATGAACCGATCATTGAGCGACATCTCCACCTGAATCTCGGGGTATCGACTCATGAATTCCGGCAGTGCCGGGCTCAGGTGCAGCAACCCGAAGCTGAGCGGGGCGGTGATGCGCAGTGTGCCCTTGGGATCGACTTGATGGCTGCTCACCGACAACTCGGCTTCCTCGGCGTCTTGAATGACGCGAGTGCACCGTTGGTAGAATCCTTGCCCGGCCTCGGTGAGGGCCAGCTTGCGGGTGGTGCGATTGAGCAACAACACACCCAACCGATCTTCGAGTCGAGCGATGGCCTTGCTCACCGTGGACTTGCTCATGCCCAGCCGCTCTGCCGCACCCGTGAAGCTGCCGCTGTCGACGACCGCTGCATAGATCACCATGCCCGAGAGCAGCTCTGCGGCGTCCACCTGGCTCATGAAAAACCTCATCATGGTTGTAAATGTGTTTGAATGTTGCCCATTCGAGCAACATCGCTCTTGAGTATCGCACTGGTACAGGAGACGCCACGATGAGAGTTTCGTTCTATGGCCTGCTCGCCTCGAACATGATGTGGGCGGGGGCGGTGATGGCCGAGCCCCCTGCGTCACAGCCCCACAGTCAACCGTCCCACAGTCAGCCGCACAGTCAGCCTCATGGTCATGGGAAACACGCCGGTCACAATCACGGCGGCCACGCGGGCCACGGAATGAATCATCGTTTCGATGACGCCGAGAAGTGGGCCAAAGTCTTTGATGATCCCAAGCGAGACGCGTGGCAGAAGCCTGCGGAGATCACCTCACGCATGCAGATTTCGGCAGGCATGACCGTGGCCGACGTGGGCGCAGGCACGGGCTACCTCTTGCCTTATATGGCTCGGGCGGTGGGCCCCAAGGGTCGAGTGCTCGCCCTCGACATCGAAGATACACTCGTGACCCACATGCAAGCTCGCGCGAAGAAAGCCGGCGCCGAGATGGCCATGGTGGAGGTCAGCAAGGTGGCGCCTGATGATCCGATGCTCCCCGCTGGCGCCGTCGATCGAGTGGTGATCCTCGATGTGTGGCATCACATCAGCGATCGAGGGGCGTACAGCGCGAAGCTGGCCTCAGGGCTCAAGGCCGGCGGTCAGATCTTCGTGGTGGACTTCACGATGGACAGCCCGTTCGGCCCGCCGAAGCACCACCGTCTGGCCCCAGAGGTCATCGTGAAAGAGCTCGAAGCCGGCGGACTGAAAGCTCACGTGATGAAAGATGCCCAGCTGCCCCATCAGTACATCGTGGTGGGCTCGAAGCCTTGAGGGCGGACGGTCACGGCCGTCCGCTACAGGCGGTGCGCAAGCACGGCCGTCCGCTCAGACACATGACTTCCAGTACAGACATACGGCATACTCCCCACACCTTCACATTTTCACGATTGACAGAGGTGTACCGATGGCCCGCCGTAGCACATCCAGCCGCATCTTCCTGAGCACATGCATTGCCGCTCTGGCCCTCACAGGGTGTGACGACGACGGAGACAGCGGAGGCACTGCAGGTGCTGGCGGGACTGCCGGTATGGCCGGAGGTGCTGGGGGCATGACCGGCGGCGCTGGTGGTGAGGTGATGTTGCCCGACGGGTGTGATCACCTGCTCACGCCCAGCGGCGACTTCGACACCGAGGTGGTGCAGACCACCTTCATCGAGGCTCATGACGGCGACACCATCTGCATGGCTGCAGGGACCTTCCGCTTCGATGCCGAGATCTCCCTCGCCGTGGACAACGTCACCCTCAAGGGTGAGGGGGCTGAGGAGACTATCCTCAACTTCGATGACCAGACCCTCGGCGCCAACGGCGTGGCCATCACCGGTGACGGGGTCACCGTGGAGCTGCTCCAGGTGCAGAACGCCGCCGGCGACGGCATCCTCGCCGAGGGGGTGTCCGACATCACCTTCCGCGATCTCTCGGTCATCTGGACCGAGCCCGAGAGCACTGACAACGGGGCTTATGGGCTCTACCCCGTCACGTGTCAGGGGGTGACCATCGAGCGTGTGCTGGCCGTGGGCGCCTCCGACGCGGGCATCTACGTGGGGCAGTCCACCAACATCCTGGTGGCCGACAGCGAGGCCCGCGGCAACGTCGCCGGCATCGAAATCGAGAACTCTCTCGACGCCAACGTGGTGAACAACTACGCCCACGACAACACCGCGGGCATCCTGGTGTTCAACCTGCCGGGGCTGCCCATGCAGGGCGGCGCCCGCACGAAGGTGCACAACAACCGCATGGAGAACAACAACCTGCCCAACTTCGCCAAGGCAGGCACCATCGTGGCCAATGTGCCCCCGGGCCTCGGGCTGCTGTTGCTCTCTGCGGACGACAACGACATCCACGACAACAACATCACCGGCAACATCTCCGCAGGCATCGTCTCGGTGCATTACATCGAGGCCATCTTCGGCCCCAACACCGACGAGAACTTCGATCTGTATGGGTCGGGCAACTACATCCACGACAACGTCTACGCCGAGAACGGCCTCGACCCGCAGGGCATCCTCGGTGATCTGCCCCTGCCGGACACGGGCTCCGACGTGATCTGGGACGGCTGCTTCCCTGAGGGCTCGCCCATGGACAACCCCCTCGACCTCTGCCTCTCGGAGACCGACGCCACGGCCTTTGTGAACCTCAACTTCTGCGACGGGGTGACCCTCGAGTTCGAGCTCGGCGCCATGGCCTGCGAGGGCACGACGCTCTCGTTCACGCGAGAGTAGCCATGGGTCGACACGCGATTTGGATGGCACTGCTGGCCCTGACGTTCTCGGCGTGCGGCAGCGACGACGAGGGCACTGAAGCGCCAGCATCTCGCCCTGATCTCAGCGGCGAGCTGCCTTACGACAACCTGTCTGCTTACGGGTTCTTCTTGTCGGCGAGCGACGGCACCCTCGCAGGCCTGAGCCCTGCACCAGGGGTGGTGCTCTACGAGCCCGCGGCGCCGCTGTGGTCCGACGACACTGCCAAGGCGCGTCACGTCTACCTGCCCGAAGGCAAGACGTTCCAATCAGACGGCGACGAAGAGTGGGCTGCCCCAGTGGGCACGGTGGTGATCAAGAGCTTCGGCTACCACCTCGACAAAGGGAACGCCGACTCTCCGGTGTACCAGCTGGAAACCCGGCTTCTGATCCGCGAAGCCGACGAGTGGTCGGTGCACACCTATGTCTGGAATGAAGCACAGACCGAGGCGGTGCGCACCGTGGCGGGCAAGCGTCTGACGATGCGGTACACCGGCGCTGATGGCTCACCGGTGGAGCAGCCCTACATCGTGCCCAACACCAACCAGTGCGCCAGCTGTCACGCCCGGGGTGACGATGATGATCTGCACTTGTTGGGCATGGCGGCCTATCAGCTCGATCGCCAGGTGGTGCGCGATGGCGAGACGGTGAGCCAGCTGGACTGGCTCACGGCCCAGGGCCTGTTCTCTTCGCCGAAGTCCGCCGCAGAGGCCACCCCGCTGGTCGATCCGTACGGTGACGGCTCGGTGGAAGATCGAGCACGCTCATGGTTGCACGCCAACTGTGCCCACTGTCACCGTCCCGGTGGCAAGGGCGGTCGCTCGGGCCTCGTACTGCTGGCCCACGAGACTGATCTCGGCAAGGTGGGCTTGTGCAAGAGCCCCGTCGCCGCGGGCTCGGGCACTGGGGGCTTCAGCTTCGACATCGATCCCGGTGCCCCGGAGAGCAGCATCATGATCTTCCGCATGCGCTCGACGAACCCCGACGAGAAGATGCCCGAGATTCCCAACCTGCAGATCGACGAGCCTGGCATTCAGGTGGTCGAGGCCTGGATCAAGGCCATGGAGCCTGGTCAGTGCGAGCTCGACTGATCACAGCGCCGTCGCAGCACAGTCGGGATCACAGCACTGTCGAGCTCACCTGACCTCACGGGTGGACGTGCCGATCAACATCATCAGCAGATAGCCCCACAGTGCGCAGGCGGCGAGGGTGAGCCCCAACGCCATCCACGCGTTTCGGCGCCCTCGGGCAGTCATGCCCTTCTGCATCACCGCGACGATGCTCATACGCAGGACATACGGCAACACGAAGACGAGCAAGATGCCGACGATGGCAGAGCGCAGGGCGCTGTGGGCCAGCTCGTCGGGGTCTGTCGAATTGCTGGTGGACTGGCTCGGTGATTCAGGGGGTGTGCCCCCCGGGTGGTTGAAGCCGAGGGCCTCGGCTTCGAGGGCAGCGAGGGCTTCCTCGCCATCACCTCCGATGATCTCGAGGGCTTGCTCGAGGTGGGACTTGGGCACGAGCACACGCACGCCGCCGATAACATTAGACAACAGCCAGTTGATGCTCGCTGTGTGCTCATCGGGAATCCGCGTCGGGATCTCGTAAGCGCTCAGCTGGCTCTTCATCAAGTGCGCTGCGGCGATGTCGGGCAGCGAGGCAAGCTCGACCCATTCGTCTGTCATTTTGCCCCCAAGGCGATGTGCAGAGGGAGCGTACAAGAAATCGTGGGCGTTGGCTGCCACACGCGTTCATCTGGCCCGAATCAACGCATACCCGGTCGGCCCGGGGCGCGGTAGCGCTCCATCAGCTGTCGCTGGCGATGGTCCGAGGGCTGCACCTCGCCGCCGATGATCACCACCTCGGCGTGGGTGGACAGCTCGAAGGGGTCACCTGACCACACCACCACGTCGGCGATGGCGCCGCGGGCGATGACGCCTCGATCCTTCAACCCAAAGATCTGCGCAGGTGTCGTGGTGATCGCCTGGAGCGCCGCCTCGTGGGGTAGGCCCGCCCGCACGGCGTTGCCAGCCCACTGGCGCAGCTTGCGGACGTTGTGCGTCGAGAACGTGCTCAACATTACCGGCACACCGGCGCGGTGCAGGATCGCTGCGGCGTCTTCTCGGGCATGCACCCGGTCCATCGTAGTGGGTTGGTTCACTGAAGGGTCGACGATCACTGGCACCTTCATCTGCGCGAGCTGTGAGACCTCGAGCCAGGCCTCGGCGCCGCTGGCGATGATGATGCGCAGAGCGGGGAAGCGCGCTTTGAGTCGGAGCACGGTGCGCACGTCGGCGCGACGGTCGACATACACGAGCAGCGGCTGCTCATCGCGCATCACCGGGACCAGCGCGGCGAGATCAACCGCGCTCAATGCCAGGTCTCGCGTCTTGTTCTTGCGCCAGGCGGTGGCGTTCCGCTCGAAAAAGGCCGCCTCGTCGAGGGCTTCTACGAGGCGCACCCATTGCGTGGCGCGGCTGCCCTCTGCGAGGCCGCCATAGCGGATCACCATGGCGCCAGGGGTGTCGACGAGGGCTGGAGTCTTCGACAGCGAGATCGCTCGGGCACGGCCGGAGACGAGACCACCCCGTGGGGTGGTGAGGGCCGCCGTAACGCCGTGGGCCCGTTGAACGGGGATCACTGCGCTGAAGGGGTTGAAGACATCACCGGCATCGAGAGCGGCGCGGATCGGGTCGTCGGTCTTCGGGGCGCGATCGACGGTCTCGCCGACGCCGCTGATCTCCTCGAGACCCAGCCCCGTGCTGGGATCGATGAGCCCCGCGGTGACGACTTTGCCAGCGCCGTCGATGATCTCGGCCCCTGCAGGCGCGACGATGCCCACGCCCACGGCGGTGACGCGGTCCCCCTCGATGATCACTGTGGCTTTCTCGAGCGGGGCGCCGTCACCGGTGTGCACGGTGGCGCCGACGATGGCCAGGGTGGCCCAGATGCTGATCATGGTGTCTCCACGGCGGCAGGGTGCCCCACCTCGAAGTCGCTCCAGGTCTCCGTGGCTCCGGGGCCGTGGCGCTGATGGCCGTCGATGAAGACGTACTGGGCCCGGGTATAGACGCTGAAAGGGTGTCCGTCCCAGATGACCACGTCGGCCATCTTGCCTTTCTCCAGGGTGCCAGTCTGTTCATGGATCCCGAGGGCCCAGGCGGGGTGCAGGGTGAGCCACTGCAGGGCCTCGTCTTCGGTGATCTTCAGGCCCGCCCGGCGGCCGGCATAGAGGCCCTTCGCCGCCTCCTGGTTCATGCGCTGGATCCCCTCGGGGCTGTCGGTGTGCAAGATGGCGCGGCCTCCAGCGGCGTGCACCAGGGCGAGGTTCTGCTCCACGGCGTCGTAGGCCTCGATCTTGAACCCCCACCAGTCGGCCCAGGTGCTCACCGAGACGTTGGCCTTCGCCAGCACGTCGCTGATCTTGTACGCCTCCACGGCGTGGTGGAACGAGCGGATCGAGTACCCGAACTCCCGGGCGAGCTGCAGCTGAGTGAGCATCTCGTCGGCGCGATAACAGTGCACGTGCACCAGCACGCGCCCGGCGAGCACCTCGGAGAGTGTTTCGAGCACCAGATCTCGATCCGGGGGCGGTTTGATCCCGGTCTTCTGACCCTTCTTGTTCTTCGTGTAGGGGTCCTCGCGCCACTTCGCCCACTTGCGGGCGTAGGCGCTGGCCTTCACCCATCGGTCTCGCATCATGTAGATGCTGCCCATACGGCTCATAGGCATCGCTTTTCGGTACTTGCCGTACACCCGCTTGGGGTTCTCGCCGCAGGCCATCTTCAGCCCCGCAGGGGCGCCGGGGAACCGCATGGCCCGGGCGTTACGCCGAGGGTGAAGCTTCAGCGTCACCGCCCGACCGCCCATCAGGTTGCCGCTCCCGGGCAGGATTTGCGCCGTGGTCACCCCGCCGGCGACAGCTCTCTGAAGGGTGGGATCTTGAGGCCAGAAGCCATGCTCGGACCAGACACCAGCGGTGACTGGGTTGGTCATCTCATTGCCGTCAGCGTGCGCCCAGATACGCGGCTGGGCATAGACCCCCATGTGGCTGTGGGTGTCCACGAGGCCAGGGGTGACGAATCGCCCCTCTGCCTCGATGACCCGCTCGCCGTTCAGCGGCTCGGGGCCTTCGCCGGAGCCGAGATCGTCGATGCGTCCGCCCTTCAGCCGGATCCAGCCCGGGCTGTGGCGATCCCCAGCGGCGGTGAGCACCGTGGCCCCTCGGATGAGGACGCCGGGCGCATCGGGCAGCGCAGGCAGGGCCGTGTCGACGAGGGGGGTGTGCTCCAGAGCGTCGAGCTGTGCACGCAGTTCGGCTTCAGAGGGTAGAGGCGTCTCTTGTCGAGGCGGGGCGCCGCCGCACCCGACGACACATGCCGCGAGTACGACCAGTACAGGCTTCGTCAGGGCTGCGCGAGTCAAAGTAAGCTCTCTCCTCACGGGGTGATACAGGATCTCTCGATACACCTCGAGGGTGGTGGGGGCGAGAATCTCGGCCACAATTCTCATCTCGCAGGCAGCCCTGGGGGTGGGCGTGATACACGTCACCGAGCCCCGCTGCTGTCTGGCGGGCACGGTGACGTGGGAGTGCGCACATGCTCGACCGCCCTCGAATGTGGGTGTTGTGGTTGTTGTTGTCAGGCTGCAGTTCGAAAGGCACGCCGCCTTCAGAGGCTGCGCTCCCAGATGCTGCACCTTCAGAGACAACGCATTCACAGACTGCGACCCCTGACGCTGAGCCGGCCAAGATCCAAAAACCAGCAAAGCCCAAACGCCCGCCGCATCCGGGCACCGTCGCCATGGTGAATCACCCTGATGGCGGTGAGCGGCAAGTGCCCGTGGCAGAAGTGCCCGAGTCTATTGCTTGGGGCCTCATCGATGGTCGGCCGGTGCCGGTGGTGCGCGTGGTGCGGCGCCGCCAGGGCATCACCGATACGATCACGCGCTATGGCCCAGGACTGCAGTTCATCGATCGCACCACCCGACGTCGCAAGACACCATCGATGCCAGCGCCTCAGCGGAAGATCATCCCGATCCCACAGCCCACCACACCCTGACGACTCAAGTTGAACGTAGGGCCCGATCAGTCGAGCGTGCGGCCGATGGTCCAGCTTCGAGCCGTGCGCGGCACCTCTTCGGCGTGTGCACTGCGAATGCGCGCGCAGTAAGCCTGCCACACACCCACCAGCACCTGGGCGGCCTCTGGTGACATGTCATAGATTTGAGTGTGTCGGGGCACGAGGTGGGCGTCGATGGTGGTGTGCCATCGCTCGGGATACACAATGGCGTTGATGGCGTCTGCCTCGTGCAGCTTCGCTTCGACCTCGAGCAAGATCTCGATGATGTCGCCCCAGACTGCGACCCGCTGGCTGTCACCCTCGTTCCACGGACGACGGCGTTGAGTGGGCCAGTGAACGTACCGTTTGAGCGCCCGCCGGTGCCTGGGGCGCATGTGGGGCACCTCGTGAGAGAAGTCCCATGCGCGCTCGAGTTGCTGAGATGCGTGGTGGAGCAGCGTCTTCTGATGCTGAAGTCGCTCCAGAGATGACATCGCGCGCAGGCGCTCGAGGTACCACGCCTCCTGAACAGGTGCGGGCACATCACCCCCTTCGTATCCACACCCCTGGCATGTGTAACGGTAAGCATCCTTCATCAAGAGCGCAGCGCTGCCACAGCGTATACACACATGACTGCCGTCGTGTCCGGCGTCGCTGTCTCGGAGTCGGAGCGTCCGGCCTTGAGCAGGCAGGCGACGATATTTGATGAGCACGGCCACCACCAGAAGCCACAAGAGCCATGGCAGAGCATCGACAAGCACGCTCATCGCTTGCCCTCGTGGGCGCGCTTGGGCACAGGAGATGTGCAGCCTTGCGACCAGACACGGACGATGGCCTGTTTGTCTTCCGAGCGGTTGTCGTCCGGTGAGGTGCCTTCAGGCGCCTTGATCCATAAGGTCTCGTCTTGATCCACTGCAGAGAAGACCTGACCCGCCAGAACGTTGTGCTCTTTGGGCAGCCGCGTGGCCAGGTAGTCTCGCGTGTGGGCTGCGCGCTCTGCGGCGAGCTTCTCGTTCAAGCGGAGGCGCTCGGCGTCTGAAGACGACGTGCGGTATTTTTGCGACGCAGAGCCGATGGTCTCTGCCTGAAATTGGATGCCCGGGTTGGCCCTGACCGCTTCGTAAATCTTCTCACACAACGTGTTCAGCGCCTGCTGCGCCGAGCTGGTCAGTTCTACCTTATTGGTCTGAAACTGAACTGTCGCTTGGCCAAAGAGCTGCCAGTCCGTGGCGATCTCTGGTTTGGGTTGGGGCGTTGCCTCAGGCATACCGCCCAAAGTGGAGGGTGGGTCAGAGATGAGGGCGGTGCCGACTTTGATGCCGAGGGTGGCATTGGGCGTGGGCATGCTGTCGGCAATGGCGACAGACCAGCCTCTGGTGTCAAAGTTCAGGTTCTTGCCGTTGTTGTGAAAGTCCGCATTGGCGAGGGCGCTGTACTTCAGGCCCAGCTCAGCGCTGACCTCTGGCATGTACACAATGGCGCCTGAGAAGAAGGATGGCGCAAAGTAGGCCATGGACTGCGCGTGGCCCTTACCGAGGTTCGACACGAATGGGCCAGCCTCTTCCGGTATCAGCCCCGAGCCCGGTGAGAGGGAGGGCGATGGCATCTTGACCGCTGGTGGCACGGCACCTCCGGTGAGGTGACCGAGGACCTGCTCAAGGCTCAGGCTGATGCCCACCGTGGGCATCAGGATGTTCGCTGTCCAGTGCATCCCCATCTCGTTTGTGTATTTGATGGTGTGCACCTGTATCGAGCCTGAATACCCTTTCTGGTCCACGGTTGCCTCCAACACCGAAGAGATCTCGTACATGTGCATGATGGGTGTGTGTTTGAGGTCCAGCAGGCTGAAGTACCCCTCCAGGCTGCTTTGGTTGAACACCCTGATTTCCCGAATGTATTGGATAAAGTACCCTTCGCTGAGCAGCGCTTTCACCCGCGCACGGGCTTCAGGGTGTTGGAGCAGATTGTCGTTCGTGCCGTCTGACCGGCTGCTGTCGGCCAGCTGGGCAAACTTCATGATCGTGTCGGCGAGGATGGACTCGAGATCATGCGCGTCGAACCGAAGCTCGGTGGTCTCTCTCTGGCTGCCCCATGGCGCCACCAGGGCGTGTGCTCTTTGAGCGAACCTCGTCAGCAACACTGATTGTGTGCGTGTCAGCCCATGGCACTGATCGGGATCAGTCAGCTCGACCTCGTGGGTCAGCAACTCACCGTTGGGTGCTTGCTCCGTGGTGGTGTGCGCATCAGTCCAGGCTGCACGCACCTCTTCACTCTGCCCGTGAGCAGCAGCATTTGCCGGGTCGATGTCAGCATGTTGATCAGCGTGGGCGGGTGCCTGTGCTGTGTGTGCTCTGCCTGTGTATCCACTCTTTGCCGGGTTCGGTGCCATCGTGTGCTCGCGAAATGGGTCAAACACCCATCACTCACACCGCTCGGCCTCAGATGATTCCGTGTTTTTTCATTGGCGCCTTTCGAGACGGGCTCAGCGCTTCACCTGAACCACCAGCTGTCGTTGGGCCACTTCATGCTGTCTTGGTCATGTCTCTCGTGCCCGACTGCTTTTTGTTGGGCGTACTCTATTGCTCGGCTTCCTCGAGTTCGATAGCGATCAGCCCATGAGCACACATCCTCAGAGTCAATCTCCCGAAGGCAAACACATCGTCGCGATCATCGGAGGCGCGTGCGCCGGCGCCGAGGTCGCAGCCCGGCTCGCCGATCACGGCGTCGAGGTCGTGGTCTTCGATCAACGCGAGCGGCCCTACGGCAAGATCGAAGAGGGGCTGCCCCGCTGGCACCGCGCCCAGCGCATCAGAGAGTTTGGCATCATCGATCGCAAGCTTGGTCAACCTGGGGTGCATGTCGTGCCCAGCACAAGCATTGGGGCCGACATCGCCTTCGACGACCTGGTGAACAGCTGGGGCTTCAGCGCCGTGGTGCTCGCCTGTGGTGCCTGGCGAGATCGGCCGTTCCCCGTCGAGGGCGCCGACGCCTTCGTGGGCCGAGGCCTCGTGTATCAGAACGATCTCATGCGCTGGTACAACCACCTCGGTGAGCCGGGTCACGACAACGACGCCTACCGGCCCGTAGACGGGGCTCTCGTCGTCGGCGGTGGGCTCGCCTCGGTGGATGTCTGCAAAGTGCACATGTTCGAGATGACCCGGCGAGCTTTCGAGGCCCGAGGGCTCGAATTTGACGGAGAGAAGGCCGACAAGCTCGGCCTCGACAAGGTGCTGGATGCGCATGATCTCACATGGGAAGAGCTGGGCATCGAGGGGGTGACCCTCTTCTACCGTCGGGGTTTCGAGGATATGCCCGTGATGGCCATGCCGAAGGGGGCCTCTCCAGAGAAGGCGGCGAAGGTACGCTCGGCGAGGGTGAAGATCATCGAGCGCACGCTGCGGAAGTACCGCTTCACTGTGGAGACGCTGGCTCGCCCTGAGTCGCTCATCGTAGAGGCAGATCGGGTCGTGGGCCTCGTCTTCCGCCGGATGCAGGTGGTGGATGGCCAGCTACAGCCTACTGATCAGACCTTCGAACGCCGGGGACCCTATGTGGTGAGCAGCATCGGCTCGATCCCGCTGCCCATCGAGGGGGTGCCCATGCAAGGCGAGCTGATCGACTACGCAGAGTGGGATCTCGGCGAGGTGCGGGGGCTGCCCACGGTCTTCGGCGCCGGAAATGTCGTCACCGGCAAGGGCAACATCGCGGTGTCGCGACGCCATGGTGGCACCATCGGAGAGCACGTGGCTGCCCGGCTGATGGGTGTGGGCGAGGGCGAACTGCAGGCCACGGCGCCTGTGGAGCACGCAGCTGCTCATGCAGAGCACGTGGCCTCGGCTCTCAGTCAGATGGCGCCACCCACAGAGGCGCAACGCGCCGACATCCTGGCTCGGGTGGCCGCTCGACAGCAGGTTGTGGGGTATGAAGACTATGCAGGCTGGATCTCAGCGCACCCTGCGCGAGATCAGGAAGAGGAGTGAGTCTACTCACAGTAGACTCAAGTCAGTCGAAGTCGATCGAAGATGACCGGCGCTCGCCCTCCCAGTCAGGTGCGCAGCGGTAGGCCTCCCGGTCGGGGCTCACCTCGCACATGTCGCCGGCGTAGCAGGCGTCGACCTCGATGAGCACTGGCCCATCGTAGGCGTCTGGTAAGCATCTGTAGACTGGGTTGGTGCCCACGGTGGACTGCCATTGTCCACACCTGTACTCGTAGAGATCACGCTGCAGGCAGGGATCGCCTTCGCGGATGTCGTCACAGCCGATGGTGAGGGCGGCGAGGGCGGTGCTCAGGACGGTGAGGATGATGCGACGCGTGTTCATGGGAAGCTCCTGTAAACCAAATTCGGTTCACACGTAGAGCAGGCCCCGTGCCAACTTCGTTTCTCCACAACGCAGGGTGGCCCAAACCGCCAGTCTGAAGGGGGTTCCGCGGTTTGGCACAGCCCCTTCACAGGTGTGGACACCGTGGCAAAGGGTCACACCCGTTCACGACTGTGACTTTTGGATACGATCGCGCGCCGAGCGGCGCGGGATACAGGCGCTCAGCCTTGCCCGTGATCGCGCATCCACCCCACTAGGCCTGCGGTCGAGGCGTCGTGGGCTGACATTGCCTCGCCCGACTCGAGCTTGGGCAGGATCGCCTTCGCCAGCTGTTTGCCGAGCTCCACACCCCACTGGTCGAAGCTGTAGATGCCCCAGATGATGCCCTGTACGAAGATCTTGTGCTCATAGAGGGCGATGAGCATGCCCAGACGGTGCGGGGTCAGCTCATCGACGAGGATCGTCGAGGTGGGCCGGTTGCCCGTGAAGACCTTGTGGGGCACCAGCGCCTCTACGGCATCGTCAGCGAGACCCTGAGCCTTCAGCTCGGCCCGGGCCTCGTCCGCGGTCTTGCCCTTCATGAGGGCCTCGGTCTGGGCGAAGACGTTGGCCAGCAGGATCTGGTGATGATCAGCGTAGGGGTGTCGGGGGCGGGCGGGGGCGATGAAGTCGCAGGGGATGACCCGGGTGCCCTGATGAATCAATTGATAGAACGCGTGCTGGCCGTTGGTGCCGGGCTCGCCGAAGACGATGGGTCCGGTGTGCCAGCCCACGGGCTGCCCCTCACGGGTGATGCCCTTGCCGTTGGACTCCATGTCGGCCTGTTGCAGATACGCGGGCAGTCGGGCGAGCCCCTGATCGTAGGGCAGCACGCCGTGGGCGTGGGCGTCGAAGAAGCCCTGGTACCACACTCCGAGCAGGGCCATGAGGGCGGGGATGTTCTGATCGAGTGGGGCGGTGCGGAAGTGCTCGTCCACAGCGTGGGCGCCGCTGAGCAGGGCGGTGAAGTTGTCGGGGCCGATCATGAGCATGATGGGCAGCCCGATGGCGGACCACAGCGAGTAGCGCCCGCCGACCCAGCTCCAGAACCCGAACATGTTCTCGGGGTCGATGCCGAAGGCCTGCACCCCCTCGCGGTTGGTGCTCACCGCCACAAAGTGCTTCGCCACCGCCGCCTCGTCGCCGAGGGCGTCGACGAGCCACTTCCGGGCGGTGCGGGCGTTGGTGAGGGTCTCCTGGGTGGTGAAGGTCTTGCTGGCGATGATGAACAAGGTGCTGGCGGGGTTCAGCCCGCTCAGCGTCTGGTGCATCTGGGCCCCGTCGACGTTGGAGACGAAGTGGGCGGTGAGCCGGGGGTGATGATCGGCGGTGAGGGCCTGAGTCACCATGGCAGGGCCCAGGTCTGAGCCGCCGATGCCGATGTTCACGATGTCGGTGATGGCTTCACCGGTCTGGCCCACCCACTGACCACTGCGCACCCGGTCGGCGAAGGCGCCCATACGCCCCCTGACCTCTTCGATGCCGGGCATGACGTCTTCACCATCGACCTGCATGGGCCGACCGCTGGTGTTGCGCAGAGCCACATGGAGCACGGCGCGATCTTCGGTGCCGTTGATGTGCTCCCCGGCGAGCATACGATCCCGCCAGCCCTCGACGTCACAGGCTCTGGCGAGGGCCACCAGCCGATCGAGGGTCTCGCTGTCGATGCGATGTTTCGAGAAGTCGAAGAGCAGGCCGTCGAGGCTTCGGGAGAAAGTGTCGAAGCGCTCGGGATCTGCAGCGAAGAGGTCGCGCAGGTGGGTGCCGGCGATGGCCTCGGCGTGGGTCTTGAGGGCGGCCCACTCGGGCCGATCGATGAGGGCTGCCATGAGAACTCCGTTATCTCTCAGAAGAGCAGTGCGCCGAGCTTGCGGCGGGCGCTGATGACCGCAGGATCATCCTGGCCGATGAGGTTGAACAGGGCGAGCAGGGCCTTGCGGCCGCCGTCTTCTTTGTACTGCCGGTCGGCCTTCACCACGTTCAAGAAGGCCGCCATGGCCTCTTCCATCCGGTTGGCGGTGGCCAGGGTGGCGCCGAGGCTGTACCACGCCGCGGCGTCTTTGGGGTTGGCCTCGACCGCGGCCCTCAGCTCTGTCTCGTTGCCCACTTCGTCGGCGAAGGCCATCACGCCCTTGAGGTTTGTCGCCGCGAGGAACGCGGGGCTGGTCTCGTCGATCTGGTCGAGCCAGTTGCCGGCGGTGGTGGTGTCTTTGCGGGCGAGGCAGACCCGAGCCATGCCCACGGCGGCGTAGCCGTTGTTCGGATCCTGGCTGAGAGCTTTCTGGAACCCCTGCTCGGCGGTGAGCAGATCACCAGCGGCGAGGGCCTCCTCAGCCACCTCCATCGGATCACGCTCCGGCGCCGGGGCGAGGCGCTCGAAGAATGCTTTGAGCTGAGGCCGGGGCTGAGCGCCCATGAAGCCGTCGATGGGCTGCCCGCCCTTGAAGGCGTACACCGTGGGGATGCTCTGAATCCGCAACATCTGGGCGAGCATGGGGGCTTCGTCGATGTTGACCTTGGCGAGCTCAAGGGCGCCACCCCACTCGGCGGTGAGCTCTTCGAGGATGGGCCCGAGCTGCTTGCAGGGGCCACACCACGGCGCCCAGAAGTCGACGACGACGGGCACCTCGAGGCTGCGCTTGATGACTTTTTCTTCGAACTCGGCTTCGCTGACGTCGTAGACGAAGGGGGTCTGGGGGCTGCTCTGCATCGCTCTCGCCTCGTGTGATCCTGGCCACGTTGGATAGCATAAAAAGCGGACGGCCGCGCCTTCGGCGCCGCCTGTAGCGGACGACCCAGCAAAAGCTTTCGCTTCGCTGCGTCTGTAGCGGACGCCTCGCCTTCGGCGTCCGCTACAGCTCTGAGCCAGCGCAGCTGGTTCAGGCGTCCGCTACAGGCTGTCGCCAAAGGCGATGACCGTCCGCTACAGGCGGCCCGCAGGGCGGCCGTCCGCTCAAAGCGAATTCACGCCTCGAGGATTTGCATCTGCCCCAGGCGCGCGATCACCCGATTCGCCTGCCGCAGACGGCGGGAGATCTCCCGGGCGATGTTCTGCGTGATCAGCGTGTAAGTCTCGATGTCGGTGGCACACAGCCGGGCGAACTCGTCGTGCGACAGACAGAGCAGCTCTGTGGGGGTGTGGGCCCGGACCGAGGCAGAGCGGGGTTGGATGTCGATGAGGGACATCTCGCCAAAGCAGTCACCTGCGGAGAGGCAGCACAGCATCTGGTCAGCTGCAGACATACTGCCTGCGGAGGGTCGTTTGAGCACCGCCACGCCGCCGGAGAGCACCACGTACATCTCGCTGGCGGGCTCGCCCTCGCGGACGATGAGCTCGCCATCTTTGAATCGGGCGATGCGGCTGTGCTCCAGCAGACCTCGGATGGCGTCGTCGGACAGGCCGCCGAAGATGGGCACGTTCTTCAAGAAGGTGAGCTGATCAGTCTCGACGTGTTTGATCAGGGTCTCGCTCATGGGGCACCTCCGCATGCGTGACATCTTCGAGGGGTTCGATCTTATCGGGCAACGGAGGTGACGGGTAGGCCCTTGCGGGATTCACCCCAGGGCAGACAGCGCTCAGGCGGCGAGGCCGATGCCGGCGAGGGCGTCACGTCGATCCATGGTGTAGCTCCTGTATGCGAGATGATATGTCACTTCGAATGATGTGGGCGCGTACACAGAAAAGCGAGCCCTGAGTACGCCCATCGGCATCTGGAAGCGAATGCTTACGCCCAAGACCATATCCACAGCCCCCGAAGAGCGGGCCGCACGCAAGCGCCCGCGGTGGGTCAGCTGGATCGTGGAGCTGGCCCTGGTGGTGATCATCGTGAAGGGTGTGGGGTGGTTCCAGTCCAGGCATCTGCCGCCCACCGGTGAGCCCGCGCCTGCGGTGACCTTCACCGATCTTCAGGGTCAGCGGCACACCCTCGACGAGCTGCGGGGCAAGCACACCCTGCTGCACTTCTGGGCCACGTGGTGTGGCGTCTGCAAGATGGAGCACGGCACCCTCAACGCCGTGCACGCAGATCTCGACGACGATCAGGCTCTCGTGGCCATCGCCGCCGACGGTGACGATGTGGCGCACCTCAAGGCCCACATCGCCGAGGCGGGCATCGAATACCCCGTCTGGATCGCAGATCGAGGGGCTGTAGAAGCCTTCAAGGTCAAATCGTTCCCCACCAACTTCTACCTCGATCCCGAGGGCCTGCTGTCCAGCAGGGATGTGGGCATGTCCTCACGGTGGGGGGTCAAATCCCGCCTGGGCTGCGAAGGCGGGTTCTGAGCACCCGCTCTCAGATGCAGCCTTTTGGCGGCGACGTCTTCTGACACTTCATTCTCGAAACGACATATAACCAACCACAGCTGCCCGTTGGCAGCGCACCTGAGGAGGTCTGTTTGGAGCATCACGGATGGGACAACCCGGCGGTCACCGTGGCACTCGCCCTCGCCATGGGCATGGTGTCGCAAATCTTCGCTCGGCACCTGAGGGTGCCGGGCATCGTGTTGTTGTTGGGGGCTGGCGTCGCCCTCGGACCTGACGGCATCGGCATCGTGCACCCCGAGGGCCTCGGCTCCGGCATGGGCGTGCTCGTGGGCTTCGCCGTGGCGATCATCTTGTTCGAAGGTGGGCTGCAACTCGATTTCCGGCGGCTGCGCCGGGAGGCTGGGGTCATCCGTCGCATGGTCACCCTCGGGGCGGCCATCACCGCCGTGGGGGCCACCGTCATGGCCAAGCTCATCATGGGCTGGCCATGGTCCACCGCCGCCCTCTTCGGCACCCTGGTCATCGTCACCGGGCCCACGGTGATCACCCCACTGCTGCGCCGCATCAGGGTGCAGCATCGCGTCGGCACGGTGCTCGAGGCCGAGGGGGTCTTCGGTGACGCCATCGGGGCGATCCTCGCCGTGGTGGCCCTCGAGGTGGTCCTGGGCCAGGAGGGCGCCATGGGATCAGCGGGCACGCTGGTCTGGCAGACGATCAGCCGCCTGGGCTTCGGGCTGATCTTCGGTGGCGCCACGGGCTATCTGCTGGTGCTGATCCTGCGCATCCCCCGTGGGGTGCCCGAGGAGCTGCTCAACACCTTCACGCTGGCGATGGCTGTGGCCATCTTTCAGATCAGCAACGTGATCCGCCCCGAGAGCGGCGTGCTCTCGGTGATCATCGCCGGCATGGTGGTGGGCAACGCCCGGAACCTCGCCCTGGAAGAGGTGAAGGAGTTCAAGGAGCAGCTCACCACGCTGCTCATCGGCATGCTCTTCGTGCTGCTCGCCGCCGACGTGCGTCTCTCGGCCATCGCCGATCTGGGCCTCGCCGGGGTGGCCACGGTGGCGGCGCTGATTCTGGTGGTGCGCCCCCTGGCGGTCATGGCGTCGACCCGGGGCACCGAGCTCACCCGCAACGAGCGCGTGTTCCTGATGTGGCTGGCCCCGCGCGGCATCGTGGCGGCGGCAGTGGCCAGCCTCTTCGCCGTGAGCCTGAAGCGGGCGGGGGTCGAGGGCGGCGAGTCGTTGCAGGCCCTGGTGTTCCTGGTCATCGGCAGTACGGTGATCCTGCTGGGTCTGCCTGCGGGCCTCGTGGCGGGTCTGTTGGGCCTGCGCCGGGCTTCGGGGCAGGGGGTGGTGATCCTCGGGGCCAACAGCCTCGCCCGGGTCATGGCCAACGGCCTGCGAGAGGCTGGGGATCAGGTGGTGCTCATCGACTCCAACGCCGACGCCTGCGCCGCGGCGGAGGCCGAGGGCTTCCGCGTACTCTACGGCAGCGGCATGTCCGATCGCGTACAGCTCGCCGCCGATCTGAGCGGTCGCCGAGCGGTGATGGCGACGGTGCCCAACGACGCGGTGTCGCTGCTCTTTGCCCGTCACGCGCGGAAGGTCCACAAGCTCGAGAAGGTGTGGACGGCGATCCGCGAGGCCAAGGGCAATATGTCGACGGATCAGCTGGAGCACGAGGGCTTGCACGTGCTCTTCGGCGGGCCGCGAGAGATCGACCGCTGGATAGACCGCCTCGATCAGCGTCTGGTGAAGTCAGAGCGCTGGCAATTGCCTGCAGCGAACGCCAATGCAGCTCAGCCGCTCTCGCTGTCCCAGAGCAAGGTGCTGCCTGTGCTGTATCAGCGGGGGAAGGTGACGGCGCCGGTCGATGCACACTACAGCCCGAAGAAGGGCGACGTGCTGTGGGCATTGCTGGAGAGTGACGGCGCTGAGGCGCTCTCCGCTGCGGGCTGGCGTGCGGTGGAGGCAGAGGCCGAAGTGAGCGCCTGAGGTGGGAGAGTGCCTCAAATACCGCTTTCTGAATGTGTGTCTCGTCGCTAGGTTTAAAAAATAAACCAAAGCCTCGAGGCACCTCATGCCCCCCATGAACGCCCCACAACATCTGACCATCATCTTCGTCGTGCTCACCTTGGTGGTCGCCCTCGCTGATGTCGCTGTGTTGACGCGTGCTGCACCCAAGGAGAAGAAGCGAAAGTGGTTCACCCTCGGCGCCATCGTCACGTGTCTGTGGCTCGCCCTGCACGCCGGCATCGCAGAGTCAGGTGTGTTGGAAGGCACCGAGATGCCACCTCCGGTCATGCTCTACCTCATGGCCAACATGGCCATCGGGCTCGTCGTCGTGCGGAGCGCGCTCGGCCGGCGACTGGCCAGCGTGCCCCTCGCCATCCTCGTGGGGCTGCAGACCTTCAGGCTGCCGTTGGAGTGGCTGCTCCACAGCCTCTACGGCGCCGGAGCATTGCCCGTGCAGATGACGTGGAGTGGGTACAACTTCGACGTCGTCACCGGTGCCACAGCCCCCATCGTCGCCCTGGCGCTGTGGAAGCAGGCTGCTCCTCGGTGGGTCGTGTGGGCGTGGAACATCATGGGCTTCGCGTTGTTGCTCACCGTGGTCACCCTGGCCGTGCTCAGTGTGCCGTTGCCCATGCGACAGTTCACTGAAGGCCCACCTGTGGTGTTGCCGTTCCATGCCCCTTTCAACTGGATCGTCAACGTGCACGTGTGGACCGCCCTCGTGGGGCATCTGGTGATTTTCCGCGCCTTGCGTCACCCTGCATCTCAGGATGCCATCACGTAGCTACCAGCAATACTGTGCCCTCGCCCGCACCCTCGACGTCATCGGCGATCGATGGTCCATGCTCATCGTGCGTAACCTGATCCTGGGGCCGCAGCGGTGGTCCGAGCTGCGGCGAGACTTGCCCGGCGTCGCCAAGAACCTGCTCGCCACCCGGCTGGCCCAGCTCGAAGAAGACGGCGTCGTGGTGCAGACAGAGTCGGGCTACCAGCTGACCCCTCGCGGGGCCGAGCTCGAAGCGGCCATCTTCGCTCTTGCGCGGTGGGGCGAAGGGCACTGCATGGGGCCTTCACGAGAAGGCGAGAGCATGCGGTTGCGATACCTGATGACCTCTGCCCGACGTCGGCTGAAGCCTTCTGAGCTTGAGGCGCAGGTGCAGCTGTGGGTGGAAGAGACGCCATTCTCGGTGACTTTGGGGATCAGCCCCACCGTGAGCCAAGGCGAGTCGACCGCTGCCGCCGTCGTGCGATGTGGCATACCGGGCATGCGGGCGCTGGTCTTCGGAGAGGCTGACGCACGTATGCTGCTCAAGGGTGGGCTGATCACGGCGGAGGGCGATGACGCCGCCGTACAGGCGATGGTTCAGGCGTGGCGTTGAGCCAACTCTAGCCCCGACGCATCGCTGGTACGTCAGGCAGGATGTTCCCTGGCGGGTTGATGCCCAGAGCCTGCACTAGGCCTGCATAGATCTCCTTCTCCTCCATGTTCCGGCCTGTTTGCGGATCACCTGTCGTCGGGTCGAAGCCATAAGTCATCGTGGTCTCCGGATCGACCCCGCCGAGCACCCGGCCGCCGTTCACCAGAGGCGACACCACCAGGAACCCGTTGTTGAGATCGTGACCTGAGGAGAACTCGTCGGCCCCTGACGGGCGGTTCCGGGTGCGGCCAAAGTCGGTGGCCACGTACATCATGGTGTGATCCCAGAAGCTCTCGCCGTTCTTGTACTCGATGTTCTGCAGCAGGCCGATGAGCCGATCCATCACCCCGAGCACCCGGCTCCACATGAGGGCCTGGGTGGCCCGGTGGCCGCTGTGGGAGAAGTCGAAGGCCAGGGGCGGGGTCTCCACGTTGACGCCGCGGTCGGCCTCGACGATGGGTGAGAAGCCCGGGCCGATGGTCACCGTGGCGGTGACATCTTTGACGAGCAGCATGTACGCCAGGGCCGCCTGCGCCTCGAAGGGATCATTGGCCGTGTTGGGGAACACCTGCTGAACCAGGGCCGCCTCTTCAGCGCTCCCGATGCCGAACTCGTCGAAGGGCGTCGCGGGCCCCGACCGCAAAATGTTGAGACGCTCCATGTAGTTCGCCGTCTCGAGGGCGGGCTGCTTCTCGCGTCGGTTCTGCATGAAGCGGCCCAGGGCTTCGGAGGCGCCGAAGGTGCGCACGAAAGGTGAGGCGGGCTGGAGGCGCTCGTCGCGGGTGCGGCGGGCCATCTCCACGAGAGAGCGCGCCGGGGCCGACTCGATGCCCCGCATGCCGTCGAGGCCCAGACCCCAGCGGCGGGCGTCGCCCACGAGCTCATGGCGGGCCCAGGCGGGCAGGCTGCGATCGATGCCCGGCTCCTGGTAGCCGGCGAAGCCCATGTTCACATTGGGCAGCGGCAGGCCCTCGCCGTAAGAGGCGCTCACCGCCTCTTGCAGGGTGCGACCGCCCCAGGCGTCGTTCCCTGTGAGTGCGCGCTTCTGGGCGATCTGGTGGGTGACGCTGGTGCCGGTGCAGGTCACCACCATCATGTCGCTCTGGTGCCGCTGTACAAAGCCGCTCTGCTCTGCTGATCCGCGGTAGGGCAGGGGCCCGAGGTTGCGCAGCTCCTGATCGATGGCGGTGAACTCGCCGATCTGCTGCACCATGGCGTCGGGGAACGTGTTCAGCTCGTCAGCGCGGCTACACTGAGAGGCCCGCACCGCCAGGAACGAGTCGATGATCGAGGCGCCACCGGCGGCGGCGATGACGATGAGGAACTTGCGGTTGTTGGGCCGCTGGGCCGACTGGGCCAGGGCGCGCCTGCTCCAGGGCATCGTCGCCATGGCGCCGCCCAGGGCCATGCCCTTGAGCAGCTGACGGCGGCTGAGGGCGGCGTGCATCGGTCTACGCAGTTTCATGAAACCTCCCTCAGTAAAACAGGAATTCGACAGAAGAGAACACGGTGTAGCAGGCCAGAATCCCCCAGTCCTGAGCGGGGATCTGGCTCGCGTCGCTGCCTTCGATCTCACGGTAGAGATCTTTCAAATGGCCGATCTCTTCTTCAGAGGCCTGGCGCAGATAGGCTCGGGTGAAGAGCCGGTTGAGCGAGGCGGCTACGGTGTCGCTGTCGATATCGGCCACACGGCCACCATCGAGGGCCACGTCGACATAGATCGCGCCCTCTTCACCGGCGGCGTCGCGGCGGACCCGTTCGGCGCAGGCCGAGAGGATCACACGGTCGATGACGAGGGGGGCGGTGACGCCGGGATCTTCAGGGGGCTCGTAGATGTTGGCCTCGTAGGCCTCGACGCCGTTGAGGGCGATGGTGTGGATCTCGTCGAAGCAGTCGTAGAGGCCCAGCTCCTGACACAGCTCGCCCTCGGGGATCTTCAGCGCCCGGGACAGGTCTTTTTTGAGCCGGTAGACGTCTTTGAACCGCAGGTTGGATCTCGTGGAGGCGTATTGCCCCTCACCGGCGACGCCACCTGTGCCTGCGTTGCCGCCATTTCCACCGGCGCCAGCGTTGCCCCCAGCACCAGCATTGCCTCCGGCGCCGGCGTTTCCACCAGCCCCTGCATTGCCACCAGCCCCTGCATTGCCACCAGCCCCGGCGGCACCTGTGCCACCGGCGCCGGCATTGCCGCCTGCGTTGTTGCCAGGATCAGTGGAGTAGTGATCACACCCAAGCAGCGCAGCACCACACAAGGCCACCAGCTGAACGCTTCGGCCCAGAGGGCCCTTCCAGAGACTCAGATCAAGGTGCACCGTACGCCTCCGTGCGGATGAGGTCCTGCAGCATGCGGGACACCTGGTATTCGTGGGTGTCGCGGAAGGCTTTCCAGAGATTTTCGTACTCTGCGTGATCCGGCGCCGAGGTCGGCCCGTGGCCGATGAAGAGCAGCCAGTAATCCATCACCGTGGCCTTGGCGAAGTCGTCGCTGTTGGCGGCCACCTCCGCCCACTCCAGCAGGTTCTCCACGGGCTCGCCGAAGAGGTAGCCCGCTTCGGGTGTGCGCTGCATCAACGCCGTGGCCTCTTCATCGAGGCCTTCCCGTGTAGCGAGGAAGTTCACTCGGGAGCGGGCATAGGTGCCCGTGAGCGGTCCGCTGATGCCGTTGTACCGCGAGAAGGGATAAGAGAGCGGGTCGAGGGTGGTATGACACGCCGCGCAGCCAGGGGCGGTGATGCCCTTGCCATCATAGTCGATCAGCTCGTCGTCCGGCGGATACAGCCCCTGACTCTTGGCGATGTCGAGGCCGAGGTAGGCCCTGTAGGCTTGGGCCGCCGTGGTCCGGGGCATGGGGGTGAACATGGTGTTGATCACGAAGAACCACGGCATGGTGATCATGCCCGCCCGGCGGTTCCGCTCGAGGCGCAGGGTGTTGAAGTCTTCAGTGAAGCGCACCGGGTTGCTGCCCTGCATCTGCACGATGAAGTCGGCGGTGAGGGCGAGGCGGGCATCTCGATCATCGGTCTGGGTGTAGACGAAGAGCTTGTAGTCCTGATCGTAGTCCGCCAGGGGCACCGGGCCAGCGTTCTCGCCGCTCTTGATGGCGAGCAGGGGGCGGACCTTCTTGTGGGCCAGGCGCCAGACCACACCATCGCGGCCCCGCCAGAAGTCGGTCTGCATGCAATCGTCGAGGGCTTTGGCCAGGGCTTCGGCCCGGGCGTCGCCCCGCAACGCCTTGAAGGCCTCGAAGTCTTCGTATTCGGGCTGAGCGCCGCAGACGTCGAGGCTCACCTTGCGAAAGGCGTGGCCCCAGTCGTACCCGCAGACGTTCCAATCAGGGTTGGCGTTGGGCTGATCGCCACAGCCTGTGGGGGCAACCATTTGACCAGGGAAGTCGGTGTCGTCGGAGAGGTCGGTCCCGGCGATGGCCTCTTCGAGGTTGGTGGCGCCATCACCATCGGCGTCGTCTTCGGCCACCGCAGCGAGGGCGGTGGGTAGATTTTCGTCGAACTTCGCCGGATCAAGCGGCCGCGCCTCGTCGGGAAGCAGCACCGCTTCGAGCGACAGCCCGAAGGCGTTTCGAGCAGGTGGTGTGGTGTGACAGAACCCACAGCTCGGGGCCATGTCATCGGCACAGCCTGCTGTCTCTGTCCAGGTGGTGCACACCCCCTGAGGCGCTGTCGGCCGCGCGGAGGCCAGGCTGGGGGCAAGCAGGGCCACCATGGCGGCGGGGGCCAGGGACCAACCGAGCACCCTTCTGGTCGAGCGCCCGATGGATCGTGTGCGTGATCTCATCGACACGTTAAATCTCCCATTGTCTCGCTCCAGCGCTGTAGTTCACTGTCATTGAGTAGCATGGCTCGTGCCGTTGCTTCATGGCTGCCGCTGTTAAATCTCCCCGCGATGTTCTGCGGGCAGGTGTCGTGCTGGCTTGTCGATCGGGCCTCCGAGGGTGCCAAGGCGACATGACACCGAAGCGGATGCCCACCGACGAGGCTTGAGCCTCTTTGGCTCTCGGTGATGATCCGTGCTCTGATGACCCATCGACAGATGACGCCATGGAGGCAGACGATGCCCGAGTTGATGCAGGCAGGGTTCGATTACGAAGACGTCCTGGGTTTCTGGTTCGAGGAGGTCGCCCCCTCGGACTGGTTTCAAGGCGGAGCCACCTTCGACGCCCTGGTGAAAGAGCGCCTCGCCGAGGGCTATGAGGCTGCCGCCGCTGGACAGCTCGATGAGTGGAAGCAGTCAGCAGACGGTTGCCTCGCTCTGTGCATTCTCCTCGACCAGGTGCCCCGCAACATCTTCCGAGGCGATCCCAAGTCCTACGCCACCGACGCCGACGCCCGGGCGGTGACCCATCACGCCCTCGCCCATGGCTTCGATCTGCAGCTCGAGTCAGATGATCAGCGAGCTTTCATGTATCTGCCCCTTGAGCACAGCGAAAACCTCGAAGATCAGAAAAAGTCCGTGAGCCTCTTCGACGAGCGGACCGACAGCGAGCTGTACCAGGATTACGCCCGTCGCCATCTGGTGGTCGTCGAGCGCTTCGGGCGGTTCCCTCACCGCAACGCCATTCTCGGGCGCACCCCCACTGAGGAAGAAGCCGAGTGGCTGGCGGGGCGCAACACGCCTTTCTGAGCCGCTGATTCGGCTCGAGCCCCCGTCAGTGACCACTGGAGTTGCCATATGATGGGGCGTACATCCCTCATGCCAGGCACAAGTCGTTGAGATCAAAAGCATGGTTCAGGTGGATCGGGATTTGCTCTATTCTGTGACATCACCTGATCGGGAGCCCGACCATGCGCCACGCACTGCTCACTCTGGCCCATCTCACCCTCGCCAGCACCCTCTGCCTGACCGCCTGTGGCGGCGCCGAGGAGACCACTGAGAGCGCCGGTGAGGGCCCCGAGACCGCAGGGCCCGCCAACGGTGACGTAGATGGCAAGGCCGACAGCTACTACGCCTGTGGCTTCGTCGACTACCCCGACGAAGACAAGTTCGCTGGCCACGACATCACCAGCAAGCGCACTCGGGCCCTCAGCGACTACGCCAACACGCTGCTCGCCTGCACCCAGCCCGATCTCGACGAGACCTTCGCCCGCCGTGGCATCAATGGTGAGAAGGTCGACAGCCTCTACGCGATCCGGGTCGAGGGTGACGATTGCTTCACCAGCCAGTCGCGGTGGGGCTGGGACGACACCATCGAGAGCGACGACGATCTCGAGGCCATGCAGCGACAGGTGCGGTCCACCGTGAGCTTCGTGAAGACCCTGCACGAGGATCTCAACGGCTACCCCAATCGCCTCTTCGACACCGTGGTGCTGTGCCCCAACCACATCGTCGACGGCCCCATGAAGCTTGAGGGCCGCAAGCTCTATGTCGGCGTCAACCGGAACGACGTCTTCGGCTGGATCAGCCCCCACAATGCCCTCGACATCCGGGACGACTGGTCCACCGGCGAGCACCTCGCCGGCCAGTTCGGCCTGCTGGCGAAGCTCTGGCCCGTGGTCGACCCCGCAGGCACCCCGCGCATCGCGCTGCGCCACGCCATTCGCAGCAGCGCCGAGTACCTCGCCGAGCGCCTCGACAACGTCGGTGGCGCCACGGCAGGCATCGCGCGGGCCACCCTCGAGGGCCTCATCAAGAACCACGTGGCTGACGGCTACCGCGCCGAGGGGGCCGACGAGGAAGGCCCCGACTTCAAGACCTCGGCTCTGGAGCAGCTCGAGACCTTGGGAGACGAAGAGGTCTACGCCCTCGCCGAGGCCTGGTCCGGCTACATTGACGATCCCGACCGCTGGCAGGGGATGGACTCCGCTGCTGCGGCCACCCACGAGGCTGTGGCCCGCAACGCCATCAACCTCGACATCGTGCAGGTGGGTCTCTTCACCTTCGCCAACTTCCACGACATCAACGTCAACGCCGACTTCTTCTTCCCCGTGAGCCGCGAGTACACCCGTTACATCCAGCTCGAAGAGGTCGATTGGGACGTGAAGGTGCGTCAGTACTCTCTCATCGGCATCTGGACCTCCGACAACGTCAACGTCAACGTGGCGGTGAAGGTGGAGCGTGCCCTCGAGACCGCGGGCCTCGAGTGGGCCTTCTCCACCCTGGGGCGCTGAATCACAAAAGGGCATGGTTGAGCCCATCTGAAACAACTCACGGGCCTTCGACTGGCATCTCACGCTCAGCTGTTGCATCATCCCTGATCACCCGTGGATACACACTCCGAACGCCTCCTCAGCGAGGCCCCAGCTGACCCCCCGCAGGGATCTCGACGACGGACCCGTGTGCTCCTCGTCGGCGCCGCGGTGTTGTTGGTCCTCACCCAAATCGGCGCCCAGTGGTGGTTTGGTGGCTTCGGTGAGACCGGGCACCTCATCAACGAGGCCGGTCGCCAGCGCATGTTCAGTCAACAGCTGACCAAATCAGCGATCTTGTTGAGGCATGCTGCCGACGCCGAGCGCTTCAACGCCCGTATGACCGAGATGAAGCAGGCGCTTCAGGCGTGGTCTACGAGTCATGGGCCCCTCGTCGAGGCGATGCCCAGTGAGATCCGTGACGATCTGTCGAAGTTATTGGAGAGCGAGGGCCTGACCCAGGCCGCGGAGCGCGTGGTGGCCGAGGGGAAGTGGAGTCCGGCCAGCGGTGCTTCAGTGCCCACAAAAGCCGTAGAGGCACTCATCGAAGAGGAGCAGGCGTTTCTCGGAGAGATGGAGCGCCTCGTCAACGCCCTCGATGCCCACTACAGCCAGCAAATGCAGGTGCTCTTGTGGTTTCAGAGTGCCCTGGGCCTCTTGATCCTGATCCTGCTGTGGCTCGAGCTGCGTACTCCAGGCCAGGCTCCTGTACGCGTCGCTGACGAGCAAGGTCTCGGTGGCGAGCAGAGCCCCACCCCCACAGGGCCGCCCACTGGCGAGATCGAACTCACACCCCAGCAGCAGCTCACAGGACAGTTCCTCGCCCGCATGAGTCACGAGCTGCGCACACCAATGACCGCCATTCTCGGATACACAGACCTGCTTCAAGCCGGTGTGGGCGACGATGCTGAGCGGCAGAAGTCATTGCGCACCATTCACGAACAGGGCGTGCATCTGCTCGGCGTCATCGAAGATCTGCTCGAGCTGTTCACCCTCGACGGCACCGACCTGCGCTCCGAGCTGACTCCCTTCGAGCCCAGCGCGCTGGTGCGGGTGGTGGAGCGGCAGATGGCGCCCCGGGCGCAGGCTTCGGGGCTCAGCCTGAAGTTCGACCTCGATCCTGATCTCCCACGCCGCATCGTCTCTGATCCCCGCCGATTGCGTCATCTGCTGGGCCACCTAGTGGAGAACGCGATCAAGTTCACCGCCCGTGGCCGGGTGTCGGTGCGCATCTGGGTAGGGCCCACCGACATCGCCCATCCGCTGGGTAGAGCTTTGGGCTTCCAGCGCCCTGTGGAGCTGTTCGTCGAGGTGGTCGACACCGGGGTGGGCATCGAGCCTGATCACATCCAGCGTATCTTCGAGCCCTTCGCTCAAGAAGACGAGTCGTTGGCGCGGCACTACACCGGCGCGGGCCTCGGCCTGGCGGTGAGCCGTCACCTCACCCGGCTGATGGGCGGCGACATCACCGTGAGCAGTCGCCCCGGTGAAGGCAGCACTTTCACCGCTCGGGTCATCGCCGATCAGGCCGACGCCATCATGGTGCCCTCCGAAGAGACCCCAGCCCCCAACATGGTGGCACCCGATCGCACCCTCTCGGTGCTGGTGGCCGACGACGAGACCCTCAATCGCGCGGTCATCTGCGCGATCTTGAAGCACCGGGGCATGCGCGTCGAAGAGGCGAGCAACGGCCGTGAGGCCATCGACAGGGCACAAGGCGCCGCCTCTACAGGGCGCCCCTTCGATCTCATCCTGATGGATCTGGAGATGCCGGTGATGGACGGCCGGGCTGCGGCCTTGCAGCTCAGAGCCTCAGGGTACGAGCGCCCCATCGTGGCCCTCGTGTCCAGCAACGACAGCACCCAGGAGAAGTCTCGCGCCCTCGACAGCTTGCCGACGGGCTTCGACGGTGTGGTGGGGAAGCCGATTCGCCGCGAGGCGCTGCTCAAGGCCGTCGGCGCTGCGTGCAGCGCCAACACGCCCCCCAGCTCGGGGATGAGTCGCGCGGAGGCCATCGCGAAAGAGGCGATGGCGAAGCGGGGTGCCGCTCAGTAGCGGCGTTTCAAGCACTGCATTTCAAGCGCAGAACTTCAAGCGCAGAACTTTAAGAACAGCGGCTCAGTAGCGGTAGTGCTCGGGCTTGTAGGGGCCCTCTACGGGCACGCCGATGTAGTCAGCCTGCTCCTGGGTGAGGGTGGTGAGCTTCACGCCGAGGTGATCGAGGTGCAGGCGGGCCACCTTCTCGTCGAGGTGCTTGGGCAGCACGTAGACCTTCTTGTCGTAGCTCTCGCGGTTGGTGGCGAGCTCGATCTGGGCGATGGTCTGGTTGGTGAAGCTGGCGCTCATCACGAAGCTGGGGTGACCGGTGGCGCAGCCGAGGTTCAGCAGGCGGCCCTCAGCGAGGATCATGACGCTGTGGCCGTCGGGGAACTCCCACTGGTCGTACTGGGGCTTGATGTTGATGCGCTTGATGCCCTCGTAACCCTCGAGGTTGGCCATGTCGATCTCGTTGTCGAAGTGGCCGATGTTCCCCACGATGGCCTTGTCCTTCATCTTCGCCATGTGATCGATGGTGATGATGTTGAAGTTGCCGGTGGTGGTGATGAAGATGTCGGCGGTCTCCACCACATCTTCGAGGGTGGTCACCTGGAAGCCTTCCATGGCGGCCTGCAGCGCGCAGATGGGATCGATCTCGGTGACGATGACGCGGGCGCCCTGGCCCTTGAGGGCGAAGGCGCAGCCCTTGCCCACGTCGCCATAACCACAGACCACGGCCACCTTGCCCGAGATCATCACGTCAGAGGCGCGCATCAGGCCGTCGGGGAGCGAGTGGCGGCAGCCGTAGAGGTTGTCGAACTTGCTCTTGGTGACGCTGTCGTTGACGTTGATGGCGGGGAACAGCAGGGAGCCGTCCTTCTCCATCTCGTAGAGGCGGTGCACGCCGGTGGTGGTCTCCTCGGAGACGCCCTTGCACTCAGCGGCCACCTTGGTCCAGCGATCGGGGCTCGCGGCGAGGCTGTCGGTGAGCAGCTGCAGCACCACCTTGAACTCGGCGTTGTTGGTGGTCGAGGGATCGGGCACGGCGCCGGCGGCCTCGAACTCCTTGCCCTTGTGGATCAGCAGGGTGGCGTCACCACCGTCGTCGACGATCTGGGTCGGGCCCTGGCCGTTGCCGAAGTCGAGGGCGCGCTGGGTGCAGTCCCAGTACTCCTCGAGGGTCTCGCCCTTCCAAGCGAAGACGGGCACGCCCTGGGGGTTGTCGGGGGTGCCGTTCTTGCCCACCACCACGGCGGCGGCGGCGTGGTCCTGGGTGCTGAAGATGTTGCAGGAGCACCAGCGCACGTCGGCGCCGAGATCGACGAGGGTCTCGATGAGCACGGCGGTCTGCACGGTCATGTGCAGCGAACCCATCACGCGCTGACCGGCGAGGGGCTTGCTGTCACCGAACTCCCGGCGCACGGCCATGAGGCCGGGCATCTCCTGCTCGGCGAGGGTGATCTCCTTGCGGCCCCACTCGTAGAGGCTCAGGTCGGCCACCTCGAAGTCGAGGGTGTTGTCCTTGAGGGTGCTGTTGCCGGTGTGTCGGTTGGGCGCGTTCATGCGTTCCTCTCCAGCTGGCCTTGGGGGCCGTTTGAGTGCCTGCACAGCAGGCGAAAATTCTTATGCGGTTTCTTTCTCGGCAGGGGCGGTGCCCGTGGCGAGCAAAAGTGCGGGTCCTTGAGCCCCGGCCTCGGGGGGCAGGGGCTCACATCGAACATTCACGAAGCCTGCGGCATCAAGGGCCTCGGCGAGATCGTCACGGGAGAAGCCCGTGGATCGCTGGCCCATGCGACGACGGAAATCTTCCTGATCGTGGTGCAACAAGTCGATCACCACCGCCCGGCCACCGGGGGCCAGAGAGCGGCGCATCTCCGCGAGGGCCTTCGCCGGCTGCTCGAGGTAAGTGAGCACCAGAATCATCAGCGCCCCGTCTGCGGCGCCATCTTCCACGGGCAGGGCTTCGAGATCGCCCTGGCGCAGATCGAGGTTGCTCAGGTTGCGGGCCCTCAGCCGAGCGGCCTCGAGCATGGCCTCCGAGCGATCGACGCCGATGACCTTGCCCACGTGAGGGGCCAGCCGGGCGGCGAGGGCGCCGGTGCCACAGCCGAGATCGAGCACCACCCAGTCGCTGGGGATCAACGCCAGCAGGGCGGCTTCGCTGAAGGCGGCGCCATAGAGCGACTGTCGCAGCCAGTCCCACTGCTCGGCGGCCTCGGCGAAGAAGGCCTCCACGTCACCGGCCCGGGCGGCGAGCACTCGAGCGAGGCGGACCTCGTCCTGCTCCGGTGCGGCCCAACCCCCCATCTGATCTTGAGCGACGGCCCAGAGCGACTGCGCACTCTCGGGCAGCTCTTCGACGATCATGCGGTAGTAGGCGCTGGTGCCCGACTTGCGGCTGTGCACCCAGCCCGCAGTGGAGAGGTGCTTCAGGTGCCGGCTCACGGTGGACTGAGGCATCTGCAAGATATCGCACAGCTCTGCGACGCCCAGCTCGTGCTGATCCAACAAACGCAACACCCGCAGCCGAGTGGGATCGGACAAGCTGTTCATCCAGTCGAGCAGCTGTTGGGGTTGGGTGCGTTTGGCGTTCATTGAGAGCGTTTAATCCGTTCAGCCGGATGAATGGATTGATTGACGAGGCAAACGGTAACGGGGTCGCTCAGAGAGATCAACGCTCGGGGCGATTTTCGATTAGACTGTCACCTGAACTTCACCGTGCGAGGCCCCACTTCATGCCAGAAACCACCTGTGTTTACGCCGCTCTTCTGCACGCACCGGTGAAAAATCGACATGGCAAGGAGATCGTCGCCACGGTGGACCAGTTCGACTTCTTCGACATGAGCCGTCTGTCTCTCACCTACCCGCTCAAGCGATTGTTCATGGTGCAGCCCGTGCCCGCGCAGCGCGATCGCATCCGCGAGCTGATCGCTTATGGCACGCAGTCGAACCGTCACGCAGGCCGGGGGCTCTTCGATCGCACCACCCACGCCATGGATCTCGAAACGGTGATCGCCACCATCACCGACGAGGTGGGGCAGCGACCGATGGTGGTTGCCACCACGGCCCGCCACATGCCCGACGCCATGAGCTACGTCGAAGCGCGACGCGAGATCGCGACGGGCCGCCCGATCCTGCTGGTCTTCGGCAAGGCGTGGGGCCTCACGGAGTCGGTGATTCAAGAGGCCGACGCGCGCCTGGCCCCCATCGATCCCGGTACGGGCTACAACCACCTCTCGGTGCGCAGTGCCGTGGCGATCATTCTCGATCGACTCTTGGGCTGACGCGCTCCCCAGGCGGGGTACCCGAAGGCATGGCTGTGTGACACCTCGCGCGCTGCCGTCTCTCACATGATCACTGTGTCGTCAGCTGTTTCCAGCAGAGTGTAGGTGAGGTGTATGAAACGTACTGTGTTGTCGAGTCGAATCCTGTGGGTGATCGCCAGCGGCTCTTTGAGTGCCATGGGGTGTATTCAGGCGCGCACCATGGATCCGCCTGAAGAGATCGTCGATGAGGCGGATCTGATGATGTGTCCCGAGGAGCACACACGCTGTTATGTGCCAGAGCCGGACGAGGCCTGCCCGGCCTTCGACAAGACTGATGGCAATCGCCTGACGGAAGAAGAGCAAGAGGGTTATTGGAGGGCTTATGCAGAGGTGATCGGTACAGATGGTCCAGGAGATTGCTCGTGGCTCGAGGTTGGGGGGCCATGTGCCGACGATGGTGGTGAGCGGGTGTGTTGCTATCTGAGGCGTCTGCATGATCAAAGTGAGAGCGCATGTGGGCGGCCCTTCTTCATCAGCCATCGCGTGCGACAAGCGCCCGTTGCACGCCGAAGTGATTGGGTCTGAGGATACTCTCGCCTCAGTCTTCGCTAAGGTGAGGTCATCACCTATGAAGTAGGATCTGCGACCTGATGGAAGACACCAACCCCGCCAGCGATCCCATCGCCCTCATCGACCTGGACGGCACCCTCGCCGATTACGACGGTGCCATGCGGCGCGAGCTCGCCAAGCTCTGCTCTGACGAAGAGCTGGCCATCATGCAGGCGGCGCCCAACCTGCACGCCCTGGAGCATGAGGGCGCGCACTGGGAAGCCCGGATGGATCTCATCAAGCGGCTGCCAGGGTGGTGGTTCGGGCTGGCGCGGTTGGAGCAAAACTTCGCTCTCGTCGAGGTCATGCGCAGGCTCGATTTTGATTTGCACATCCTGACCAAGGGGCCCTGGGCCAAGGGGCTGGCGTGGGCCGAGAAGGTGGAATGGTGCCAAGAGCACATCCCTGACGCCGAGGTGCACATCACCGGCAGCCGCACAGGCAAAGGCATGGTCTATGGCAAGGTGCTCTTCGACGACTATCCTCCCTATGTCGAGAGCTGGCTGAAGTGGCGCCATCGAGGGCTGGCGATTCTGCCCGCCCAGCCGTGGAATGAAGGCTTCACCCACGACAACGCCATCCGCTGGGACGGCTCTGCACAGGCCCGCGAAGCCATCGTCACCCGCTTGACCGAGATCCGCGCCAGCTGCGACTGAACATTTTTTCGCCCATGCCTGCGTCACTTCGAACCGAGCTGCGACTTCCAGGGTGAGCCCCCGATGTGAGAGGGGCGAAACCAAACCCTGGAGACCCACAATGCAGATGCATCTTGCCCTGACCACCACCCAGTTCGAGAAATCCGTCGAGTTCTACACCGATCTGCTCGGTGTACCCCCTGCCAAGCAGCGCGACGGCTATGCCACCTTCCGGCCTGACGATCTCGCCCTGCGCCTGAGCATCATGGAAGGCGCGGCCCCCAAGCTCGCTCCCGGGGAGCACTTTGGCGTGCACATATCAGACCCGGAGGTGCTTCAGCGTGCCTGGACCCGTATGCAGAGCAAGGGCTACCTCAGCACCGAAGAGCAGGGTGTGGCCTGTTGTATGGCTCAGCAAGACAAACTGTGGCTCACTGATCCCGATGGTCGCCCATGGGAGATCTACATCGTGCTCGAAGACACCCTCGACGCAGATCAGCAGCGCACCGATGTCTGCTGTGTGGGCAACGCCCCAGTGGCGGGTTGCTGCCCATGAAAGCGCCCTCAGATCGTGCCGTCACCGAGGCCTACCGCGCGCTGGGTGATGAGCTGTCCCGGTTCATCGGATCCCGGGTGCAGGGCCCGGTGGTGGACGATCTGGTGCAGGAGGTTTTTCTCCGCCTGCACACCCACCTCGCAGAGCAGGGGCAGATCACACATTTGCGCGGCTGGCTGTACCAGGTGGCCCGCAATGTGGTGAGTGATCATCACCGTCAGGCGAGCCGCGCCCCTCATCCGGTGGGCCTCACCCCAGAGCAGGCACCTGAGCACGTGGAGACTCAACTCGAGACTGAGCTCGAGTGGTCGCCCGAGGACCGCCAGCAATTCGTGGCCATGGCCCTCAAGGTGATGATCGACACGTTGCCCCCCGACGACGCCGAGGCGCTGAGGCTGGTGGAGATCGAGGGGCGCTCACAGCAAGCGCTCGCCGAGCACCTGGGCATCAGCCCCAGTGGTGCCCGCAGCCGGGTGCAGCGCGCCCGCAAACGCCTCAAGGCGCAGCTGGAAGCGTGCTGTGCTCTGGCCTTTGATCAATATGGCGGGGTGACGGACTGCGCAGCGCGGTCTGACGAGCTGGGGTGCGAGTGCCGATAGGGGAAGTCAGTTTTTCGGGCACGGGCACGGGCACGGGCACGGGCACGAGTTGATTCGGCCCTGGACCCGTGGCCCAACCTGGACTCAGGACGACGGTTGTCATTGATGCTGAGATGATGTGTATCTGAACGACCTGAGTGTTCAGGTCTTGGGGCGTATGAAGGCCGAGAGCCTCCACTGAGAAGAAGGTG
>JBKAGE010000076.1:0-112774 GCA_046290225.1 Bradymonadia bacterium | reverse complement strand
TTCAGGTTTTGGGTGTTATGGAGCCCAAAAGCCTCCATTGAGAAGTAGGTGGGGTCGGGTAGAGCCTCCACCATCACAAATCTACGAGCGGAGTCATGCAGGACCACGGGTCCAGGTATGTATCAACTCGTGCCCGTGCCCGTGCCCGTGCCCGTGCCCGAAACTCTCTCGCCAGCGGAGCGACCCCCGAAACCACCACAACGCCACATCCCTGCTGCAATCTCCGAGAGATCTCACATCAGAGCGGACACCCAAGTTGCCCCGAAGAGTAGTCAGGGAGCCATACGCTGCGCAGGCACTGACTGTTTTCTCACAAATCCTCATGGAGAGATCTATGCGATGGCTCGGATTGATGATCACAGCGATGGTTTTGCACACGACATCATTGTCATCGAGCGCTGTAGCGTTTTGCGGGTTCTTTGTGTCGGGGGCAGAGGCAGAGCTGCACAACAATGCCTCTCAGGTGGCCCTGGTCCGCAGCGGCGATCAAACAGTGTTGTCGATGTCGAACAACTATCAGGGGCCGTCCGGGGCTGCCTATAGCCGGAAACGTGCGTCGGCGGCCACTGGGCTGGCCAATGCACCTCGGGGCGTGGTCGAACTCGAAGACGTGGTGCGCTCGACCTTGCCACAGCTCGACATCAGTGGGGTGGGCACCCCGAGGTGATGGCGAGATCACACCCGATCCGATGCCATTCGCGATGTGCTATGGCATTGGGCACACGATCAGGGAGAGATGCATGCGGCTGTTGGCGTTGATGATCGCGATGATGGGGCTGCCATCGAGCGCGTTGGGGTTTTGCGGGTTCTTCGTATCAGGTGCAGACGCTGAGCTGCACAACAATGCCTCTCAGGTGGCGTTGATGCGCAAGGGCAACAAGACGGTGTTGTCGATGTCGAACAACTATCAGGGCCCGCCAGAGGACTTCGCCATGGTGGTCCCTGTGCCCGTCGTCCTTCAGAAAGAGCAGGTCAAGACATTGCCCCACGATGTCTTCAGCAAAGTCGACCAGCTCTCTGCCCCCCGCCTCGTCGAGTATTGGGAGCAGGACCCCTGTCAGAGGCCCTACCCAAGAAGGCGGGGCATGGTGAAGCTCAGCGCAGCTCCACAATCAGTGCCTATGCCCGTGGCTGCTGCTCCAAAAGACTTCGGGGTGACGATCGAAGCGCAGTTCGAGGTGGGCGAGTACCAGATTGTGATTCTGTCGGCGAAAGAGGCGAACGGGCTGGAAGGGTGGCTGAAGGCGAACGAGTACACGATTCCCGACGGAGCCTCGAAAGCGCTGGCGCCGTACATCCGGGGAGGCATGAAGTTCTTTGTGGCGAAGGTGAACATCGAGAAGGTGAAACGTGACGACCATGGTTACGCCGTGTTGTCGCCGCTGCGGTTCGACTACGAGTCGGAGCAGTTCAGCCTGCCGGTGCGTTTGGGTTTGTTGAACGCCAACGGGAAGCAGGACCTCATCGTCTATGTGCTGCACCCCACCTCGCGTTTCGAGGTGGCGAACTACCCCAACGTCTTCATCCCCAGCAACGTCGAGGTCCTCGACAAGGTTCGGGAGAACTTCGGCGCGTTCTACGCCCAGCTCTTTGACTCCACCATGGCTGCTCATGGCAACAAGGCTGTCATCACTGAGTACGCATGGCAGACCAACGGCTGCGACCCATGCCCTGTGCCCCCACTGCAGCCCAGCGATCTTATGACCCTCGGTGGTGATGTCATGGGCGTCGTGGACAACAGTGGGGGCAAGACCGCGCCTGGCCGGCGTCCCATGCCGGGGCGCCCGTTCTTCGGGCCGGCGTCTTCGTGGGTGCTGACGCGGATGCATACGCGTTACAGCAAAGACACCCTCAGCGAGGATCTCGTCTTCACCGAGGCAAAGCCTGTGGTGGGTGGCCGTGCCCGAGGGAACGGTACGGGGGTAGAGGCACCGGGGGCTGTGGAGATGTCGAGCACCAACAACTTCCAGGGCCGCTATATCATTCGGCATTTCTGGGAGGGCAAGGTGGCGTGCGAGAACCCCATCTACAACCGTTGGGGCGGTCCGCCGAGCAACCCGAAGGGCAAGAAGAAGGCTGCTGCGGCCACTGATCTGGCCAACGCACCTCGAGGCGAAGTGGAGCTGAACAAGGTCGTCCGTTCCAACCTGCCTCAGCTCAAGATCGACGGTATGCCTGCCCCCAAGCGTTGAGCGGGGTCATTCCGCTGGGACACAGACGTGCTGGCTCGGCCCAGGGCCAAATGGGTTGATCACCATGAACAGGCGATCGCCATCGGGCACCCACTTCACTCGAAATCGCGCATAGCTCTGGTGATCGACGAAGTCTGCGAACTGGTTGCGTCCGGTGAAGCTGTACTGCGCGACGGGTGAGGTCACCGTGCCCGAGGTGATCCACGAGGTGTCGCCGGTGCTGATGACGCCGGTGATGTCAGGGTTGGCACCTGAACCCCAGGTGATGCCTGTATCGCTGACGACTTCGACCTGCATGGTCAGATCGCCTGTGACACCCTGAAGATCGCACTGCAATCTCATCTGAAAGGTGTTGGCACCGGTGACGGTCACGTGGGCAGGTGTGCCTGACGCGCCGAGACCACCGCGGTCATCACCGCCCTCGTCGCAAGCGGGGAAGAGGGCGAGTGCGCACAGGATGAGTGCTCGAATCATGATGGGCTCCTCAGTTGTGGTTCACCCACCCTGCATTTCAAGGTGCGTGCCGGAGCCGAGGGGCCCAAAGATCACGCTCAAAGCAGCTTCAGTCCTGAGCAGCGGCTTCGTGCGTCACAGTGACAATGGGTGAAGACCCTGGGGCAGGGTCACTGTGGGGCTGACGCTGAGGGGTTGTCACTGAGGGAACCGCAGGACCCCCTTCGATCGATGTGCTATGGGATTGGGCACACCATCAGGGAGAGATGCATGCGGTTGCTGGCGTTGATGATCGCGATGATGGGGCTGCCATCGAGCGCGTTGGGGTTTTGCGGGTTCTTCGTATCAGGTGCAGACGCTGAGCTGCACAACAATGCCTCTCAGGTGGCGTTGATGCGCAAGGGCAACAAGACGGTGTTGTCGATGTCGAACAACTACCAGGGGCCGCCAGAGGACTTCGCCATGGTGGTCCCTGTGCCCGTCGTCCTTCAGAAAGAGCAGGTCAAGACATTGCCCCACGATGTCTTCAGCAAAGTCGACCAGCTCTCAGCCCCCCGCCTCGTCGAGTATTGGGAGCAAGACCCCTGCTATGTGCCGCCGCGAAAGTACTACAAGCGAAAAGGGGACATGAAGAAGCTCACGGGCATGGTGAACGAGTCTGCAAGTGCACCTGGCGGTTTTGGGGTGACGATCGAAGCGCAGTTCGAGGTGGGCGAGTACCAGATTGTGATCCTGTCAGCGAAGGAGGCGAATGGGCTGGAAGGGTGGCTGAAGGCGAACGAGTACACGATTCCCGACGGGGCCTCGAAGGCTTTGGCGCCGTATATCCGTGGGGGGATGAAGTTCTTCGTAGCGAAGGTGAACATCGAGAAGGTGAAGCGTGACGACCACGGTTACGCCGTACTGTCACCGCTGCGGTTCGACTACGAGTCGGAGCAGTTCAGCCTGCCGGTGCGTTTGGGTTTGTTGAACGCCAACGGGAAGCAGGACCTCATCGTCTATGTGCTGCACCCGACATCTCGCTTCGAGGTGGCGAACTACCCCAATGTCTTCATCCCCAGCAACGTTGAGGTCCTCGATAAAGTCCGCGAGAATTTTGGCGCGTTCTACGCTCAGCTCTTCGATTCGACGATGGCCGCCCACGGCAACAAGGCCGTTGTCACCGAGTACGCATGGCAGACCACCAGCTGCGACCCGTGCCCTGTCCCGCCTCTACAGCCTGCTGATCTCATGACCCTCGGTGGCGATGTCATGGGCGTCAAAGACAACGGCTCTGGCAAAGGGCGTGGGGTTGCCGCAATCAATCAGCCTTTCTTCGGAGCTGCATCGAGCTGGGTGCTGACGCGGATGCACACGCGTTACAGCAAGGACACCCTCAGCGAGGATCTCGTCTTCACTGAGGCAAAGCCCGTTCGTGGTGGCCGTGCCAACCGTGATGGCACCGGAGTAGAGGCACCTGGCGCTGTAGACATGGCCAGCCACAACAACTTCCAGGGTCGCTACATCATCCGGCATTTTTGGGAGGGCAAGGTGGCGTGCGAGAACCCCGTCTACAACCGTTGGGGCGGGCCTCCGGGGAACTTCAAGAACAAGAAGAAAGCTGCTGCGGCCACCGAGCTGGCCAATGCGCCTCGGGGCAAGGTGGAGCTGAACAAGGTGGTCCGTTCAAACCTGCCTCAGCTCAAAATCGATGGTATGCCCACCCCCAAACGCTGAGCGCATCCACATCCCACAGGCGCACGTCCACTCAGCGATGCTTGCCTGGAGTCGTTCGCGATCCAGGTCTTAAAGAGGATAAAGAAAATAACGAGGTTTTGGTGGTTGGTGTCTGGGCATTCTGCGCCCAGCGAAAGGGCAACCGCGTTCGAAAGACGCGGGCGCAAAGCCCCTGGCCTGTCGGTGTGATCACCCATGGCTTGAAGGGTTGCCGAACTGGAACGCCCCCTATGGGGTCTCTACGCGCGAGAGCGCATCGAGGAGCATGCCATTGATGAAGTACTCTCACCTTCTCTACGCCGCCCTGGCCGCCACCGGCTGCAGCTCTGGAGGCGGAGATTCGACGACTGCAGGTGAAGACACACCGCCGAGCGTGGCCAGCGAGACCAGTGCGCAGAGTTGGTCACTCAAGGGCACCTTGCGCACCGCTCAGCCCGAGCGGGCTGAGGTTCTGGCCATCAGCACCGCAGGCGACATCGCCCGGAGCCGCATCACTTCTGATGGCCGCTTCATCCTGCCCCTCGAGGCGGGTAAGCAGTACGTCGTGCACTTCTTGGAAGACGATGCGTTCTCGGGGGTGCTCTACTTCGACGCTGATCGAGAAGGCACCACTCAATCCAAGATGCTGCAGCTCCCTGGGGATGAGCAAAAGGATGACGTATATGGCACTGCGTCTTCTGGGCTCACCAGCGAGGTTGAGCAGGCACAGCAAGCTGTTGGAGAGACGCCCGTAGAGGCCCCAGTGGAGGCCCCTGTAGAGGACGGCGCCGAGGATGCGGGTGCGCCGGATGACGGCGCTGCGGACGAGGGCGCTTCAGATGCGGGTGCTGCGGACGAGGGCGCTGGCGACGGAGACTCTGACAGCGCAGATACTGATGGAGCAGATGCGGGTGCAGGTGAGCCGGAGGGCGAAGGCGAAGAGATCGATCTCGGTGACGTGGTCATCGAAGACGGCATCGCCACCCCTGAGAACAGCCCCGCAGAGCAGGTGGACAACGACGGTGACGGCGAGGTGGACGCCGACGACGATGATGATGACGGTGACGGCGTGCCCGACAACATGGAGGCCGAGCCCGAGCTGCCCCCAGAAGCTGAGGAGGCGGCCGGTGAGATCTTGGGTTTGCTGGTCTCGGACTCTGATCCGAACCCCAATAGCCAGGACATGGATCCTGATGACGCCATCGAGGTGGAGTTCAACGGGGCCATCGATCCTGCGAGCGTCGCCGACGCCGAGATCACCCTCACCGATGCGGATGGGGCTCAGGTACCCTTTGAGGTGTCGGTGACGGACGACGATACGATCTCGCTTCAGCCCGACACATCACTTGCTCCCGGTGGCACGTACACTGTGCGGGTAGACGGGGTGACGGGTGCGGACGGCGAAGCGATGTCGGCGCCCTATGAAGCCAGTTTCCAGGTGGAGTCCGAGGACGAAGCCGCTGGTCCATTTACGCTGTTGCGTATTCGTCCTGGGGATGGTGCCGAGCGTGTGACACCCCGCACGTTGATCGAGGCCAAGTTCAACAAGGGGGTGGATGCAGACTCGGTGGGCGAGGTCGGCCTTACGGTGGTGGGCGCCGATGGTGCCCTGGTAGAGGGCACCATCAATGTACGGAACAAGAAGATCTTCTTCACCCCCAGTGCGCCGTTGGCCTTCGACACTGAGTACACGGTGACGGTGAGTGTAGAGGTCATGGCAGAGAGCGGAGAGGCTCTGCCCGAGGGGCACTCGATCACCTTCCACACCCGTGCTGCGTCGCCAGGCCATCGTGAAGCTGAGGAGCGTGGGGGCGATGACCGTGGGGCCCCCGAAGATCGAGGAGGTGCCGAGGGCCGCGGCGGTGACGACCAGGGCGAGGATGTTCGTGGTGGTGGTCGCCCGGATGACCGTGGTCGGCCGGCGGACCAAGGAGATGCCGACGAGGGCGAGGCTGAAGAAGATGACGGTCACCCGGATGATCGTGGGCGCCCTGCTGACGAAGACGAGGGTGAAGCCGAGGAGGGTCGTGGTGGCCGTCCGGATGATCGCGGCCGCCCTGCAGATCGTGGAGACGCTGACGACGAGGGTGAGGACGGCGAAGCGGGCGACGACGAGGACGACGAGGCGGACGCAGAGGAAGCCCGTGACCCCCGTGAAGAGCGCGAGCCGCCCCATGACCGCGGCGATCGGCCTGACCGCGGTGGGGATGACGATGAGGACGAAGAAGAGGCAGATGGCGCCGAGGCCCCTGAGGCAGATGACGAGGCTGATGAGGATGAAGACGAGGCCAACGAGGATGATGGAGAGGGCCCGCCGGAGGATCGTGGCCAGCCTCGTGACCCGGGTGGTCGTCCCGACCGCTGATGCTCAAGTCATGGCTTCGATGAGCGCACGGTGCTCCGGGTACATGGCCAGCAGCTGATCCTGCTCGGCCATCTCGAAGTCGTCAAAGTCGAAGCCCGGCGCCACAGTACACCCCACCAACGTGAACGCCCCAGCGGGGATATCGCCGCCATGGCGGGCGCCGAACCAGCACCCTGCAGGCACCACAGCCTGTGGCGTGGCGTCTTCAGAGAGCCCCACCCGCAAAACCTCGTGTCGGCCATCAGGATGGATCACCTCCACGTCGAGGGGGTGGCCATCGTGAAAGTGCCACATCTCGTCTTGTTTGATGCGGTGAAGCGCTGACCGCTGACCATGCTCCAGCAGGTAGTAGATGCTGGTGACGTAGCTTCTCGAGGCGCCGATCGATTGCAGCGCGTCGCCGGGGATCTGACCTGTGGCGCGATAAGTCTCCCGATACCAGCCACCCTCGGGATGGGGCTGTAGCTCGAGGGTGGTGATCCAGTGCTGGGCGGTGGGCATCGAGGGCCTCCAAGGCGTGTGGCTGTGCTATGGCTGTGGGCACACGTTCACATTTGGGGAGATGGTCATGCGGCTGCTGGCGTTGATGATCGCGATGATGGGGCTGCCATCGAGCGCGTTGGGGTTTTGCGGGTTCTTCGTATCAGGTGCAGATGCTGAGCTGCACAACAATGCCTCTCAGGTGGCGTTGATGCGCAAGGGCAACAAGACGGTGTTGTCGATGTCGAACAACTACCAGGGCCCGCCAGAGGACTTTGCCATGGTGGTCCCTGTGCCCGTCGTGCTTCAGAAAGAGCAGGTCAAGACATTGCCCCACGATGTCTTCAGCAAAGTCGACCAGCTCTCAGCCCCCCGCCTCGTCGAGTATTGGGAGCAGGACCCCTGCTATGTGCCACGAGTGAAGTTCGAGGCCCTTGATCTGGCTGCTGGTGGTGCCCCGACCATGGTCGACCTCAAAGGCGCTGTCGCAGACAAAGATCTCGGGGTGAAGATCGAAGCGCAGTTCGAGGTGGGCGAGTACCAGATCGTGATCTTGTCTGCGAAAGAGGCGAATGGTCTTGAGACTTGGCTGAAGCTGAACAAGTACACGATTCCCGATGGAGCGTCGAAGGCGCTGGCGCCTTACATCCGGGGGGGCATGAAGTTCTTCGTAGCGAAGGTGAACATCGAGAAGGTGAAGCGGGATGACCACGGTTACGCCGTGCTCTCGCCTTTGCGGTTCGATTACGAGTCGGAGCAGTTCAGCCTGCCGGTGCGTTTGGGTTTGTTGAACGCCAACGGGAAGCAGGACCTCATTGTGTATGTGCTGCACCCAACCTCGCGTTTCGAGGTGGCCAACTACCCCAATGTCTTCATCCCCAGCAACGTCGAGGTTCTCGACAAAGTCCGTGAGAACTTCGGTGCTTTCTACGCGCAGCTCTTTGATTCGACGATGGCCGCCCACGGCAACAAGGCCGTTGTCACCGAGTACGCATGGCAGACCACCAGCTGCGACCCGTGCCCTGTCCCGCCTCTACAGCCTGCTGATCTCATGACCCTCGGTGGCGATGTCATGGGCGTCAAAGACAACGGCTCTGGCAAAGGGCGTGGGGTTGCCGCAATCAATCAGCCTTTCTTCGGAGCTGCATCAAGCTGGGTGCTGACGCGGATGCACACGCGTTACAGCAAGGACACCCTCAGCGAAGATCTCGTCTTCACCGAGGCAAAGCCCGTGCGCGGCGGTCGAGCCAATTGGGATGGGACAGGGGTGGAGGCCCCTGGCTCAGTAGACATGGCCAGCGTGAACAACTTCCAGGGCCGCTACATCATTCGGCATTTCTGGGAGGGCAAGGTGGCGTGCGAGAACCCTGTCTACAACCGCTGGGGTGGGCCGCCGGGGAGCTTCGACAACAAGAAGAAGGCCGCTGCAGCCACCGATCTGGCCAACGCACCTCGAGGCAAGGTGGAGCTGAACAAGGTCGTCCGCTCAAGCCTGCCTCAACTCAAGATCGACGGTATGCCTGCCCCCAAGCGTTAAACCTGCAGCAAAACTGCGGAGCGGAATCGTCACTCCCCCTGCTGGAGGGCGAACTCTTCTTCCGGCGACTTCACCAGCTTGTGGCGGCCCACCAGGGCGAAGTAGAGCAGGCCCAGCAAGAACCAGATCGCCGCCCCGATCACCACCTTGCGGTAGACCGGCTCCATGATGAAGAGCGTTACCAGCACCATCACTGAGAGCAGCAGAGCCGCGATCGCACCCGCCATGCCGAAGGGGCTGCGGTAGGGGCGCTCGATGTTGGGCATCTTGATGCGCAGCATGATGAAGGACAGCATCTGCAAGATGTAGGCGATCATGGCGCCGAAGACCGCCATGTTGAGCAGCACCGCCCCCACAGGGTGCTCTTCACCGAGCAGGTAGATCACGAAGGCCACGAGGTAGCCCACCGCCGCGCCCACGAGCAGGGCCACGTGGGGGGTTTGCCGGGTGGAGTGGGTGAGCGACAGCACACGGGGGAAGTACCCCGCACGCGACAGCGAATAGATCTGGCGGCCGTAGGCGAAGATGATCGTGTGGAAGCTCGCCACCAGGCCTGCCACGGCGATGCACGCCAGCAGTTTGGCCCCGACGCCGGCGCCGAAGATCGTCTTGAAGCCGTCGAAGAGCGGGGCCTTCGAGGTCGAAATCTCGTGGGCACCCGGCGGGATCGACGTGTTCAGGATCAGGGTGCCGAAGGCGCAGACGATGAGGGTCAGGATGCCCAGGATCAGACCGCGTGGGATGTCTTTTTGGGGATCGTGGGACTCTTCCGCGGCGAGGGGCAGCTCCTCGATGGCCAGATAGAACCAGATGGCGAAGGGCAGGGCCGCGAAGATGCCCTGCCAGCCCTTCGGCAGCCATGTGGAGCTGCCCTCGATTGTGGGATCTGGGGGGATATCGAGGGCGTATTCACCGATGTCGGCGTGGCTCAGGGCGCCGATGTAGAACACCGCCAGAATCAACAGCGCCAGGATGGTGATGACCACGGAGAACTTGAAGGAGATCTCCACACCCCAGATGTTGAGCGCGAGAAACACCCCATAAGCCGCCGCCCACCATACTGGTGCCAGCGATGGATCGGTGCCCACGATGTCACCGAGGTAACCCCCGATGCCTGCGACGATGACCGCAGGTGTGAGCACGTACTCCATGTTCTCGGACAGGCCGGTGATGTAGGCCCCCCAGGGGCCCAGAGATGAACGGGCGAAGCTGTATGCACCGCCGGTGTGGGGCAGGGCCGCCGACATCTCGGCGATGCTGAAGCACAGGCCCAGGTACATCACCGTGACGATGCACAGGGCGATGAGCATGCCGCCGAAGCCACCGGAAGCCAGGCCGAAGTTCCAGCCGAAGAAGTCACCAGAGATGACCGCGCCCACACCGAGGGCCCAGAGGTGCAGGGCTCGGGCGTAAGGTCTCAGGGTGCGCTTCTCGAAGTAGCCCTCTTCGACCTCGGTATAAGCAATAGAGCCGACTTTTTCGTTGTCTTGTGTCATGTTTCCGACGTTAACCCAGCCGCGCCCCTTTGGCGAAGTGAGATCCAGGCAATAGACTGCTCCCACCCATGAAGCCCTCTACTCCACCAGTCTCCAACCTCGATCCTGATGTCTCTGGCGTACACGCCGGAGAGCACGGAACGTTGTTCACCGGTGGGGCCTATCGAGCGAACCTCTATGTCTATGACGTGGGCGGTCGGCGGTTGCAGTGGTTCGTGATCCGAGCCGAGAGCGTCTCGCAGGGCCGATATTTCACGCTGGGCCGCTCTCAAGACTGCAACATCGCCCTCGATGACGGCGCATCCTCGACGCGGCACGCCTACATTGCAGGGTACGGCAGCGAGCTGCTGCTGCGGGATCTCGAGAGCACCAACGGCACCGAGGTCAACGGCGAGCCCGTAGAAGAAGTGGTGCTGTGCCACGGCGACATCATTCGCATCGGCACCACCGACATTCGGTTCCTGTACAGCTATAAAGAGCCACCGGTTCGACTGCTCCTCGACTTCGAGAAGGGGCCCAACGCCGGCAAGTGCGTCACCAACTACACCGCCTCGGCCACCATGGGCCGGTCGGGCTGTTCGGTGAACCTGCCGGGCACCGGGGTGGCCCCTCAGCACGTGCGGGTGGATGCCTTTGGCAAGCAGCTCTGCTACGTCATCAACCTGAGGGCCGAGAACTACACGTGGCTCAACGATCGTCCGGTGGTGGGCATCGCCGAAGCCCGCGAGGGCGACGTGCTCCGCTTGGGCGATCACGAGATCAGACTGCGGATCGAAGACGATCCCAACTCTGCCGAGGCCCCCGAGGGCGACGGCACGCTGCAGATGATCGATGTGTCGACCAACCTCGAGAGTCGCGATTCGCAGCAGCAGGTGGCGCTCCGTGCCTCGGCAGTGCAGCGCAAGCTCGACGAGGCGCTGATCTCCGGGCACCAGAGCCCCAGCGACCCGACCTCGAGCGATCCGGTGAGTGTGCAGTCTCTCGAAGAGGCCATCGAGCAGGCCAAGGCGTTGAGCCGCAGCGGCAGTGCTCCCGATCTCGACGAGACCCCGGTTTCGGATCATTCCATGAGCGCCTCGGGCGTGCGCAAGCGCGTGCTGGCCAAGAGCGCCACCGGACCCACGTCGTGGGGGGAGCACCCGCCGGTGCCCATTCCCGTGGAGCACGGCAAGCCCGCTCTGCGACGCCACATCGTGCACGCAAACCCCAGACGTCATCAGCGCCGTCGCAAGAAGCGCGGTGGGGGGCTGCTCAAGGGGCTCGTGGTGCTCCTCGTCGGGGTGGGCCTCACCATCGGCGCTGCGGCCCTGGTGCCGATGCAGCGGTCGATCTCGCTGGGCGGTGAGATGGCCCCTGGTGACGCCGTGCCCCTCGTGGCCCGGACCCGAGGTCGCATCGAGCAGGTCCGGTTCCGGCTCGGTGACGCCGTCGTCGCCGGCGATCTGGTGGTGAACCTGCTCGACCTCGACGTGCAAGACCAGGTGGATGATCTACAGGCACAGATCGACACCCTGGAGAAGCTCGCCGCGAGTCGTCAGACCGGCCGTACGGGGCGCGCTGCGGCAGCCATCAAGCAAGAGCTCTCCACCGCCGAGGCGCGCCTCGCCAAGGCCGAGCGGCTGGCCCGTGATCGTCTCGAGGCCTTCAACCGTCGCGAGGTGGGTTACGCCGAGCTCGACCAGGCCCGCAACGACGAAGACGCCGCCCGCAAGACCGTGAGCCGGCTGCGTCTCGAGCTGGAGGGCGCTCGACGCTCGGCGACCCGAAACCGCAAGGTGGGCGATGTGTTGTCTGAGATCTCGGCGTTGATCGCCGAGAAAGAGCGCCTGGAGGTCACCTCTGATCAAGCGCTGAAGTCACCTCGCTCTGGCCTGCTGCTCCGCGCGGAGGCCCGGCCTGTGCCCCATGAAGGGCAGCGGGTGTCGAAGGGCGAGGTGTTGTTCCAGGTGGCCGACGTCGAGCGCTTGAAGGTGAAGCTGCGGGTGCCTGATCAATACCTCGGCGCCGTGGAGGCTGCAGGGCAGGGGGTGCTCACCCCAGAGGGTCAGCCTGATCTACAGCTCAGTCTCCGCCTCGGGCGCCCCGGCGATGTCAAAGTCAGGGGCATGTTCCCCCTCGACATCGAGGTGCCCAACCCCGATCGACGCTTGCGCCCGGGGCAGCGGGTGACTGTTGAAGTCCAGTTGCCCGAGATTTCTGCCCTGGAGTGGATGATCGAGCGCATCAGCGGCAAGGAGTGAGGTCTGCTCAGACCGCCCGAAAGCCTGCTTGCTCGATCACCTCTCTGATCCCTGCCTCGTCGATCTGACCGCTCACTTCTGCGCGGTCTGGCGCCCTGCTCACGACGACTGATTCGACGCCTGGGGCATCGCGCAGCTTGCCCTCGAGCTTGCGCACGCAGCCGCCACAGGTGAGGCCTTCTACAGAGATCACCACGAGCTGGGGGCCGCTGGGGGCGTGCTGAGGCAAGAGCCCACGCAGGCTCTCCCAGGCGAACCATCCGATGAGGCTCGCCAGCACCGCCACTGAGCCGATGGCCCACCATGTCGCGGCGTCGTGCATGTGGTGATGGGCAATGGTCTCTGACTGAGGGAGCACTGCGTCAAAGGTGAGGCCCAGGCCGACGCTGCCGATGATGATCGTGCCGAGATACACCGCCAGCAGAGATCCCCCGAGGGCGCGGTGGATCGCGCCGATGGTGGCGGCGTTGGTGGCGGGGCCTGCCATGAGAAACACGAGGGCCATGCCCGGGGGCAGGCCTCCAGCGACGAGGGCGGCGGCGATGGGCACTGAGGCCGTGGCGCAGACATAGAGGGGGAGTGAGAGGGCCAACACTGCGGCGGCGGTGAGCAAAACGCCGTACCCGGTGAGGCCTGAGAGCAGTGTGGTGGGCATCCACGTGGTGAGCGCTGCAGAGAGCAGCACCCCGAAGACCAGCCACCCCCAAATCGAACGCAGGATCTCAAGGCCGTGATTCAGCGCGCCGCGCCAGCTGCGATCTACATGAGCAGAGGCGCTTGACCGGGCCTCGCGCCCACCGCTCGGTGCCACCGCTTCGGCGAGGAGGCCCCCTGCCAGACCAGTGACTGCAGCGCTGAGGAGCTTGAACACCGCAAAGGGCCAGCCGAGGAACGCGCCGCTTACGAGGAGAGAGTCGATCCCCGTCTGGGGGGTGCTGATCAAGAAGCCCACTGTGGCACCGTTGCCGGCACCGTCCCGCTTCAGGCCGAGCCCTGCAGGAATGACCCCACAGGAGCACAGTGGCAGAGGCACGCCGAGGGCTACGGCCTTGAAGACGCCTCCACGGCCAGTGAGCTGACGCTGCACGAAGCCGTCGGGCAGGGCGATGTGCATGATGGCGGCGAGGGCGGTGCCCAAGAGCAGCCATGGGGCCAGGGCGAGGGAGACACCCCAGATCGCTTCGAGCATGTCTCGGACCTCCGGAGTCGTTGCCGAGGACCTCTCTGATATACCCCCCCTGGGTATATGATGGCAACGATGCTCAGGTTGCACATGCGTGGTTGTGCGCCTGAACTACAGCCAGAGCGAGGCCGCCAGCATCCCCACCAGCCACAACATCGCCGTCCACAACCACCACACCGCCAGGGGTGCCCGACTCTGAACACGGGGGGCCAGCAGGCCGCCGACGAGGGCCCCGAGCGCACCGGTCAGCACCCCAGCGGCAAGCTGGCCGTAGTAGCGCATGTGCATCGGATCTCCAGGGGTGGACCAGTGCCAGAGCCCGCTCACCGGATCATAGGTGGGCAGGGGCCAGCCCATGAGCCCAGAGAGGGCATAGCCCAACACAAAGCCGAGGGTGCCGCCGAGGGCGAGGCCATATCGTGTGCGCGGGCTCATCGATGCGTGGCCTGCCACGACACCATGTAGACGCCGATGAGCCCGCCGATCCACACCAGGAGAGCGCTCAAGGTGGCGAGGCTCACATAGGCTGTTCGCGATGGGCCCCGAGCTGTGGTGGCGCGGCCTCCACGGGCAAGCACCCAGGCTCCCCAGTGGGTGGCGAGGCTCAGCGCCACGAGGTGCTCTTTGAGATCGAAGGCCCGTACACCATCAGGCAGCGCAGTCTCAAGCCAGGGCCCACGGAGGTCGGTCTTGTAGTCGGGGTAGATCACCGCGCCGAGCACGGCGGCGACGAGTCCGGTGACCAGAGCCAGCGACGCGAACCGGGCCGCACGGGCGGGTCGCCGCCATGCAAAGAGGGCTTGATGGGTGCTGGCTCCGATGCAGAGACAGGCGCAGATGAGATGGAGCGTGAGGAGCCCGGGGCTCACCGGATTCAGTTCGCCGCCTGGAAGACCAGGGGATACTCCACAGGGATGGGGTTGCCGGTGAACTTGCCGAAGCGGGTGCGGGTCACGAGGCTCACCAGACACGACTTCAGGGTGGTGTTGTCCAGGGCTGCGGGCAGGCGGATTTTGTCCGTGCGACCGTCGGGCTTGATCATGAACTTCAGCATGGCCCGAGAGGCCACCGCGGAGCCCTCGCGCTTCAGGTGGCGGCTGTAACAGTTGGTGATGCTGATGCGCTGACGACGCATGATCTGGGCGATCTCTTGAGAGCTCAGGCTCTCGGGCAGGTTCTCCACTGTGCCGGGCATCGTGGGGCGCGTCTCGGTCTTCTTGAGCGGCGCCACGCGGGTCGCTGCAGCCTGGGCACCGCCGGCGCCGTCAGAGGGGTTGTTCTTCTGTGCAGGCTTCTGGGTGTTCTTCGGCGCAGTCTGACGTTTCTGTGCGTTTGCCTGTGACGGCTTCTTGCTCGTGGGCGACTTCGGCTTGGGCGTCTTGTTCACTGTGTTCACCGGCCGTGAGGTGGGTTGCTTCACATCCCGGCTCAGTGGTTTCGACAAGGGGCCGCTCGGCGCTCCGGCGTCGGGTGTCTCTGGGGGCGCTTCGGCGTCAGGTGTCGCCACAGGGGCAGCTGCCACGCCCTGATCAGGTGCAGGTGTGGTCGCCTTCTTTGGTGGATCAGCCTGTTGTGCTGCAGTGCCTGGCTTGGGCTTTTGAGCAGTGTCGCCCGGCTTCGGTGTGTCACCGTTGCCCATGGCGAGGACGATGCCCAGCACCGCGATGGCGGCGATGGCGGCGAGGCCCAGCCAGAGGCCTTTCTTGCTCTTGCGCTCTTCCGGCGTCGTGACCGTCTCGGGGGCAGGCTCCGGGGCTGGAGGCACCTCGGGGATCAGCGTGGGGGTGTCGTCGACCTCGACAGCGGGCACTGGGGGCGCGCTGAGGACGGTGTCTGGCTCTTCGGAAGGTGGTGCAGGCGGTGCAGGCTCGGGGAGAGGGGCCTCTGGTGCAGGCGTGCCCAGGTCCATGGGCTGAGGGGCCGGGGCAGGCGTCAGCGCTGGCATGGCGTGCTGAGAGGCGAAGAACGCTTCTTCTTGTTGAGAGCCTGCCAGGGCATCCACCGTGCTCGCCTGGCCGAGGCTGCCCGCAGATTCGAGGGCATCGAGCTGCCCGAGATCGATGAGGCCCGAGAGGCCCGCTGCAGGGGGCTGAGGTGTCGGCGCCGGTGTCGAGGGCGCGTCGAGCAGATCGTCGGGGATCTCCTCGATCATGGTTCGGTCTTCTCGCTCGTTCTGCCAGCTGAAGTCGCCTGGCGTGGGGCTGCCCACAGGGCCGAGGCTGCCCACGGCGGGGGCTTCGTTGGGATCAGGCGCTGGCGTCGCCGGCGCTTGAGGTACGTTGAGGCCTTGGAACAGATCGACGCGATCAGACACCACGTGCCAGTCGCTCATCTCCGAGGAGCGCACCTGGTCTGCAGGGGTCACCTGCCCCTGACGGACGAGCTCTTGAAGCTGGGCGATGGGCACAGGGCCGATTTCACCTCTGGGGGTGAGGGCGTACCAGAGCGGCTCTGCCGGGATCGGTGTGTGTGTGACCGGCAAAGTGCTCTGTGGCGGGAGCCCCGGAGGAAGAGCACCCGGGGGCAAGGGCACGGTCATGTCGGGATCGAGTCCCGCCGGAGCTGCAGGCGCCGGTGCCGGTGGTGCGGGGGCAGGCGCTGCGGGGTGGACCGCAGCCAGCCCGGTGGAAGATGCGAGCGGGTCCTGGATGGTGATCACGTATTCGCAGATTTTGCAGCGAATTTTCAGGACACGGTTACGGACCTTCTCGTCTTTGATGCTGTAGCGTGTCCCACACTGGTCACATCTGAACTTCATCTGCCGCCTGTTGTCGTAGGGCTCACACCCTGTCACCGATCGACCCAGAGGTCATGACTTCACCCAGAGGTCATGACATAAAGTGACGTCGAATCCCAGGAACATCACCGGGCAGTTGCCATATGATACGCCGCTCAAGGAGTACAGATGGCCGACGAGAAGCAACGAGACGACGACCCCCAACTCAGCCGGCGAGATTTCATGAGCCGTGCGGCCCAGGCCTCCGTGGCCGTCGGGCTGATGTTGGCGGGGTGTGAAGAAGACGAGACGACAGGCGCGGTGAGCGACCAGGGCACAGGCGGTGAGCCCGACGGGCAAATGCCCGATATGGGCATGGTGTCGCCTGACAGCGATGTACCTGATGCCGAGGTCGACGCCCCTGATGCCGAGATCCCGGATGCGGACAGTCCCGACGCGGCGATCGCCGATCATCCGCTCGCCCGTCTGCCCGAGGCCCCCATCACCAAAGGCCCCTGGCTGCACATCGTCGGTGGCGTTGTGGTGTTGCGCTTCGAAGCCCTGGAGGGGTTCGAGGCCGAGGCCACCCTCACCGCCGAGGGCGGTGAGCCCGAGCGTGTAGAGCTGACGAGCGAGACCGAAGAGCTCGAATATCGGTGGCCGCCGTTCCCCGATCGGGTGGACTTCGGCGATTACCCCGGGACCTACACGCTCTGGACCGGCCGCATGACCGAGTTGACCCCGGGCATGCGATACAGCTGGTCCGTGGAGATCGGCCCCACCACGGTGACGGGGGCCTTCACCGCGCCGCCAGCGCCGGGGCAGGCCTTCACCGCGGTCTGGGTCGCCGACACCATGTGGCCCAACTCGATCCGAGTGGGCGAGCTCGTGGCCAGCTGGAATCCCGACGTGGTGGTGCACGGCGGTGACATCCAATACATGAGCAACCCCGGCGACACGTGGAACGGCATGTTCCAGTACTTCGCCGCGGCGATGCGCGTGGCGCCTATACAGCTGTGCGTGGGCAACCACGAGTACGAAGGCCAGGAAGAGTTCACCGTGCAGTACGGCCGCCTCTTCGGCATTCAGGGCAGCGAGAGCCCTCGATCCGATCTCCACGCCTTCGACTTCGGGAGCGTGCGGTTCATCTTGATGAACTCCGAGACCGACGATCAGGCAGAGCCGTTCCAGACCGAGTGGTTGGAGCAGCAGCTGAGCACCCTCGAGGCAGACGGCCTGCAGCGGGCCGTGGTGGGCTTCCACCGGCCGGTCTACACCTTCAGCAAGTCGTCGGCGAACCGCCGCGTGCGCGACGTGCTTCACCCGATCTTCCAAGCCCACAACGTGCCGCTGGTGCTCACGGGTCACAACCACTGCTATGAGCGCTTCGACGTCGACGGCATGGTCTACGTCGTCGACGGTGGCGGCGGTGCGTTGAGCTACGAGATCGACGCCACCCGCGACGACGTCGAGGCCAGCTACCCCGAAGAGATCCCGCTCCGCCAGGTGGCAGAAGAGACCTATGGCGCCACGCGGATCGAGGTGGCTGCCGACGGCACCATGACCGTGGAGCGGTGGAACATCGACGGTGAGATGACTGATCGTTTTGTGGTGTGAGCCTGGATGGTGTAACCCTTCCCAGACACTCAGTCCTCGAATCTCGAGAGGGGGACGCTTTCAGGAGCCTGCATGCGCCACACCATCACACACAGCCTCAGCGACGATCTCGCCCGTAAGACCGCCGACAAAGCCTTCGAGCAGTACAGGGCGCAGTTCGCCCAGTACAACCCTCAGGCCAGGTGGCTGACCCCGAAGAAGGCCGACATTCAGTTCAAGGCCAAGGGGGTGTCCCTGAAGGGCACGGTGGAGCTGCGCCCCGGGGCCTTCGACCTGGAGTTGAAGGTGCCTTTGCTGTTTCGGCCTCTGCAGAAGAAAGCCGTGGGCATCATCGAGCGTGAGATCAGGACCTGGATCGGCAAGGCTGAGCGCGGCGAGCTCGACTGAACATCGCCGATAGAACGTTCAGCTCTTGGCTCATCAGGCTCTGGGGTGCTCGGCTTCGGAGCCCCTGAGCCTCACTCATCTACACAAGACTGCTTAGCCCGCCGCTGCCGTGAGCGTGACGATGCTCTGCGAACTCTCGAGCGCAGCTGCACCACACCAGGGGTTCGCCCGGGCCGTGAAGACCGAGGTGAAGCGTCGGTCCGAGCCAATGGCCTTGTCGAATATGGGCATCGGATCGGTCTCTTCGCCGAGATCGAGCTCGATCTCTGGCGGCGGCAACGGGCCCAACGAGCGCGGCCCACCCGGTGTAAGCCAGAGGCCATGGCCGAGGGGGCGCTGTTGAGGATCGACGCGGTGCCGATCACCGATCCACAGCACGGTGGGCGCCACAAAGGTCATCTCACCGGGCAGGAACTGCCAGTCGCTGTGTCTGAAGTCGAACCACGTGATGGTGGCCTGCTCAGGCTCGAGGGTCTGTGTCGGAGGTTCGAGGGCTTCGAGGGTCAGATCAGCCACCCACTCGTCGAGATCTTCGAGGCTGGTCAGATCATCGGAGGCCGCCGTGATGAGGGCTTCGAGCCAGGGGGGTGCGGTCTCGAGGTTTTCGCCGAGGGCCCAGAGCATGCCCATGAGCCGACCATGCGTATCTGTCGATGCAAGGGGCAGCAGCCGAGGGATCAGCTGGGTCCAGGCGTGGTGAAAGAAGCCGTGTCGCCCGACGCCCTCGGGCAGCAGGTAGCCATCGAGTACGGCGCGCTTGGCCAGGGTGAGGTAGGCCTCGAGCATGGAGAGGCTGTGCGCTTCGTCGATGTTCTGGGCTTCGGCGCAGTGGGCGAGGCTCTGAGCGGGGCCATGGACGACTTGTCGCCACGCCTCTTCGTTCCAATGTCCGGTGTGGTCTCCGGATGTTCGTCTCAAAAGCTCAGCAAGGCTCTTCTGCACACTCACCACCTCACCCGGCTTGCTCTCCCGATGCTGCACCAGATACGTCAATTTTTAGCTGCTAGAAGCATGGATTATATCCGCTGTTCATAATGATGTTGTCAAAGCCCCAAAGGTTGTCCCAAAGCTCTTTTCTCCATCAGCCTCTCTCAACCCCTCCTCCAACCTCGACCCCCAAGCCCTCCTCCAACCTCCCCCCCAAAACCCCCTATCCAGCCCCCAAACATGCACGCGGAGGGGCGCAGGCCACGTGAGTGGTCGCCTGGGTTGTGAGGCGTGGTGTCTGGGTGGTGATTCACCCGCAGGCGATGCTGGAAGCATCGTCGAGGACGGAAGCGCCGCCCAGGCGCCACGCCTCACAGCCCAGGCGGCCGCTCACGGGGCCGAAGCCCCGGAGCTAAAAGCTCCCGCCAGCGCCAGAGCCGAAGAAGTCGGCTTCATCCGTATCGTTCAGGGGGTGGGCCACATAGATGAAGCCTTCGAGGCGCTCTTTGAACAGCGAGAAGCGAAGTTGGGCGCCGGCGCCGAAGAACACGCGATCGAAGGTGGGGTTGCGGGGATCGCCCATGGTGATGGCGTCGAGGAAGGGCACCAGCGTCGTGCGGCGCTGGTTGAACAGGGGCAGTCGGATCGAGACCGAGCCCACGTACGCCTCGGTGCTGCCCAGCATTACCTGCTCTTGTTGAAGGCGGCCTTCTGCGTCCGTCGACACGATCTCGTGGGCCAGATAGTGGGCCTCCCGGTCGTACCCTCTGATCTCGGGGGCAGCGCGCTCGAAGGCCGTGATGCGGTTCTCCTTCTCGGAGATGCGCCAGTGCCCTTCCACAAAAGACTCCAACACAAAGTGCTGGCCCGTGCGGTTCGTGCCCAGAGGGAGGAAGAAGCGCCCCGAGGTTCTCAGGCGCAGCACATCGGGCTTCCCGTAGCCTGGCAGGCCGATGTTGCGCACGCTCGTCTCGAGGAGCGCCCCCAAATAGGGAAAGCGCTCGCCATCCACCAGCCGCAGATCGATGAGCGTCTCCAGGCCCCAGAGCACACGGAGCTGATCGTCACCGCGCACCGGCAGAGAGGCGTACCGCGCCGGGGACTCTGATTGCAGCGTCTCCACAGCCACCACGGGGATGAGCTCCAGGCGGTTCTCGAAGGCCCGCAACCCCAGACCCAGGGTGGCGGCCCAGACCGTCTCGTCGAGCTCGCTGAAGCCGAACTCGCGGCGTTCGAGATCCACACGGGTCACCATGTTGTTGAAGAGGAACGGATCTCGAAATCGCAGGCGCTGGTGGTCCTTCTGGGCGCGGATCGCCAGCTGCTGCCCGCGGCCTCGCAGTGTCACGCCATCGGTGAGCTCGCCCAGCGCCGTGGGCGCCCGGGTGAGATCCATGTTGTAGAAAGTCACCTCCTGGTTCTGAAAACTCAGCGAGAGGAACTCTCTCTCCTGCACCACGAAGTAGAGATAGAAGCGCCCGCCGCCGCCATCAATCACACGGGCGTATGCGCGACGAAACAAGCCACTGCGGAGCAGATTCTGCACGCTGCGATCGATGTCGGTCTGGTTGAAGATGTCGCCATCGCGGACCACCACCATGCTCTCGAGCACCGAGGCCTCAGTCACCTTGTTGCCGTCGAACCAGACACGCTGGATCACCGCCTGCGTTCGGGGTTGGACCTGAATGACGACGTCCACCATGCGGTTGCCCATGGCCATGGCCTCCGCAGGGGGCAAAGAGCGGGCAGAGAGCTTCAGATCAGGATCAGGGAACCCTTCGTTCTTCAGCCGGGCGGAGATGGCTTTCTCCAGCTCGACCAGAGCATCCGGGCAATAAGGGGCGCCTGCAGCGACGCCGTGCTCTGCGAGGAAGCTCGGCGGCAGGCTCTGATGCGTGAAGTCGATCGAGCGGATCTTGCGGGCAGGACCCGGGGTGACCTCGAAGCGGACCGAGCGCTCTTCACCCGTCTCGCTCACCGTGGTGTCCACCGTGGCCTCGGGGTGTCCCCCGGCGAGGCACACCGCCCGGCGCATGCGGTGCGCGTCGGCCTTCAACCACCAGGGCACTGGGGCGCCGCGCTCGATGCGTAGAGAGACCGACTCCATGGCCCGCCATGCCGGGGTCGTCGGCGCCGAGCGGGTGATCTCGCCGGTGGAGTACACCGGCCCCGGCGTGATGTGGAACACCACCTCGACGAGCTCTCCAGCGGGCCGGAGCATCGGCTCCACCCGTGCGTCGAGGTGGCCGTCTTCCACATAGAATCGACGAACAGCCTCTACATCTGCCTCGAGCCAGTAAGGGTGGAACGGCTGACCTTCTGTGGTGCGCAGCGGATGATCGCTCGCTTGGAGCTGACGCCTGAGCAGGCTGTTGAGTCGAGGGTTGGGGTCCATCCCGTCGTCAGGCCGGGTGTCGAGCAGGATCCCCTCCACCAGCCGCCGAGGGCCGGCGCTGATCAGGATCACCACCGCCACATCTCCGGCGCGCTCCACCTGTACATCGAAGGCGCCGAGGCCGCCCTGGGTGGACAAAGCACGCAACACACCGTCGATGCGGTCTGGATCTGCAGGCTGATCCAACAGAGGCCGCGCGAGGATCTCGGCTTTCAGTCTCTGGCTCGGCCCGAGGCCTTCCACCTGCACGTCTCTCACCGTGGGCAGCTCTGTGGGATCTGGCCCCGGGCCTACAGTGATCTCGTCAGCGTGGGCGCGCACACAGAGCGTGCACAGCATCACCACCAGCCAGGCAGGGACATGATCTCGTCTGCTCAAGGGCGGCTCACTCTGATCGAGCCTTTCGGGCCTTGAGCACCTGCCGACAGCGGCGGGGTCGTTTGATCTTCGGTGGGGTGTACTTGGGCTCGCCCCTGGCTTTGCGGGCGGCCACCTCGGCTCGAGTGAACCAGCTCCAGACGTCGCACCCGTCGCCGGGGGGCAGGGTCTTCTGTGGCACACAGTCCGGGCTGCCTTCGGGGCAGTGCAGGCGCACGTGGAAGTGGGCGCGGTGACCCCACCAGGGCCTGATCTTGCGTAGCCAGCTGCGATCACCCTTCACCTGTGCACACAGCGCGCCCTTGATGACATAGCTCACGAAGATGCGGGCCACAGTGTCATCTTCGGCGGCGAGCCTCAGCATCTCGATGCGATCTTTGGTGAGGCGGTCTGGGTGGATCTCTTCGGTCTTCTTGTCGGCGAGATCGGGGAACGTCCACGCCTGAACGGCCGTTCGAGGCAGAGGATGTGGCCCCTCGGGCCGGCTGAACCAGACATCGACGTCGAGGCCGGTCTGGTGACTGCGGTGGTCCGAGGGCATGCGACCCCCCCGGGGCTGCGCCAAGTCACCGATGAGGGCCGGGGGCAGGCCAGCGGCGTCGAGCCGAGCGCCGTAGCCTTCGACGAAGGTGGCCAGGGTGGGGTGCCCCCAGCTGCGGTTGCGCTCGAGGCGGATGATCTGAAACCCCTTCCCCGTAGGGCCGACGCTGACGCCCCCCTGCAGGCAGCCCTTGCTGTAGCCTCCGATGGCCTCGGATGCCCCTGCAGCCGCGCCATCGACGGTGTGCCAGCGAGGTGTCTTGCCACGGGCCGACGTGATGTGGGGCGTCAGCGTGACGAGCCAGAGCAACAGGATGGAGCCTCGGAGCGAGGTGGCGTTCAGATCGAGCATCTCAGAACAACATACGGCAAAGGCGCCGCCATGATGCAATCTGAGGCAGCGGTTTCAGCCTTCGATCTGAATCAGAGTGTCCTGGATGACTTCGGGCGCGGTCTCCACAGGGGCCACACCCTCGGCCATGAGCCCCGCGCCGGTGAGGGCCGCCAGCATGTTGCCCTTGATGCTGGGGTGGCGGCCTTCGAGGGTGTTGAGCAGGGCCTTCATCTCCTGACGCTGCAGGTTCTCCTGGCTGCCGCAGAGGTTGCAGGGGAGGATCGGCGCCCCCACCTGGTCACAGTACGCAGCGAGCTCGGACTCGGCGCAGTACACCATGGGCCGGATCACCGAGATGGGCCCCTCGAGCTTCGCCGGCATGCCCCGCATACGCCCTGAGAAGAACACGTTGAGCAGCAGGGTCTGGGCCACGTCGTCCCGATGGTGGCCCAGCGCGATGGATCGGCAGCCGAGCTCTTCGGCGATCTGATGCAGGATGCCCCGGCGCATACGGGAGCACAGGGCGCAGTAGGTCTTGCCCTCGGGGGTCTTGGCCTGCACCACGGAGTAGGTGTCCTTGAACACCACTCGATGATCGAACCCTTCTGCGGTGAGGTGGTCGATGAGCACCTGGGCGGGGAACCCGGGGTGCCCCTGGTCGAGGTTCACCCCCACGATGCTGAAGTCGAAGGGCACCTTCTGGCGATAGGCCCGCAGCAGATAGAGCAGGGCCCACGAGTCCTTGCCTCCGGAGAGGGCCACCATGATTTTGTCGCCGGGGGCGATGAGATCGAAGGCCTTGTTGGCCTTGGAGATGCGATCGAGGAGGCGGGCTTCGAGAGACTTGCTCGGGGTGTTCATGGCATCTCCGGCAGCGGCAGGGGGCTCGATGACCGGGTTAGGTGCCCGATTCATGGCCCCGATGTCAAACGCCTCACGGCGGGGCGCGCCTGATTGAGGGTGGTCAGCGTCGGCGTCGGAGCCCGAGCAATGGCAACGCCATCCACCAAAGCCCCCCACCACCGGGTGCACCCTGACAGCCCCCACTCGTGCGCACCGCTGGGCCCCCAGCGGTCGCGCCACCGCCGCCACCCGGTTGCCCTGGCTGGGGCATTTCGCCCGGCGCCTCTGGCTCGGTCGAGGGCGGCGTCACCTCGTCACAGCTCGGCGTCTCTGCCATGGGCATCTCTGGCGCGCCGCCAGGGATGTTCGCCGGATCGAGGTACCAGTCCCCGTCGGCGCTCTGATACAGCGTGAAGGGTGTCATCGTGCCGAACTGATCGAGCAAGTCGAGGTAGGTGGTGTCGGCCACACCGTAGCCCCCAGGGTAGACGCTCAAGCGTCCGGTGTGGCCCACCAGCGTGTCCTCCACCTCCGCCACCACCCCACTTGGCGCAGGGTTCATGTTGCCTTCATCAGGCGTTGCCGTAGCCACCACCGGCACTGGATCGCTGGTGAGGGCGTCTTGCCCGCCGGGGCTCGTGACCCGAACGCCGAGCTGGTAGCAGCCTGACTCGAGGCCGCAGACTTCGCCCTGCCAGCGGCCGCTGAGCTCCACCGTGGCCAGGGCGCTCGTGTCGCCTGCCACCAACAACACCTGCACCTCGGGGCCGCTCAGCGGATCGCCTTCGAGGGTGGACAACTGCCCCGACGCCTGCAGACAGCCTGCTGTGCTGGTGACATCGGTGAGCGTCAGCGTGGGCGGGCTCGTGGGGGTGGGCTCTGGTGTCACGCCTGGGGGCTCGGGGGTGAAGCCGTCGAGCCGGCGGTTGTGGGCGGTGAACCACTGCATCAGATAGCTGAACCAGTCGAGGCCTTCCGCGGCGACGAACTGGTTCTCGAAGCCTTCCCCGGTGCCTGCGGGCCACGCGTGGCCCATGCCCGTCACCTCGATGAGCGAGACCCGTGGACCGTCGGCATCGAACCAGATCTGCCCCTGGCCTGAAGGGGCGTACCCTGGGAGGCCGTCGAGGGTGAAGGCATCCGGGGCGTCGGGCACGCTGTAGAGGCCAGCCCGAGAGAGGGCGTTGAGGCGGCCGTAGCCCGGGGCCACGATGACATCTTTGTCGCCGTAGACCACCGCCGTGAGCTGGGTCGAGAAGGCCCCGGACTCCGCGCCTGCGAGGGTGGTGCACGTATTCGCGACGCCTTCTGGGGTGCCCGTGGCGCTGGCGATGTCGGCTTCGGACGTGCCGACTGCAGGGCCGGCGTTGATGCCCACACCGGCAAAGATCTCCGGCGCGAGGCAGCCCATGACCCCCGCCTGAGCGCCACCCGACGAGAGCCCGGTGATGTAGACCTGAGCGGGATCGATCTTCAGCTCGGCGTCGTCGAGCAGGGCCTGCACCATGGCCAGCAGGGGCCCGTTGTGGCGGTTGCCGCGGGTGTGACCGGCCCCGTAGTAATCCCAGCACCCTGCGTACACTCCACCATTGGGGGCTGAGGGCAGGGCGATGACCGCGCCATACTCTTCTGCAGCAGACCAGTTGCCGAAGTCTTTGAGCGCCGTGGCCTGCTGAGCGCAGCCATGGAGCGCGATGAACAGGGGCCGACCTTCACCGGCCACACCCTCGGCGTCTGGTCGATACAGCTGGGTGGTCACCCCACCGAGGGTGGCCTGTTGCCACTCACCGGCGTGGGCGCTCGACGTCACCCCCATGCACATCATGACAGAGGCGCCCCACAGCGCCGATGACGTTGGTCTGAGCTTCAAATCACCGCTCCGTTCATGGTGCAACGCAGCACCACGGTACACAACCCCTCGCGATGATGGGAAGAAGGGCTGAGTTAAGTCGCAAAACACCCGTGATCTTGTGTCCTTGCCCACGAAAACCCCTGCCATCTCCCTGGGAAGCGGGCACACTGACGCCTCCATTCACCTCAAGAGCACCGGAGACGCCATGAGTCTGAACCTGGCCATGATCCTGCGCGAGAGCGCCCGCGCCCACCCCGAGAAGCCCGCCATCGTCCTCGGCGAAGCCAGCCTGAGCTATGCCCAGGTATACGGTTACGTTCAGCGATTTGCCGGCGGGCTCGAGGGCTTGGGGATCAAGGCTGGTCAGCACGTGGCCCTCATGCTGCCCAATGTGCCTCACTTCACCCTGGCGTACTTCGGATCCCACCATCACGGGAACCCGATCATCCCTCTCAACGTGCTGCTCACCGCAGACGAGATCGCCTACCACCTCGAGGACGCCGACGCTGTGGCTCTGGTGGTCTGGGAAGGCTTCTTCGAGCAGGCCCAGGCGGCCTTCGAGCGGGTGGAGACCTGCAAGCATCTGATCGTGGCCAAGGCCAACCCCACCGACGTCACCGCCCCAGAAGGCGCGGTGAGCATGACCGCCCTCATCGGCGGCAGCGATCCGGTGACCGATCTGCCCGCCACCATGCCCGACGACACTGCGGTGATTTTGTACACCTCGGGCACCACCGGTCGGCCCAAGGGTGCAGAGCTCACCCACTTCAACATGTTCTACAACGCCCAGTACGTGAAAGATCGCCTGCTGGGCCTCGGTGACAACGCCACGGCCCTGGCCACGCTGCCGCTGTTCCACAGCTTTGGCCAGACGGTGATGCACAACGCCGTGCTCATGGCTGGCGGCACGGTGGTGATGCTGCCCCGGTTCGATCCCACCCAAGCCATGGGCTTGATCCAGGGCCACAAGGTGAACCTCTTCGGCGGCGTGCCCACGATGTACTTCGCTCTGCTGCACCACCCCGAGGCGAGCAACTACGATCTCGGCAGCCTCGAGTTCTGTGTCTCCGGCGGCTCAGCGATGCCCGTGGAGGTGATGAAGGCCTTCGACGAGAAGTACGGGGTGAACATCCTCGAGGGCTACGGCCTCTCTGAGACCAGCCCCGTGGCCAGCTTCAACGTGCTCGATCGTCCCAAGAAGGCCGGCAGTGTGGGCCTGCCGCTCTGGGGCGTGGAGTTCCGGCTGGAAGACGCCGAGGGCAATGTCATCACCGACTCGGACACCCCCGGTGAGATCTGCATCAAGGGTCACAACGTGATGAAGGGGTACTACAAGCGCCCCGAGGTGAACGCCACCACCATCGTGGATGGCTGGTTCCACACCGGCGACATCGCGATCCGCGACGACGACGGCTACTACTTCATCGTCGACCGCAAGAAGGACATGATCATCCGCGGTGGCTTCAACGTGTATCCCCGAGAGATCGAAGAGGTGCTCTACGGTCACCCTGCTGTCGCCGAGGCGGCGGTCATCGGTGTGGCCCACGAGAGCCACGGCGAAGAGGTGAAGGCGGTGCTGGCCCTCAAAGCCGATCAGGCCGCGAGCGCCGAAGACATCATCGCGTACTGCAAAGAGCACCTGGCGGCGTACAAGTACCCCCGCATCGTCGAATTCCTCGACGCTCTGCCCAAGGGCCCCACAGGGAAGATCCTCAAGCGCGAGCTGCGCAGCTGAACTGCCTTCAGCCCACCACACCGACAAGCAAACGCCTCAAAGCCTCACGCACATCTCGCCGAGCCTGAGCCAGATCCTCTGCTTTGCCCAGTAGGGTGGCCCCTTCGATCATGGCGCTGAGCAGCATCGGCCCGAGCACCTGAATGTTGGTGTCTTCGAGGGCACCCTGTGCCTGCAATGCCGACAATTCCTCTTTGAGCAGGCCGAGAAAGTGGCGGTCGTCGATGGCGCGATAACGATCGGAGAGCGCCACGGGGCCGTCGCGGAACAAAATCACTCTGCAGGCCGGGTCGTCGGCGTGCTCGATCATCAGATCCATCGCCGCCTGAAAACGCTCCGCTGGGGTTTCCAAAGGGGCGATGTGGGCCCGCAGGGCCTGGGCGAGCTCGCCGGCGATGGCGGTGTAGACTGCCTCGAAGACCTCTACTTTATTGCGAAAGTGGTGATAGATGGCCCCCTTGGTCACCCCCGCTCGGGCGGCGATTACGTCGAGGGAGGTCTTGACGTAGCCGCCCTCGGTGAAGGCGTCTCTGGCGCTGGCGAGCACCGCCTCTCGGGTGGCCTCGGCGTGTTGATCGCGCAGGCGCTTCTTCGTGGCCAACTCAGCCCTCCACCGCCGACAGCTCTACCGGGACCCCGTTGAGGATGGACTGCCCCACGATGGTCTCCACGGTCTGATCATCGGTCCAATCGTTCGCCGAGACCCCGGCGTGGGCCCCGGCCACCGACAGCGTTGCCCTGGCGCGACCATGACCATACCCGTGGGGTAGGCTCACGACGCCGGGGCAGACCTCGTCGGTGACGTGCACCGTGAGCTCGCCGCGGTGCACCGCGCTCTCCATACACGCCGTGTCGCCGTCATTCAAACCCCGGGCGGCGGCGTCGTCAGGGTGTACGTAGAGCAGACACCGGGCCTTGCCCGAGACGAGGCTCGGCAGGTTGTGCATCCACGAGTTGTTGGAGCGCAGCTCCCGGCGACCGATGAGCAGCAAGCCTTCGTGGTCGACTTCACCTAACTCTCTGGCGAGGGCGTGCATCGCTTCTGTCAGCTGTGGGTGCGACAGCTTCACTTTGCCGCCGCGATGATACAGGCGGTGCTTGATCCCAGGCTTCAGCGGTCCCAGATCGACACCGTGGGTCTCGCGCTGCAGTTTCTTGCGCGACAGCCCCTTGCTCCAAGGCATGAATTTATCGCCGTACGGCCCGATGCGCATCGACAGATCGGCGATGGTGGCAGGGGTGATCTCGAGGCGCAGCAGGCGCGTGAGCAGATCCACGGGCTTCATGCCCGTGGGGCCGCCACCGAGCCGCCGGGCGATCTCCAACATGATCTCCCAATCTGCGGGGCCCTCTGCCTCGATCATGGCCGTGGCCCAGCGGGCGTTGTTCCGCACGTTCATGTTGGCGAAGAAGAGCCCGAGGTGATCTTCGGCGAGGCTGGAGCACGGCGGCAGGATGATGTCGGCGTGCCGAGTGGTCTCGTTGATGTAGATGTCGATGGACACCATGAAGTCGAGGCCTTCGAGGGCCCGGTCGAGTCGCCGGCCGTTGGGCACGCTGAGCACGGGGTTGCCGGCGCAGGTCACGAAGGCCTTCACCTGCCCCTCACCGTGGGTCTCCATCTCTTCAGCGAGGGTGGTGGCGGGCAGGTCGAGCAAGATCTCGGGCAAGCCGCGCACCCGGCTGCGGAAGCGGTCGTATCCGTCGGCACCGATCTGCCGGGCGAGGCGGCTGGCGTCGACTGCTGGGGTGGGGAACATCGATCCACCCACGGCGCCGAGCCTGCCAGTGACGATGTTGAGCAGATCGATGGCGAAGCTGGTGAGGGTGCCATGGCGGGCGTTGGCGGGACCCATTCGACCATAAATGACCGCTGTGGGTGCGTCGGCGAAGGCGTGGGCGAGCCGGGTGATGGTCTCCGCAGGCACGCCAGTGAAGGAGGCGACGGCTTCTGGCGTGAATGGGGCCAGCAACGATTGTACGTCGTCGAACCCACGTGAGATGGCGTCGAGCTGATCGCGCTGAATGCGTCCCGCGGCGTCGAGCACGTGCACCATGGACAAGACCAGCGCAGCGTCAGTGCCCGGCCGAATGAAGATGTGCTCGTCGGCGATTCGCGCGGTCTCGCTCCGCCGCGGATCGACGACGACGATCTGCCCGCCCCGCTCGCGGATGCCCTTGAGCCGCTGTTTGACGTTGGGGGCGGTCATCATGCTGCCGTTGGACACGACGGGGTTGCCCCCGAGGCACAGCAGAAAGTCGGTGCGATCGATGTCGGGTACGGGCACTGCGAGGCAGCTGCCATACAAGAAGTACGAGGCTGTGAATCGGGTGCTGGTGTCCTGGGAGCCGGCGCTGGTGGAGTTCCGGGTGCCGAGGGCTTTGAGCAAGGCGTTGCGCATCAGCACGGTGCTGTACTTGTGCACTGCGACGGTGCCCATGTAGAGGGCCACAGCGTCTCGCCCATGGGCTTTCTGCACTGCGGTGAGCTTCTCGCCGACCTCGTCATAGGCCTCGGCCCAGCTGATGGGCTCGAAGCTACCATCAGGCTGTTTTTTGACTGGGCCGGTGAGGCGATCTGGATCCTGGTCGAGGCTCAGGAGCGCCATGCCCTTGGGGCAGACATAGCCTTGCGAGAAGGGATCGTCGTGATCGGGCCTGACCTGTGTGGGCACGCCGTCGACTGTCTCGATTGCGAGGCCACATCCGGCCTCGCACAAGGGGCACGCGGTGAAATGAGTGGGCATGGGGGCGTACTCTCAGTTTTTTACATACTGAGGGTATTTGAGCGAGGGTGACGCAATCAAGAGGTGTAAGTTGCGATATCGGAGGTCGGGGCTGGGGCCTTTGTAGGCAGTCGTCGCTTCGCTCCGCCTGCGTAGGCGCCGGGCCTTCGGTCGCCCTTCGGGCAACCTCGTCTGGCGCGTACACGTTCAGGCACCTGCTGACGCAGGCACCTTCCCGGGTAGGCAGGGTCGCTCAATGCTAGCGCATTGATTGCTCGCTCCCCTGCGTAAAGAGTTTCTTCTGTATCTTGTTGCTGAGCCCCGCCGGGATTCGACCTACCGCGAACCTGCAAGCTCCTGAGTCCCAACGCTCGGCGAAAGCCCCAACAGCATTGGGGGTGCCCTCAAAGCCACACCAGAACTGACTCTTTACGCAGGGGAGCGAGCGAATAAGGCGAAGCCTTGAGCGACCCTGCCTACCCGGAGGCCTGCTCGCGCCAGCGAGTGTGCCGACGTGTACGCAGCTCCAAGGCGGGCCGCAGGCCGGCCGATAAAGCTGCCTACGCAGGCGGAGCGAAGCGACGACTGCCTACAAAGGCCCCAGCCCTGGCCTTCGTCATCGCCCCAGTAAGGCTGAGCAGCCCGACGCTCAAACTCTGCGGCGACGCACCCAACCGACGAGCAGAATCACCCACCACCCATAACCCATGCCGCCACTCTGACTGCAGCCACCGCGACCGCTAGGCCCTCGGAGCGCAGTCGTCAGGGGCTGTGGCGAAGTCGGAGGGTCTCCGCCCAGGCCGCCATCCGCATCCGGCTGCTGCATCTCACAGCCCTCGTCCACGAGGCCGTTGCAGTTGTTGTCCACACCGTCACCACAGCGCTCGGTGACCTCGGGGTTCCGAAGCGGATCAGCATCGTTACAGTCATCCACCGCGCAGACCCCATCCCCGTCGTCGTCGCGGCAGCCGCACACCCCCATCTCGATGGAGGCCTCTTCCAGAGGGCGGCACACCTCGTCCTCAGCGCAGTCGACGTCATCGAGGCAGGTGGGGTGGCAGCGGTCGCCGTCGCCGAGATCGAAGCAGGACAGCCCATCAGCGCATTGCACCAGCCCGGGATCACATTGCCGGGTGCGAACCAGGCCCTCGGAAGGCTCACAGTACGTCGCAGGCCAGTCGGCGGCGACACAGGCCGTCTCCGGCGGACAGCTGCCGCCGGTGATCTCACATGCGTCCGGGGGTACACAGAGCACCCAGGCTTCAGCGCACTCGGTGTAGGCGCACGCGTTGAACGCCGGCACCTGACCGCTCAGCGCGCCACAGCGCTCTTCGATGCACACCATCAGATCGCCGTACTGGCTCTGGGCGATGTCCGTGCCGTCCTCGAAGCAGGCCCGTTGGCAGGTCACGTCGCCGCAGTTGTCGATGCATTGCCGGACCTCGTCACAGGTCAAATCGACGGGCGGAGGCGGCGGGGGTGGAGGCGGCGGCTCAGGATCATCGTCTTCGCACAGCGCGAGTTCTTCAGCACACTGCGCCTGGGCGCAGGGCGACTCGATCCACTCGCCGTTGCACTCTTCCACGATGCACACCAGGGTGGCGTCGAAGGCCGCCCGGGCGCCGAGGGGGCCCTCGAGGTAGCATCGGGTCAGGCAGTCGCTCTCCACACACTCGGCGAGGCAGAAGAACATGTCGATGCAGGTGAGGCCCTCGATGCAGCGCTGCTCGTCACAGGTGCCGTCGGGTAGGCAAGCAACGTCACAGCCGCAGGTGTCGGGGCCGCAGTCGGGCACCAGGCCCATGGTGTGCCTGATCCAGTGCGTGTAGCTGTCCGACCGGATCTGCACTGAGCCCGACAAACACAGGGGCTCACCACTCACGCTGTTGTTCACCCCGATGACCCGCCACTCGCCGTCGATCTGCATCAGCCCCGGGCCGCCAGAGTCACCGAAGCAGACCCCGCTGCCCTGGTGCACCGTGGTGTAAGCGCCTTCATATGCGCCCGACATGAGCAGGTTGGTCGACCGCTTCACGCCGCCGCCCTCGAGGGTCTCCGGATCTGAGACGCCAAAGCCCACGTAGAGTACAGATTGCCCCACATACGGCCCGAGATCATCGGTGTTGAAGGGGATGGGCTCGAGGCCGTCGGCGGGCTCGGCGAGCTCGAGCAGCGCGATGTCGTAGACGGCGATCAGATCATCTTCGGTGAAGCCCTGGTGGTTGTAGATGCGCCGTACGGGTAGGAACCTGCCTTCAGGGCGCCCGTTGATGGTGGGGCGTGCGTCTTCACCGATGTAGAAGAAGACCTCTTCAGGCTCCAGGGGGCGCCCCAGCTCGTCGTTGGCGAGGCAGTGAGCGGCGGTGAGCACCCAGCGCTCGTCGATGAGGGTGCCGGTACAGAACGAGCCCACGTAGCCCGTGAGCGGGCTGTCGAGGGTGAGGGCGCCGACGCTGGCCCACCCGGCCTCTCGCTCGCCGTTGACGATGCTCTGCTGGCTCTGGCCAGTGGCCGGGCTCGGCGTATCGCTGGAGGGGCCGGGATCACACGCGCAGATCAGCGTGAGCAGGAGAGGGGTTAGAAGACGCACTGAAGGGCTCCGATGGATTCGATGGGGCCCTTTTATGCACATGATGGGCCGATCATCCAGCGATCACATCACCACGGCGGCGGCGCACGAGGGGGGCCAGCATCAACAGCCACCACACACTCAAAGCGCCACCCCCCGTGGTGTCGCATCCGCCGCCGTCACCGCCGCTGCTGACGCGGTTCACCGTCGGAGGGGGCTGAGCGCCACCTGATCCACCGGCGCCACCAGGGGCGAGACCGCCTGCGCCCGCTTCACCGCCGGCACCGGCAACAGGGGCGCCACCGGCACCCCCTGCAGGCTCACCACCAGCGCCACCCGCGGGGGCGCCGCCAGCGCCGCCCATACCACCGCCGGCACCGCCAGCATTGCAGCCCTCGTCCACCTGACCGTCACAGTCATTGTCGACGTCGTCGCAGACCTCCTCCTCGGGCTCGCACTCCCCGCACATCTCGTCGACCGCGTCGTCGCAGTCGTTGTCGATGTCGTCGCAGGTTTCTACGGCACCGGGGCGGCGGCGGGCGCTGTTGTCGTCGCAATCCACAGTGTCGCAGGCGCCGTCTCGATCAGCGTCCTCGCAGCTGCACACCCCCATGGTGACCGAGGTGTTCCCGAACAGGCGGCACTCCGCTCCGGTGCCCTCACATTGGGCGGCGTCGGTACAAATCGTCTCGCAGCGGGTGCCAAAGCCTTGATCCGCGCAGATGAGGCCGTCGGCGCAGTCCACCACCTGGGGGTTGCACAGCTGGCCCGCCTCCCGGTCGTTCGAGGGCTCGCAGTAAGTCGCCGGCCAGGGGCCGGGCAGGCAGGCTGCGCCGGCGCCGCAGTCGCCACCTGTCACCGCACACTCGTCGCCGGGGATACACGTCGCCCAGAGGTTGCCGCAGCGGTCGTAGGCGCAGTCATTGAACGCGTCGCCCTCCAGACCCTCGCAGCGCTCGAAGACGCAGTTGATCAGCGTCTCGTAGTCTTCTCGAGCCTGGGCAGAGCCGTTGGCGTAGCACTGCTGCTGGCACTCGGCGTTGCCGCAGCTGTTGGCGCAGTTGAGCAGCGTCTCGCAATCCCCGTCGCCGGGTGGGGGTGGGGGGCCAGCGTCGAAGCAGGCGTCGATCTCCTCGCCACAGCGCTGCTGTACGCAGGCCTGGTAGTCCGCGGCGTTGGCGCAGTTGTTGGTCATGCACTGGATGGCGGTGTCGAAGGTGGCACGGCCCTCGGGGGATCCTTCGGCATAGCAGCCGAACTCGCAGCCATCGCCCTGACAGCTGTTGAAGCAGTTGAAGATCGAGCCGCAGGCGTCGGCGTTGCACCGCAGCTCGTCGCAGGCGCCATCGACGCAGGCTTCGGGGCAGCTGCAGGTGTTGGCTCCGCAGGCCCCCACGGCGCCCATCGTGCGTTGGATCCAGTGGGCGTAGGTGGCGGTCTGGATCTGCACCGAGACACCCAGACAGGCCGGTGAGCCTGCCACGCTGTTGTTCACCCCGATGATGTGATAGCGGCCGTCGACCTGCAGAAAGGCCGGGCCGCCAGAGTCGCCCTGACACACCCCGGAGTTGCCGTGATCGGTGACGAAGGCCCCAGAGGACACGCTGCTCAGCGTGAGGAAGGTGGATCGCTTGACCCCGCCGCCTTCCTGGCTCACGCCGTCGGACACGCCGTAGCCCACATAGAACAAGTCGTCGCCCACGTAGGGGGCCAGATCACCCTCGAAGTATGGGTAGACCGCCTCGCTGGCGTTTTGCGACAGCTCCAAGAGGGCGATGTCGTAGAGGGCCACGTAATCGTCGTCGTTGTAGCCCGGGTGCAGGTGGATCTCCTGCACAGGGTAGAACGTACCGTTGTTCGGCGGCCCCCGGAACGTAGGGCGGGCGTCGGGGCCCATGTAGAAGTAGACGTTCGCCGGCGTCACCTGACGGCCGTCATCCTGTAGGCCTCGGATGCAGTGGGCGGCGGTGAGCACCCAGCGGCGATCGATGAGGGCCCCGGTACAGAACGAACCGGTGTAGCCGGTGTTCCGGGAGTCGTAGGTCAGCGCGCCCACGCCGGACCATCCGCCCTCGGCGCGGCCGCCGACGATGGCCGAGGCTCGACCTTCGACGGCGGGGCCAGAGGTGGCCTCGGGGCCCGTGGTCTCACAGGCGGGGAGCAACAACAGGGCGAGCAGGGCGATGTGCGAGCGCATGGCAGGACCTCAGCGGCAGGGGCTCGAGGAGCAGAGGTTCGGGGGGCAGAGGTGCGGTTACGGGGCTTGGACCGGCCGCGGGGCCCGGTTATTTGCCGTCTTTGAGGCGGCGGGCGATCCGCTGGTGCTCGCGGTTGCCCACGACCTCTCGGGCGTGCACCCGATCGATGGTGCGGATCACCCGGAAGTGCCGGGCCTTCACGTCGCGAATGCGACCGAAGAAGCGATCCCACATGTGCTTGGGGTACTTGTTGCCCTCGTAGGCCTTGAGCAGCGTCTCCAGCACCGCCACCTGGCGATCGCGATCGTGGCAGACCATGAACAGCTCCACCCCGGCCTCGAGGGCCAGGTTGGTGGCCTCTTCGATGCTGTAGTTGTCGACGATGGCCTTCATCTCGAGATCGTCGGTGACCACGAGGCCCTTGTAGCCCAGCTCGAGTCGCAACAGGTCCTGCTGGATCTTGCGGCTGAAGGTGGCGGGCATGTCGGGGTCGATCTTGGGGTACTTCACGTGGGCGGTCATCACGAGATCGAGGTTCGGCGCCCGATGGAACACGCCTTGGTAGGGCACGAACTCACGCTCCCGCAGAGTGTCAGCGGTGAGGTTGCTCGTGGGCAGCTTCTCGTGTGAGTCCTCGGTGGTGTCGCCGTGGCCGGGGAAGTGCTTGCCACAGGCCACGATGGAGTTGTCGTGCAGACCCCGGATCACCGCCCGGCCGAGGGTGGTCACCTGCTTGGGATCAGCAGAGATGGCCCGGCGCCCGATGACGGGGCTGTTGGGGTTGATGTTGAGGTCGAGCACCGGGGCGAAGTTCAGGTTGAACCCCACGGCGGTGAGCTCCCGGCCCATGACGGCCCCCACCTCGTAGGCGAGGCTCACCGAGCCCATCTGCCCCATGTGGGCCATGTCGGGGAACACGGTGAAGGGCTCGGGTAGTCGATGAACCGAGCCGCCCTCCTGGTCGATGCCGATGAAGGGGGGCAGGCCGGCGCCCATGGACCACAGCTGCTCGTTCAGATCCATGATCTGGCCGAACTCCTGAAGGTTGCGCCGGAACAAGATCACGCCGCCGAGGCCCCACTCCTCGTCGAGGCGCGCGAAGTCGGTGGGGACCTTGGTGCCGTCGAAGCCGAAGATGACCCGCTGGCCGATGCGACGCTTGAGATCTCGAATTTCACCCATCAGGAATGCCGTTCGTCGAGGGTTCTAGAGCAGAAAAAAGGCGCGTCAGGGTAGCAACGGAGCGTGTTCGAGGCAATGGCCGGTCACCGGAAGGGTGCAGGACCCTTGACACGGCATGCAGAGTGTTTAGCACTCCCGGCCTGAACTTGAATTTACGGGAGTACCCTCAGATGCCCATTTACGAGTACCGTTGCCAGTCATGTGGGCACATCGCCGAAGTCTGGGCCAAGCTGAGCGATCCGCCGCCGTCGACGTGCGAGAATTGCGGCGCCGAGGGCCAGCAGGAGAAGATCATCAGCCGCTCTGCGTTCCATTTGAAGGGCGGCGGCTGGTACGCCGAGGGCTACTCGGGCGATTCGAACGGCGGCAAGTCGAAATCGAGCAGCAGCTCGAGCGACAGCAGTTCGAGCGACAGCAGCTCGAGCAGCAGTTCGACATCGAGCAGCAGTTCGAGCACCAGCACTGCCAGCAGCTCGAGCAGCGACGACTGAGAGGCCTGAAGCCTCTCCGGTGGTTACACCTGGCATGTGTGCTCCTGACGTGCGTCACCGGGTGTGATGACGAGACCCGTGCCCCGACAGGCCCAGAGACGCCCTGTGGCCAGGGCGCCCTCACGTTGACTCTCGGTGCCGAGCACCCATGGCGGGCGCTCACCTCTGCCGAAGCTGAATCTTTTCCTGTCGAGGCGGGCAACCAGGGCGGGTTCCACATCGAGCCTTCGTTCCGGTTGCACGGCGCCTTCGACCCCGACGAGGCCACCGTGAGCCTGCGCCTCGTAGGCCCCAACGGCACTCTGGGCCAGTACTACGAGACTCAAGTGCTGTTGTGGTTGAGCGATGGGGCGTGTGACTACGATCTCGCCCGGGTGGTCCTCGTCGACCAGATGGGCGGGTTGCTGAGTCAGGAGGCGGTGACGGCCCTCGAAGGTGTCACCCTCGAGCTTCAGGTGGAGATCAGCAGCGCATTGGGGGTGGTGGAGGAGACGCTTCCGCTTCAGGTGGCGTTGCCCTGAGGCTGGGTATCAGCGGGTCTCGGCGACAGCTGCGGGGGCCTTGGGGGTCGCGGTCTGCTGTGTGGGCATCGTCCGCTTCGGCGTGGCCAGCCCACGCTCAGCGGCTTCTCGCACGCGAGGATCTCGATCTCCCACTGCCTCGATGAGCAGCTGCATACGCTCGCGGCTCTCCAGGCGGCTCGCCGTGAGCACGATCATCGCCCGCAGATCTCGATCCTCGTTTCGCCGATCTCGATAAGTCGTGTACGCCTGCGACAGGTAGGGCAGAGCCTCAGAACGACCGATGTTGCCCAGCGCCTGGACCACCGCGTGGCGCAAGAGCGACTGGTTCGACGTGTTGAGCAGCTCGCCGAGGGGCTTCACCGCCGAAGGCGAACGCCGAGTGCCCAGGGCCAGCACTGCGGCGTGCTGCACCATCGGCGATGGATCAGAGAGCGCCTTGATCAAGGCCCCATGCGCTTGAACGTCATTGCCGCAACGACCCAGGGCCACTACTGCGGCCTGGCGCACCTGCAGCGGGCGCCCTGGAGAAGAGAGCCGTTGGGCGAGGGTCGCTGCTGCTGGATCTTTCAGCTCGGCGAGCAGGCTGAGCAGATCCACCTGCACTGCTGGCTTTGCCCGCTCTGTGGCGCGGATCAAATCCACCACGGGCACCTTCGCCATTTGTCGCAGAGCGCCCAGGGCGCCGCGGCGCAGCGGCGCGTCGGCGTCGACTGCGGCCTTGAGCAGCGCTCGACGGCCCGCGTCGCCCCGTTGCCTCAGCGCGGAGCCTGCGGCGTCGCGTACGCGGGTGTGAGGTGAGGCCAGCAGTGAAGCCAGCGTCGACTCCGAAGCGCCGCCCTCAGTGAGTACGTGCGCTGCGGCCTCTGCGGCGGGGGTGTTCACCGGGCTGAGGGCCAGCCTGTGCAGGGCACGCTGAGCGTCGGGGTGGCTGCGAAATGGCTTCAGGGCGGTGGCCGCGCGCTGTGCCACCACCGGTACGGGATCACGTGTACCCGCAACGATCACCGACAAGTCGCCTCGATCTGCGAGCCGGCCCAGGGCTGCGAGGGCTGCGGCCCGAGTGGAGTAGCTCTTCGCAGCGGCCAGACCCCTGATCACACGGTGGCTCTCGGGGGCCGGGGTCACAGTCAGGGCCTCAAGGGCCGCCTCTTGGATCGTGGCGGGGCCTTCGAGGGCCGCCATCAGGTGTGTGGTGCGGGCGGCATGTTGCACATGACCCAGCGCCCGTAAGGCCCAGTCCCGGGCATCGGAGGGTGGGCCGGTGAGCATGGGCTCCAGGCCGGCCATGACATCTTTCGCCGGGAACTCGTCCATGAGGGAGACCGCCACCCGACGGCTGGGCGTCGTGCCCTCGCGCAGGGTGACGAGGGCGGCCTCGAGGGCTTCGGGATCACCCAGGCGGCCCCAGGCATCGAGGGCCAGATCACGATCGCCTCCGCGAGCGCTTTGGTGCCAGCGTTTGATGGCGCTCAGGTGAGTGCGCTGACCCAGAGCACCCAGGGCCCAGAGCGCACGATCGCGCACCAGGGCCGGCGCCTTGGGGTTGCGGTACAGGTCTTCGATGGGCCCTGCTGTAGTCCGAGCCCCCAGGCGACCGAGCAGATCGAGCACCTGGACTGTGTGTCCCGGGCGCTTGACGTCGAGCATGCGCACGAGGGCAGGGGCTGCAGGCGCCCCGATGGACAGCGCCTCTGCTTCGATGGCGTCGATCGGCCGGCCTGCGTTGATGTCGTCGCGGAGCGCGTCGAGACGCCGGCGCAGATGAGGCAGGCTCTCCAGACGCCCGCGGGCAGCGAGCAGCTTCAGCTCCGAGATGCAGACCCCTGCAGACTTCGAGTGCCCGTGGATGCTGTCGATGGAGATGCGCAGCCGCCGCCCGTACATCGGCGTAACGAGTCTGATTTTTTGCCGCCAGCGCTCGTCCTTGAGCCGGCGGCTGACTGACTGGCTGCCGGCCTGGATGGTGATTTTGCTCGGGCGTCCGCAGGCCGCGAACTTGTCCTTGCCCCGGGCGTCACCGGGCACGAAGTCCACCCCGGAGATGTACTCGACGCCGTTGAACTGCACCTCGATCCAGGCCCCCTCACCATCGGTGACCGAAGAGCCCCAGGCAGACCAGTCCCGGCCGTCCATCAGGTGCTTGACCCGATAGACTGGCGGCCCTTCACTGCCGCTCGCCGTGGAACTGGTGTAGATCTGCCTCACGGATGATGCGCCGATGGTGTGACCCCCCTCGGCGTCGGCCATCGAGGGCAGACACAACACAGCGCCCAGGCACGCGAGCAGCGACCGGCGTTGGATGGAGGTTGGGCAAATCATGCATACGCTCACAGATTCTGTGCCTCTCATGACACGGCCCCTCATGATTCGGCGCAACTGCCCCCGAGGTGGAGCGGGGGGTGGGCGATGACTGATCCCAAGACGCCCGATGCGGTGCCGGTATGTCCTCTCCACGGCGCCGAGCCTCTACGCCCGATCTTCGAGGCTGAGGATCGTTTCTGGGGCGTGCCGGGCCGTTTTACCTATGCACGATGCAGCGTCTGCGGCACCTGGGTGCTCTCCCCGCGACCAACCCCCGATGAGATGGGGCCGTACTACGCGGGCTACTACACGGGTCCGCACCTGGAGCAGGGCCGCAAAGACGCAGGCAAGGGGGTAGACGACTTCCGAGCCAAGAGCGTGGTCCAGGCCCTCGCGGCTCTCGGTCGACCCCTGAAGTCGGGGCGGGTCCTCGACGTGGGCTGCGGCCTCGCTGGGTTCCTCGCGCGGTTGAAACATCGAGCAGGCGTGCAGGTGCGCGGGGTCGACTTCAACGCCCGCTGTCGCGAGTTCGCCGCTGAGTCCTATGGCATCGAGGTGGACACAGGAGAGCTCGCAGAGCAGCAGTATCCAGACGGCGCTTTCGACGGGGTCACCAGCTGGCACTGCCTGGAGCACACGTACGATCCAGCGGCAGAGCTGGCAGAGATGGCCCGCATCACGGCCCCCGGCGGCTGGCTGGTGATCGAGGTGCCCACGGTGAGCCCGCTGGGGGCGCTCTTCAAGGGCCGATGGCTGTTTCTGCAGCCGCCGACGCATCTCTATCACTTCACGCCCAAGACACTCACGTCGCTGGTGGAGGGCGCCGGGCTGAAGCCGCTCAAGCTCAGCCGCCCCTGGTCGCCGACAGAGTTTGCCGGGAGCGTGCTCATGACCCTCGGGGTCCGGCGCTTCATGCCCGGAGTGGTCTTCGGCAAAGGGTGGGGCGCCCGGCTCTGGGCGCTGCTGATGTTCGCGCTGATGCCCCTGGATTTGTTGATTACGGGCGGGCTGGCCCTCGCGGGGCGTGGTGGGGTGCTGCGGGTGGTGGCGGAGAAGCCGAAGGCTGAGGGCTGAGGACTGCCTCAGCTGCGATCACTGCAACAATGCGTCGGCGGTCTCAGCGGAGAGGATATGCTCGAGCCAGACTTCGAGTTGCGGCATCTCAGCCTGCTCGATGCGTTCGCGATGGTCCTCTGAGAGTGCTCCGAATTTGATCTGAGCTTGTTTGAGCTGCGTGCGTCTCAAAGAGATAAGCTGACCTTCCGCCAGCCTTTGTTCGAGTTGTTTGATGTGGTTGATCGCGAATTCGGACTGAAACTCGTACCCGTGTTTGTTGAACATGGTGTGCAGTACCTCCCGAGCGGCGGCGTTCAACCGCGCAAACAGAACATCATAGTAGAGAAGAGCATCCGACGCGTCGAGGGCGTCCAAGGCTGCGAGGCAGGCCTTGAGGATGGGCTCGTTGTGGCGACGGTTTCCGTGGGCCATCGTAGAAATCAGCGTCAATTCGGGCACCTGGGATGCCACTGCTGGATCATCTATGCGTGGTACGCCGTCAGGACCCACGATGGTGGGCTGATACTCCAGGGTGGTACCCAAAGAGACCGGCGTGCTGGCCCAGCGCGCCACCGCCTGACTGGGTGTGAAGACCAGCACTTCCACCGGCACGCGATGCCGCCTCCACGCCAGCACGTGGTAGCAGGGCCACGACACACGTTTCTCTTCCTTGACGCTCAGCTGCACCTCGACGACGAGCACACCGACGAGCTGGCCCTGGTGCATCAGCCGAACCGTCAGGTCCGATCGCAGCTCGCTCACCCCAGCATCGGTGTAGGTCGACTCGTCAGTGGAGACATCGTCGAATTCGGGCAACGCCTCGGGGGCTACGGCAGAAAGCAGAGTGGGGCCGAGGCGCAGGTCGTCGCGGAATAAGAGGTCCTAACACAACAGCTCCTGTCGCCAGAAAGGTGATGTGCTTCGCGATGCAGCCGAAAGCGTCCTCGACGATACTTTGGTATCGCCTGCGGGTCTTTCAACTGCCTCACTCGCACCTCACCTCCCTGACTCAGTCCGCCGTTGTTTTAGGACCTCTAAATCGAGCAAAAGCTCGTGCAGCGGGGAGGGCATTGGATCTCCAGAGTGGCTCGACTCTGAAATACCCATGAGGTGCGAATCTGATTCCGTGTATTTGCTGATCCCTCTTTTGGGGAGTTCCTTAAATCTGCCCTGCGTCAATCCGTCGCATTTATTCGAACCGCATCTCTTCGCTACCTTGCTGTGTCCAAAATGAGAGACCCCGTGCGAGGAGAAGCGCTGTGTACATTGCCCGTCATTTTCTGAAGCCCACGTCGCTCGTGCTGGCCCTCGCCCTCGTGGGCTTCGGCTGTGACGATGATGATGGTGACAGCAGTGGCACCGCGGGTGCTGGTGGTGGCGCTGCCGGCAGCGGTGGTGAGCACATGCATGGTGGCGAAGGTGGCCACACGGGCTTCGACGAGGTGGCCCTCGCCTGTGATCACATGGAAGGCGGCCCCTTCACCGACGTCACCCTCGGTGGCGACGAGGCCCCCGACGTCACCCCGCCTCACACTCACTACCGTCTGACTCTCGCCGACAACGGCGATGGCACCTTCGGCGGCATGGTGCACTTCCACCCTCAGGCGGCGAGCGAGTACATCTTCATGCTCACCGCCGAGGTGCCCATCGAGATCACCGACGCCGAGGGCAACGTGTTGTCGCCCGAGATGAGCGCGAACACACCTGAGCAATGCCCCGCCGCTGCGCACGTCATGGAGCTCGACTTCCCCGCGGGCATGCACATGATCCGTCTGGGCCCCGCACCCTCGGCAGATGTGGGCCTCGTCATCCATCAGCCAGGCATGAGCCACGACCATGGTGGTCACGATCATGGTGATCACGGCGGCGAGCATGGTGAGCACGGTGGTGCTGGTGGCGAGCACGATCACGGCGATCATGGTGGTGAGCAAGACCACGGTGATCATGGCGGCGCGGGTGGTGAGCACGATCATGGCGATCACGACGGCCACGACCACGGCTGAGCTGCTACCGGCGCCCCACCACCCTCCAGGCGGCCCTCACGCTTTCGGCCTCACTGCCTGAAGCCAGGAACGCCTGCCTCAGCGCCTCTGCAGGGCGTGTCGACCCACCAGCATCATAGAAGCGTGCCATGAAGCGCCCGGTGGCCTCGTCGGGCACCTTGCGATCCGTGGCCAGCACCGTCTGTGCCCCAGCGGCGAGGAAGGCCTCTGGCAGCCCCACCACGTCATCTCTGAGCAACACCGCGTCGGTCCCGGTCTCGCACCCGCTGAGCACGACCAGCTGGGCTTCGAGGCGGGTGGTGAGCAGGTCGGGCATGGCCAGCTGTTGGCCCTCGGCGAGGGCGAGGTGGGCGGCCCAGGGATCTTCGGGGTTGAGCACCCCGTGACCTTCGAAGTGAATCAGACTTGCTGTACCGAGGGCCGGGAGCACGGCCTCACGGTGGGCTTCGGGACCCTTGAGCAGCTTACCCTTGAGGCGTTGAGCCACTGCGACGCCTGATTGCGCGGCATAGGGCAGATCGCTGCGCGTGTCGGCGAGGACCAGGGGGCTACCATCGCTCGCCGTGGGCGTGTTTTGGAGCAGGCCAGCGTACGGCATGAACGACACGCTCACGTGTTGCAGCAGCGGAGGTGCGCTGCCGACGGGCTTCACCGGCAACGCGAAGGCCTTCGGATGGCCTCCGGGGATGATATAGAGGTGAGCGATGTCGTCCTGGGCGAGCCGCTGGCGCCATGGCCCGACGGGATCTGCGTCTTTGGGGATCTGCTGGTGTTCGATTTGCCCACCATGCATCCAGAAGACCAGCCATTGATCTCCGAGAGGTGTCATCGCCAACAGAGCTTCGTCTGCCTTCAACTGTTTGGACGCCGCGTCTCCGCTGGCGCCTTCGGGCACGGTCATGGGCGCGGCCTCATCGAGCAGATGAAAGGCCTGGTCGAAGGCGGCTTCGTGCTCGCGTTTGAGGTTCGCGAGCTTGGCGGCCTGGGCTTCAGCGGCCTTGCCCACTGCGAGGCCTTCGAGCTCCGCAGCCTCGGCGAGGGCGTTGCTGGCGGTGTAGAAACGCCCGAGTCGATCACTCCACTCTGCACGCTGCGCCGAGGTGAGCCGATCGACGCGCAGACGCGCCTGCATGGCGCGGAGCACCCGGGCGCGGTCACCGTCAGCGACTTCGAAGGCCTCGGCGGCGCGGCCTTCTTGGAGCAAGAGCTTCATGGTGGATTCGACGAGGGGACGCCGATCAGCGAAGAATTGCCCCCGGTCGGTTTTGACGACGGTGCGTCGACCAAGGCGCTCGACCTCTTGGAGCGCTCGACGGAAGTCCGCGAGGGCTGCTTGGGTGTCGCCCTTGCCCAACGCTGCACGTCCACGGCCTTCGAATGCGCGCCAGAGGGCATCGGCGCTGCCGGCCCGGGGGTTGTTTTCGAGGCGCTTGATGAGGACTTCGAAGCGCGTGGTGGCGAGGTCGTACTGGTTGCGGGCGAGGGCGAGCTCACCTTCGATTTGGTCGATTGAAGTGCGAGAAGGACTTGGCTTGTCTGCTGTGAGTTTTTTGAACTCATCTATGTATTGAGAAGCTGATTCAAGATCACCTTGAGCAAACGCAACCCAAGCCAAACCTGTATTTACCGAGGCTGCTTGTGCATGGTGATCCTGGGCCTTCAGGTATCCGAGGCTTTCCAACAGCAGCGATTTGATCTCGTCATAGTTTTTAGGGATTACGCCTCTCTCCATTGCCTCCAGGCGAATCCAAGCAGAATTATTGATTGTATGACGGCGGTAGGTCTGGTTTCCGCTGAATTGAGCATCGAGTGCAAGTGCCTCTCGATGCTGTCCCATGTCGATCAGGAACCAAAGGCGAGTGGAAAGGAACGAAAACTCAAGGTCTAGATTTTGAAACCGCTCTAGGACAGCTGTGACGTCTTTGATGTGTTCAGCGACTGTGCGGTAGTCACCAACATCCAAGGCAATCAGCGCGCTGTAATTATGTGCCAGTGCTTGTCCGCGCCAGTCACCAATCGTCGTTGATATCTGTTGCGCGTCTCGTAGCCAGCCCTCGGCATCACGAAATTGTCGACCCCACCAGCCTACATAGCCTGCTGCCCTCAATGCTCTTGCTTGAGCAAAGGGCTGTTTGTGTTCTTTGGCAATGTGGGCAGCCTCAAGCCATGTGTCTGCTGATTGAGCATGCTCGCCCTTGCGATGAAGCGCACGCGCTGCTTCGACTTTTTCATTGAAGGCTGGGTCTGGCTTCGAGGGAGGATGCCAGAATATTTCTTCTTGAAAGACAACATCCTGGCCTGGGTTGAGGGCTATGAGAGTACCTTGACCCTCTTTGCCCTTTGACTCATCCCATACTTTGGCCAGACGATAAACTTTGCCCTTTGAAGTGGAGACCATCGAAACAGGTTGGCAATCACGTTGTCCCTCGGTTGGCTCAAAACACAGGTGAGCGATGTTTGATGACTGGGTCAGCACATAGGGAGGGTGCTGGGTATCGAAGACAGGGGCTGTGCGCCCATTCGAGAGAAGTCGAAGATCAGCAAAGCCATGAAGCGTGGCTGTGATCTGGGGTGGTGGTGTAGACCGCTTTGATGTTGGAGGGGTGTCGCTGCAGCTGGAACAGAACAGCGCCATCCACACCACGATGTGCAGTTGAGCTAGGTTGGCGCGAGAAAAGCGCGGGACAGCTTTCGGATTTTGTGTTGCCAGTTGTAGATGACCTGTTTGGTGACGCCGACGAATTCTGCCGCTTGTTCGGCAGAAAGACCATCCTCATACAGCGCCATCAATACCAGTTGTCCTCTGGGTGGCAACTCGGTCATCAGGTATGTATAGAGTCGTTTGAGATCTCCGCGAGCGACAGTAAGTTGCTCTGGGTTCTCCTGACTCTGAGTGTCTCTCGCTTCATCAAGCTCGACCAGCTTCAAGTGGCCCCCCCGGCGTTCACTTTGGCTCGATTCAGCCCTGCGCCACAGCTCCCTGCGGCATATGAGGCCCGTGTATCCCTCGAGTGACATGCCCCTGTCGGGGTCATACGCCATGAGCACACGGCCTTCGTCTTTGATGAGAGCCAACCAGATTTCCTGAATCAGGTCATCTGCGTCTTGCCCTCCGAGCCGTTGTCCCGAACGTCTCGAAAGGTAGACCCGTACCCGTGACTGTATCACTGGCAGCAGACGTCGAATGATCTGCTGCATCGATGTACGATCTCCGCTCAGCGCCTCGGTGATGAGACGCTTGTCTTGATCCTGAGCGTTGGCCTTGAGGGCTACGCTCAGGCACAGGCTGAGCAGAGCGATGATGAGCATAGATTGAGTTCAGTCTCTCATTGGTTTTCCACTGTCACGTAAACAATGGATTCATCAAAGAATGTCTTTTCTGCATACTCACCCTTGAGGACAAGCAGCTTGCTGTAGAGCACAACCTTGGTGCCTTTCAGCTCACCCAAGTAGTTGCCCAGAGGAATCTCGTAGGCGGCCGCTGCCTGGCCTGGCAACCAAGCTCCGATGTTGGCTGGAGGCTCCAAGTCGACGGTGTGCATTGCACCTGAAGGCAGGAATACCTTGGCTGTGATCCCCATCACTGCAACAGAGGGCTCTCCTGTTTTGGTGATGTACTGTTCGTTGGGCTGGATGAATAGATCCATCGACAGTTTGTTCGCAGGGTTCGATATCGCATCGATGGGGTTGAACACCTTGGCGAAGCAGTCGGGGCAGAAGGGGATGATCGGCTGAGGCCCAAGCTCCCCTACGCTGTAGACATCAGGGATGGGCAGACCTTCGTCGTCCAGCTCAAAGGCAAGGTAATCGTTCAGAGCAGGGTCAGCGAAAACGATAGGATCGTGCGTTTCAAACGGGGCCGGGTTTGACTGCTCAAACGCGTCGATGCCTTCAGGAGCCCAGGTCGGCGCCGCCTCCGGCTCCTGTGTGCGGCAGCTGATGCCCCGACGCTCTGCGTGCTGCAGGCAGGTCTGCAGGCAGGTTGCCTCGCAGGTCTCGATCACCCGCAAGGGAGTGGTGCTCACGCCGTTGAAGCCCGGCAGAGGCGATGTGGCGGCGTTGCCGGAGTTCTCGGCGCAGACGAGCATCGCTTCGCCACATGCCTGGCCGCTCGGGCAGCCTGGGCAGGCCGCCTGACAGTGCAGCGTCGCTTCGGCGCGGCAGACCGAGAGGCGGCGGGCCTGGCCGCCCGTCTCTACATCCAGGTTGCGGGCCGTGAGGCGATCCCCACCAGCGTCCAGCATCGGCACACCAGTGAGGTAGAGGTGCTGCGTCAGCGCGCGGCCGGAGAGGGCTTTCAGTCCTTCGGCGGCGCGGCGGATCTGCAAGCGGGCCGCTGCCGCGCTCACCAGGGCCGTGGAGGCAGAGCTGCCGGAGACATGCGTGGGCGAGGGCGTCTCGGCCCCCACCACCACCAGCTCACCGGGGGCCACCAGGGCTGCGTCGCGGTGGGGGCGGGCCATGAAACCCTGGCCCTCGAGACCGTCCGAGACACCCACGGCCGTGAGGGCGAAGTGGCTCGTGCCGTTGGCGCCGTCGACGCCCGGCTCACAGCTCGTGGGGACGAAGCTCCACTCTGCAGGCATCGACCAGGGGGCCGACTCCAACGCCTCGCCCACAGCACAGGGATCGTCGTAGTCGTTCGAGGGGGCGAGATCGTTGGCGCGCTGGCGATCCGTGACCACCTCGCGACCAGGGCGGTTCCCCGAAGCGGCGAAGATCGCCACGTCGAGGGGGCCCTCGTCGACCTTACGGCCGTGATCGATGATGAAGCGGGCCGCCTCACCGATCCCCGACTCCACACCCTCGCGGGGGCGGCCGTTGTCGTCGAGGCCGCAGGAGGGCACGCTGCCTTCGCTCACCTGGGTGTAGAGCTGGCGCTTGCGGTTCAGCTCGGCGGGCCAGCCCAGGCTCAGGTTCACCACCGCCGGCACCGGTCGATCCCGACGCACGAGGGCTTCGTACATCGAGCGGGCCAGATCGTGGGTGGTGCCCCGGCCGAACTCGTCCATCACCCGCCAGCTGTGGATGGTGGCCTGCTCCCGAGGGATCAGCTGACGCATCAGCTGCGCCATGTAGGTGCCGTGGGGGGCCGGGGTGTCGTAGGTCGGATCAGCGAGGGGGAACAGGCTCACCGGAGGGTGCTCCACCACCCCCTGGATGTTGGCCTCTGGGCGGATGCCCGAGTCGAAGAGCAATAGATCCACCACCGGGCCCACGTTGGGCAGCTCGGGCACGGCGTCGACGCCCATGCGCTCGAGGTGCCAGCTCACCATGGGGCCTGAGTAGGCCTCCGGGGTGCCCATGCCGTTGAACTCGCAGACGCGGCCCACGCGGATGCGATCCATCCGATCAGGCCGGATCTCTTCCGCTCTGGCCGCGGCCTCGCGGATCGCCTCCACCACGTGACATTGGGCTTCATTCTCTGCCCGCAACCATGTGCGGTCATGGAGGGGTCGATGATCAGGCTCCTCGGGGGGCGTGAACCACCACCCCTGTTGCCCCATGCCGCGGCGGAGGGCTTCCTCGAAGCCGTCCGAGGGGGCGTTGGGCCAGTCCGACTCTGGGAAGTGCACGAAGTAGCGATCGCTGCGGCAGGCGCCCTGAAGCTCGGGGCCCACCTGGGCCACCACGTCGTCCGGGATGCCCAGGCCGTCAGAGGGGGCGCCGTCGTCGAGGCGGAAGCGCACCTCGTAGTAACGGCGCCAGCCGTCGCCGACGAGCCCACGTGAGCTCTCGGCGCCGAACCTCACCCCGTCAGCTGCTGGATCAGTGAACACTGGGGCGACGTCGACAATCACGTGGCCAGCACCCACGGGCAGCGGCTCAGGCTCGCGCTCACGAGCCGGCTCTGCGTCGGGGGCAGGGCGTCGAGCGTCGCCTCGGCGGGCTGGGTCACCCTGGCGGTCGATGTCACCGCGCATCGCGGCGTCAGTGGTGCCTGTGCTGGCGCTGTCGCTCGCTTCGCCGATGGGGCATCCGGTCATCAGCGACATGGTGGCGGCGCTGAGGGCCAGGGCTTTCAAGCCAGTCTTTCGAGAGGTCATCCTCATGGCTGCTCTCCTGTTGAGGGCGGTGTCTTTCGATAGTCCACGGGGAAGCGCAACCACTGACGTCGATCGGCGTCATCGAGGCCGTCGAGCGTGGCTGGAGGTTGAGACCAGGGTCCCAGAGAAACAGCGAGCAGGCTGGGGCCGAAGTGATCTGCGAAGAGATCACCGGCTCGGGCCTTGAGGCGAAGGGCGCCGCCGAAGCCTTGTACGATCTTGGCGTCGTCGATGCGGTTGAAGGGCCCTGACTCGGGCCCCGCGTAGACCACCACTTGAGGGAAGGTCTCCCGCTCTGCTGGGGGTTTGAGATCGACCTGTAGCCTGCTGTCGGGCAGGAACACGCCGGTGCCGGGCTCTTCGGACCGCATGGTGCGGGCGCTGCCCATGAGCGGCCCCGCGGTGTATTGAGGTCCGGGCACCACGCCCGAGGTGGACCACAGCACGCTGCCCACGGTGATGGCCACGGCGGCCGCCGCTGCCAGGGGCCAGGCGCGCCAGCCCCAGAGCGAGACCACCTTGCCGTCTGTGTCCGACGTCGTTGGGGCTGGCTCAGCGGGTGCCGAAGGTCCGGCTTGATTTGACGACGCGCCGCTCTGCACATCGACCCATTGCTCGAGGGCCCACTGCGCGAGGTCTTCCGACACGGGCTCGCGCTGTGCTTGAGCCAGGGCTCTGGCCTCGGCGTCGGCTGCGAGCCGACCCTCGACCTGATCCCGTGCGGCGTCGCTCAGGGTGCCGAGGGCCCACTGTGCCCACGCCCCGTCGTCGAGGTCGTGATCATCCGCCTGCTCGTTGGCGTCAGCCACGGGCTTCGACTCGGCGAGAGCCTGCCGGATGAGTTGATCGAGGGCGTCGTCGGTCTGCATCTCTCTCCCCAGAGAGTCCTTCTGTTACCTGTTTCTGTCCGCGCTTCCAAGACCCCTACATTTCCATAGATATAAATACAGGAGAGGCAGGGGGCTCTGGTGGGTGTTTACAGGGGGGCCAAGCGATTCTTTTCCCTTCTGTTGAATATTCTTCGAGATGATTTTCCCGATTGTGGTCGCTGCCCCGAGCCCAAGACTGCAATGGGCCGGGTGCCATTCAGGAGAAAGCCTCAACGGAGGATTTGAACTTCATCGAGGGTGATGTGTCCCCAGCCGAGGTCGGCGTCGTCTACCAGCTTCAGCCGAAGTGTGCGGCCTGCATGAAGAGAGAGGTCATACCGGCGGGTCTCCAGCGCTTCTGAGCGCGGGCCGGTCCAGGCCATCACCGGGCGCTCGATGCCGTCGGCCACATCGAGCAATTGCAGCTCCACCCGGTTGTCGCCGCCGCCGATGCGGAACTCCAGAATCTGCCCCTGCTCTGGGGTGAAGGTCGGGCTCGAGGCCCACCCGCGGGCCTCGTCCCCATCTTCGCCGTGGTACGTGTTGAGCATGGGGCCTGTGTAGCCCTTCATGCCTTTTTGCCGTTTGCTGTACTTGCCCTTGGGGCCGTGGTGAGGGTTCCGCTCAAAGGCGTCGCCCGAGACGTGCCAGCCGTCGAGGCCTTCTTTGAAGCTGCCGATCACCTTCACCATGGTTCGGGGGGTGAGCTTCGGCGTGTGAAGCGTCACCGACGCCTTGGGGGCGAGGGATCGTCGTTGTCCTCCGAAAGATCGCTTCACCAGGGCGATGCTCGACACCACGGTGTCTGCCCTGCGGGCGGTGAGCCGCAGCTGAACACGCTGCGTCTTCGCGATCTGTATGCCCCCTTTGGGCCCAGCCACTGCCTGCGCGGGCTGATCGCCCACATTGACGATCTCCACCTGCAGATTCGCCTCCGGAGGCATGATCTCCACCTGCCACGGGCCGGGGGAGAGTTGAACGTGCAGGCTCTCGGCGGGGGTGTCTTCAGTGAACCGGGCGCCGAGGCGCCCATCGCTCAGGGGCTGGCCCACCGACTCGGAGAAGAAGTGCCCGGGCACCTCGACGCGATCGGGTGAGATCTGCAGGCCCAGGGCACCATCGAGGCGCACCCAGGGGCGGCTCACCGCCCGGTGCGGGTCGAAGCCCTCGAGGGTGATCATGCGGTAGTGACGCTTGAGCCGTTTGTCCCGGTACATCTGACTGCCGGAGACGAACTTCGGCGGTCCGCCGATCACGCCACCGAAGACCATGAGATCGGGCTTCTGATCGAGCACGTATTTGCCGTCGCCTCGATCATGGGCGAGCCATGCGCCCTTTTGTGGAGGCTGCTGGGCGATGTGCCGGTCGTTGAGGCCCTGCATATCGAGACTGCGGAAGCCCGAGAAGTAGGGCAGGGCGCCGGCGGCGGTCACGGCCAGCAGCGGATCTCGATCACCGATGGCGGCGCGGAGCATGGGCCCGATGGTCAGGCCGTCCCACTCCCAGCGCTCCATCTTGGCGCGCTTGTTGGCGAAGTCGTGGCCCTGGAGGGCGTAGTGGCCGTACAGCAGGGCCACCGACATCAGACCCCAGGCCCCCACGTGTTTGGGGGCGAGATCGGTGGTGAGCCACCGGATGCCGCTCGCCGAGAGCAGAGCAAAGCAGGCCAGCGCGGGGAGCAGGTGCCGGTGAGCGGGGAAGATGTCGCCGCCTACCGAGGCCACATAGCCCAGCCACACCACCGACACGACCACCAACAGCACCGCCTCTCGGCGCCGGTGCCCACAGATGGCGGCATAGATGCCCAGAGTGCTCAACAGCGCCAGAGGGGCGCAGCCTTCGAGGCCGGCGATGATGTAATCGACCCCCTCCCAGAAGCGTACCGAGGTCCAGCTGGCTTTGAGGTGGGCTGTGTTGGGGACCCAGTCGTCGTAGTAGGCCAGCCTGAAGATCAGCTGGGCGAGGGTGAGCCCCACGGGCCAGAGACCCAGCCCCACCGCTTGGCGCCAAGCCCGCTTTCGGCCCCGGTCGAGGATGACGAGGGTGAGGCCGAAGAGCCCCGCCAGCAGAGCGCCGTCAGGTCGGGTCAGACACAGCAAGCCCAGGGGGATGCCTGCAGAGATGGCCTCGCGCAGCGTGGTCGTCGCCGAGATCGAGCCCCACCGGACCACGCCCCAGGCCAGCAGAAATGCCACGAGGGGCTGCTCGAGGCCGCCGATGGCCCAGATCGCCACCGGACCACACAGCACAAAGGCCGCCCCAGCCACCCAGATCGCCAGTAGGCCAGGCAAACCCCCGCCACCGTGCAGACGCCCCATGGCCCACAACACCCCCACGGTGCTGGCCATCCCCAACAATCGAGCGCCGTCGATGAGATCGACACCCAAGACCCCCAGAGCAGCGTCGAGCAGAATCCAGAGCAGGTTCGAATAGCCCTCCACTGGGGCCCCTGCGGTCCAGTTCAGTCCCTCACCCGCGAGCAGCCGATCGGCATACCGCAACGAGATCAGCGCATCGTCGGCGACAAAGGGCATGTATTCCGCGGCATGGGCCAGCAGCAGGGTCACTGGGAGCGACAACAGCAACAGGGTGCTCAGCGTGAGCGACCAGCGTGTATTGGGGGCGGCGTTCACCGGTGTGGCTTTCCGATTGATCAAGGGGTCCTCAACTTAGACCCTGGATGGCGCGGGACCTTACACCATGCTTCGTGCTCTCTGCGACCGTCGCCACCAGGACGGTAGATGAGGCGGTTGCCCACTTGGGCGTATGAAAGCGCTCGTGATTTTTCACCTCGGCGAAAGAAAACCCCACCGGCTTTGTAATCGGCGATCAGGCCCCTCGGGCCGCAACGTTGATGGAGAAGCCGAGATGTTCAAACCCACACTCGCGTTGATGACGCTCTGGGGGGCCGCGGCCATGGCGCAGCCTCAAGAGGCGCCCACCCTTCTGGGACCCATGGGGGATCAGGGGGTGGCGCCAGAGCGCCTCAACTTTGTCTGGACTCATGTAGAAGACGCGCTCTGGTACAGGCTCACGATCCTGCACCCTGATGGCAACCAGGGCACGTGGTTCTCCGCGAGTGCCCACTGCTCCGAGGCGCGTAGGATCTGCGCCGTGGCGGGCGTCGACTTCGACGTGCCCGGTGATGGGCAATGGCAGGTGAAGCCCTGGGGCATGGGCGACGGGCCTGTCTCCGAGTGGATGTCGTTCTCTCTGGGCGCCTCAGAGCCCACCCTCCTCTCGCCCCTGGTGGCGTCCACCAGCCCGCGCCCGACCTATACCTGGACGTCGGGGATCGGTGACGATGACTTTCAGCTGACCGTCACCACCGATCTCGGTGAGCAGGCCGTGAAGACCGTCACCCGGGCCGAAGCCGGGTGCCCCGGTGAGGATGAGGTGTGCAGCTATACACCCGAAGTCACCCTGACCCCGAGCGCTCAGCGATGCTGGTCGGTGCAGTCGGGCGCCATCAGCTCCGGGACCGAGTGCTACACGACCACGCAGTGGCACACCATCGAGCAGATTTCCGGCACGCCACAGGGGGCTGGGGTGGCCGTGGGGCAACTCGACGACGATCCCCGGCCCGATCTCGTGGCGGTGGTCTATCTCGACGAGAACGGGGATCCCCACAGCGGCCCCAATCAGTTCTATGTGCGCATCGGGTGGAACCTCGATCATGCCGGGCACACGGATGACTGGGACTGGCACACGGTCATGAACGGCTTCGGGCATCAGGGTCAAGGGGCCGGCGTCGAGCTGATCGATCTGAACCAGGATGGCTATGACGAGCTGATCTTCATGGCCAACGACAACCCCCAGGGCGCCAACAGCTTCCGCTACCAGGTCTACGCCACCAGCGGGGGTGGCCTCTTCAACACACTCGATCAGAGCGACGTGCTGACGCTGCCCGGGCTGGGCAACGAGGCTCAAGGGGCGGGCATCAGCACCGCGGATCTCGACGGCAACGGCAGTCCCGAGATGCTGGTCATGGCCTACGACAACCCCAACGGGCCCAACAGCTTCCGGTATCGAGTGGCTCGAGATCTCGGCGCCCTCGGCGCCCCGGGGTCGATGGGTCATCAGGTGGAAATCGCGGGTCTCGGTGATGTAGCCCGCGGTGCGGGCATCGCCATCGGTGACTTCGACGGCGACGGGGCGCCCGGGCTGGCGTTGCTGGCCAACGATGCGCCGTGTGGCCGGGAAGAGCTGAGGCTCAAGATCAGCCATCAGCTGCACGGCAGTGGTGTGGCAGGGGCCTTTGAGGACACATGGCACATCCCCAGCCTCGAGCACACCGCAGCGGCGGCGCTCACGGCGTACGACATCGACGAAGACGGCAAGGACGAGCTGATCGCGATGGTGGCCACCGATGACGTCTACGCGTACAGGGTCATCCAGACCGAGCAGCGCCCAGGCCTGACGTACACGCCCCCTGCCTTTGCCGATCAGGCCGATGCCGATGGCGACGGCCTCGCCGATGCAGTGGAGAACGCCTTGGGGCAGTACTTCGCCCCCTACGTACGTTTCGACAGCGACGAGCACGCTCGGCGACCCCACGAGCCCGCGACCCTGCTCCGGGTGAGCCCCATTCGAGATCTCGGTGAGGCTGGTGAGATCGTGCAGCTGCGCTACCTCATGCTCTTCGAACAGGACGGTGGCTACCTGCCCTTGGACACAGCTGCGCACTGGCGCGACACGGCCACTGTGAAGCTGCACGTGCGGCGGACCGAGCATGCGGGTCAGTCGATGTTCACCCTCGTGAGCGCTCAGGTGGGTGATCGTCATCGGTGGGTGGCAGGCTCCGGCGCCGAGTGCACGCACGCATCGTGTGCACACCTCGCGATCAGTGATCCGATCTTCCAGGGTGGCCACCACATCCAGGTGTATCCCGCCGCGGGGACCCACACGCTGTATCTCGACCGATCCGCCGATCATTTGCCGGCCCCTTCGGCGCTGGTCCCTGGCGGGCTCATGGATCACGTGAACGGCTGTGGTCTCTCTCGTCAGATCGAGGTCTATGGCTCGGCGGATCAGCCCCAGCCCCCGGCGGGCATGCAGGTGTGCAGAGCCCTCAGCGGGTTGGGCCACAACAATGTCGGTGAGGGCCCTGGCGCAGGCTTTGTGGAAGATCTCGACGACTTCTGTTTCTTCGACCGGGATGTCTGGTCCGCCGCCCCCTTTGGGGAAGCGGGCCACACCCTCTCGGTGAGTGAGGCCATCGGCGGCCAGGGCGCGCTGAACATGTTCGACCCCGAGGCCTATGCGTCGGTGTCGCGCTCCGGGCGCAAGGTGGCCCTCATGGCCCGAAACCATCGATACGTGCACCTGCAGTTTCTCATCGACATGGGCATCGGGCAGACCACCGTGTTCTCGTGGGGCGACCACCCCGAAGCCGATATGCCCTACCTCGACGAGAGCAGCACCTTCGAGATGATCGAGCTCGGCAACAATCAGGTGGCTTTCAAGGGCGACAACGGCCACTTCATCACCGCCGAAGATGATCTGTGGGGATCACTCACTGTGCACACGCCGTGGATCGGCCCCTGGGAGATCTTCACCTTGGAGCCTCAGGGGAACGGCCGTGTGGCGCTGCGCACGGTCCATGATCGATACGTGGGTGTCAGCCCGGACGGTGAGATCCTCGCCTATCAGGCAGATGTGGGCTTCTGGGAGATGTTCGAGCTGCAGGCCCTCGACGCAGGTCCTGTGGCGCTGCAGACCGCCGAGGGCTTCTTCGTCGGGCAGGATCCCGACGGCAGCATGATCTCCGACGCCATCGCACCGTTGCCTCTACAGATGGTGTCCGTGGGTGAAGAACAGGTGGGCTTGCGGTTGCCCAACGGCCGCTTCGTCGGGGTCGAAGGTGGGGATGACGGTGAGGTGTACAGCGACGCGCGGTGGCTCAGGTCGTGGGAGAAGTTCGACTTGATCGAGCTGGGCTTTGGCTTCGTGGCGCTGAGCACGGGCGGGGCGCACCACCTGCGTGATGGTGAGGACGGCCTGCTCGTCGCCGATGGGGCGCAAGGGGCCCAGGACACCCGCTTCACCCTCGTCGATCTGGCAGGCACCCCAGTGGCGATTCAGGGGGTAGACGGCCGCTATGTGCAGGTGACGCCCAATGGCATCGCCCTCACCGGGACGCAGGTCGACGCCTCGACCACCTTCGACTTCGTCAACCTCGGTGGGCTCGAGATCGCGCTGCGTCACGACGGTGAGTATGTCAGGGCGGTGAACGGTGGTGGTGGGCAGCTCCTCGCTGATCGCAGCTGGATTCTGTCCCATGAGCGCTTCGACCTCGTGCCCAACGCCGATGGCACGATCTCGCTCCGCACGGCGACGACACAGCAGTTCGTCACCGCAGAGAATGGCGGTGGTGAGCCGTTGGTGGCCAACCGCCCGAGCAATCATGCATGGGAACGGTTCCGCCTGATCGCGTTGCCTCGATGATTGGCAGAATGGGCCGCCTCTGTTGATCGTTTGCTCCGCGGATCCTTCCAGGAGCATCGATGAGGGTTGTCTGCTGTCTCGCAGCGCTGATGGGCGCGATCTCTCCACCTCGGAGCCCTGCCCTGGCTGGCCCCGCAGTGCCTCCCACAACCTCTGAGACAGATCTGCTGCTGGCCCGTGCAAAGGCGGGCATCGCTGAAGGCGACGCGCTCTTCGATCGAGACGAGGCTGCTGCTGAGAAGCGATATCGCCAGGGCCTCGCCGACACCCGCCGTCACTTGAAGGTGAAGCCCGACGATCTCGTGGCCCGAGAGCTCGTGTTCCGTTACCACGGCCGCCTGGGCATCATGGCGAAGAACAACGGTGCCTACGCGCAGGCGGTGAATCACTTCACCGCGGCCATCACCGAGATGCAGTCGCTGCTGACGTTGCCCACGAACACCGCCCTGGCGTGGCGGCACATGTTGGGGGCCACCTTTCGTCGACTCGGCGACGTCCACATCGCCTTGAAGCAGGCCGGCAAAGCCATGGCGGCCTATCGCAACCTCGACCAACAGGCCCAGATGCTGATGCTCGTGCAGGGATCATCTCCTGAGACCATGGTCATGCGGGCCAACGCGCTGAGGGGCATCGCTGGCGCTCAGGTGATGGGAGGTGACAACCTCGCTGGGCAGCAGACCTATGTCGAGGCTTCAAAGATCTCCCGGGCCATCCTCGAAGCCGAGCCTGGCAAGTCGGTGCACCGAGAGCGCCTGTGCCACACCTTGCTTCAGGTGGGGCGCTTGTACATGGCCGAGAAGGCGTTCCCCCAGGCTGCGGAGACTCTCGAAGAGGCAGAGCTGCTCGCCCGTGGGCTCTACGAGCAGCACCCGGAAGATCCGGCCATGCAGCTGCAGTGGGGGGAGGCGTTGTTGATGCTCGCGGTGCAGCGATCACAAACTGGGCGCGTACCCGAGGCCAAGGTGCATGTAGGCCATGCTGTCTCCCTCATCGCGCTCGCCAGCGCCAACGCACCAGAGATGGCGGCATATCGTGTGCGTCTGGGGCAGGCCCAGGATACTTTCGAGCGGTTGTACTTCGGAGTATCGAAATCAGATCTCGAGGCCGCATTTCGTCGTGTGGAGCGCCATGCGGCGGGGCTGAAGCAGGGTGAGCTGGCTGCGGCGGTGGTGCGGGCGTGGGCCAAGGCGATGCTCGCTCAGCGTTGAGGGGCGATCACTGCCTGGGCTCGGGCACCCACACACCTTGAGCCAGCCGCCAGCGGGCGTAGGCGATGTGCTGCTCGGCGAGGGCCTGTACGAAGCGCTCGGCGGCGTCGGCGGTGGCCTGCTCCCGCAAGTTCACCACCAGAAGCGTGCTCGCCCCCAGATCGAGGCGGGTGTGCTCTGCGTCTTCCACGAGGCGGCTCACCTTCAGCTCCTGACGGGCCACCTCGACCTGCTGGGCGGCGGCTTCGAGGGCCGAGCGGGCGTCGGCCACCTCGACGGCGATACGCTCGTTGAGGAAGGTGGATTCAGCCTCGAGCTGGGTCTTGGCGGCCTGAGCGGCCGCGCGCTTACCCCGGGCCTTGCGGCGCTGCAGGGGCATGGTGAACTTCACCCCGGCTTCGAGCTCGGTCTTGAACTTCTTGTCTTCCTCGAGGGGCTCGATGCCCGCCACGGTGAAGTCGATCTGAGGGGCCGTCTGGTTGTCGGCGAGATCCACCTCGATTTGCAGCTGATCTCGGGCCAGCTCGATCTGCGCCGGCTCTGGTCGGCGGCGTTGAGCGGCCTCGACGTCGCCGCCCACCTCGGTGGCCGGCAGATCAGGCGCCATGGGGATCTTGGGGGGCAGGCTCTTGAGCAGCGGCTGCCGTGGGCGACCGTCGCCATCTCTCACGTACAGCGAGAGCTTGAGGGCCGCCTCCTGCAGTTTTCGGGTGGCCTTCACCCGGCTCGACTCGCGCTTCAAGATCGAGCGCTGGTTGTCGATGCGATCGATCTCCGGCAAATCACCACGGGCGACGCGATCTTCGATTTGCTTCATGCGCAGCTGGGCCACCTCGAGCAGATGCTGCCTGATGCGCAACACGTGGCCGGCGGCCACCCACTTCCAGTAGGCCTCTGCGGCGCCGCCGTAGAGCTTCAGCTGCATCTTCTGTCGGCTCAGCTCGGCGATGCGGATACCGAGACCGGTCTGCTGCAAGTCGGCGCGCTGACGATCGATGGCGCCACCCTGCCACAGGGGGATCTTCGCCCCCACCACGGCCTCACCGGCCCCCACTGTTTCCAGATCGCCAGCGTAGGCAGGCACCTCGCCGCTGCTGCGACGGTAGCCGCCGAAGAAGGTGGTGCCCCACAAGGTGGTGGGCTGCTCCACCATGGCTTCGGTGTGGCCGTACTCGTCCTTGCCGAAGGGGATCAGCTTCTGGCCAGCCTTCAGCTTGAGATCGAAGCCACCCTCTGCAGAGAAGCGCTTGCCCTCGGCCTCGTCGATCTTGCCCTGTGCTGCCCGGAGCATCGGGTGATGATCATCCACCGTGCCCATCACCTGGTTCAGCGTCAGCGCTTCACCCGAGGTGAGGGTGCCGCTCTCGACAGCGAGCAGATCTTCTTCGAAGACGTCGAGCGAAGACGGTCGAGGCAACTTGTCGACTCGAGGCAGGTTGTCCTTGGAGGGCACCTCGCGAGAGGGGGTCTTGTCAGAAGATTCTTTGCCAGCAGGTTTGCTGGTTGTGAGCGCATCCGCAGGTGACACATCTGCTGCAGGCACGTCACCCACAGGGGGGGCGCCCAGCAAGGCCACCAGACACCACGATGTGATCACTTGTCGTCCTTCTTCTTTTTCTTCTTCTTTTTCTTGCCGTCTTTGTCGCCGGTCTGCAGCAGCGGATCATCTGCGGGGACCGAGGCGGGGAAGCCGTTGAGCTGACGCCACAGCTCGAAGCCGATGGTGACCTGATCGAGGAGCACCCAGCCATTGGCCCGGACCCCCTGACGCAAGGTGTTGTCCACGGGCCAGGGGTTGTCGTCCGGATCAGGGCGGACCACCACCCGGAACCGGCCGGAGGCGTCGGCGGTGGCGTCGGCGAAGGCCACGACGCCGCCGAAGGTGCCCACGGCCACCGAGGGCCAGCCAGAGAACTGCACCGCAGGCCAGCCTTCGAACTGCAGGCGCACCTTGCGCCCGGGCGCTGCCAGCGGCGCGTCGTTCCCCGACACCCAGAGCTCCACCGCCCGATCGGTGCTCTCGGGCACCAGGGTGGCGATGGGATCACCAGGGCTCACGAACTCGGTGTTGGCCCGGACGATGAGGCGCAGCACCGTGCCGTCTCTCGGGGCCCGGACCTCCATGCGGGCCTGACGGGCAAGCTTCGTCTCCACCTTGATCCGATCGGCGTTGGCTTTGGCCAGGTCAGAGCGCGCTTTCTCCAGCGAAGACCGAACCTTGGCGATCTTGGCGAGGTTGTCAGCGGCTTTCTGCTCTCGCTCGGCCTCTTTGCTCAGCACCGAGCCCCGTGCTGCTTCGAGGGCAGCCTTGGCTTTGGCCACCGAGGTCCGGGCCTTCGCCGCAGACAGCTCGGCGAGCTCGAGATCACGCTGTGAGACCAGCCCCTCTTTGCCCAGTTTCTCCCGGCGGGTCAGATTGAGCTTCGCCGTGCGATACACCGCCTGCTCTGCCTCGAGGGCGCGCTTCTGGGCCCGGACCTTCTGCTGAGCCACCTTGACGTTGGCCTCTGCGGCGGAGAGCGCCAGCGTACGGGCCTCTTCCAGAGCTTCGATCTGCTTCTCGAGGGCATGGGCAGAGGCCTGGTTGGCGTGGATGGACGTCTTGACTGCCGTAAGCTCCTGTCCCAAGCGATCGAGCAGATCAGGATCGTTGTCGGCGATCACCGCCATGAGATCGCCCTCATTGACGAGGTCGCCTTCCTGGACCTTCCATTCGGTCACGCGGCCGTCGAGGGGAGCCGTGATGGCCTGGGTGCGCTCCAGGGGGGCGTAGGCGATCACGCGGCCGAAGCCCTTGGCGGTCTGCTGCCAGGGCACGAAGGCCATGGTGAGGATGCCGCCGGGGATGATCCAGGCGAGGGCCCGGGCCATCTTGCCCACCATGCGGGGCGATTTGACCCGGCGCAGAGCTGATTCACCGCGGATGCGGGGGGCGTGTCCGTTCATTTCAGGCCTCCTCGCCGTTGATGTCGCTGCCCACCTGCAGGCACACGCTGTGATCCCACGGGCACGCGTCCGAGGGGAGGTGGGTGGCGATGATGAGCACCATGGGTTGAGGCCACGCGCTCAGGTTGTCGAGCACGCGGCGGCGTTGCTCTGGGGGCAAGCGGTCGAGCCAGTCGTCGATGATGAGCACCTGGGGCCCTGCGAGCAGGGCCCGGGCCACGGCGAGCAGGGCACAGCGCTCCGGGCTCAAAGGGGCGCCACTGGAGATCAGGCGCGTGGCCCGGCCGCCCCGTAGACGGCCCACCGTCTCGAGCAGATCCACAGCCTCGAGGGCGGCGTCGATCTCGGTGCCCCGAACCCCGTCGAGGCCCAGGGTAAGGTACTCGAGGATGGTGCCGTTCACCGGCGCCGGGCCCTCGATGCGGGCCACGTGGTCCCCGAGGTTCATGGGCGACAGCCGCTGCACGTCTTCACCGTTGAGCTGGATCCTGCCCTTGGCCAGGGGCACCTGGCCCTCGAGGGCGCCGAGGAACTGCCGCCGACAGTCGGGCATGGTGGCCAGCACGCGCAGGCGATCACCAGGGCGCATCTCCATGTCGGGGATCTTCACGCCAGAGGGCAGAGCCACGTCTTGCAGCGTGAGGGCGGTGCCCGAAGGTGACGAGCTGGCGTGATCGCGCCTGTGGTCGAGGGGCAGGTCGACGAGCTTGCCGATCTTGGCGAGGCCGGCGACGAGATCGTAGAGGGTCTCGAGCTGCTTGCCGATCTTGGCCATACCGGCCACCACGAGGGCGACGATGAGCTCGGAGGCCACGAGCTGACCCAGGGTGAGCTGCCCGTCGAGCACCAGCCAGCCGCCGATGCCCAGCACCAGGGTGTTGGCCACCACCTGAATGCCCACGCCGCCCATGAACTGTCGCAACACGATGCGGTAGTGGTCATTGCGCCGGGCGAGGTAGGTGGTGGCGAGGCCGTTGGCCCGCTCCAGGGCCGCCTGGGCCCCCTTGCCTGACCGGAAGACCTGAGGCTGCGCCGCCACGTCTTCGAGCCACGCCGCCACGGCGTACTTGGCGTCCGACTCCGCGAGGGCGGTGCGGCTCGATCCGCGCCCCATGACGAAGAGCACCACGAGCATGGCGCCGATGAGCACCACGTCGAGGGCCAGCAGCAAGGGGTGATACAGAGCCAGCAAGATCATGCCGATGAGGGTCTGCAGACCCAGCTCGAGGCCGTCGAGGAGCAGCTTCGAGGCCGACTTCTGCACCGTGACCACATCGAAGAAGCGGTTCACCAGCTCGGGCATGTTGTATTTGCCCAGCATGCGCTCGTCGACTTGGGGCAGGCGCCCTGCGAGATCGAGCACCACCCGTACGAACAGGCGCCGCTGCAAAATCTCCACGGCATAGTACTGCAACACCCGGAGCACGCCGGAGAAGGCCAGACAGATGAAGAGCACCGCTGTGAGCACCACCAGGGGTTGCAGCAGCGTGCCGAAGGCCACCGTGTTCACCAGCGTCTGCACCGCCGCCGGCGTGGCGAGGCTCAAGAAGCCCACCACCACGGCGTAGACGACGAGGGTGCTGATCTCCTGACGCTCGAGGCGCATCAGGGCCCTCACCCGCTCCCAGGGGTTGGGGTGGGCGCCGCTGAGTCGCAGAGCTTCGAGGGGCAGAGCCGCCTCGACCTGCATGAAGGCCACAGGGGTGCGGTGATCGGTCAGGCCGAGCAGCTGGGCCGTGTCCTTCATGGTCATCAGCCGGCGGCGGATGCCGGACTGATCAGCGATGACCACCTTCAGCTTGCGCCGGCGGGCGCCGATGATGGCCACCCAGCGGATCGAGTGGTCCGATGCGGGTGCTCGAGCCACCAGAGGATCGCTGGACCAGCGGGCTTCGGTGAGGGTGGCGTGGATCTGACTGGGTCGAAGCCCCGTGGCTTGAAGCGCTTCTTCGAGGCGCAGCTCGGGGTCGAGATCGGCGTCGATGAGCCGACCTCCGATGAGCAGATCGAGTTCTGCCGGTGCTGGCGCGCCGAGAGCCTCGCACAGCGCAGCGGCGAGGCCGCTGAGCAGTGGGGTGTCGCCTGCCTTGACCGAGATGTTCATGCCGTTGTCTCCACCATGGGACCACCGGGATCTGATGTCATAAGGCCGAAAATGGTTTCGTGTTTATTGAGTCGTGTGATGCTCGGGCCCAAAAATCACCATCTGTAGATACAGAACGGGGGGGTTGGGATGTTTTTTGAGCGATTTAGGCCCCGCCTGGACCTACCGATGATTCACCTGGCGTCGGTATAGATTCGCGCGGAGCTCACAGACGTAGCGCCCACGGTCGTCTCTAAACCAGAGCTGACTGGGGTCAGGGAGCATTTCCGAGCAGATCAGCGGGCGGTCGCTGTGACGTGCCAGCGAGATCAGCAGGTCGATGGCCACCGGGTTCAAGGCGTCGATCCAGATGGGCTTGGGCTCATCAGGTGCCTTGACGAAGAAGAACCGCGGGATCTCGAGGCTGCATCTCAGCCGGTGCACTCGGGCAAAGGTGGCCGCTCGGGTGGGGGCGTTACAGCGCATCAGTTGTTCTGGGGCCAGCCTCCAGGTGCGCCTGAAGAGTACCAGATCGCCGTCGACCACCCTCGGGGATGACTCGACACCGGGGCGAGGGAGGCCCTTCCCCTGTAGCGCCACGCCCGGCAGCGCGTGCTCGGGGCCCAGCTCTCGAGGCGCCTTGAGCAGAAACCGCCCTCGGCGCCTTTGATGGTCCGCTCTCGGATCGGGGGTGGAGAGATGCCAGCCACCTTCTTCGAAGTGCAGTTTCAGATCAGCCCATCCGATCTTGGGCCGATCCGGTGGGCCTTCAGCGCCAGGGTCGAAGTCCACCAGTGCAGGTGACAGATACCGGTAGGAGAGTTTGGCGTCGAAAGTGTCGTAGGTTTTGAGCAGCACCTCGTCGTCGGTGACGGCGCGATAGATGTCGTCGAGCTCGGCGTAGAACTCTGCTTCATCGGGCAGGCCATCGAGGAAGAACTGAAAGGCACACACCATGGCATGACCCTCGCCGAGAACCACCTGCCAGCCATGACCATCGCAAGGGGGCAGCAGATGTACGTCGAAAGAGGCGACCGCGGGCTCCTGCCCACGATCTCCGGGCAGGGCCTCGAGATCGACGGGACACACGGCATCGGGTGATGCGTCGATGGCGTCGAGCAGCGCTCTTGGCATGGGCGGGGTGAGGTTGAGCCGATGCTGGCTGGCGAAGATGGCGTCTTCGAGTGTTTCAGCCTGCAGGGCCTGATGATATCGCTGCAGGAACACCCCCATGTCCACCGGCTCGCCTTGCAGGGCTTCGGGGAAACAGTGGGCGCGCCATGTGTGGTGGATGTCGGCGAGGTGCAGCCTCTGAGAGACCCCGGCACCGAGCCAGAGATCGAGGGCGGCGCCGAGTGGGGCCATGGCCTGTACGATGTCGTGCCCGATGACGAACCGCTCAACATCCCGAGTACAGTCCTCGAAGAAGGGCATCCGATCGGCGTACATCTCACCCGCGCCGCGGTACCCGGGCTCACCTGTGAGGGCCTCGGCCTGTGTTGCGATGGCCGCGAGGGCCTCACGGCGTGCAGCGCCCGAGGTGAGGGGGAACGCGCGGATCTGAGCCGCCAGGGCCTCGACGTCGCCGACGAAGGTGCGGATCTCCGGGTGGTCGATGTGTGACCAGGACTCGGCGAGGGCGCTCAAGCCGTCAGCATGTTGCCGAGGGGTGGCCGGGGTTCGGCTCCGCAGACCATCGTCAGGCAACCAACGACGCTCGAAGGGGCTCACGTCGACATATCGGTACGTGCCGTCAGGGCACGTCACGACGTCGAGGGCAGGCCTCACAGGCAACGCGTCGCCGAAGCGCACAGCCCCCTGAGCCGCCACAGCTCTGACCAGCCAGCCCGACGGATAGGCGCGGCCCTGTGTAATGAGTCGAGGCCCATGGCGCATGTGCACACCAGTGGCGCCATGCTCCACCTGGCCGCTGGCGATGGGGCCGAAGCTGCTCGTAGTCTCAGCCTTGGTGCACAGACGCTGTAGATACAGATAGAGCCGGCGCTCCAGTTTGCGCTGTCGTGCGCCTTCCTCGGAGGTGAAGTTGCCCTTGCCCAGCCAGGCGGCGGCCTTCGGGCTCAAGAGGGTGATGGCGTCGCTCACCTGTTCTGTGTTCCAGGCGGCCCACAGCTGCTCGCGGGCGGTGAGGCGCAGCGCGTCGTACGACGTCGTCAGTGCCTGGGTGGATCGAGCATGCCTGTGAAGGGCATCTGTATAGGCTTCGAGGCATGCATCGAGGGCGCTCAGCCCCTCAGGCAGAGGGACACGTCGGGCGATGTGGCGGCGAAGACGTCGCCGTGTGTTCGTCGGTACATCCGGAGCGTCATCGAGCCATAGGTGGGCTGCTGACGCGGTTGCCTCGATGTGGGCGTGGGATGCGTCGAGGCGACCCAGCGCCTCGGAGATGGCATCGACATGCTCATCGGTGAGCTCGATGCGCTCGAAGGGCACCCCACTGGTGCGGACGAAATATCGAGGGCTGAGGGACCAGGGGCCCAGAGGGATGCTCAAGAAGGATCGACCGGAGGCGGTGGGGGCTCCGCTGCTGTGGGCCCGCCGTGGATGGGGTCAGCGGAAGGCGGGGTGTCTTTGGGGGCCACCACCACCTGACTCAAGGCCTGATACAGCGCCATGGGCTTCACGGGCTTGCTCAGGTAGTCGTCCATACCCGCCTCTCGGCAGCGGGTCTCGTCGCCCTTCATGGCGTTGGCCGTGAGGGCGATGATGTAGGGCCCGAAGCGATCGTGGATCTCGGGTGAGCGCGTGCCGCACTTGCCGTAGCGCTCGCGAATGCGTCGGGTGGCTTCGAGGCCGTCCATTTCGGGCATCTGCATGTCCATGAGCACCACATCGTAGTGGCGGCGCTCCAGGGCGGCCAGGGCTTCGAGGCCGTTGAAGGCCACGTCGGCGCTGAGCCCCATGCGCTCCAACATCTTCTGCGTCACGCGCTGGTTGATGGGGTGGTCCTCTGCGATGAGCACCGAGAGCTCGGTGGTCTGCACAGGCTTGAAGGCCCCCATCTCGATGGTGCTCAGCTGAGGACTCTCTGCCTGTATGCCCTTGAACTTCAGCGTGAAGGTGGTGCCCTCACCCAGCACCGAGGCACACGTGAGCGAGCCGCCCATCAGGCTTGCGAGGCGCTCACTGATCACCAGCCCCAGGCCCGTGCCGCCAAAGCGGCGGTTGATCGAAGCGTCGACCTGGCTGAAGGGCTGGAACAGGCGGTTCATCCGGTCTTCGGGGATGCCTACACCCGTGTCGGTGACCTTGAGGGAAACCATGTCGTTGGGCAGGGGCTCACAGATCAAGCTGACCGAGCCCTTTTCGGTGAACTTCACCGCGTTGCTCAGCAGGTTCATCACCACCTGCCGCAGGCGGGCAGAGTCACCGCGGATGTACTTGTGTACCCGCGGGTGGATCTGCACCGAGAACTCGAGGCCCTTGGCCTGAGCCCTCGAGCCCAGCAGCTCCTGACAGTCGAGGAGCAGGCGGTACAGGTTGAAGGCGTGTTGCTCCACCTCTACCCGGCCCGCTTCGATCTTCGAGAGGTCGAGGATGTCGTTCAAAATCGCCAGTAGAGCGTCGCCGCTTCGGCGGATGGTCTCGACGTACTCGGTCTGCTCTGAGGTGAGATCGGTCTCTGCCAGCAGCCCGGTCATGCCAATGACCCCGTTCATCGGGGTCCTGATCTCGTGGCTCATGGTGGCCAGGAACGCGCTCTTTGCCCGAGTGGCTGCCTCAGCCTTGTCCTTCGCTGTTTGCAGTTCCAACTGGTTCAGACGCCGGCCAGTGATGTCGGTGGCGGTGAGCACGAGGGCCTGAACTTGGTCCTGACGATTGGTGACCGGGTTGAGCGAGATCAGCACTGGCAGGGGCCGATCACCAAGGGTCAGGAGGCTGGTCTCCTTGGCGTGCATCAAAAAGTAGTCGTCCGAGGAGGCAAACAGCTCTTCGAGATCCGGGCAGATTCGGCTCAAAGGTGCATCGATGAGATCGTCGATGTCCCACCCGGTCATGCGTTTCATCGACGGGTTGATGTAGCGGATCTGCCCTGTAGGTGAGCACAAGATCAGCCCTTCCGACATACAGTCCATCACCTCGCGAGAGACCGCCAGGGGCGAGATCTCGAAGGGGGTGCGTTGAATCAGGCTCCAGATCAACGCGACGCTGTAGAGGGGCAGTACAGTGGAAGAGAGGTTCGGCAGATCCCACGACAGAATCACTCGGGAGACCTCGAGGGGGACGAGGCACACGACGCTGAGCACTGCGAGCCGAGTCAGCATCTTCTGGCGCCGCCGCTCGTCGGGGTGGGTCTGGTTGAGCATCGCCCGCACCAACAGCGCGCCCACGGCCATGCTGAAGATCGAGGCGACCCCCTTCACCATGATGAGCAACCAGTGCTGGTGCATGTCGTCGACCGCTTGGATGCCGCCGAGCGTGATGGGCTTGGGGGTGGGCACGAGGTACACAGACAGACCCAGCACCACCGCGAGGGCGTAGAGGACACCGGCGGTGCGCTGAAAACGCGGCGCCGAGCCGTAGCCGGCGTAGAGCATGGCGAAGTGCATGAACAGCACCACCATGGGCAAAATCATCGCCATGTATGTGGGATACAGGGCGGCGAAGTGCGCTGGATCACCTGACAGGCGCCAGATGAACTCCAGACCGAAGAAGCAGGACACGGAAAGGCTGAACAGGCCCAGCATGCGTGCATCGGGCTTGCGCCAGAACCATGTCAGCAACAAACACGCATTGATGCCGAAGGTGGTCGCGCAGATCGCAGAGCTGAAGACGAAGAGGCTCACAGTGTCCCGTCCTGATGGCGTTCACGTCGACTGACTCGGTTCGGAGCAGTGAGACGTCTCCCCCTTCATCGGCGGAAGTCGGATCAAGGCCAAGAGGTGGGCAGAGCTGCCCAATCTGTGACACCCACCTCGAGTTGACTGTCACGGAAGAGAACACTCGTCGGTGGTGAGAATCAAGGTTGAGGGCGTGTGAAGAGCCATGTGTCCGCCGACGAGCCATCGCTCTGGAAGCTGTATCCGCCAAGATCGAACCCCTTCAAATCTTCAGGGTTTTCAAGGCGGTGGGTGACGAGGTAACGCGCCATCATGCCCCGAGCGCGTTTGGCGAACATGCCCAACGTGCGGGCCTTGTCGTCTTTGATCTCCTTGAAGACCGGTGTGATCACGCGCACCCCCAGGGCCTGGGTGTCGATGGCCTTGAAGTACTCATTGCTCGCACAGTTGAGGATCACCGGACTGTCGTGGTCGGCCACGATGGCCTTCAGGCGCTCGGCGATGTCGGTCCCCCACCACGCATACAGGGTCTTGCCGGCGGAAGTCTGCAGACGGGTGCCCATTTCGAGGCGGTAGGGCTGGATGAGATCGAGGGGGCGGAGCACCCCGTACAGCCCTGAAAGAATGGCGAGATGATCCTGAGCCCATTGCAGATCGTCCTGGCTCATCTCGCTGGCCTGAAGACCGACATAGGTGTCACCGCTGAACGCCAGAGCTGCCTGTTTGGCGTGCTCACCGAGGGTGAGGGCGCTCTCGTCGAGGATGAAGCGCTGAAATCGGCCATGGTTCAACTCGGCGAGGTTGTCGCTGATGCGCATCAGGCCTTTGAGATCTGCGGCGGAGAGTGTGCGAGTGACCTCGGCGAGGGCCCGGGTTTTTTCCGAGAGGGCCGGACGGGTGAAGGGCAGGGCCTCGGGGGCAGGGGAGTAATCGAGCTTCTTGGCGGGGGAGACGACGGCGAGCATGAAGGCCTCGGTACGTTGATCTGGGAAGTGCGTCGACGAGCGATCACCCGGAAGTGATCTCTCGAAGAGGAACCGGGTTGCAAGGGGGCCGTGCTTTCGTGTTCGCTGTGGCCGCCATGCATACCCACCTCGACGATCTCGAAGCCCGCAGCATCCACATCATCCGGGAAGTCGCCAGCGCTTTCGAACGGCCGGTGATGCTGTTCTCCGTAGGCAAGGACTCCTGCGTGATGTTGCATCTTGCTCGGAAGGCCTTCGCACCGGGGCCGATCCCGTTCCCGCTGCTGCACGTGAACACCCGGTGGAAGTTTCGCGAGATGATCAGCTTCCGCGATCAGCTCGCCGCCGATCTCGGGGTGCAACTGCACGAGTGGATCAACCCCGATGGGGTGGCCGACGACGTGGGCCCCTTCACCCACGGCAGCCAGCATCACACCCACGTGATGAAGACGCTGGCCCTCAAGCAGGCCCTCGATCATCACGGTTTCGACGCCGCCTTTGGGGGCGCCCGGAGAGACGAGGAGAAGAGCCGGGCGAAGGAGCGCATCTTCTCGTTCCGAGACGCCCAGCATCAATGGGACCCGCGCAACCAGCGGCCAGAGCTGTGGAATGTCTACAACACCCGCCTCAAAGGTGGGGGCTCGATCCGGGTGTTCCCGCTCTCGGACTGGACCGAGCTCGATGTCTGGATGTACGTGCGCTTCGAGCAGATCCCCGTGGTGCCGCTCTACTTCGCCAAACCCCGCCCGGTGGTGGAGCGCCATGGCACTTTGATCATGGTGGACGACGAGCGCATGCCCCTCGAGCCTGGTGAGGTGCCCCAGATGCAGCAGGTGCGGTTTCGTACGCTGGGTTGCTACCCGCTCACCGGGGCGGTCCCTTCAGAGGCCACGGACATCGACGGGATCTTGCGCGAGATGCTCATGGCCCGGGAGTCGGAGCGGCAGGGCCGGGTGATCGACTTCGACGAGGGGGGCAGCATGGAAGACAAGAAGCGCGAGGGGTATTTCTGATGAACGAGGCCCAAGCCCTCGAACAGATGGGGCTCGAGGCGTTCCTCGAGTCGTACCGTGCCCGCACCGTGCTGCGGTTTTTGACCTGTGGCAGCGTCGATGATGGCAAGAGCACCCTCATCGGCCGCATGTTGCACGACGCCCGGCTGGTCTTCGACGATCATCTCGCCGCCCTGGAGCGCGACTCTGCCCGATACGGCACCACCGGTGAGGCCCTCGACATGGCCCTGCTCGTCGACGGCCTTCGGGCGGAGCGGGAGCAGGGCATCACCATCGACGTGGCCTGGCGCTATTTCTCCACGGCGAGGCGGCGCTTCATCATCGCCGACTGCCCCGGCCATGTGCAGTACACCCGGAACATGGCCACCGGGGCCTCTCACTGTCAGCTGGCGGTGATCCTGGTGGACGCCACTCAGGGCATGCTTGAGCAGACCCGGCGCCACGCCTTCATCTGCAGCCTGTTGGGCATCAAGCATCTGCTCATCGCCGTAAACAAAATGGATCTGGTGGACTTCGAGGCAGAGGCCTTCGAGTCGGTGCGGCGCGCCTTCACCGAGTTCTCGGCGCGTTTGCAGGTGGATGATGTGCAGTTCGTGCCTGTATGTGCCCGAGAAGGCGACAACGTGGTGCATCGCAGCCACCGCATGCCCTGGTACACCGGGAGCACCTTGCTCGGCGCCCTCGAGACGGTGCACGTCGCCGGTGACGCCAACCTCATCGATCTGCGGCTGCCCGTACAGCGCGTGATTCGACCCGATCACACCTATCGGGGCTTTGCGGGCACCCTCGCCGCAGGCATCTTGCGTACAGGCGCCGAGGTGGTGGCCCTGCCTTCGGGCAAGACCAGCACTGTGACCGGGATCCGTACCCCCAAAGGGGTGGTCGACAGCGCTCAGGCCCCCCAGGCGGTGGCCATCACCCTCGCCGACGAGCTCGATCTCACCCGAGGCGACATGATCGCTGGGGCACACAATACGCCCCACCTCGACACAGAGCTCGAGGCCATGATGGTCTGGATGTCGGAAGCGGCCCTGACCCCAGGTCGTCGATATTGGGTGCAACATACTGGGCGTACCGTGCCTGGATCAGTCACGGGGGTACGCTATGCCGTGGAGATGTCCACCCTCCGACGGCGACAAACCGATCAACTCGAACTCAACGACATCGGCCGGGTGACGCTGCGCACAGATCAGCCCCTCATCTGGGATCCGTACACGCGAAATCGGACCACAGGGGCCTTTGTGCTCATCGATCGAGCCACCTGCGCCACTGTAGGGGCCGGCATGTTGGTGGATCGACCCTCGGCGCAGCAGCGCCCTGAGGGGGTCGCAAGTTCGGCCTTTGCCCTCGAACTCGGCCCTCACGAAGCCCTCGCCGAGCAGGTACACGATGCCCTGGCTCGATGGGGCCGCAAGAGTCTGTTGGTGACCCCCGAGCGTCTCGCAGCCGAGCTCAACGCCGATTTGGAGGATCCCCGCGGGGCAGAAGCCTGTCGCCGAGCATGTGCCGTGGCTCGACTGGCGATCCAAAGCGGACAGCCCGTGCTCTGCGCGGGATTCACGATGCCTGAAGGTGACACCATGCCGTGGAGCGAGCTGCCCATGAGTGTGGCCGAGCTCGAGCACCCCCAGGCCGTGGCGCGCATCATCGAGCTGCTTGAAGAGCAGGCCCTCACGTGAGGCTGCCCAGGGGGGTGAGTGCAGCTCTGAGTGACGCGCTGGGTGGGCCAGTCACGGCGGTCGAGCCTGTGGGTGGCGGCTGCATCAATGAGTCGGTTCTGGTTTCGGTGGGCGGTCGTCGGTACTTCGTCAAGTGGCACCCGAACGGCCCTGCTGATCTCTTCGAGCGAGAAGCGCTGGGGCTGCGGGCCATGGCGCAGGCTGTGGCATCGAGTGGTGCAGAGCTGGTGATCCCCGAGGTGATCGCCGTGGGCCGACGCCCGGGGTTCCTGGTGCTCGAGCACTTGCCCCTCGCGCCCCGGCGGCATGGCTTCGACGAACGCCTCGGCGCAGGCCTGGCGGCGATGCATCGCGCCCCACATCAACAGTGCTCGGGCCACTATGGCTTCTCCGCCGACACGTACTGTGGCACCACACTGCAGGTGAACGTCTGGCAGTCTTGCTGGTCAGACCTCTATCGTGAACAGCGTCTGGCCCCACTGATCGAGGGTGCGGGTCAGCAAGGGCACCTCTCAGTGGCAGACGGTCAGGTGCTCCGACGCGTGCTCGATCGACTCCCCGAGCTGCTTGCTGCCGATCCCGAGCCCCCAGCCCTGATTCATGGTGATCTGTGGTCGGGCAATCTACACACTGGCCCTGAGGGCGGCCCCGCCCTCATCGACCCTGCTGCATATTACGCCCACCGCGAAGCGGAGCTGGGCATGATGGTGCTCTTTGGCGGCTTCTCTCAACGTGTGTTCCAGGCGTACGCAGCCAGCTGGCCCTTGAGCGCAGGCTGGCAGGAGAGGCTGCCGCTCTACACGCTGTATCACGTGCTCAACCACTGTGTGCTGTTCGGTGGATCGTACGGGGCCCAGGCGGTGTCCATCGCCCGGCGATATCTCTGAGGGCTTTGGTTCTACAGGAGGCTCAGCCTTCGGAGAGGGCTTCGATGATGGACTCGAAGAGCTGCCCTGAGTTGAAGGGCTTTTGCAGAAAAACCGGGTGCCAGTCACCGAAGAGGGCGCCGTCGAGCACCTTGTCGGCGTAGCCGCTCATGAGCACCACCGGGGTGCCCGGGTGGTTCATGCGCATGCGGGAGAGGGCCTCGATGCCGCCCATGCCTGGCATCGTCACGTCGAGGACCACCACCGAGATCTCTTCTGCGTGGCGCTCGTGAAGCGCGATCCCTTCGAGCCCGTTCGTGGCCTCGATCACTTCGAAGCCAGCCCGCTGCAACACGAGGCTCAACGAGCGTCGGGTGAGAGGCTCGTCGTCGACGAGCAGGCAGCGCCCTTCGAAGGCTGTGGGCTGGCCCTCCGGGGTGAGGCTCTGAGGCAGAGGGGTCATCGCACCCTGTTGGGGCAGCAATACTCTGAAGATCGTCTGACCCGGTGCGCTGTCCACCAGGATCAGATGCCCGGTATGGCGGTGGGCGATCTCCCGAGCCATCGAGAGCCCGAGGCCTGTGTGTCGTGGGTGGGTCGAGAAGCAGGGCTCGAAGATCTTCTCTTTGAGCGAATTGGGGATCCCACGGCCGTTGTCGGTGATCTGAAGGGCGACGTACTCACCTGCGGGCACCGCGTCGTCTTCTTCCACCATGTGAGGGAAGGCTTCGATGCTGATGCGCGGGTGCTCGATCTTCGAGGTCGCCTCGGCGGCATTGCTCAGCAGGTTGAGGACCAGCTGACGCAGCTGCACTGTGTCACCGTCGATGGTGGGCATGTGCTCGGGGATCGTGACGTTGAAGCGGGTGTTTTGAGGCACCAGGGCGCGGATCAGTCCATTGGCGCCATGAAACAGCTCGCCGATGTTGAGCGGTGACAGGACCACCTGCTCGTCACCGGCAAAGACACTCATTTGCTGACAGAGCTGTTTCGACGAGGCCACCGAGGCCAGAATGCGCTCGGTCGACGAGTGCAGCGTCTCTTGATCATCGGCGCTGTTTTGTATCAGCTCGCTTTGAACCGAGATGGTGGTGAGCAGATTGTTGAAGTCGTGGGCGATGCCCTTGAGCAGCCCGCCGAGCTGCTCGAATCGCTGAATCTGCCGCAGCTGCCCATTGAGGCGCTTGAGGCTTTCTTGCTGAGCGAAGGTGTGGGTGACGTCTTCGAATGTGCCCAACACCCCGTAGATCTGACCCTCTGGATCTCGCAGGGGGATCTTGTTGGTCTCGAGCCAGCGGCGTTTGCCCTCGGCATCCATCAAATGCTCGACGATGTTGAAGCGGGCCTCTCCGCTCTCCATGACGCGGCGATCATCCGAGCGGAAGCGGAGGGTCTCCTCCGAGCTCCAGGGCAGCATTTCGTCGGTGAGACCGACGATCTCCGACGGATCGGAGAGGCCCGCCACTCGGGCGAAGTTCTTGTTGCAGCCCAGGTAGACGAACTCCCTGGATTTCCAGAACACGCATTGCGGAATGGCGTCCATTACGAGTCGCAACACCGGTTCGATGGGTGGCGTGTGCATCAATGCCCTCAAAGTACCCGACGCAAACCTCATAGGTGTTGCTCGCACAGAACAACACATCCCTGTTCATCGGTTGGTCGAGGTGCGTGTTGAAGGGCTGGTCAGGTGTGAGATGCCCTTTATGGGTCATCAGAGCGGTGGGAGTCGCCAGATCAGCCCTGTGGTGTCTGCGCTCATCGAGAGCAGATGGGCGCCATCGGCGGAGAAGTGAAGGTGGTGCACGCCGTCGAGGTGCCCCCGCAGGGTGGGCCCCGCAGCACCATCGTCGGTCTTCCAGAGGCGAATCGCGCCCTCGGCGTCGCCTGCGGCGAGCCATCGGCCGTCAGGAGAGAGCGCCATAGAGAAGGCCAGCTGGTCAGGCAGGTCGATGTGCTTTCGGCGGCGTCGACCTCGTCGGGCATCGACGAAGTGGATGCCGTTGGGGCCGGCGACGATCAGGGTGCGACCGCTTGGGGTGAAGGCACACGTCCGCAGGTCGGGCTGGCGCCCCCTGCCGAGGCGTCCGGCGACTTCGAGGATGATGCGCTTGCCCTTGGCCCGGTGATTGGCCCAGAGGTACACGCTCCCAGAAGGGGTCTTGCGCCACCCGGGGGCCGGGCTGAAGACCAGGGCGGCGATCTGCCCGTCAGGGCCATGACACACCGTAGACCATTTCCCCTTGTCGGGTGTCTGGCGGCCCCCACGGCCTGTGCGAACATCGGCGCGCCAGAGCGGGTCGTCGACCCCCTGGCTGGTGATGAAGATCCGGTTGCCCTTCGGCCCCGTGCTCAAGTGAGAAGGTGACTCGGCCCGGACAGGGAACCGACGAACGTCATCGAGATCGGTGAGGGTCACCAGGGTGATTTGCGCACCATCGAGGCTGCGGTGATGCAGCGCCACCTGATCCCCTTTGAGGGCGGTGGCGCCGAGCAGATCGAGCCCTTCGTGTCCTGACGCGACACGCTCGCCGCCCCCGGACCAGACGGATACGCCGGCAGCGGGGGCCCACGTGAGGGCCCGAGGTACACCGCCTTTGGGGGCGTCGAGCAGCTGGCCAAAAGCCTGGCTTGAGCGGGCTGTGCCTGCGGTCTGTTCGAGATGCAGTGGGGTGCCTGAGAGGGTGGTCAGCACCACGTGTCGCTGATTCACCAACACCGCGAGGGCTGGCCCTCGATCGAGTACGCGAATCAATCCCGGCCAGCCAGAGAGGATCGACGCCTGTCGGGTACCATCGGCCACAACATGGATGCTCGGGGTCGGGTATCCGACGAAGATGCGCTGCCCATCTGCAGAGAACAGTCCGCGGCCACCTTGGATGGGGTCGAAGCGCCTGGGCCCCTGGAAACGGTGAACGCGCAGGGTGCCTCCCTCTTCGGCGATGGCGACGCTCTCGCCTTTGGGGTCCAGGTCGAGACCCACGACAGAGCGGCCGTTGCCTGGCAACACACGGACTGGCTCTTGTCGGTCGAGCATCAAGAGGGCCACGTCTCCGCGATCGCCCACGGCGACGGCGCCCCGGGTGCCCTCTGCGTTCACGGTGAGCTGCTCGGGCCACCGGCTGCCGAGGTCGAAGGTCCGCACCCGCGCCCCTGAAGGCCAGGCCCACAGCCCCACTTGCTGGCCATCAGCGGCGAGCACGTGGCCATCGCTGGTGGGCGCGATGGCGGTGATGCCGCTCGCCCCTTGCAGCACCACAGGAGCACCGAACCGCCCCGCCTCGAGATCGAGGGGGCGGGGTCGGCCGAGGGCGTCGAGCGCCACGATGATGTTGCCGTCCGGGCTCGTCCTGGGCGGCGTCAGCGGGAAGGGAGGACCCTCGATCTCTTTGAGGAGGGCGCCGTCGTGCACCGACCACAGACGCATGGTGGGACGCACCATCTGTGGATCAGCCGCAGGGGCAGGTATGAAGGCCACGAGCAGTGCTCGGCCCTGTTGGACGAACTGCGCGCCGATGACCGGCCCCGGGTGCATCAACCGTGCGCTCCCGAGTCGGGCTACGGCATCCTCAGGGAGCGGATCGCCATATCGGTCGACCGCTGGCTCGGCGGTGGCTGTTGAGTGGGCGAAGGCGGTGAGCAGGAGTCCGGCGAGGGCCCAGGCGCTCAGTGGGGCCGATGACATGGTGATCGCTCTCGGAGAGGATTATGGTGCGCCCTCACCATCCACTCTCTCCGGCGAGGTCGCAAGAGCACTCCATGAGCGCCCAGTCTGCTCACCGTCCACAATTGCGCATCATCGACGGCTTCGTCGACGAGCCTCTGCTCCGTGCTTTGAGAGCGGTGTGTGCCGACGAAGCTCTCTGGCCACCCTCGGCGCAGGTGCATCGAGGGCCCGACGGCCTCGTGGTCGATCTGCCCTTGAGCGCTCACCCCGCACTCGAGGTCCTCGCCGGGCGCCTCATCGCCCGCTTCGATCTCGACACACACCTCGGTCCGCCTGTCTGGCGCCTGCATCGGTGTGAGATCGGCCAGGGCCGAGGGCCGGTGCACGACGCCCACGAGGTCGGCGGTCTACGGCGCTACGCCAGCGCCATGGTGCACGTAGAGGCCCCGGAGGCCGGAGGCCAGAGCCGCTGGCCTGAAAGTGGCCCGCAGGCCACTGAGATCGTGCCGCGTTCAGGTCGCCTCGCCATCTGGCGCAATTATCTCGGTGATGTGCCTGATCCAGGGGCATGTCACGAGGTGCTGCCGGTTCGTGGTGGTGTGCGGACCACCCTCACGTGGCACGCATATGGGCCTCCGGAGCCCGTGGCGCCTACGCTGCATTGGGTGGTTGATCCAGCGAGGCCTGCTCCAGCGATGGTGAGGGCCCTCGAGGCGGCCTGCAGCGCCCGATCGATCGGCGCAGTGGAGATCACCCCGCGCTCGATGGATCCCACCACAGGGCCGTTGGCACCAGGATCGATGTTGTTGTGTGTGAGCGACACGGCGCTGGCTCGATACATCGAACGCCAGTGCTTCGGCCCTCAGGTGGCCACGCTCCACCATCACCCGCAGGGGCCGTTGTGGGCGCCGTGTCCTGGGGCACAGTTGCTGGATTGGGCCGACGTGCCCACTCGACCTCGCCTGATGGTGCACCGCCAGATGACCTGGCGCGCTGAAGATCTCGTAACGGCCTTGGGCGGGCTCCCCGTGCGGGTGCTGGTCCCCGCATCTGATCGAGCATTGCCCCCATATGTCGTGCCGGTCACAGATGTGCACACCCTCGAAGTTCTGCTTCGGCAGCAGCTCGATGCCGCGCCCATGGTTGTGGTGGAGAGCGGCGCAATCCCTCTGGCGCGTCATCGCCTGAGGGTGATCGACGGGGTGGTGATCGGCGAAGTGCCAGGCACTGAAGATCAGCACACCCTGCTGACCGATCTGGCTGTAAGGGGCGCTGAAGCCATGGGCTGGACCGCGGCGTGTGTCGATGTGATCGTGATCGAATCCGGCGACGTGCTGGTCGAGTGTGTTCACCCCTTGATGGCCGATGTGGGGGCTGAAGAGCACATGCCACTGGCAGAGGCGTGCGTGGATCATTTGCTGAGCCGGCGCGTACATCTCCTCAGCGCGGTGAAGCCCATTGCATTGGGGACCCTTCTGTCTCCACTGTGATTTCAGTTATTCTGTGGGCTGCCGTCTATAGAGCAAAGACTGCTTCACGAGGAGATTGACATGAATGACTACCGTCGAGTGTTGATGGGGCTCGGCCTGCTCGGGCTCGTGGGGTGCGGCAGCCAGCGGGCGATCATCGGCCAGCTGGTCGACGAGCAGGGTGATCCCATCAAAGGGATCGAGGTGAAGACCCAGCCGGCCACGGATTTCGTCAAGACCACCCGCCTGGGAGTCTTCAACATCAACCGCCGCGTTATGGAGAACGGTGGTTTCGAGGGCCTCGAAGACACGACCTACACAATCGTGATCAACGCCATCGGTTACGAACCCTTGAAGCTCCCCGTGACGGTGGAGGGGGGTGAGGTGAACCTGGGCCCGCACACCCTGAAGAGCCGTGCCCTGAACATTACGGAGACGCCCCCGGACGTGACCCCCCACGTGGGCGACAACCGTGGCAACACGGGGAAGCAGGGCATCTGAGCCTCTGCCTGAACCCGCCAGAAAAAAACGCCCTCCGAGACTGTGCAGATCACAGGTGAAAGGCCACAATGGCCGCCCTGTCTATGGAGGAGTCCCATGCGTTTTCCCATCCTGAGCAGCCTCGGTGCCGTTCTGCTCACCGCCAGCCTCGCCACTGCTGGCCCTGTGGGCACCGATCTGATGAACAAGCCCCTGAAGGTCCGCTGGAGCGCCAAAGCCGGCAAAGACGCTGGCCCTGTCGACATGCTCTCCACAGGTGAGCGCCTGATCGCCGTGAGCTGGTCCGGTGAGCTGTATGCCTTCAACACCACCACAGGAAAGCGGGTGTGGAAGAAGAAACCCCGCAAACCACATGACTATCAACACGGTGAGATCGCCCTCGCAGGTGGCGTCGTGGTGTGGCGAAACGCCGAAGACACGCAGCTGTTGGGCCTCGATCCACAGACCGGCAAGCAGAAGTGGGCCATCGAACTCGAGGCCCCCGCCAGCCGCCTGACCACTTGCGAGGGCAGTCGCCTCGTGGTGGTCTCTCATCGAGGTGCTGACGCCAACGGCAAGAGCACCCTGCTCGCCCGCGCCATCGATCCTGTAGATGGCACGACCCGCTGGCGTACCCCGGTGCCCAGCGAGCTCGCCGGCGACGGCGGCGGCTCGGTCTTCGCCTACACATTCTCTGGCCGAGGGCGTCTCTTCAACGGCCTCACGGCGGTCAGCTGCGCCACCGGCGAGGCCCGTACCCTCACCTTCCCGGTGAAGAAGCCCTACTTGACCTTCCTCGATGCTGGAGGCGACACCCTCGCCACGGCGCACGGGATCCACGGGGGCAGCTTCACCGAGGTGTGCATGACCTCGATCAAGAACCCGAACAACGTCACCTGTACGGCCATCGAGGGCGGCCAGTCCGTGGATGGCGGGCTGGTGCAGGCCGACATGGATCGTCTGTACGTCTCCTCGACGAGCGCGCTCATCGCATATGACCTGGAGACGAAGAAGCCTGTTGGCCGGAGTACGCCCGGCAACGCGGGGATATCGCCGGCGAACGCTGGCGCTGTGTTGCTCTCTGCTGTCGGCGGCACGGGGATGGACGACTTCGCGTTCTTGCTCGATCCCGTCGACATGCGTCGAGTGGGCACTGTGGCTTTGTCCAAGGCGCCGACGCAGCTCGTCGCTGACAGCAAGATGGGCTATGTGGCGGCCTATGACGGTTCGATCAAGGCCTTCGAGCTGCCCTTGCCAGGCCCCAAGCCGCTTCTCGAAGAGGTGGTACAGGTGAGCACCTCGGCGAGCCCCGGGGTCGAGAAGGTGGAAGATCTGGGCTGGCAGGTGAGCAGCATCATCGACGCCCACCCCAAGAAGGGTCGCAGCTCGGGCATGAAGGGTGACGGCACCGTCGACGCCGTGGCCTGGCTCGGCGATACGGGGCGCCTCGCCGTGGGCGGCAACGACGATAAGGTCCGGGTGATCGACACCGCCACAGGCAAGCGCCTCTGGCTGAGCAAGTCGATGCGCAAAGACGTGATTCACGTGGAGAGCTGCCCCAACGGCGCCCTGGCGGCGGTGAATTACCGAGGTGATCTGGTGGTGTATTCCCCTAAGGGGAAGCGGAAGTACACACCGTCGAACATGGTGAAGATGGGCGAGGGCTGGAACTTCGGGGTGAACGCCGACTGCAGCGTGCTGGTGTCGACCGATCTGGACGACTTCGTGAAGGGCTACACCCGCTCATCGAAGACGGGCAAGCTGAACCCTGAGTACTTTCAGGTCATCCCTCGAGCGCGTGTGGGCTTCGACGCCCGTGGCATGAAGGTGCGGGCCAACCGCATCGTGGTGCCGACCAAAGAAGGCCTGAAGGTGCTCGATGTGACACAGCCCATCGCTGATCTGTTCAGCACCGACGGCGCACCTGTCTTGAAGGTGATGGCCAATGTGGCCGAGAGCGCCGGGGGCACCCGCGTGGTGGACAACCTCCTCCAAGGTCACGGTGGCGCGTTGACGCAGACCTGGATGGTGAGCGAGAGCCGTATCTTGCGGGAGTACTGCAACACACAGCAGTGCACGGTGGTCATCTCTGATCTGGATGGGGCACAGGCCCAGACCTTCCACTTCGACATCGGTGGCGGAGTCTGGGTGCCCTCGGTGCCCTCGCACCTCGAGGTGTCCCCCGACGGCCGCTGGATCTTCTTCGCCCGCCGCGGCCTTGAGGCGGTGCTGGTCGACACCAACACGGGTGCGCAGCAGCCGATCCGTCACATCGCCCGCTCTACGGGTCAGGCGGCCCCCGCCACGGATGCGCCCGAAGCTGCCTTTGCCCCCGACGGCTCGCTGGCGCTGGGCATGTACCCGAAGCCCTGGCAAGTGACTTTGCTCCGGCTCTCCGGCGGCGGCAGCCGCCGCTGAGCCGGCGATTTCACGCACAGGCCCGGCGGAAAAATCCTCGCCGTGGCCTCCGGCCACGACTGCGGTTTTTCCGCCGGGCCTGCACGCAAACTCACCACCTCATCGACGACTGCCGCCACCTCCGCGCTTCCGCGGCTCGTGCACGGCGTTGCTCCAGCTTTGGGGCGAGGGTGGTGTTTGGGCTGAGGGGCGAACCGGTACACAACATGAGCGTGGTTCGTATCGTGTCTCTGGAGAGCAACCCCACCCAGAGGCTATACATCTGCCCCTCGACAGAGAGACACACCCAAGCCATCGAGAGGCATGATGAGCACCCGAACGATTTTCAGTTGTCTGGGCATGGTGGCCGCCCTTGCGGCGCCCTTGTCTGGTTGCGATGACGACGACAGTGGTGGTGATCCCGGAGGCGCCGGAGGCATGGCCGGCGCCGGCGGAGATCTCGGTGGCGCTGGGGGCATGGTTGGCGGATCGGGTGGCGACGTTGGCGGTGCCGGCGGCATGCCCGTCGAGTGGCCCACAGGCAACTGTGACCCCCTCGTGGAGGCCGTCTGTGGCCAGCCGTTCCCCTCGATGTTCTACGTGCAGCCCGACGAGAGCACCGAGACTGGCTGGCATGTACGCCTGAACGCCGAGATCCTGCCTCCGAACGCCGGGGCTGATCCGCAGATCCTACTCGACTTCCTCGATGACGACGGTTTCCCCAACTCCACGGCCTTCTTTGCGGTCATCGACGGCGGCTTCGTGGACACCAGCAACCTCACGCTGCCTGATGATCCGTCCACGAGCATGAGCGCCGACTCACCGGTGCAGCTCTTCGATCTCGACACAGGTGAGCGCATTCCCGCGTGGTCCGAGGTGGATCTGCGCGGGGAGACCGCAGCTGATCGCCCATTGATCGTGCGTCCTCTCACGGCGATTCCCTTTGGCCATCGGGCGGCGGTGGTGATCACCGACAACCTGCGTTTCGAAGATGGGTCGACGCCTTCACCCACAGCGGGCTTCTTGGAGCTGCGCGACGGCACCCCCAGCGCGAACCCCGACATCGAGTTCCGCCGGAGCTACACCGAGGAGATCTTCACCGTGGCTGAGGCTGCGGGGGTGAGTCGCGACTCGATCGTGCTCGCGTGGCAAGCGCCGATCATGTCCGAGGCCAAGGCCAAGGGGCCTCTGCCGGGCATGGTGGAGGTTGCTGTGGCCGAGGCAGAGACGGCCACCTTCAACTACGAGATTTTAGGCTGCATCGCCGATGACGCCGAGATGCGCCCGGAGCTGGGCTGCGTGACCGATCAGTCGGAGCTGATGCCTGCCGAGGGCGGCGACTGGATCAACACCCGCGACGACGGCTACCCCCTCTGGGACGAGGACTGGCGTCGTATCTACGGTCTGGTGGACATGCCCTGGTTCCTCGATGACGACGGCCGGGTGGTCCTCGACGAGGCCGGCAACCCGGTGATGCAGGGCACCCGTCCGGCGAAGTTCGTGATCATGATCCCCGAGTCCGTGAAGGGGGCAGCTCCGGGCACGGTGCCCATCGTCACCTTCGGCCATGGCCTGCTGGCGACGCCTCAGGACTACATCGGCGACGACAAGGCGGGCTCCGGCCAGCACGAGCTGTCGAACAAGATGGAGGCCATCTTCGTGGGCACCTACTGGCTCGGACTGTCCACCGACGACTTCACCCGGGCGGCGAATGTCGCAGGTGACTTCTCCCGCATGCCGGCCCTGGCGGATCTGATCACTCAGGGCGTCACGAACACGATCCTGATGACGCCCTTCGTGCAACGGGTGCTCTCTCAAGATGATCTGCTGCAGACCGCTGATGGCTCGGGCAGCCTCGTGAGCCCCACCGACGCCACCTACACCGGCATCAGCCAGGGGGGCATCTTCGGCACGACCTACATGGCCCTGAGTCCCTACGTGAAAACCGGCGTGCTTCATGTACCCACCGGTGCGTACGCTCACGCGTTGCCTCACTCGCCGCAGTTCGCCCAGTTCCAGCTCATCGTCGATGGCGCGGTGCCCGACACCAACGATCAGGCCATGCTCTTTGCGCTGATTCAGCGTCTCTTCGACCCTGCAGATCCGATCAACTACATGCAGAACATCGCCGCGGAGCCCCTCACAGATCTCGGTGCGAAAGAGTGCCTCTGGCAATGCGCTCTCGGTGACACCGATGCACCGTGGTATGGCTGCGAGATGATGATGCGTACGGGCGGGTTCCCGCAGCTGGGGCCAACCTTCCGCGAGATCTATGGTGTAGAGACGATCGAGTCCCCAGCAGGCCCGGGGGTGAGCGTGCTTCAGTACTACGATCCAGGCCTGGGGTTCCCTCAGCCCCGCCTGGACGAGCGCCACAACACTGGGGCCCACGGCTCGATTCGACGCAATGACGAGGTGCACGAGCAGACGAAGGCCTTCCTTGATCCGGAGGCCCCGGGGGTCGCCATCAGTCCATGTGGAGGGGAGCCGTGTGTGGTGACCCCGGCGCCGCGGCCGCGGCCGTGAGGTGGGCGGCCGCATCAAAGCGGCCGCTCAATCAGTTCTGATCAGCCTTCACGCAGTAGAGCAGACCCACGTAGGGGGGCAGGTGGCGGGCGTTGGCCCCTTCGGTGTCACCTGAGTCTTGGCCGTTGCCATTGTTGGCGAACGAGACACTCTCTTGTTGGCCGTCTGCCTGGAACCAGCGAAGGCCGGCACCCTGAATCGCCTGATCGTTGTCCCCGATGGCCACGAGGTTGTTCTGCACGAACATGCGGAACTCGCTGCCGCCGCCTACCTGACCCAGCCCGACGCTGTCGGGCAACGCAGTCCCGCCGAGGGCGCCGACACCGAGGGGCATGCGCCCGCGGAGATCAGGCGTGCCGTTGGCGCCGTCTGCTGCGATCCAGCCTGCAGGGCAGCTCGCGAGGGCGAAGGGCATGATCGCGCCTGAGGGTACACCCTCACCGGCAGGGCCTTGGGGACCCTGGGGGCCGGTGAGGTCGTCCTGGAAGTTCTCCACGAGGTTCAGCGTGACCGTGTCGACGAAGTCCTGGCTGTTGGTCAGGCCAGTGGCCACGGTCCCTTGGAACGCCACGTCGGCAGCGAGGGTCTGGGCGAAGTCGTCGCCGAAGACCTGGAACAGCACGAGGGCGATGGTGTCGGCGAAGTCTGCGTCGTTCGCCAGCACCGTGGCCACAGCCTGGGCCGAGGCGTCCTGGCCGGGAGGGCCCTGGTCACCCTGAGGGCCTTGAGGACCTTCGGGACCCTCGGGGCCTTGAGGGCCTTCGGGGCCGACGTCACCTTGAGGACCTTGGGGCCCTTCGGGACCTGTGGGGCCTTCGTCACCCTGAGGACCCTGGAGGCCTTGCTCACCCTGGATACCCTGGAGACCCTGCTCACCCTGAATACCCTGGATGCCCTGCTCACCCTGAGGGCCTGCGGGACCGACCTCACCCTGAGGACCCTCGGGGCCCTGAACACCCTGGGGGCCCTGCTCACCGCGGATGCGGTCAGCGAACTGGTCTGTGATCACATCGCCGAGGGCGGTGAAGAAGTTCTCGTCTTCTACGAGGATGTTCGCCACCGCAACAGGATCTGCGTCGTCACCCTGCGGGCCCTGCGGGCCCACGGGGCCCTCGGGGCCTTGAGGGCCAGGCACACCTTGAGGCCCTTGAGGACCTTCGGCGCCCTGAGGGCCCTGCGGCCCGGTGAGCTCTTCGCCAAAGGCGTCCACGAGGGTCAGGACCACCGTGTCGGCGAAGTCCTGATCGTTGCCGAGCACAGTGGCCACGTCTTCTGCAGAGGCATCTTCGCCGGCAGGACCCTGCGGACCTTCGGGGCCTTGAGGGCCGGGAATACCCTGATCGCCCTGGTCACCCTGAGGGCCTTGAGGACCAACATCGCCCTGCTCGCCTTGAGGTCCGGGGATGCCTTGAGGGCCTTGCTCGCCTTGAGGACCCTGGGGGCCGACCTCACCCTGTTCGCCTTGAGGGCCCTGGTCGCCCTGAGGGCCCTGTTCACCCTGGGGACCCTGATCACCTTGAGGACCCTGGATACCCTGATCGCCTTGCTCACCCTGAGGGCCCTGGGGACCGACGTCACCCTGTTCACCCTGGATACCCTGGATACCCTGCTCACCTTGAGGGCCCTGGGGGCCGACCTCACCTTGGATGCCCTGTTCGCCCTGAGGACCACGGGGGCCGACCTCACCCTGAATACCCTGGTCGCCCTGGGGACCCTGGATACCCTGGATGCCCTGCTCGCCACGAGGGCCCTGGGGGCCAGTGAGATCTTCCTGGTAGATGTCGAAGAGGGTGTCGCGGACCTTGGTGATGAAGTCGGCGTCCTCGCCGAGGCGGCCGGCGACCACGTCGGGATCGGAATCCTGTCCGGGCACACCTTGGATACCCTGGATACCCTGGTCGCCCTGAGGACCCTGAGGGCCCTGCTCGCCTTGAGGGCCGGTGAGGCCCTGAGGCCCACGGATGCCCTGCTCACCCTGGATACCCTGGATGCCCTGGTCGCCCTGAGGCCCTTGGGGACCCACGAGATCTTCACCGAAGACATCAAAGAGTGTGAGGGTCACGTCTTCGACGAAGTTGTTGTCTTCGGCGAGGCGGCCAGCAACGTCTGCAGGATCTGAGTCCTGACCAGGTACGCCCTGGTCACCCTGGGGGCCGACATCGCCCTGAGGGCCTTGGATGCCTTGGATGCCCTGAGGGCCTCGATCACCCTGAGGGCCTTGCTCGCCCTGAGGCCCGACATCACCTTGAGGGCCCTGAGGCCCGGCGATGCCCTGGATGCCTTGCTCGCCTTGAGGGCCTTCAGGGCCGCGGTCGCCCTGAGGACCCTGAATGCCTTGAATGCCCTGGTCACCCTGAGGGCCCTGGATGCCCTGAGGGCCAATGGGGCCGCGGAGCTCTTCGGCGAAGTTGTCGAAGAGGTTGAGGGTCACATCATCGCGGAAGTCCTCGTCGCCACCGAGTCGGTTGGCCACCGCGTCCGCAGAGACGTCCTGGCCGGGCTCGCCCTGAGGACCCTGAGGGCCTTGGATGCCCTGGATGCCCTGGGGGCCCTGATCACCTTCGAGCTCGTCGCCGAAGCGATCGAAGAGGGTGGCGGAGACACGATCGAGGAAGTTCTGGTTGTCCACGAGGGCCAGGGAGGTCTCCTCGGGATCAGCAGCGGGGCCAGAGGGACCCTGCTCACCCTGAGGGCCCACATCACCCTGCACACCCCGGGGGCCCTGAATGCCCTGAGGGCCGGCAGGCCCGCGCACCTCGTCGGCGAAGTTCTCGGCGATGCTCTGGGCCACGCCGAAGCGTACGTCTTCGTCCACCGCCAGCTGACGCGCGATCTCGTTGTTGTCGGCGTCTTGACCTGCGGGGCCCTGGATGCCTTGCTCACCACGGGCGCCCTGAGGACCCTCGGGGCCGATGGGGCCCTGAGGACCAGCCGGCCCGCGCTCGCCCTGAGGACCCTGGAGGCCCTGATCGCCGCGAGGACCCTGAGGGCCTTCGGGACCCTCGGGCCCCTGCTCACCGCGGAGATCACCGAGATCGGGCAGCTCGCCCACCCAGCGGCCCTCGTTGTCGACGACGAGCTGGCCGTTCACCGAGATGGTGGACGGGTGGATGTCGCCCACGGCGTCGTCGGCCACGGCGGCCTTGAGGGCGAAGAGGGTGGAGGCGATGGGCAGCCGGGGGCTCAGCGTCTCGTCACCGATGGAGATCTCCATGAAGAGTGTGCCCCCAGCGAGCACATCTTCCGGGAAAGGCGTGTCGAGGCCCAGATCGGCAGAGTAGTAGCCGTTCTGGAAGACCACCCCGGAGAGGGATTCCTGCCAGAGAGGTTCACCGTCTTCGGAGGCGCCGTAGATGGCGAAGGTCATGTTCCGCTCACCAGTGATGGGGAGCTGGGCCTGATCGAACAGGCGGCCGTTGTGGGTCAGGACCTCGGGCACCTGGGCTTGGGCCTGAACGCCGAGGGCCATGATCCCACCGGCGGCGAGGGCGGCGGCGAGAAAGCGCCGAAGGTGAGTGCGCCCGCGGTTGCCCCGCTCGAGGCGTCTACGCATGGCTTTCATCATTCATCCTCTCCGGCGAAGGCCCTGATGGCGCCCGCCTCCAAACGATAACTTTCAGATTCGATGCTGCCCGTGGCGCCTGCTTCGAGGCCGCCGAGCAAGGTGTAACCCTCAGAGCCACTGACCCCACACGCGGTACAGAACGCGCCGGTGACCGAGGGGTTGATCGCCACACAACGGCCTTCGATGCAGATGAAGCCGTCGTCGCATTCGGCCTGTTGCCCCGACTCGGAGCATTCAGCCTCGACACATGCGCTGTCATTGCAGATCTGATCGGGGCCACAGGCCTCGTCGAACTCGCAGTCCGGGCCCATGTCGGGGGTCACCACGAGATCGGCGTCGGGCATGATGCCGCCATCGGCCGTCACCGCGCCCCCTGCACCGCCGCTGCCGCCTCCGGTTTCGTTGCCACCGCCATCATCACAGGCGACGGTCAGGCTCATCAGGGCCCCCAGGAGCACCAGCCCAAAGGGCGGTACTGAGGGGGTGAGGGATATTGCTTTCATGAACTCAACCTCATGGACGCTGGCTCCCGAGGGACGCAGATTGCGTTATCTTACAATGTAGGCAAAAAGCCCCACAAGGGGTGCAATGTGACCCACCCTCTCACGGTGTGCCCGCAAGAGGGGGCGTATCATGCCACGTACCGAACGTTCATTACATCAGCGGATCGCCGAAGCCCCGTGGGTAAACGGGTTGCAATCGATGACGCGGATCGCCAGCCTATACGCCCTTTTGACCACGAAGGAACGGGTGGGAGCCCGGACCCCGAGGGCATATGTTGCTTCGAAATGTGCTGATCGCCTGCGCCCTGCCCCTCGCCGTGAACGGCTGCACGGGTGATGAAAAGAAGAAGGCTGAGGCCCCAAAGAGCGTTGAGTCGTCAAAGACACCGGCGCCCGTGAAGGCCTCCAAACCCACTTCACCTTCGAAGCCCGTGAAGGCAGCGAAGTCGGTTCGCCGCACTCTGGAGACGTGGTCCCCCTTGAGCGAGTCGATCTGGCGGGCGGCGGTGTACCCCGCAGGGCTCTCGATCGATCTCGGCACACCCGATCAGTTCAAATACATCCGCGGTGACTGGGGCGGCCTGTGGGGCGGCCTCAATGCCGACGAGCAGGGCGTGACCTACGCCAGCATCCTCGATCCCGCCACGCTGCACCTTGGCCCGCTCAAGCGCCCTGTGGTGCAGACGCAAATCAGGGCCCGAGCGCCCCACGGCGGCGAGGTGGTGGTGAAGTCTGGCGACACAGTCTTGATCAATGGCCCGCTGAAGCCCGAGTGGCAGGCCTTCTCGGGTTCCATCGCCGAAGGCACCTTCACCGTGGGCCAGCCCGTGAGCCTCACTGTGTCGGGGCCCAAGGGGCTCGAGATCGACTGGGTGTGGCTCGGCGAGCAGAAGGGAGCTGCGCCGCCGTTGCCGCCGCGGCTCATGCCTCTGCGCCTGGGCAACCGGACCCGACGGGCCCTGCCCACACCGACTCCGCGCAGCTATGTGTTCCACACCATGGTCCCCGAGAAAGGGCAGCTGGTGGTGGATTACGGCGCCAGGCAGGCCGCCGAGTTCACGATCTCCATCACCGACGGCGGCAGGGTCGCGACACAGAAACGTAAGGCCGACGATGGCCAGTGGCACGAGTGGGCGCTGCCCTTGGACAGCTTCACTGGCGATGCCGTGGAGATCACCCTGAGTCGGATCTCTGGCGATGGGGTCGCGGGTTTCGGAGAGCCCGAGATCATGGTGCCCCCTGGTCCCGACGGGATGTTGCTGGCCACGCCGGCCACCCACGGCGTGGTGCTTGTCGCCGATGGCTCCGTCGACGCCCCAAAGCCTCACCGGGAGGCAGGTGCTGTACGGTTCCCCGCTGCAGGGGGCACTCCAGGGGCGAAGCACGCGCTCTGGCAGGCCCTGTACGGGTACTACGGCCCTGGGTGGTCCGGTGAAGGCGACGGCGCGCTCGGTGAGCAGACGCCTCTGGAGACTGCGCTGCAGGCGAGCAAGGTGGTCACACAGCGCTTTGAGGGGCCTCAGGGTGCCCAGGCCGCTGCGGCATGGCTCACCGCTCAGGGCAAGACCCGGAGCGTGGCGGTGATCACCACCGCTCCGTCCTCCAAGCCCTTGGACACCCTCGTCGAGGGCCTTGGCCCCCTGGCCAGGAAGACCGCGCTCATCGTCGTGAGCAGCGCCCTGACCCCCCCGGGCCCCGTGGGCGAGGTGAGCATCTACTATCCCAACGGCGGCCTGCCCAAGGACGCCGCCCGTGCTGAGTTGGTGGAGCTCATCGACGTGCCTCCGACGCTGCTTGAGCTCATGGGCCTGCCGCCGATGAAGAACGCCCAGGGGCAGTCGCTGCTGTCATGGCTCGACGATCGCCCCGTGAGCCGCCCAAGCTACGCCGTGGCGGCGCAGAAGGCAGGCCGCGGCGTCACCGTGGGTCCCTGGCACTGCTTCGCCGAGGGCCCCGACGCCCCCATGCAGGTGACAGGGTGGGATGATCCCGCCGAGGGCAAACGTTCGACGGTGCCCAGAGCGCTGTGCGAGGTGCTGCTCGGCGAGGCCCTCGCCCGACCGGCGAAGAGCAGCCGCCAGGGTCTCGAAGGCGGTGGCGCCAGCGCCGGCGGTGGCGGTGAGATGGATCCGGAGCTCAAGAAGCAACTCGAAGCCTTGGGGTACTTCGGAGATGACTGAGCGCGGCCCCGCGAGCGCCCGCGTCGAGAGCGCAAGGCGCCCGCTCTGGAAGCGCCCTGTGCTCTGGATCGGGGCGCTCATCGCGCTGATGACCCCGGCGAAGGCTCACGCCTATGTGGGCCCTGGCGCTGGGGTGGCCTTCGCCGCCACCGTCTTTGTGTTGCTGAGCACTGTGGTGGTGGCGGTGGTGGGCGTGCTGTTCTGGCCTGTGCGCAAACTGTGGCGAGCCATCAGGCTCAAGCGCCCACCGAAGCGGCCTCAGATCAAACGGGCGGTCATCGTGGGCCTCGATGGCCTCGATCCTGTGCTCACCGAGCAGTTCATGGCCGAGGGCAAGCTGCCCAACATGAAGGCCCTCGCGGCCCGGGGGGGCTTCACCCCCCTCAAGACCACCTACCCGGCCATGTCACCCGTGGCCTGGAGCAGCTTCGCCACGGGGGTGCACCCGCCCAAGCACGGCATCTTCGACTTTCTGACCCGAGATCGAGACGCTTACTTGCCGGTGTTGTCTTCCGCAGATGTGGGTCCACCGAGCCGCATGATGAACGTGGGCCCATGGCGGCTGCCCATCGGCAAGGCCCGCCTCAGGTTGCTCCGGCGCAGTGTGCCGTTCTGGCGGATCCTCGGCCAGCATCAGGTGCCTTGTTCGATCTTGCGGGTGCCCATCACGTTCCCTGCAGAGCCCATCGAGGGGGGCACGATGCTCTCGGCGATGTGCGTGCCCGATCTCAAGGGCACCCAGGGCAGCTTCGCCTACTTCTCCTCGGTCGAGTCCGGCGAAGAGTCCATCGGCGGGGAGCGGGTGCCGGTGCAGATCGTCACCGAAGGCAACAGCCACGCGGTGAAGAGCATCCTCACGGGCCCCGAGAACCCGATCCGGCAAGACGGCGCTCGCCTCGAGCTGCCTCTGAGTCTGACCCTCGCCGAGGGGGCTGCGGAGCTTCAGATCGGCAACGAGCGCCACACCCTCACCGTGGGCGCCTTCAGCGCCTGGGTACCCGTGGCGTTCCCCATGGGCATGGGCCTCAAGGTCCGGGGCATCTGCCGGTTCCGGTTGCTCGAGTGCGACCCCGCCGGAGGGCGGTTCCGGCTCTATGTGACCCCCATCAACATCGATCCCGCCAAGCCCATGCTGCCCGTGGCCTCGCCGAGCATCTTCTCGGTGTTCCTCGCCCGGCTCATCGGTCGCTTTGCCACCCTGGGCCTCGCGGAAGACACCTGGGCCCTCAACGAGGGGGTGCTCGACGAAGAGGCGTTCCTGGAGCAGGCCTGGGCCAACCACGCCGAGCGGGAGTCGATGTTCTTCGAGATGCTCGGCCGTATGAACCGGGGCGTCGTGGCCTGTGTCTTCGACGGCACCGATCGCATCCAGCACATGTTCATGCGCTACCTCGACGACGAGCACCCCGCCCGCCGCCGGGAAGATCCCGAGCGCGTGGCCCGCTACGAGGGGGTCATCTCCGAGACCTACGCCCGGATGGACGAGATGCTCGGCCGGGTGATGCAGCAGGTGGATCCAGATGATCCCGACACGCTGCTGGTGGTGATGTCGGATCACGGCTTCAAGAGCTTCCGCCGTGGGGTGAACCTCAACAGCTGGCTGCTCAAAGAGGGCTACCTGGTCCTCGAAGAGGGGGCCGAGGCCACCACCGGAGAGTGGTTCCGCGGCGTCGACTGGGATCGCACCCGGGCCTTCGCGCTGGGCCTCGGGGGCATCTTCCTCAACGTGAAGGGCCGCGAAGGCCGCGGCTGTGTGGCCCCTGGCGCCGAGGCCGAGGCCCTCGCCGACGAGATCGCCGACAAGCTCACGGGCATGGTGGATCCGGAGATCGTGGGTGTCAGAGAAGACGGCACCGAGGGTCCCACAGAGGCGATTCACAAAGCCTGGACCGCCCACCGCATCTTCCACGGCCCCTACGCCGAAGACGCTCCGGACATCATCGTGGGCTACGCCCCGGGCTGGCGGGCCTCGTGGGACGGCGTGCGGGGCATCGCCAACGACATCGTCTTCGACGACAACACCAAGGCCTGGAGCGGGGATCACTGCATCGACCCGGAGCAGGTGCCTGGGGTGTGGATCAGCAACCGCCCCATGGGCCGCCCCGATGGCGAGACCCCCTCGATCACCGACGTGGCCCCGACGCTGCTCACCTTGTTCGGCGTGAAGCCCCTCAAGCACATGGACGGCGTCGTGATGCAGCGGCCTCAGACTGCGGAGGCTGCACGATGAAGTGGCTGCTCGCCTTCGCCGCGGCCGTCACCGGGGTCCTCGCCGTGGGCACTGGCTGTGACGAACCACCACCTGGGGCTTTACCGGCCACCGAGGCGCCATCGCTGATCATCCTCGGCATCGACGGCATGGATCCGCAGCTGCTGCGTCGCTACATCGACGAGGGGTTGATGCCGAACCACAAGGCCCTCGCCGAGGCTGGGGGCTTCATGGAGCTGGGCACCAGCAACCCGCCCCAGAGTCCCGTGGCGTGGTCCGACTTCATCACCGGCCATCGCTCGGATCATCACGGCATCTACGACTTCGTGCATCGGGATCCACACGCCCTGGCGCCCTACCTCTCTACGAGCAGCACCGCGCCGCCGGAGACGGTGCTCACCCTGGGCAGCTTCGCCATCCCCCTCGGCGAGGGCAAAGTGGAGCTGCTCCGCGAGGGTCGCTCGTTCTGGGGATTGCTCGAAGAGGCGGGGATACCGGCCATGGTGTTCAAGATCCCCGCGAACTTCCCGCCGAAGCCCGATTGGGAGAGCCGCACGGTCTCAGGCATGGGCACCCCGGACTTGTTGGGCACCTATGGCACGTTCCAGCTGCTCACCGACGATCCGGCATGGCTCGAAAGGCGCGTCTCTGGCGGTGAGATTCGGCCGCTCACCTTCGACGGCGTCATCGCCGAGGGCAGCATCATGGGCCCGCCCCACCCATTCCGCGCCGATGGGCAGGCCCTCGAAGCCCCTGTGCAGATCATGCGGGATCCAGAAGATGACGTGGTGTCGATCCAGCTCGGTGACGAGGAGCGGATCCTGACCCCGGGGGACTGGACGGACTGGCTGCCCATGGGCTTCGAGACGCTGCCCCTCACGGGCGATGTGCCGGGTATGGTCCGGCTGCATCTGCGCAGCGTGCGGCCCCACCTGAGCCTGTACGTGAGCCCCATCAACCTCGATCCCTCGGCGCCGGCGATGCCTCTGTCGTCGCCCCGAGGTTATGCCGCCCACGTGGCCGAGGTCACTGGCCGCTTCTACACCCAGGGCATGCCCGAAGACACCAAGGCCCTCGCCGCTGGGGTGCTCGACGACGAGGCATTTCTGGCGCAGGCCCGGTCGGTCTATGCCGAGCGCCTCGGCCTCATGCGTCAGCAGCTCGAGGAGTTCGAGTCGGGGGTGATGTTCTTCTACTTCTCCTCGGTGGATCAGGTCTGCCACGTGTTCTGGCGCACCCTCGACGCCGATAAAGATCCCGAGGCGAGCCCGGATCTGAAGCGCTACGCCGGGGTGATCCCCGAGTTCTACGCCAGGGCCGACGCCGCCCTGGGCGAGGCCATGAACCACGCCAAGGCCGCCAACGCCACGATCATCGTGATGTCGGATCACGGCTTCGCCCCGTACACCCGCAAGGTGCACCTCAACACCTGGCTGCTCAAGCAGGGCTATCTGGCCCTCAAAGAGGGTGCCCCCGAAGGCGCCGAGTTCGTCGACACCGAGAACCCCGGCAGCGGTGCTTTGGGTCACATCGACTGGTCTCGGACGCAGGCGTACGCCCTGGGGCTCAACCAGCTCTTCATCAATCGCCAGGGCCGCGAGGCCGGTGGCATCGTGCCCGCCGACGAAGCGCCGGTGCTGCTCAAGCGGATCAAACGATCTTTGCTCGCCATGCGCGATCCAGAAAACGGCCTGCGCGTGATCACGTCGATCGTGCCCCCCCCAGAGGGCGTGTTCCCCGAGCGGGCCCCTGATCTGCTCGTGGGCTTCAACCGGGGCTACCGCAGCTCTGACGAGTCGGCCACAGGGCAGGTGACGGAGACGGTGCTCGAAGACAACACTGGCAAGTGGAGCGGAGATCACTGTATGGATCCGCGCCTCGTGCCCGGGGTGTTCTTGAGCAACCGCGCCCTGACTCAGGACACAGGCCACCTCACCGACGTAGCCCCCACGGTGTTGCGCCACTACGGCATCACGCCACCAGAGGTCATGACCGGCACCGCCCTCATCGCGCCTCCCTCGGCAGAGCGCTCTGCCGCCAAATAAGGAGACCCCCATGTTCGGCTTCGGCAACAAGGTCAAAATCCCCAGCCACCTGAAAGATCGTCTGGCCACCGTGGCCAGGGATCACCAATTCAAGGGGGCCGACGACTTCGCCATGCACCTGATCGACAAGGGCCTGGTGCAGCTCGGTGATCCCGATCCCCAGGCGAAGCTCAAGGACCGCCTCGAGGCCGTCGTCGATCTCAAGGGCTACGCAGATCGCGAGGAGCTGGTCGAGCACCTTTTGGACCGTGGTCTGCGGGCATACAGCGAGCCCGCCGAGAGCCGCGAGAAGCTCGAGGCCCGCCTGCGCGGCCTGGGCTACATCGAGTAGCGGGCGCTGATCGATGGGCACCATCACCCACTGGCTGAGATCAGCCGTCGAGGCAGCCCTCGGCGCCCTCGACGGGCTGTCGCCGTGGGTGTCGCTGGCCATCGTCTCGGTGGTGAGCGGGCTCATCATGGCCCTGGCCATGGCGAAGCTCGGTCGCCCAGAGGCGATGACCCGCGCGCGGGATCAGATGGCCGCGGCGGTCTATGAGATCAGGCTGTTCCTCGACGCTCCCCGTCGGGTGGTGTCGGCTCAGGGCCGCCTGATCTTCTGGAACCTGCGCTACCTGGCCACGTGGATGCCCGCCCTGGTGGTGCTGACGCCTCCTCTGGGCCTGCTCTGGCTGCACCTCGACGCCCGTCATGGGTACGAGACGCTGCCCCTCGAGCGCCCGGTGGTGATCACCGCCACCCTCGATGACGGTGTGGATCCGCTGAAGGTGCAGGCAGAGGCCAGCGATGGTGTGGAGATCACCGCGCCGGTGGTTCGGGTGCCTGCGGCGGCTGATCGCCCGCCGCAGGTGAAGATCCGGGCAAAGCTCACAGCCCAGGGCCGCCACGAGGTGACGCTGACCGCCCCTGGGGCGGAGCCGGCGACGAAGTCCCTGGTGGGCCCCGAGGGCGGCGCCCCCCGGCCGACCCGGAGCGCGGGCCTGGCTCAGTGGTGGACTCTGGGCGACGAGGCGCCCCTGCCCCAGGGCTGGGTGAGCATCGACGTGCCCCACCCGGACGCCGCGAGCTGGGTGGCCCTGGGGTTGTCGATGCCCTGGTGGGGCTGGTGGTTGATCCTGGCCACCCTGGTGGTGTTGGCGCTGAAGCGACCTTTGAAACTCTCTTTTTAGTCACGAGATGTATTGATGACTCAGCCTGTCTATATCGTGTCCGGTCTGCCCCGCTCGGGCACCTCGATGATGATGTCCATGCTCGATGCCGGCGGCGTGCCGCTCATCACCGACGGTGAGCGGGTGGCCGACGAGGACAACCCCAAGGGGTACTTCGAGGCAGAGCGCGTGAAGAAGCTCGCCTCGGGTGACGTGGAGTGGCTCGACGCAGCTCAGGGGCAGGCGGTGAAGATCATCTCCGACCTGCTGCAGTTCCTGCCGGCTGAGACCCCTTGCCGGGTGATCTTCATGCGTCGTCGCATCTCGGAGATCCTGGCCTCACAGCAGCGCATGCTCACTCGCCGTGGAGAAGCATCCGGCCCCGAGTCGGAGGAAATGGCGTCGATCTACCGGGCCCACCTCGACGATGTGTTCGCAGACCTGGATGGCCGCGCGGGGTGCGAGGTGCTCTACATCAACTACAACCGCATGCTGGCTGATCCCGGACCCCAGCTGGAGAAAGTGGTGGCCTTCGTCGAAGCCGGTGGCGCTGGCCCGCTGGATCGAGAGGCCATGGCGGGGGTGATCGATCAGGCGCTGTACCGCAACCGGGGGTGAGTGCAGGCCCAGCAGGCCATCGCGTGAGGCTCTGTGCGCGATGACATGAGGGGTGGCTGGATTTTCTCTGACGAGAGTCGCCTGCCCCGCGGTAAAATGAAAACCGAATTCAAAACGATGCCCGTGATCATGGGCGTCGACACCAGCCTGGAGGTCAGCGCCTCCTCGGAGCCTCTCGTTCATGCTGTCCCGCCGCACAGTCTGCCTGTCTCTCCTCGTGTCGACCCTGGCCGCCTGCGGAGATGAGACACCCACGCTGGCACCAGAGCCCGGGGAAGAGCTCTCTGGAGGCGAGACCACGGTCTTCGACGTCACCCGTGACGCCTACGCTCGAGGGGCGCGCAACCTCTCACCGGAGCGTCGGGGGCTGTTCTTCGTCGGCAACTCGGCCTTCAATAAGCCCTGGGTGATCGCCCCGGCGTCCACCGCCGGCCGAGATGGCTTGGGCCCTGTGTTCAACGCACGCTCGTGTGACGTGTGCCATTTCAAAGATGGCCGTGGCAGGCCGCCAGAGGCGGGCGAGGTCATGGAGTCCATGCTGGTGCGCATCAGCGTGCCGGGTGCAGGCCCGCACGGTGGCGTCGTGCCCGTGCCCGGCTATGGCGATCAGATCAACCCCTTCGGCATCCCCAACGTGCCCGGCGAGGGCCGCGTGGACATCGAATGGACCGAGGTGCCCGGCGAGTATGCCGATGGCACCACGTACACGTTGAGGCGCCCGAAGTACGTGTTCTCGGAGATGTCGATGGGCACGCTGCCCTCGAACACCCTCATCTCCGGCCGCACCGCCCCGGCGGTCTTCGGGTTGGGGCTGCTCGAAGCGATCCCCGAGGAGAAGATCCTCGCCCACGCAGATCCCGACGATGCCAACGGTGATGGCATCAGCGGTCGACCCAACCGGGTATGGGATGCCTCTGCAGAGGCACACCGGCTCGGGCGCTTCGGGTGGAAGTCGAACCAGCCCTCACTGCTGCAGCAAAACGCCGGCGCCTTCCTCGGTGACATCGGCATTACGACGACGCTCTTCCCCAAGGAGAACTGTGTCGAGGGTCAGGCCGCGTGTGCCGCAGCGCGCACAGGGGCGAGCTATGACGCAGAGGGCAAGATGACCGAGCCCGAGGTCACGCCCCGCAAACTGGATCGGGTGACGCTGTACACCCGAACCCTGGCGGTGCCTGCCCGGCGCAACTGGAAGGACCCCGAGGTGCTGGCGGGGAAGGCGCTCTTCGGCGAGATGGGGTGCGCTTCCTGTCACGTGCCCTATTTCGAGACCGGCGTGCTCGAGGGTGTGCCCGAAGTCTCGAACCAGAAGATCAGGCCCTACACCGACTTGCTCTTGCACGACATGGGCGAGGGCCTCGCCGATGGCCGCCCCGACTTCGAAGCCACGGGGCGCGAATGGCGCACGGCGCCGCTCTGGGGCATTGGCCTTCTGGAGACGGTGAACCGCCACACCCTCTTGTTGCACGACGGCCGCGCTCAAGGTTTTGCCGAGGCCATCCTCTGGCACGGTGGCGAAGCCAAAGCAGCCCGAGAGCGGTTCCGCACCCTCGCCGCTGCTGATCGCGCCCGCGTCGTGAAGTTCTTGGAATCCCTTTGATGTGTCGCCGCTGAGTACACCTCAGCGTGCATGCCAGATTCGACCTGTGCCCAGGTCCCAGGAGCCCCATGTCCAGTCTGATGAGACGTCGCAGTATCCAGGTGCTCGCGCTTTCCATCGCCGCAGCGTGTGCGTCGTGCAGTAAAGAGTCTTCCAAAGACACACCAAAGCGCGGCGCTGATCAGGCGAGCGATCCCGGCCAGGCCAAAAAGCCCCAAACACCCCCTGCGGGCAAGGCCGCCAGCGCAAAGCTCAAGGCCCAGGTCGTCAACCACTACGCCGAGGTGGTCTACGCCACGTACAGCGAGACGCTCAGCACCGCCCGGACGCTGCAGAGCAGCATTGACGCTCTCCTCGCTGATCCCAGCGAAGCCAGCCTGAATGCTGCGAGAGCCGCCTGGAAGGCCGCCAGGGTGCCATATGGGCAGACCGAGGTGTTTCGGTTCTATGGTGGCCCCATCGACAACGACAAGACAGGCCCCGAGGGGCGCCTCAACGCATGGCCGATGGACGAGGGATACGTCGACTATGTGAAGGGGCACGCTCAGGCCGGCATCATCAACGACGTCAGCAAGCACCCCACCCTCGATCTCGAGCTGGTCAAGAGCGCCAACGAGAAGGGGGCTGAAGAGAATGTCTCCACGGGCTACCACGCCATCGAGTTCCTGCTCTGGGGTCAGGACATGGATCCTGCTGGCCCTGGCAAGCGCCCGGCGACGGACTATGTCGCTGGTGTGGGCAACAACGATCGTCGTCGCACCTATCTGAAGCTGGTGACCGAGCTGCTGGTGTCGGATCTCGAGCGTCTCGTGAAGGCCTGGGCCCCTGGCGCCCAGAACTACCGGGCCGAGTTCGTCGGCAAAGACGTCGATGTTGCCCTGACTCACATCCTCACGGGTATGGGCGGCCTCAGTGGCGCCGAGCTTGCCGGAGAGCGCATGTTCGTGGCCTGGGATGGGCAGGAGCAGGAAGATGAGCAGTCCTGCTTCTCCGACAACACCCACGTGGACATCATCGAGAACGCTCGCGGTGTGCAGAACGTGTACCTCGGCCGCTATGGCAAGGTCGCCGGCCCCGGCGTCAAGGCGCTCGTCGCTGAGGTGAACCCCGAGCTGGCGACCAGGCTCGAGGCAGCCCTCGCCGCCAGCGTGGACGCAGCCCAGAAGATCCCTGTGCCATTCGATCAGGCCATCCTCGGTGATGACAGCGCTGATGGCCGCGTGAAGGTGAAGGCCACCATCGATCTGCTCCGCGCTCAGACCACAGTCATCGCTCAGGTGGCGAAGACGATGGGCATGAACATCAACCTCGCGGAGTGATCGTTCGGGTGTTCAAGTTGAGCCGACGTTGCCCCATATGTCAGCGCGGACCACTGAAGCTCCAGAGTCGCTTCGTGATACGGTGAGCCTTCGAGAGACACCGCACGAGGATCGATGAAGAAGCGCTTCAACACCGCCGGGCCCTGTGACGGACAGCGACACTATATGTTGCCGCCGTTGCCGCGTTTGCCCTCGCTGCTCGATCACGTGGAGTATGGCGACTACATCGTGGTGCACGCCCCACGACAGTGCGGCAAGACCACCACCATCAGAGCTGCAGCTGAAGCCATCAACGCTCAAGGTGATCAGGCCGCGGTCTACTTCACCTGTGAGGCGGCCTCGGCATGGCCTGATGATCCCAACGAGACGATGCGACAGCTCGTCGGGACGATGATCACCGAGGCCTCTGCACAGTTGCCCGCAGATTGTCGGCCGCCCGAGGATCTGCTCGATTCGCCCCCACCGATGTTGTTCAACGCGCTCTCGACATGGGCTCAGACCTGCCCGAAACAGCTGGTGCTGCTCTTTGATGAGATCGACGCCCTGAGGGGTGAGGCGCTCAATGTGGTGCTACGTCAGCTGCGGGCTGGTTTTCCCAACCGCCCAGCTCGGGCGCCATGGTCGGTGGTGTTGTGCGGGCTGCGCGATGTGCGTGATTACAAAAAGGCCAGCGGGGGGAGCGACCGCTTGGGGACCGCGAGCCCGTTCAACATCAAGGTGGAGTCACTCACTGTTGGCAACTTCAGTATTGGTGAGCTGACCGCTCTTTATCGTGAGCACACTGAGACGACAGGACAGGCATTCGCTGATGCTGCGCTGCTGCGCGCCTTTGAGTTGACGCAGGGGCAGCCCTGGTTGGTGAACAGCCTCGCTGCCGAGGTGATCCACAAAATGCGTATCACCGAGACCATCACCGTCGATCACATCGAGCAGGCGAAGGCGCGGTTGATCCTTGCTCGAGCGACACACCTCGACTCGCTGGTGTCAAAGCTGCACGAGCCACCTGTGCATCGAGTGCTTGAGCCGCTCATCTCTGGTGGCGCGCCTCAGACAAGCTCCGACATGACATACAGCGACGATGTGAGCTATGTGACCGACCTGGGCCTCATCGCCCGCGACCTGCCCATACGCCCGGCGAACCCCATCTATCGCGAGGTGATGGTCCGGGCCCTCACGGCGAACTACACCCCTCGCATCGTCACTGAGCCAGCGCGCTTCGTGATGCCTGATGGCCGCTTCGATATGGGCGGGGCGATGCAGGCCTTTGCCGACTTCTGGATGGAGCATGGTGAGGCCATGGCCCGTCCGGGGCAGACGTACCCCGAAGCCACGGCGCAGATTGTGATGATGGCGTTCTTACAGCGTGTCGTGAACGGTGGCGGCACAATCGACCGCGAGTACGGCATGGGTCGCGGCCGTATCGACCTCTTGGTGCGTTGGCCCTACGAGACTGCAGAGGGCCGCCAGCTTCAGCGCGAGGTCGTTGAACTGAAGCGCTGGTCCACTGGAGATCGCCGCGGTGATCCACTTGCGCGGGGCCTGGAGCAAATCGACGAGTACTTGGGGCGCACTGGCGTGGCCCACGGCTGGCTCGTCATCTTCGATATGCGCGACGACGCCCCCGACGTGGACGACCGTGTCCGCTTTGAAGATCACACCACGCCCTCAGGCCGGGCGGTGACATTGTTGCGGGCGTAAGAGCTGCGTGCGTGAGAGGGTGAGCGGTATGCAGAGAGCCAAAAAGTTCAACACCGCTGGGCCGTGCTATGCCCACAGGCACTATATGCTGCCGCCTCTGGAGCGCCTGCCAGAGGCGCACGAGCTCGTCGAAGACGGGGCATATTTCGTGGTGCACGCCCCTCGACAGACAGGCAAGACCACGGCGTTGCAGCATCTCGCGCAGGCGCTCAACGTCGCCGGGACGTTCACGACGGTCTATTTCTCGTGTGAAGCAGGAGAGGCCGCAGGGGACGATTACGCCGAGGCGCAACGGGCGGTGATTCATCAAATCCGCATGGAGAGCCGCCGCCAATTGCCAGAGCAGGAGCGGCCCCCTGAGCGCGTTCAGGAGAGCCCCGACACAGCCCTGCTCAGCACGTTCTTGAGCGAGTGGTGCGAGGTGTGCCCCAAGCCGGTGGTCCTCTTCTTCGACGAGATCGACGCTTTGCGCGGGCAGAGCCTCGTCTCTGTGCTCCGGCAGCTCCGAGCGACGCACAATCATCGCCCTGAGCACGGCCCTTGGTCGGTGGCGCTGTGTGGGCTGCGTGACGTTCGAGACTACAAACGCGCCAGCGGGGGCAGCGATCGGCTGGGCACCTCGAGCCCGTTCAACATCAAGGTGGCGTCGCTCACTCTGGGGAACTTCACCGCTGAGCAGGTCGAGGCGCTGTACACACTGCACACAGAGGCCACGGATCAGGGCTTCACCACCGAGGCGTTGTCCCGGGTGGTCGAGCTGACTCAGGGGCAGCCATGGTTGGTGAACAGCCTCGCCGCCGAGGTGCTCTACAAAATGCGCGTCACTGAGACCGTCACCGTCGAGCACATAGAGCTGGCGAAGGCGCGGCTGATTCTGGACCGAGCGACACACCTGGACTCGCTGGTGTCGAAGCTGCACGAGCCGCCGGTGCGCCGAGTGCTGGAGCCGCTCATCTCTGGTGGGGCGCCTCAGACGAGCTCGGACATGACGTACAGCGACGACGTGAGCTACGTGACCGACTTGGGGCTCATCGCCCGGGACCTGCCTGTGCGGCCTGCGAACCCGATTTACCGCGAGGTGATGGTGCGGGCCCTGACGGCGAACTACACCCCCCGCATCGTGGTGGAGCCGTCGCGCTTCGTGTTGTCTGATGGGCGCTTCGACATGCGCGGCGCCATGGAGGCCTTCGCTGAGTTTTGGATGGAGCACGGGGAGGCCATGGCCCGCCCTGGGCAAACTTACCCCGAGGCTACGGCTCAAATCGTGATGATGGCGTTCCTGCAGCGCGTGGTGAACGGCGGCGGCACCATCGACCGCGAGTACGGCATGGGTCGTGGCCGCATCGACCTGCTGGTGCGTTGGCCTCACGAGACCCCAGAGGGCCGTCAGGTGCAGCGCGAGGTCGTCGAGCTCAAGCGCTGGGCCACCACCGACCGTCGTGGTGACCCACTGGCCCGCGGGCTGGAGCAAATCGACGAGTATTTGGGCCGCACTGGCGTGGCCCACGGCTGGCTCGTCATCTTCGACATGCGTGACGACGCTGCCGACGTGGACGACCGTGTCCGCTTTGAAGATCACACCACGCCCTCAGGCCGTGCGGTGACGCTGCTGCGGGCGTAAGGGCTGCGGGCGTAAGAAGCTACGGGCGTGAGCGTCACAGTGGGCTACCGCTCGACCTCTTCCGCGCGTTTGACCCGAGTGCCCGTGTTTCGAGGGAGCACGAAGGTCCGGTCGAGGCCCCGCAGCTCGCAGCGTTCGCCATAGTCCGGCCCGCTGCACAGGGCGCTCTGAGTGGGCGCTGTGGGCTTGAACACCCCGATCTCCTGACCGCTGAGCCTCACCATGAAGTCGGTGCCGCCGCTCACCCGCTGCAGCGAGACCCTGGCAGGGACGCTGCCGCCCAGGCGCACAAAGGTCTTCGGGTTGAGCAGGAAGTCGAACGAGGTGACGTCGTTGGGCAGGAACAGCCCGTACTCGCGGCCGAGATCGAGGCTGTACCACGTGCCTCGCTCTTCGGCGGTCTCCTCTGCCTTGACCGCTCGCAGGTCGTCATCGCGGAACTGCACGTAGAGCCGCTGGTCGACATCCCGGTAGCGCAGGGCGCACAGCGGCGCCCACTCTCGGGTGCATACCGTGAGCACGTCGCCGCGCCGTTCGCCGATCACGTCGCCTTTGTAGATGATGTTGTCGCCGTCGAGCTTGAGCCGCAGCATCTCGGTGTATCCCGCCCCCTGCTTCATCTCGCCCCGGATGAACAGGTCGTCGTCTTCTGCGTGGGTCTGGACCTCGTAGTAGGTCTCATTCGGCCCGTAGAGCCTGGCGTCGGTGAAGACCTCTACAGGGGGCTCCGGGGCAGGCTCAGGCTCTGGCTCCGGCTCAGGGTCAGGTTGTGGCGCAGGGAGCACGTCGTCATCGTCGGGATCGGTCTCGTCGAAGATGTCGGGGAAGTCACCCTCAGTGTCGTCGTTGTCGGGCAGCGCGTCTCCACGCTGCAAGTCGTCACGAACACGCACCTTCAGGGCCACGGGCTGTTGCCGGGAGATGAAGCCGTTGAAGGTGACCTGGCGCATCCACTCGAGGGTCTGGCAGCTGTAGCCTGCGACGCCCCAGCCGGTGCCCCACGAGTTCTTGATGTAGAAGCACACGCCGCCCTCTTCGGGCATGTCGGGCAGCTTGCGGTAGCCCACGATCAGGTAGGCGTGACCCCCGGAGTGGATGCTGTTGTCGGGCTTGGAGAGGTCGGCGGCGGTGATGAGGCCGTCGTTGGCGGACCAGTTGCCCGAGAGCGGGCTGGCATAGGGCACGGCGTAGCCCCGGTTGAGCAAGTCGATGAGATCGTCGATGCCACACCAGTTGTCGACCTCTTCCACCTGCACGGCGCCGATCTTACAGCTCTCGGCCTGGGGATACTGGGTGTCGTTGTCGCCCTTGGTGCGGTTGTAGGGGCAGTCAGTCTCCAGAGGGATGTTGAAGTCACCGCCAGCAGCGGAGGCATCCATGCCCACGGTGTACCACGAGCCCTGTTTGCAGTCCGGGCACTCACACCCCGTGGGGCCCTGGCAGCTGGGCTTCGACATCCAGTAGAACCGCTGCTCGCTGAGATCGAGGGTGGGCAGGGTGGATGCAGCGGGACCGTCTTTCTGGTTGAGGGCGGCATACTCGATGCTGGCGATGCCGGCGAAGGCGGCGCAGGTGCCCCGCCCACCCTGACTGCGCACAGGGATCTTCTCCACGCCAGGGATCACATAGTCGTCGGCCATGAGCTTTTCGTCGGGGGCTTCGAAGGCGCAGTTGCTCTTCTCAACGCTCTCTTCGAGGCCAAATTCTCCGAAGTCGACGAGCTCGAACCGACTCTCGTCGATGTGCTGGCGATCGAAGACGACGCGACGCATCAGCTGATCGACCTGGGGGTCTTGCGCCATGGGACCGCCGCCACGGATCTCGTTGTCGATGGCCATCATGACTGAGCTGATGTCGGCCTCGGGGGCGCCGCTGCGATCGGGGCTCAGCCGCCCGAAGGCATCTTCGTCGGTGAGGGCCCGGGGCCCGGTCTTGAACTGATCGAAGTAGCTGGAGGTGGCGTCGCAGCCGCAGGCGAGGAGCAGCAGCAAGGGGATGATGAGTCTCATGGGTTTGCCTGGGCTCTGGGTGCGTTCTCTGCTGATAGAGCGTTATGCGGAAGAAGCTGATGCGGCAGGCGAAGAACATCGGCGAGAGGTCGAGGGAAGAAAGCGCAGGCGATGCCAAAGCATCACCGAGCATTTCTGAGCTTGAGATCTCGTCGATGGGCAAGTCTGGTGTAGCAGCTTCTTCCTCATAACGCTCTAATGCGTGTGCACACGGAAGAGCAACGATGTCAGCGCGTCGCGTGTTCACTGGCGAGGTGAACATCGGCGAGATTTCTCGAGGTGAGGCGATGAGTGTAGAGGCGTGGATCGACGGGATGCTGGCCTTTGAGGCCGCTGACGACCGCGTGCGCGGTGCGCTGCCGGTGCTCGAAGGTTTGCAGCCACTCTGGGCAGAGTGCTGGCGCGGGTACTGGTCCGGTGGAGATGAGGCGTTGGCGGAGGTGGACATTGCGCTGACGCGACGCGGGATAGACGTACTGGCGCTGTGGCTGGAAGAGCCGTCGGTGCAGAGCGAGGCGCTGGCGATGTGCGGACCCACGGACGAGGTGGCGATCCGGGCGAGCGAGGAGGCGCAGAACCTCGGCGAAGGCGCTGAGGCAGGGGCGGCGTTCGTGCTCACAGCGCTGCTGTGTGTGATGTTGCACGAGGCGGCGGGGGTGAGCGACGCAGAGCGCACGGTGCCGGGGTACGAGGAGATGATTACGGGGGTGGGGTATCTGGTGGAGAGCTTCCCGGGTGTGGAGGGGGTGTTTGGGTGAGCCGCTCCTTAAGCTGCCCAGGCGATGTCCTGTGTAACCAAACCAAAGACTTGGCCCTTGAGAGCTTTGAGCAGATCTGAGTGCTTGTTGCGGGCGTTCGAATAGGAGCAGCCCAGCTCGCCTGAGGCGTCTTTGAAGCTCTTGCCTTGAGCGTAGTGGGCGAACAACACGGGGATGAAGCTGACGTATGACCTTTGGCTCAGCACCGATGCAAAGCTCTCGGGGTTGTCGAGGATAAGCTTGAGATAGGCGCGCCGGTTGGCCCGCCGAGTGCCCTGCTTCGCATCCGCAACGCACTTCTCGATCACACGCTTCAAGAGACCGGCCACCATCAACGCAGGGCTCTTGGCTTCGGCGGCGCAGACGAGCAAGAACTCCATGAACTGATCGACTTGGCCGGCGAGCTCCAGGGGTGTGTCGAGGGTATGCCTGATCAACATGACGAGATCTTCAAACTCAAGCCCCCACGACTTGGCGTTGTCGTCGATCTCGTAGGCGAAATCGACGAGGTCAGAAGATGGGCAAGCGCGGGCCCTGTGGATGTGAGGCGCATAAATCTCTTCCGAGGCATCTGCAGATCCGTTGCTCGAGTGGTTGAGCGCACGCTCGAGAGAGCGCTTGCGCTTGCCGTCGATGGCGATTCGATACAAGACAACTCGCGCCCAGGCCATGAACGTCGCCTCCGAGCGGTACTCAAGCGTCTTCTTGCCGGCCAGCATCGCTCCCAAGGCTTCGTGGACGAGATCTTCTGGTGTCAGGCCTCCCTGGGCGCCGAGCCCTTTGAACCGCTGAGCGAGGGTGTAGAGCCGGAGGACGGTGCCCTCATCGAGTAGAGGGTGAGCGCGCTGAGTGGTGGTGTCGGGCTTCATGGTTTTCCCCTTGCTTCTTAAGGCCTTGAGGCTCGTGGCAGGACGTGGTTTGCACGCTAGTCATCAGGGCGAGGGAGCTGTAGGGGAGCTGTGGGGGAGTTGTGGGGGAACGAAGTGGGGAGAAGAGCGGCGAGCTCGCATCTCAAGCACCAAAGAGTCTACAGAGAACGAATCGAGGTCCTTGCGCTCCGTACACCGAGCCGATAGTTCCCTACTTGAAACAACGACATGCGTGAGAAGGGTGTCACATGGGGGCTCATGCCAAACAGCTGTGGCGAGAGGTTGGCGAGCGCCTCAAAGAGGTGAAGGCACACCTGAAAGTGCTCTTTCCAGGGGGAGCTCTAGCGGTCAAAGCTCTGCCTGGTTTGTATCGGGACTTTACGGGGGGGTGTGATAATGAAGATGCTGTTGAGCAAGTGTTCAAAGCAGCTAAAAAAACCCAATCTCCTCAATACTATGAAGGTGCCATCGGGATGCTGCTGGCTCCTGGCTTCGAGCGCAAAGGTTGGCTGTGCGACGTCAGCCCCAGTTACTTCGAGGGTGACCACCTGAGGCCCGAGTATCAGCAGAGGCTCAAGGTTGTTTATGATTACCTTGAGGTCCTTCAGGACGAAATTCTCAACGCCAAATTTGAAAGTGCAGGCGTCTCAAGGGCACCTCTGACCACATTGAGCCAGGGCTTGAATAAGACGTCACCTTCACCGAAGGCTGCGCCGCCCCCACCGAAGGCAATGCAGCTGAGGTGGCTTCACCTCGCCGACCTGGATCTGGGCACTGAGCATGGTGACGTGCGATTCGGCCTGATCTGTGACCGAGCGCAGGAGTATGTGAAGCGCGGACAAGGCCCCGACTTTGTCATCGTCTCAGGGCAGCTTCTTGATCGAGTCTCTGGGCGGTGGGCTGGCTCAGCAGAGCGAGAGCCTGATGTCGGCGCGTATCTTGAGCGGCTCGCCGTGGCCGCCAAGGTTTCTCACGAGCGCGTCTTCGTGGTACCGGGCCCGAGCGACATCGGGCCCATTATGCGGAGAGAGAGTAAAGAGGCTCACAAGAGGTTGTGGAGGCGGCTCTGGTCGTTGCCCCGAAGCAGCGCAGAGGCGTGGGCGACTTACTGGTCGAAGTTCGACGACTTCATCAAGTCAGACAGCAACTCTGCATACACCTACCAACGCGGGAGCGCGCTGTGGTGGGCGCAGCCGATACGCCCCGATGACCTGCCAGTGCATGTGCTGGGCCTGAACACCTGTTGGCGAGACTATCCAGGCCAGCCGGAGGCGCGAGCGCCATGCGTAGTGGATCAAAGCGTCGTCAAGCAGGCGGTCGACCAGACAGGTGAGCGTCTCTCGATCATCATCGCCTATGACGATCCTGGTGCATTGAAGCCCCAAACACACGGCGTAGATCTCAAGGTGCTCCAACAAACCCTCGAAAGGGAGGCGCACATCATCTGCTCGGCGGCCAGCTCGGGCCCAGCCCGTGTTGGCGGAGTACACAACCTCTATAAGGAACGGCTGACCTTATTTGCCGGCCAGGGCGTAAGCTGGTGCTTCACATGGGCGGAGCTCTCGACCACAGGGCTCGTGCAAGAGCAGGTGAGCGTATTGCCTGACGGCACCCCGAGTCAGAAGGTGCACACATTGAGCTTGAGCCAACTCCCTCCGGCCACAACGGCGTGGATTTCGGAGAGGCTCGGTCAGAGCGGGCAGGCGCCGAAGCGGAGAGGTAGGCGACCAGCGGGCATCGGCGAGCCCAGCGCCACCGATTTGTCCCCTTGGGTGATTCAACTGGACCGGATGACCGAGTGGGGGAAGCTGATCAGGGGGTGCCGAAACAAGACTGGGCACTTCACCTTTCTGCTCCATGGTGACAGGCGCCAAGACCTGGATGTCTTCATCGACCGGATCAAGCGAGACATCCGCAGCGGCATCTCTGGATCGCACTACACGATCGAGCTCAGCCCCCAGAGGGTGAAAGCGGCTCGCGCCAACAACATCGTGGGCTGGGAACTGATGCTCTGGGAGGAGATCATCGAATACTATGATGGCCCCGAGTCGAACATCGATCTCGTTGAGGCGTTGTCTGTGTTGCTGATGAGCGAGCCCGCCCTGTTCGTCGTCGGTCCGCTGGATGTCACAACGCACCGAGAAGAGATCGCGGCGCTCGCCGCGTGGGTGAAGGCGATCCCTGACCTGCTGTGGAGCGCGGCCCAAAAAACCAGCGTCACGCTCAAGGGCCTGCGCGTATGTGTCCTGCTTGAGCACGATCGCGAGCGCCTGACAGAGCCGGCCGCTGGCCCGTTGAATACCCCAGAGGTCGAGTTGTTGATGCGCAGCTTCGACTCAGTTGAGCAGGCAGGCCCTGAGCGCATCGCCTTGAGCCACTTCACTCTGAAAGAGGTGACCTTCCCAACCTCTGACGACGTGGACGAGCTGGTGAGGCTCCGTGTTGGCCCCGACGCGGAAGCCCTCGCAGAGGCTGAGGCTGCGTGGAGGTCTCACTACACACACGGTACGTTTCGAGGGCTGTGCGAGGCCCTGCAGCGCATCGTCGCCCAATACACATAAGGCCAATGCACACAATCATCACTCCAGACGACATCGACTATCTTCAGGGCAGAGCCGGCAAGCCGTTCATCCCACCCTTGAGGCTGATACATGCTGCCAGCGCCGCCATGATCTTGGGGCGGCCGTTGCTGCTCAGCGGTGAGCCTGGCTGCGGCAAGACTGACTTCGCCTTCGCGCTGGCGCGCTGGCTTGATGGCGCCCCAGACTGGGCCCCAGAAGATCCCGAGCGTGGCTTGCTTGAGTGTTATGTGCGATCCGAGAGCAAGGCCCGAGATCTGCTGTATCACTATGACTCTCTCAAGCGTTTTGGGGATGCGCACCATGGTGACTCAGACGCCATGGCACGGACCGCTGATCCGAGATGTTACATCGAGCTGCGGCCGCTGGGTGTCGCGATCGCCAGCGCGCGACGGCGTGTGGTGCTCATCGACGAGATCGACAAGGCCCGCCGTGATTTGCCCAATGACTTGCTCCGAGAGCTCGATCAAGGCCAGTTTGAGATTTCGGAGATCGATGAGGTCTTACAGGGTGAGGTGTACGACCGATCAGGTCTCTCGCTTCAGCGGGTGATGGGCACCCGAGGGCGAGCACCAGAGCACAGACCTGTCGTGGTCATTACAAGCAACGGCGAGCATCAGCTGCCCAACGCGTTCTTGCGACGCTGTGTTTACTGCCATGTGCCATTCCCCGACACATCTGATCTGAATGCCATCGTGAGCGGGTGGCTCGGTCAGCCTCAAGCAGAATGGCAGGGCCCTTTGCGTGTGTCTGCTGTCGAAATGTTCAGCGCGTTGAGGGCGAGAGAGACTCTGAAGAAGAAACCATCGACCACCGAGCTGCTGGAGTGGGTGACGGTGTTGGAGAGCGACGCCACAGACCCATATGATCGCGAGATGGTGCAGGGCTACACCCCTGGCGATCGGCCGTCGTGGAGCGAGGTGCCCCACCTGGGCTGCTTGATCAAGCTCTTCGAGGATTGGAGAGACCTCGAGCGGGCATATGGATAACCCAACCCAACCCCAGTGGGATCTCGACGAGCTACGCAGCTATCTCGAGATGGTCAGGCAAGAACTCTCACTGCCTGTCGGTACCGGAGACATGCTCGCCATCACTCAGCTCATCGAGGGCGCGCCTGATCTGCTCCAGCGCCCCGAGGCTTTGAGAGACTCTGTGGTGGCGCTCATCGCCCGCACTCCTGAAGAGCAGGCCCGCCTGGGGTGGCGTTTCGATCACCACTTCTCTCGAGCGTCGGGTACGAGAGATCAGGTTCAGCCTACCCAAGCTCAGCTTTCGCTGGGCCTTAGGCGGGTGCTCACGGGCGTCTCTGTGTGCCTCGTGGCCGCCATCGGGTGGTGGCTCGCCACCTCAAGCACTGACTCTGTGGAGCAGAGCCAGCCCTCAATCCCTGAGCCGAGCCCGCCACCAGCGCCCACGGCACCAACGCCCACTTTAAACCCAGAAGCCACGCAGCCCACCCGCGCCTTTCGAGAGATCCCGCGGCCTGATCTGATGCGTCCAAGACAGATCGAGGTCGAGGCCCCAGTTGTGGTGTTCAGCGTCGCCGAGTGGCTCTTGGGCGCGCTGGGTGTGCTCTTTATGGGGCTCGGGGGATGGTGGCTGAGGGCGCCCGCCCGTGCGAAGTCGGGGCGTGAGGCTGAGTCGCGTGCGCGAGAAGAGGTAACACAACACGAGGGGCAGATCGCGGAGCGTCGAAGAGCCGCGCTCATCGAAGCGCAAGAGAAGGCCCTCGCGCAACGACACCGACGCTCACTTCAGTTTCTCGCAGAGCCACCTTTCGACCAGGGCACTCTGGTCGAGACTGCTGTGTTGCTGTCTCGGCTGGGCACGCCCGCCACTGGAGACACCCTCGACGTCGAAGAGACCATCGAGGCCACCCTTGAACGGGGCGGGGCGTGGGCGCCGGTGATGCAGGCGGCACCTCAACAGATCAGCTTGACCGTGTTGCTCGACGTGGAGAGCCGGCAGTCCGGCCACATCTGGCTCGGGGCTTTGCGTCGCTTGCTCCAGACTTGGCGAAAGATGGGGGTCCCCCTGAGGGTGTACGAGTTTGAACTCAAGCCCGATTATGTGAGGGCCGAAGGCAGTCAACGGCTCATCTCCCTCGGCGCCCTGGCGCGCGACATCAGTGGCCCGCTGCTGATCTGTTCTCGGCAGGCCCTGGCGTTTGAGCACAGTCAGGTCCCCAAGGGCGACACCTCCAAAGGCGCTGGGTCGAGACAGGCGAAGCGAGCCACTTGGAGCGCTTATCTCGGCGCCTGGTCTACGGTGGCGTGGCTCGATCCTTCACCCATCTCTGCCCAAGACCGCCCTGGGATGGCTGCTGAGATCAAGATGCTTGAGGCTGAGGGGCTGGCGCGTTTCCCCACCACCCCGCGTGGGCTCATCGCCATGGCGCGGTTCCTCAGTGCTGAGGGTCGCCACCGAGAAGAGGTGCCTTGGCATACTCCTCCCGAGCGGCCAGAGGCGCCCAGCCCCGAAGTGGATGTCTATGACGAGGCTATGGCACTCTGGCGGCTGGCCTTGGCTGTCTCGCCCATGGCCACTTGGGATCAGATGGAGATGGTGCGTACGGCCTTCCCAAAAGTGACCCGGTGGTTCGATCAGCCTTGGCATGTGTGGTGGCTGGTGGAAGACATCGCGAAGAAAGGGCAGGCCATCGACGGCCGAGGTTTCAGAGGGGATCCCACCAGCGGAGCCTCCACCCTGCACATCCCTTTCGATTGGTGGCGAGGGTGGAAGCTGGAAGCGGCACGCACTCTCGCAGGCCAGCGCATGCTGAATCAGGTGCACGACTATTGGCGCAGGGTATTGTCTGCCCGGTTGAGCACCGGCGAAGAGATGGGCTACATCGAGCGCGTACAGCTAATATGGAGTGTCAAGTTCCATACATTTCGCGCAGATCCAACCCCGAAGAACCTCAAGGCGTTGATGGCGGGTCGGGAAGGCATGATGGGGGACGAGATAGACCGATGGTTGGCCCTCGAGATGGACTGTGTCGACGCCCCCGATGAGATACATCCGACGACGTTCAAGCTGACAGAAGCCCTCGCGACTCTCTCGACAGAGATCAGAGGTGAGGGGGAGCAGGCGCTGGGTGGCTTCATTGGCCTGACGCCGAGGTGGTGGCCGAGCACCCTCGCCGGTCGGGCCGCTGCGGTGATTGGGTGTGCGTGCCTCACCGCTGCCATCGCGTTTTACACGCTCAGCGTAGGGCTGGACGCTCTGGCATCTACACCCCGCGTGGTCAGCCTCGGTGCGCAGGTGCCCTTCGATGTGACTATCCACCAAGTGGTAGAGGTCGGCGAAGGCGAGCCGTCAGGGCCTGTTCAAATCAGGCAGTCGCGCTTGCGCCCGAACATGGTCGTGATCCAGCCGGGGTACTTCACGATGGGGAGCCCTGAAGAAGAAGAGGGTAGGTATGACAATGAGACACAATATGACGTGCGCCTGAGCCGACGGTTTTTGGTTGGAGAGACAGAGGTGACGCAAGGGCAGTGGAAGGCCCTGATGAAGCAGAACCCATCTCATTTCTATCGGTGTGGCGATGACTGTCCTGTGGAGAACGTCAGCTGGTTCGATGTCATCGAATACTTGAACCGGCTGTCTGAGGCGGAGAGTCTCGAACAGTGCTATCGCGATGGCGATGAGCAGGGCACAAAACTCAAGAGTATTGATTGTAAAGGGTATCGGTTGCCTACAGAGGCTGAATGGGAATACATGGCCAGATCTCATATCGGAGGCGATGTGCTTCAGGGGGCTACGTACTCGATGAACGATTGGTCCATCGTCGGCGAGCACAACGCACCTGCGCTTGATTCGATCGCGTGGTACGGAGGCAACAGCGGGGTCTCGTACGAGGGCGCCGAGGCGTGCATCGGCACAGAATGGGCCGAGAAGCAATACCCCGATCAAACACTGTGTGGTCCCCACCCTGTCGCACAGAAAGAGCCGAACTTCTGGGGTGTATACGACGTACTCGGCAACGTCGTGGAGTGGACCGGGAGCAGCTACCGCAGCAAAGCATTTGATGCCCTTGAGCAAGCCAAGGATGATGGTGTGCTCGAGGATCCTTTCGTGAACACTCAGAGTGGAGATCGGGTAATCCGCGGCGGTGCATGGGCGGCTACTGCGAGTGATACCCGGTTGGCTGTGCGTGGAAGTTGGCCTCCAAATTCGCGATACTACTTCTTGGGGTTCAGGCCAGTGCGGACGTCTTACTGATGTGAAGGCTCTGATGAAGGATCAAGCTGATAGGGCGCGTTGGGCTGCTTCTTTGAAACGGTGGAGCACACTGAATCCGGGCCCGCGTGGCGTTCAAATTCTCGGCGCGGTGTTGGTGCTCTCTGGGTTGTCGTTGTGGATGTGGATCTTCGGGCATGTTGCGCTCGACGAGCGTCTGCGCCCAGCATCAGAGACCGCATGGGGCGCCCTCGCACCGACCATGGGCGACGACGCATGGAAGCGAAGACTACTCGACTCGGCGTCCTCGACTTCGGGTGATGCGCTCAGGCCCAAAATGCGTGTCCTACCTACGGGGTGGTTCATGATGGGGAGCCCTCGGTACGAAGAAGGTCGAGATGAGTGGCATTACGAATACGAGCCACTCCATAGAGTAGAGCTGACGCACACATTCGCGTTGGGAGAGACGGAGGTGACACAGGGTCAGTGGAAGGCGGTCATGGGCAGCAACCCGTCGAGGTTCAAAGCATGTGGTGATGATTGCCCTGTAGAGCGTGTGGGTTGGAACGACGCGTTGGCTTATCTGAACCGGCTGTCCGACCTCGAGGGGCTCGAGCAATGCTATGAAGAAGGTGCCCTAAAGGCGGCGGGTTGCAAAGGGTACCGACTCCCTACAGAAGAGGAGTGGGAGTATGCAGCGAGGGCAGGTACACAGAATGCTATTTATAAAGGCAAGTGGTTCATTAAAGGGGAGCATGACGCGCCAGCGCTCGACCCCATCGCATGGTACGGCGGCAACAGCGGTGTCACCTATCCGGGGGCTGCAGACTGCGCTCAGTGGCTTGAGAAGCAATATCCTGAGCAGCAACAATGTGGGACACATCCTGTGGCAGGAAAAGAGCCCAATGCCTGGGGGATGTATGACATGTTGGGTAACGTGTCTGAATGGGTGGAGTACGATGGGAATTCGCCAAGACAGATGGTGGAGATCAATGATCGTGTTTTGCGGGGTGGTGCTTGGTCCTCTGCTGCGAGGGTGTTGAGGGCTGCCAGTTTTTCAGGCGACCTCACATATTCCCCCGGCAGCGACATTATGGGCCTACGCCCCGCCCGGTCCATTCCTGCCATACGTCCCGAGATGATCACCATTCAACCTGGTGAGATCACGATGGGCAGCCCTGAGGACGAGATTGGCAGGAGTAACGACGAGACCATACATACCGTGCGGGTGACCCACCGGTTTTCCATTGGCGAGACAGAGGTGACCCAAGGTCAATGGAGGGCGGTCATGGGCAGCAACCCATCAGCCTTCCAGACGTGCGGAGATGATTGCCCCGTCGAGCGCGTGACTTGGTTTGATGCGGTGCGTTACCTCAACCGAGTGTCGCGCATCGAAGGGCTGAGTGAGTGTTATGAGGGGGATGACTACGACTTGGCACTTACATCGATCGAGTGTGAGGGCTATCGCCTGCCCACTGAGGCAGAGTGGGCGCTTGCTGCGCGCCCAATTGTGGCTGGAGATGCTGAATATCGCCTGAATGAGGTGGGCTGGTTCAGCGAGAACAGCAACGGCAGCCCCCATCCCGTCAAGCAGCTGAAGCCCAACGGTCATGGCCTCTACGATATGTTGGGCAATGTCTGGGAGTGGACGCAGGACTGGTATGCACCCTTACCTGAGCGTACCGAAGAAAACCCCGAGGGACCCTCCTCCGGGATCACTCGTGTTCGCCGCGGCGGCTGCTGGAAGTGCTTCCCGGCGCGTGTGCGGGCTGCCAGCCGTGGGGGTGACGTCCCAGCTTACAAGTTCGACGCTTTGGGCTTGCGTCCCGTTCGCACCCTCCCCGGCCCAAAGAGCCCCTGACGTCTACACCCTTGCTCGCATCTCTCAAGACAGCCTTTGTGAACTGCCCCGGGTTCGTCGGAGACGGTTTTGTATGAGTCAGGCGGCCCGGGATTGGGCAGCTTGACGGTTGTAGTAAGCCTCTTCGAACTCAACTG
>JBKAGE010000075.1:0-334366 GCA_046290225.1 Bradymonadia bacterium | reverse complement strand
GTTCGAGCTGGGCTGGCTCGCCGCTAACCAATCCACCACTACACCAAAAGATGTGTAGGACGATCAGAGCCAGCGGCTACGGCGACTGGCTTTTCGTGACGTCTGTGCGGAGGATCGTGGGCCTCACGGCGGCTGACGCCGCCGTAGCGGCGGAGCAAAGGGCGGCTGACGCCGCCGGAGCGCCGGAGCAGCTAGAACATCACTGCAGCAGAGAGTGCCACAGTGAAGATCGTGGTCTCTTCAATCCGCAGACGTTGGCCCACCGTGTCGATGGCCGGCACGTACACCGGGTTCTGCTCGTTCGCCTGATCCACGACACCAGAGCCATCGAGATCAGAGCCCACATCTGCAGTGCTCAGGAAGTGCTCCGTGTTGTGGGCGATGCTCGCCCGCGTGAGGAAGCGCAGGTACTGAGAAGCCTGGAGACCCATGGCAATGTGAGCGCGGAAGTTCATGTAGTCTTCCACCACCGTGATGCCATCGTGGGGCGTACCAGCCACCGTGCTCGACGAATCCGGGTTGTACCGGCCGCAGTTCAACAGCGAGGGGTTGCTACAGCCCGCCTCCTGAGCTCCGAGGGCCAGGGCGTCGAAGAGCTCGCTGTAGTCACGCCCTTCGGCGTGGTACGTGGCGCCGAAGCCGATGTCGAACCAGAACTTCACGTTCTTCTCTTGATCGTCGTATGGCACGATCTCCATGCCCAGATCGAAGCCCGTGCGCAGGCCAGGGCCCACGTGGTTCTGCTCCCCGCCGTAATCCTTGAACAGGGGGTGATCCCCGATGAGGGGCTGCACGAACTCGTAGCGGGCGTAGGGCTCGACGTAGGTGTAACGGCGGGAGAGGCCCGTGGCGAAGATCAGCTCGTGCACGCCTCGGCCCACACCCGTGTTGCCGAACTCCATCACCTGCCCTGTGGGCATGCGATAACCGAACTCCAGAGTCCAGTTGCCCCGTTGCTCGTCACGACTCTGGCTCACCGGAGACCAGCGGAGCCAGAGGGTCATGTCGCCGAAACCCGCTCGGGTGGGCAGTCGATCGTCAGAGCTCATGGGCACCGGGAACAGGTTGCCGTTCTCATCGTCGAGGATGCTGCTCGTCTCCGGCGTCACCGCGATGCCGTTGGGATCACCACCGTCGCCGGCGAGGCGCAGGCTCTGGGTGTCTTCGAGCACGATGGGGGCATCGATGCGCAGCTCAAGGTCGTGATAGAGGCCCACCCGGATGCGTGGTGTGAGGGTCTGCGTCACACGCTCGTAGCGCAGCTCCTTCACGTTCACCAGGGCGCCTTCGGGGCCCGCTTCAGGACAACCGGTGATGCGGTTGTTGCCCGAGGCAGGATCACAGTGGAACTCACGGGTGATCTTGGCCCGCTTCAGCTGGCGGTCGTAGATCACCTCGATGTTGAGATCGAAGGGATCATCTTTATCAGCGGCATCGATGACGTCGGTCAGCTCACCGGCAGAGGCTGTGCTCGGCACGGCAAAAGGGGCGAGGCCCAAGACAACAGCGGCGCAGCGCAGGGTGGCAGCAGAGCAGAAGCGGTTCACCGGCTCTCCCTTGAAGTTCGAAAACGACCGAGGCCAGCCTCGGCGCAGACGGCGTAACATACCGTCAGTTCTCCCTCAACCCCAGCTCTTTCATCTTGTTCTGCAGGCTCTTACGGGAGATCTCGAGCTTCTGGGCGGCGTGGGTCACGTTGCCGTTCGTCTCTTTGAGGGCATGTTCGATCAACTTGCGCTCCAGCCGTTGGGTGGTGAGCTTCACCGCGTGCTTGAGGCTGGTGACCCCCATGGCGGGGATCGGATCAGTGCTCGGCACCGCCGCACTCACACGGCCCTCGAGCTCTGCGGGCAAGTCAGCGGCCTCGATCTCGGGGCCGTCACAGAACAGCAGCGTACGCTCGATGACGTTCTCCAGCTCGCGGATGTTCCCGGGCCAGTCGTAGTTGAGCAGCACCTGCATCGCCCCCGCCGACACGCGATCGGTGTTGCGGCCCAGACGCTTGGCGTATCGCTTGAGCAAGTGCACTGTCAGCAGTGGGATGTCCTCGTGCCGCTGCCTGAGAGGTGGCAGCTGCACCGGCACGACGTTGAGTCGATAGAAGAGGTCATCGCGGAAGTTGCCCTCGGCGACCTCTTTCGCCAGATCGCGGTTCGTCGCCGCCACCAGGCGCACGTCCACCTTCACCGTCTCTACCCCGCCGACCCGCTCGAACTCGCTCTCCTGGATCGCTCGGAGCAGCTTCACCTGCATCTCCGTGGAGATCTCGCCGATCTCGTCGAGAAACAGGGTGCCTCCATGGGCCAGTTCGAAGCGTCCGGGCTTGCGGGTGGCCGCGCCGGTGAAGGCTCCCTTTTCGTAGCCGAAGAGCTCCGACTCGATGAGGGTGTCGGGGATCGCCGCGCAGTTCACCTTGATGAAGGGCTTGTCTTTACGGTCTGAGTACATGTGCAGGGCTTTGGCGATGAGCTCCTTGCCGGTGCCCGACTCGCCCTGAATCAGCACCGTCGAGGGCGTCGCCGCCACCTTCTCCACAATGTCGAAGATGCGGATCATCGACTCCGAGCGGCCGATGATGCCGAAACGGCCGTCCCGGTCAGCCCCGGAGCCAGCGGCCCCCGTGGCGTCTTTGTTGAGACGCTCCGAGTTCACCGCCTTCGACACCACCTTCAAGATCTCGTCTTTCTCGAAGGGTTTGGTGATGAAGTCCCGGGCGCCGGCCTTGAGGGCCTCAACGGCGGTGTCCACAGTGCCATGGGCGGTGAGCATGATGACCGGCAGCTCGGGCCACCGGCTCTGAATCGCTTTGAGCAGCCCCATGCCGTCGAGCTGTGGCATGCGCAGATCGGTGATGACCGCGCTGAAGGCGTCTTCTTCGAGGTGGCTCAGGGCCGCCTGACCGTCGCCGACCTCTTGGGTCTTGTAACCCGCCTTGCGCAGGTGCATGCCCAGCACCTTGCGCAGGTTGGCTTCATCGTCAGCGATCAAGATACGCTCCGCCATCGTGCTCCCTTCGATATCCGACTCGCTTGCGCGGGCCGGCGTACTGTAGCCCATGGCCACCAGATGATCACCTCACAGATCACTTCGACGACCCTCGGTGAGGGCCCTCGTGCTACCTTCCCGGCGATGCGGACGCTCCTCGCCCCCCAAGCCTTCTGTGTGCTTTTGCACAGACTGTCGACCTGGGTCGCCCTGACGGTTGCCTGTGTGACCTTGCTCGTCGCCCCGGCGAGCCACGCCGGCGACGGCCGCATCGAGTGGAGGACGGTGGACACGGCGCACTTTCAAGTGCACTACCCGGCCCACCTCGAGGCCCTGGCCATGCGGGCCGCCCGCATGTGCGAAGAGGCCCACCGGGTGCTCAGCCCCACCCTCGCCTACACCCCCGAGCAGCGCACTCAGGTGCTCCTCAGCGACTTCGGCGACGGAGCCAACGGCTTCGCCAACGCCCAACCCTATCTGCTCATCAGCCTTTTTGCGGCGCCGCCGGCCATGGACGGCAACCTCAACGAGTTCGACGACTGGCTGCGACAGCTCGTCTACCACGAGTACGTGCACGTGCTGCACCTCGACACCATCACCGGCTGGCCCAAGTTCCTGAACGGCTTCTTCGGCAAGCAGTACGGGCCCAACCAGAACATGCCCCGGTTCCTGGTGGAGGGCCTCGCCGTCTATCTCGAGTCGGCGACCTCGGGCTTTGGACGCATCCACTCGGCCACCTTCAAGGGGTATTTGAGGGCTCAGGCCCTCGCCGGCAAGCTGTTCGATCTCGACGAGGTAGTGCATGTGCCCTTCGACTGGCCCGGAGCCAACGTCTGGTACCTGTACGGCGGGCACTTCATCGACTGGGTGGCCCACAACCGCAGCCCTGAGGGGCTCACTCGCATGAACTACGCCATCAGCGACGACATGATCCCCTACGCCATGAACCGTGGGGCCAAAGCCGCCATGGGCTCCACCCTCGAGGAGATGTGGCAGGCGTGGCGGGGTGATCTCACCGCAGAGGCCCGCGTCACCGAGGCTCGCCTTGAGGCCGAGGGCGGCGTCACCCGGCCCCGACGCATCACCACCCTGGGCCGACGACACGACCAGCCGAGGTTTCTCCCCGACGGGCGTCTGCTCTCTCTCGAATCAGATGGGCACAACCCCCGGGGCATCATCGACCTCGGCGTAGAGGCAGAAACCGACGTCGAGGGCGAGATCTACGTGCGCACCGACGTCACTGACAATTTCGATGTGTGCGGTGATGGCGAGACCCTCGTCATCGACCAGTCCGAGCGCCACGACGCCGCCTACAGCTGGTTCGACCTCTATGTCTGGCACAACCCCACGGCGCAGCTGCGGCGCCTCACCCGAGGCGCCCGCATCCGAGAGCCCGCCTGCGCGCCCTCCTCACGGTGGGTCGCCGCGGTGCAGGTCATCGCGGGACGCACTCGCCTGGTGCGGGTGGACCTCGCCTCGGGGGCGCTCACCGTGCTCTATGATCCCGGCGGCCTCGACCAGGTGGCCTTCCCCACCATCTCCCCCGACGATCACACTGTGGTGGTGACGCGGATCAGCCAGAGGCACGGGCGCGACCTCATCGCCGTCGACGCCCGCACAGGGGCCCTCAAGACCCTCACCGAGGATGGGGCCATGGAGTTACACCCTCGGTTCTCTCCCGACGGTGAGTGGCTGATCTACGTGAGTGATCGCACAGGCATCTTCGATGTCTACGCCCACCACATGACCGAAGGCACCACGGCCCGACTCACGCGTTTGGTCACTGGCGCTTTGTCCCCCGTGGTCTCTCCCGATGGGCAGAGGCTCGTCTTTCAGCTCATCACCGCCGGCGGCTTCGATCTCGCCGAGGTGCCCTTCACCCCTCAACAACCGCTGAGCCTGGGCCTGGCCACGCGCAGGCCCCCACCGATGCGGGCCGAGCTGTCTCCGGATCCCCTGCCGCACAGGCCCTACGACTTCACCGAGACCTTCTGGCCCGTCACCTGGACCCCGAGCTTCTCCATCACCAACCTCGCCGAGGCGGGCAGCCAGGCCGGGCTCTCTGCCATCGCCAACGACATCGGCAACCAGCACCTGCTCGTCCTCGACGTCAACACGACGCCCAGTGAAGAGGCCTACAGCCTCACGGGGTTCTACCTGTACCAGCGCTGGCGCCTGAACATGAGCGCCGACATCCAGCACAGCACCAGCACCTTGGCTCAGGGGGCCTTCTACGACGGGGTGACTCAGCCTTTTCAGCAAGAGCGCACCGCCCTCGGCGGCAACCTCACCCTGCCCACGGCGCGCACCGGGCACAGCCTGGGCATGTCGCTCAGATACAGCGCGACGATGCTCAGCGCGGGCCGGAACACTCCGCCCACCTTCGACGCATACGACACCCCGCCCCGCATCCCGGGGGATCGCGTGCTCGCCGGTGTGGCCCTGAGCTTGAACTACCGCGACGCTGAAGGCTGGCAGGAGTCGCTCAACGCCGAAGAGGGTCAGAGCGCCGCCCTCACCCTGCGGCTTCGAGACCCCTTCCTCGGCAGCGACGACGAGGTGAGCGAGCTGGCCTTTCGCTACACCCGCAATCAAGCCCTGTGGTGGCGCCACGTGCTCGTGGGCCGCCTGGACGGCGGCGTAGGCCGCAACCGACGTTATGGCCTCGCCCCTGCCCCCGAGCGCAACCTGCTCACCGATCAGCTCGACGAGATCAGCTTCACCAACGATCGCTTCTTCAGGGGCTACCCAGCGAACACGGTGACCGGTGATCGCTTCTTGTTGCTGCGGTTGAGCTACCGCGCCCCGGTGGTAGACGTGTTCAAGGGCTTCTCTGCGGTGCCGTTCTTCTTCCAACGGCTCAAGATCGCCGTGTTCACCGACGCCGCTCAGGCCTCGAACGAAGCCCTGGAAGCCCGTTGGGGCGCATGGCGCAAGACGGTGGGGGCCGAGCTCATCAGCGAGAGCACCATCGCCTGGCGCCAGCCCTTCAATATCCGCGTAGGCTGGGCCCGGGGCCTCGACGAGGGCGGCGAGAGTCAACTGTACTTCTTCTTGGGGAACTGGTTTTGAGCGCCACGGAGACTCAACAGAAACCCGGCGGCGGCACCATCCTCATGGCGTTCCTGCCCCTGGTTGTCTTCTACATCATCGATGATCAGCTCGGGCCCACAGCGGGCATCATCGCCGCCATCGTGCTCACCCTCGGCGAGGTCGCGTGGCATAAGTGGCGATACGGCAAGGTCGATCGCTTCGTCTGGCTCACGGGAGGCCTCGTGGTGGGCCTCGGCTCGGTCTCTCTCATCAGCGGGGACGAGCGCTTCGTGCTCTACAGCCCTGCCCTGGGTGACGTCATCTTTGCCGTCCTGCTCCTGCTCACGGTGTGGCGCAAGATGCCCCTGCTCGTAGAGCTCGCCAAACGCACCGACGCGAGTCTGGAGAAAGATCCCGAGCGCCAACAGGTCCTCGCGGGGATGACCTGGCGGCTGGCGATCTTGCTCCTGCTCCATGGTGTGGCGGTGTGGTGGTCCGCCGGTGAGAGCCGGGAGACCTGGCTCTTCGTCTCGGGTCCACTGCAGTACATCATGATGGCGGTGTGGTTCGTCGGTGAGGTGCTTTTTGCTCGCTATGTCACCTTGAGCCCCGAGCCCCCTGAAGGTGAGTCGCCCTCAGAGTGAGAGAGTCACCGTCGGCACATCATCCGCGTACTCGTGGACGAATGGACTCTGGTCTATTCTTCCGAGCGAATCTTCATGGCCATGCGATAGGCTTCGTCACGCGTCACGCCAGTGCGCTTCGCCGCCATCTTCGCCGCCTTGCTCGTGGGGTAGCCCTCGGAGAGCAAGGCCCTCACCGCAGCTTCGAGGGTGGCCTCGTCCGCGGGCCCCTCTTCAGGGGCACCGCCGATGAGGATCACCACCTCACCCCGCATCACGCCGGGCTCGTCGGCGAGGGCCTGTAGTCCACCGCGCTTGAAGGTCTCGTACTGTTTGGTCAGCTCTCGGGCAATGACCCCAGGACGATCGGCGCCAAAGCACTGCGCTGCGTCTTTGAGAAACGCCTGCAGATGGTGTGGGCCCACATAGAAGATGAGGGTCTCCTCAGCACCGGCGAGGGCCTCCATGGCCCGTCGACGGGCGGTGGACTTGCTCGACAAGAACCCCACGAACCGAAAGACATCGGTGGGCAAGCCCGAAGCACACAGGGCCGTAATGGCGGCGCTGGGCCCAGGGATGGGGATCACCCGGTGGCCTGCCTCGATGACCGCCTTGATGACCCGATAGCCGGGATCACTCACCCCAGGCGTACCGGCGTCGCTCACCAGCACCACCTGCTCCCCTGCTTCCAGGGCGCGGATGATGGCTGGGGCCCGCTCAGCTTCGTTGTGATCGTGCACCGCCATCAAAGGCGGCCGCGCCACCCCGAGCAGCTCCAGGAGCTTCCCGGTGCGGCGGGTGTCTTCACAGGCGATGCGATCAGCAGATTTGAGCAACCTCAAGGCCCGAAGGGTGATGTCCTCGAGGTTGCCGATGGGCACCGCTACGACGTGTAGGGCGCCCTCGCGCTGGGTGGGGTTGCTCACACGCGGCCGATGGCGAAGCCGAGGCTCTTGCGCAGCTTGAAGTAGTCCTCGCTCACGGCGAAGCGCACGAGGTTCTTCACCCGATCTTGCAAGGTGGCCTTGCTGAACTGCATGGCATCGTTGCGGATCGACTTCACCGCAGCGCCGAGGTCGTTGCACATGAGCAGACCCAGGCGGCTGGCGGAGTGGTCGACGGCCTCGAGCCAGAGCGACAGGTTCAGGTGCCGATCAGGGTTCTGGCTCATCTCGGTGATGAGCTTGTCCAGCTGCACCAGATCACCACCGGCGATGGTGCGGCGGTAACCCTCGAGCAGGTTGTCGTCCACCGTGCCGCCAAAGCCGGGCTTCACCAGCTTCGTCGCCGTGTAGATGATGGTCATGAGCATGGTCTTACGACGCTCGTAGGTATGCTCCATGCTCGCCAGGTAATGGTGACCACTCATCAGGAACAGCTGCCGGGCGTTGATGAAGGCCAGCTCCTGCAAGGTGCGCCCGCTGAGGATGTCGGGGCCCACGAGGATACTCGAAGGCTGCATCCACGAGTTCCAGATGCCGTTGGTGCCCTGAGGCGCCTTCCACACCTCGATGGGCGGCAGACGCACGATCTGCTGCACATAGTTGAGCACCTGGTTGAAGGGGGTCTGCTCCTGCAGGTTGATCTGGTCCTTGCGCTTGTTCACCCCCACCTGCTTGTGGTTCCGGGCGATCATGGGGACCGTGAACCGGTAGAGCAGGGCGAGAGACTCGGCGAGACGCCGGCTCTCATCGGGGTGATAGATCATGTTCCAGTGCTCAGCCTCCATGGACTTGCGCGCCTGGGTCAGAGTCTTCGACCGGTACCGGTTGTAGAACTCCTTCTCGCTCTCGTTCGCCCGACCGAGGTAGGTGAGCACCTGGCAGATGCACCACGCTTCGTCGAACCGACCCATGTCGTAGAACAGCTTGCGCAGGTGCTGGTACGGCTCGGGCTTCGTCGGGTCGAGATCGATGAGCTTGTACTGCTCCTCGACGGCCTTCTCCTTCTCGCCGGAGAGCTCGTAGAGCTCGGCGAGGATGACGTGACAGTCGGTGTCGTTCGGATCCCGCGTGAGGGCGATCTTGTAGGCCTTGGCTGCCTCTGAGTACTTCCGCAAGCGGGTGCGGTTGATCTCACCGAGGTTCTTGGCGAGGTTCACCACCAGCTTGTCGTCCAGGCGGTGCTCCATGGCCCGCTTGAGCATCTTCCGGTAGTAGCGGTCCTGCCGCTCGTACTCGCGATCCCGGGTGAGGATCTGGTCGATGGCGGCGAAGGCCTTGAGCAACGACGGATCAGCGTCGAGGGCCTTGTCGAAGGTGCGCACGGCGACGAAGTGATCCTTGAGCTCGTCCCGCTGAATCACCGCGATGGCGTAGTAGTACTTCGCCTGACGCTTGGTGTCGGTCTCCATCTCAGCGAGCTGAGTCAGGATGCCCACGGCCTCGGACCACTGCTTGTTCTGCTCGTAGAGATCGAGCAGCTTGCCGAGCACCACCTTGCTGGTGGGCTGCAGCGACAGGGCCTCCTGGTAGGCCTCGACAGCCTTGTCGGGGCGGTTGAGCTTGCCGCGGTAGATGTCGGCGATCTTCACCACCGACTCGTACTGGGCCCGCTCCTCGAGCAGCGGCTGCATCTGACGCCGGTAGGCGATGACCTCGGGCCACTGCCCCTGCTTCTCGTGCAGGTCGATGATGGCCTCGAGGATCTCCTGGCTCTCGGGCTGCAGGTCGAGGGCCTTGTGGAAGAAGTCGAGGGCCTTCCGACGCTCGCCGAGGCGCAGCTTGATGCCACCCTGACGGGCGAAGATGCCGGCGATGTCGGTCTCGCTCAGGCGATCACGGTGGTGCACCAGGATCGTCTGGTACGCCTTGAAGGCCTGATCGAACTCCTCGTGAGCATACATGAGCGAGGCCATGCCCTGCAGCGTGGGCAGGTGCGTGCTGTCGAGCTCGTACGCCTTGCGGTAGTGCGTGAGGGCCTTCTCGTCTTTGTGCAGCTGCTGCGCCACGTGGCCGAGCCGGTACTCCAGGTCTTGCAGCTCCCGCAGATCGCGATCGCCGTGGTTCTCCACCAACAGGTCGAGCAGCGGCTCTGCCCGCTCCCAGCGGTCGTCCTGCAGGTAGACCTGCAAGAGCGGCCGGGCAGCCTCGACGTTGCCGGGGTGCAGATCCATCGCCTGCTCATAGAAATCGACGGCGGTGTTGGGCTCACCGAGGTGATCACCGTAGATCTGGCCGATCTCGTAGAGGGCGGCGCTCTTCTCGGGGAAGTGCCGGGTGGCGGCCTCCACCATCTTGAGCACCCGGACCACCTCGGTCCACTCACCCTTGCTGGAGTGAATGTCCTTGAGGGCCTTGAGAGCCGGCACATAGCTGGGATCGTGCTCCAGGGCGCTGCGGTACCACCGGGTGGCTTCGTCGAGATCGCCGAGCTTCTCCTGGTAGGCCTGGCCCACCCGGAACTGACGGTCGAGGATCTGCTGCCGATCGGAGAGCAGGTGCGCCTCTCTCGACAGGGCGTCGATGGCCTTCTCCCAATCCTCGGTCTGCGTGTAGAGCTCACCGAGGGCTGCGAGCGTGGGCTGATGCTGCGGGTCGATCTCCAGGATCGGCACCAGGGTATCGATGGCCCGGTAGGCGTCGTTGATGGGGCCCTGATAGAGGCCCGCCAGCGCCGTGGAGATCTCGATGCGGGTGTTGCCGTCTTCCACCGACTGCAAGTAGGTGGCGTAGGTGTCCGCGAGATCGTCCCAGCGCTCCTGAGCCCGGTAGAGCCGATCGAGGGCCCGCAGGGCCGGCGCGTGGGCCGGATCGACCATGAGCATCTTGCGGTAGATGTCGATGGCCCCGTACGGATCGTTGAGGCTGTCCTCCTGGATGGTGGCCATGCGCCCGAAGATGTTGAGCTGGTGCTCGGCTTCGGAGCGCACGGTGAGCATCATCTCGTAGATGTCGAGCAGCTCGGGCCACTGATCGTGCACGGTGTAGAGCTTCTCGAGGGCCTGCATGGCGTCGAAGCAGCGCTCGTCGGCGCCGAGGGCCTGACGGTAGGCCTCGATGGCCTGGCCGGCGTCGCCGAGGCGGGTCTCGTACAACTCACCGATGCGCAGGTAGTTCTCGACGATGGTCTCCTGCTCCTCGAGGACCATGGCCTGCTGAGTGAGCACGCCCACCAGCTCGTTCCACCGCTGCCGGATCGCGTACAGACGCTCCAGGCTGCGCAGCACCTCGAGATCGGCGTCGTCGATCTGCAGGACCTGCTGGTAGGCCTCGATGGCCTCGTCGGGCTGATCGAGGTGGCGCTCCAGGATCCCCGCCATCTTCTCCAAAGCGGCCTTGCGCTCGTCGGGATCGATGGAGAGCTCCACGCGTCGCTGGAGCACGCTCACCACCTCAGGCCACTTCTCGTACCGCTCCAACAAGCTCTGCAGCGCGTCGATGGCGGGCAGGTTCTCGGGCTCGAGGGCCAGCACGTGCTGGTAGTGGGTCGCAGCGTGCTCAGGGGTCTGGAGGTGCTCGTCGTACCAGCGGGCCACCCGCAGATGCAGCGGCACCGTGAGCGGATCAGACCCCATCTCCTGGATCACCGTCTCGTAGAGGGTGATGAGCTCGTTCCACTTGCCCTCCACAGCGGCGAGGCGCTCGAGCTCGGCGCCGAAGCGCTCGTCGTCACGGCTCTCCTGGAAGCCGTTGCTCAGCACCAGGAAGGCGTTCTCGTTGCTGTCCAGGCGCTCCTCGCACACCTTCGAGGTGCGCTCGAAGAGTTCCACGCGCTCGAAGGCGTCCGTGGTGTGGTCGAGGCGGTTGAGCAGCAAGCCCACCAGCTCTTCCCACTGCATGTTGGCCTCGTAGAGGCGCTCCAAGGCCTGGTAGGCGTCGAAGTTGTCGGGCTGCAGCTCGAGGATCTGGGTGTAGGCGGTGAGGGCGCCGTCGGTCTCACCGACCTTCTGCTCCCACATCTCCGCGGTCTGGAACAGGATGTTCACCCGCTCGAAGCTGTCCTCGGTGATCTGGGCCTTACGCTCCAGGATGTAGACACAGCTCTGCCACTCCTCGGCCTCGGTGTAGAGGGCCTCGAGGGCATCGATGGCCTCGGCGTCGTACTCCTGAGCGGCGAGGACCTGGTTCCAGGCCCCCACAGCCTCCACGGGCAGCTCGAGGCTCTCCTGGTAGAGGCGGCCGAGCTGGCGGTACAGCTCGACGCGGCGCTCGTCTTCGTGGGTGAGCACGTCGAGCAGGCTCTGCACGGTCTGTGCGAGCTGCGGCCACTCCGCGGTGCGCTCGTAGAGGCCACGCATGGCCCACAGCGCCCCCTCGTGGGTGGCGTCGCGGTCGAGGACGCGCTGCCAGTTCTCCAGGGCGTTGCGCTCACGCTCGAGGTGCTCGCCCCAGACCTCACCGAGGCGGGCGTACAGCTCGATCTCCCGGACGGGATCGTTCTCCACCAGGCTCACCTGGCGCTCGCACACATCCACCAGCTCCCGCCAGCGCATCTGGGCGCTGTAGAGCAACTCCAGGGCCTTGAGAGCCGCCACGTCATCCTGGCTCAGGTCGAGGACCTGGTTCCAGAGGTCGATGGCATCCTCGGGGCGCTCGAGGTGGTCGGACGCCAGCGAAGCCATGTGGGCGGCGTTCGCTGCCTTGCCGGCGTCGGTGTCCAGAATGTCCACCTTGCGGGCGAGGATCTCGAAGAGGGCCTCGTGCTGGCCCTGAGCGCTGTAGATGGCCTCGAGACGCTCGATGGCGCCGGGGTGGAGCGCATCCTGATCGAGCACGGTGCGGTACTGGTCGGCGGCAAGGTCGATGTCGCCAATGCGGTTCTCGAGCACCTGACCCAGACGGAACATGAGGGCCAGCAGCTCCTCGTGATCGTAGGTGTGGGTGATCTCGCGCTGCATGATCTCCACGAGATCAGCCCAGCGGGCCTGGCCGTCGTAGAGGGCGTCGAGACCCTGCAGGGCGCCCATGTCGCCTTCGTCCAGCTCGAGGATGTAGCGGAACATGTGCTCCGCAGCCTCGGCGTTCTCCAGCTTGTCGCGCTGGATCGCAGCCATCTCGTGGCTCACCGATCGCAGCAGCTCGATGTCGTCGGTCTTCTGCAGGCCGTCGGTGTACACCGCCACCAGATCGATGTAGCGGCCGGTCTCCTCGGCGAGACGAGCCAGCTCAGCGCGGGTGTGCTCGTCTTCGGGGACCTCCTTGAAGGCGCGGCCGTACCAGTCGAAGGCGCGGTTGACGTCTTCGAGGCGATCCTGAGCCAGCTCGGCGAGGCGGTGCATCGCCCGCATCGTGTCTTCACCCTCGTGCTGGTAGGCCAGCAGGGTCTCGAGCAGGTAGTGCAGCCGGGTCCAGTTCTCCTTCTCGAGGTATAGCGGCTCGAGGACCTCCCCGATGGCCATCTGCTGCTGACCCGCCTCGAAGAGGCGCTCCAGAGACTCGACGGCTTCGGGGTGGTGCTCCTCGACGGTGAGCACCGCCCGGTAGCTCTCGATGGCAGAGGTGACATCGTCGAGGGCGGACTCGAAGAGCACCCCGAGGCGCAAGAACAGGGGCACCCGCTCCGGCTCCTCGGCGCGATCGATCTCGAGTTGCAGGATCTCGGCGAGATCGGCCCACATGCCCTCTTTCTGGTAAAGGCGATCGAGGGCCAGGATGGTGGTCTCGTACTCGGGGTCTACCTCGAGGGCGGTGCGATACCGCTCGATGGCATCCACGTTGCTGGCGAGCTCTTCCTCGAAGATGCGAGCCACCCGCAGGCACAGATCGCGCACGACCTCCTGATCGGGGATCTCCGGGAGCTGGCTCTCGACGAGCTGCACCAGGGCGTCCCAGCTGCCGGTGTTCCGGGCCACGCGCTCCAGGGCCGCGAGGACCTGGGGCTCAGTGGGGGCCTCCTTGAAGGCTTCGGCGTAGGCGGCGAAGGCCTGCTCGGAGTCGACGAGCATGTCCTCGTAGGCCTGACCCAGCTGCAGGCGCAGGTGGGTGCGGGTCTCGGGCTCGGTGGTGACGATGAGCAGGTTGCCCCACACCCCGATGAGGCGCTCCCAGGCACCGGCCTCTTTGAAGAGGGGCTCGAGGACCTCGGTGGCCCGGGCGGCCTCGCGATCGTCGCGGACCAGACCCTCGAGGGCCTGGAGGGCAGGCTCGTGGCCCGGCATCTCGCCGAGGATCTCACGGTAGACCTCGATGGCCCCAGGCACCTGCTCAAGGTGCACCTCGTGCAGCTGGCCGATGCGGAACTTGAGGCTCAGGCGCTCCTCTTCGTCGGCGACGAGCTCCACCTGACGGGCGATGACCGTCTTGAGCTCTTCCCACTGCTCCAAGCGCTGGTAGAGGTTGTCCAGGGCCTGGAGCGAGGTGACGTCGCCGTCGTCCCACTCCAGCACCTTCTGGTAGGTCTCCACGGCCCGGTGAAGGTCGGAGAGCTCTTGATCGAAGGCGGAGCCGATCACGTAGTAGATGCCCTTCCGGGTCTCCACGTCTTCGGTGAGCTCCGCCTTACGGTGCAGCACCACCATGAGATCTTCCCAGCGCTGCATGGCCAGGAAGATCCGCTCCAGGGCGTCGAGGGCCCGCGCGTCTTCGGGGTCGACCTCGAGCACGGTGCGGAAGGTCTCCACCGCCCGCTCCTGGTCCTCGATCATCTCCTCGAAGAGGGCGCTGATGCGGAACAACAGCTCCTTCTTGCCTTCAGGGGCCTCCGTGAGCTCCACCTTCCGGTGCAACACGGTGACGAGGGCCTCCCACTGCTCGCTCTGGAAGTAAATGTCCTCCAGGGACTCGATGATCGAGAGATCGGCGTCTTCGTTCTGGTAAGCCGCCTCGTAGTGGCGACGGGCCCCGTCGAGATCGGCGAGATGATCGCGGTAGACCTCTGCGAGACGCACGTGCATCTGGGTGGCCACCGTGGGCTCGGCGATCTGGTAGACCTCCTGCTCGTACACCCCAGTGAGATCAGACCACATCTCCATGGCCTCGGCGATGCTGTGCAGCGCCGAGAGAGTCACCTCGTTGCCAGGCTCCACAGCAAGGGCACGGGCGTAGGTAGAGAAGGCCGCTGGCGCATCGGCGCCGCGCTCCATCTGCAGCGTAGCGATGTTGTGCAGCAGGCTGACCTGACGGGGCTCCTCCTCGGCGTGCTCTCGCTGGATCTCGTACACCCCGATGAGCTTCTGCCAGGCATCGCTCTCGGTGTAGATGGGCTCCAGGATGTTCGCCACCTCGTGGGCGAGGTCGGGATCTTCGATCAGCCGCTCCAGGGCGCCGATGGCCTCAGCGTCAGCGGCGTCGATGTCGAGGACCGTGCGGTAGGTCTCGATGGCGACGTGCATCTCGCCGAGATGGCGCTCGTTGAGATCGGCGAGGCGTACCCGCAGCCCGTTGGCGGCAGTGTGATCCTCGTCCTCGGCCACGAGAGCCAGACGTCGAGCCAGGATCTCGGCGAGCTCCGGCCAGCTCTCCAGAGTGCCGTAGAGGCGATCGAGGGCAGAGAGCGCCTCGGCGTTCTCCGGCGACCCCTCGAGGATCACCACGTAAGTGTTGATGGCCTCTTCCGGATCGGCGAGCTGCTCTTCGAGCAGGGAGGCGATCTGGAATCGCAGCGCCTCTTTGGCGTCGGGGTGATCGATGAGCTCGAGCTTCACCCGCAAGACGGCCAACAACTCTGGCCACATCTCAGTGCTGGTGAAGAGACGCTCCAGAGCCTCCACTGAGCGGAAGTCGTCGTCCTTGAGCTCCAGGATTCGACGGTGAGCGTCGATGGCCTGGTTGGCGTCTGCGAGGTGGTTCTCGTACACGTCGGCGGCGCGGCCGAGCAGGCGGTGGATGACCTCGGTGTCCTCCACGTCAGGCAGCACCTCTTCAATGAGGGCCGCGAGATCTGCGAAGCGCTGGCTGGCCTCGGCGAGCTCTGCCAACCGATCGATGACCATGCCGCTGGCCGGATCTTCCCGGAAGGCCCGGGCGTAGGCGTTGAAGGCCCGATCGGGATCAGCGGTGCGCTCCACGTGCAGGGCACCGATGCGCTCCAGGAAGCTGAAGCGGCGGCTGCCGTCCACGGTCTCGTCGAGCTGAATCTCCAAGACGTTGACCAGGGCATCCCACTGGGCCTCGTCCTGATAGATGGGCTCCAGGATCCGGGCAGCCTCGGCGCGGAACTCCATGTCGTCGAGCAGCCCCTCGAGGGCCACCCGGGCCGCCTCGTGGTCAGGGTGCTCGCGGATGATGTCCCGGAAGTGCTCGACGGCATCGGCGGTGCGGCCGAGATGCTCGAGTTCGAGTTGGCCCAGCTTCACCTTCAAGGCCACCCGCTCTGCAGAGAGGGCCTCGAGATCAGGTGCCGCAGCAGCCTCTGCCTCTTCAGCAACCTCCTCATCGCCTTCAGCATAGCCGTCGGCAGAAGCGCCGCCCATGGCCTCGAGGGTGAGGGTGAGCTGGCGACCGACGATCTCGTGGAGATCCTCGTAATCACCCCCTGCCTCATAGAGGCGGTTGAGGGCGGCGAGGGCTTCGGCGTCGGCCTCGTCCTCTTCGAGGATCATCCGATGGCGCTCGATGGCCGAAGCGGCGTCTTCGAGCTGCTCTTCGTAGATCAGACCCTGCTTGCGCAGGAGGCCCTTGCGGGCGTCGAGCTCTTCAGTGAGCGCCAGCTTGCGCTCCACCACCTCGAGCAGCTCGGGCCAGCTGGACTGGCGGGTGTAGATGTCCTCGATGGCGTCGAGGGCCACACGGCTCTCGGGCTCGATGTCGAGGGCGTCCTGGTACCGGCTCAGGGCATCGCCATAGAGGCCCATGTGCTCGTCGAGGATCTGACCCAGGCTGAGCAGAATCGACAGCCGCGCCTCACCATCGACCACGTGGTCGAGGGCGATTTGCAGGTCGTCCTGCACCGTGGCCCACTGACCGGTGACTGCGCCGAGACGCTCCAGCTCGCCCCGGACTTCGGTGTGACCCGGGTGCTCGGCGATGGCCTGGCGGACCCATTCGAAGGCCCCCTCGGGGTTGCGCAGGTGCTGCTCCTGAATCGAAGCGCTGCGCATCATCAGATCGCGACGCACCTCGGGATCCTGCTCGTGCTCCAGGAGCACTTCGAGGATGCCCGCGAGCTTCCGATGATCGCTCTTCTCGGTGTAGACCGGCTCCAGAGCCTGAGCACCGTCGAGATGATGCGGATCGATCTGGAGCACCCGCTCAAGGGCGCGGACCGCCCGATCAGGCTGGCCGATGGTGTCGCGCCAGACTGTCGCCGCTCGGAACAGCAGGTCGATGCGCACAGCGTCGTCTTGCTGCATGCCCACCTGCCCCTCAAGGATGCGTACGAGCTCCTCGGGGCTGCCGTGAGACATGAAGAACTCGGACAGGGCATCCCAGTCGCCGAGCTCCACGAGAGCCTTCTTCAGGCTGTCGCCGGCTCGACGATGCTTCGGATCCACGGCGAGCAGCTGCTGCCAGACCGGCACCGCGAGGGCCTTGTCGCCCATGCGGTCCTGCAGGGCGATGCCCATCTTCTGCAGCAGGTCGGTCTTCTCTTTGATCTCTTTGGGATCGTCGCCGAGTTGACCCACGAGCAGCTCACCGACAGAGACCATCTGCTCGAACTGCTTGTCCTGCTCGTAGAGGGACACCAGGGCCCGCAGAGCGTCGACGTCCTCGGGCACGATGGTCCGCACCTGCTCCCACAGCTCGAGGCAGATGGCGGGCTTGCGGATGTTCTTGGTGGCGTGGACCGCGATCTCTTTGTACTTCTCGGCCCGGGCCTCGGGATCTTCCTCCAGCTCCGCGAGCTGCTTCTGCACCTCGACGAGCTTGTCCCAGTCGCGGCGCTTGGCGTACATGCCCGTGAGGGCCTCGATGGCCTCCCGGTTCGCCGGATCTTCTTCGAGGACCGCCTCGTAGGTGCTGATGGCCTCGGCCTGGTTCCGGAACTTCTCCAGATACAGCTTGGCGATCTGCAAGTTGAGGGCAATGCGCGCCTCACCATCCTCGGTGATGGCCACCTTCTTCTGCAGCGTGCCCACCAGATCGGGCCAGCGACGCATGGCCTCGTACTTCTGCACGAGGGCGTCGAGTGCTTCGACGTTGGCGGGATCGAGATCGAGGATCTGACCGTAGAGCTGCACCACCGTGGCATCTTGCTTGATGTGGGTGGTGTACAGGCCGATCAGCTCGTTGAGGGCCCCGAGCTTCTCCTCGAGTTCTTCATCGGGGATGTCGGCCACCTCGAGCTTGAGGACGTCGGCGTACTGGGTCCACTTCTCGTCGGCTTTGTAGATCTTGAGCAGGGCCTGACGGGCCTGACGATCAGACTTGTCGGCCATGAAGACCTGACGCCAGAAGTCACCCGCCTTGTCGGGGGCATGGGCCTCGGCGAGTTCGGCCATCTGGCGCAGCGCGAGCTTGCGCGCGCTGTTCGGATCGCCACCGATCTGCTGGATGAGCAGCTGCTGGATGTTGCGCCACTTCCCCGTCTCCAGCAGGCGCTGGAGGGTGAAGGCCTGCACACCCGGGCCGTCGCTGTCCTTCTTGGCGATCTCCCGGAGCTTGAAGTCGGCGGTGCGCCCCTCACCGAGGTGCGCAGCACCGATGAGCACCCGGTGGGCCTTCATCGCGGCCCCCTCGGGGCCACCCAGCGCCGCAGCACGGGCTTCCATCTTCTCGACGAGCGCCTTGAGAATGGGCTCCGGCGCCTCGAGGCTCTTGCCCACCTGTGTGTAGAGCGTAGTGTCCTCGGGGGCTGCAGCGGCGGCCTCCACGTAGAGATCCGCCAGGGCCTCGTGGCCTGCAGCGCGCTCTGCCACCAGGGCCACGGCCTGAATGCCCAGGCGCAGGCTCTCCTCGCCATCGGCATCGTCGGCGCGGGCCTTCAACTCTGCGAGCACGTCGGCAACGTCCTCGGGAAGAGACTCCAGCATGACTGGGGCAGCAGCAGGCGCTTCTTCGGCGGGCTCCTCTGCTACTGGCTCCTCTGCTGCTGGCTCCTCTGCTGCGGGCGCTTCCTCAGCAACCGGGGCGGCCTCCTCGGCAGGCGCTTCCGCCTCAGCAGCCAGCTCATCGGCGGGTGCCTCTTCAGCAGGCGCTTCCTCTGCCTCTTCAGCCTCCGCCTCGACAGCGGCTTCCGCAGCAGGCTCTTCCGCAGCGGGCTCTTCCTCAGTGGACTCTTCCTCAGTGGACTCTTCTTCAGCAGGCGTATCCTCCGCAGCAGCCTCTGCATCAGGCTCTGCTTCGTCGAGGCCCAGTGCCACACGCAGTGCTGCAGCCCGCTCCAGCCCTTCCTCGTCGTCAGGCGCCAGCTCGAGGAGCAAGGACACGGCATCAGCGGCCTGCTCTGCGGCCTCGAGCTTGTCCTGATAGATACGAGCCAGCGTGCGGCAGAGCTCGATCTGACGCGCTCCGTCTTCAGTGTGCTCCAGCTCCAGCGTCATGAGCTGAGCCGCCAGAGCCCACTCCTCGTAACGCACGTAGATCGCCTCAGCAGCCTGGATGGCCTTGAGACAGCCCTGATGCGCCTTGAAAGCGGCCTGATAGCAGATCATGGCCCGCTCGGGATCCTCGAGGCGGGTCTCGAGGACGTCGCCCATCTCGAAGAGCAGCTCTGCCTGAGCAGCAGGATCTTCCGTGCGCTCGGCCTCGAGCTCGGCCACCTCAAGCCAGCCTTCCCAGTTGTCGCCCTGAGCGAGCAGGCGGCGCATGCGGCCCATCGTGGTCACGCCGTCAGCATCCCCCTCAAGGGAGGCTGCGAACAGCTCCACGGCCTGGTCAGCCTCGCCCAGACGCTCCTCGGCAATGAGGGCCGCCTTGAGGAAGAAGCCCGAGGCTTGCTCAGGGCTTTCCTGATGCTGCGCTCGATGGGTGAACACATCCACAAGGGAGGGCCACGCCTCAGCTTCGTTGAGAAGCTGCTCGAGCTCCTCGTACGCCTCGGTGTTTCGAGGATCTGCGGACACGGTCTCGAAGAGCTCGCGCGTGCGCTCGTTCATCAGGTCGCCTCGCAAGTGGATCAAATGGAGCAGGAGCTGTTGGAGCCGAAGCTCCAACAATGGAACAGTCGAATTGCAATGGGCATCGCTGCATGTGCAGCGATCACGCTCTCAGTCAGGGTTTCAGCTGGCTTCAATGGCACCTTCACTGACACCTTCACTGGGGCGCGCCCCCCTTCACCTTTGCCTCGAGGCGAGTGGCCATGGCCTGGGCCGTACCGACGCGTACCGGATCATCTGCGGCAGAGCGTCTGGACAGGTAGGCTCGCAGGAACTTCAGGGCCTGCTCGTCTTCGCCATTGTTCGCGTACGCCACGCCGAGGTTGAACACGGCGCTGGCGTATGACGGCTTGATCTCGAGGGCTTTCTTGAACTGCTGAATCGCTTCGGCGTTGCGGTTCTGCCGAGCGTACACCAACCCGAGATCGTTGTGGTTGATCGACTCTCGGGGCACGTTTTCGATGGCGTTCTTGAAGACCTGGATCGCCTGAGGATACTTCTCGAACCGCACATAGAGGTTGCCCAGAGCGTTGTAGGCCTCTGGGAACCGTGGCCGGCTGCGGATCGCCGATCCATAGGCCTCTTGGGCACGATCGAACTTGCCCTCCATCTCGAGGGCACGGGCGAGGCGATAGTGGCTCTCGGCGTGATCAGGCTTCTTGGCCAGAGCTTTCTCGAAGGCGTTGATGGCGGGGACCCAGCTCTTCTGTCGGCTGAGCAGGTTGCCCAGATGATAGTGGTACTGGTGATCTTCGCCATTGATCTTGATGGCCTTCTTGAGATTATCCGCCCCCTTCTCGGGCACGTTCATGCGCTGATACTGGATCAGCCCCATGTAGTAGAAAGCCTTGTCGTTGGTCGGATCGGACTTCACAGCGTCTTCGAGGTGAGACACTGCTTTGGCGATGTCCCCCCTCTGGAACCGCTCCACACCCTTGTTCATGTGTCGAATGGACTCGGTCCGGGCCTGATTACAGCCCGACACAGTCACGAGGAGAGTAAATGAGAGGGCCACCGGGAGCCAACGGCTCCACGCCTTGACTCGGTTCACAGCCAGCACCAGGCCTCCAGGATCACGTTGGGGGAGAAATCGACCACTGCAGTGGACGTATCACCGTGTGTTCCGAGGCGTCAACCCGTGAGTGAAATGGAGACGTCACATGGACTTGAAGACGAAAGGATACTTGACGAAGACGGTGGCCCCCCCACCAGGTGCAGGGAACTGCCAGCGTCGGATACGCTTCACCAGACAACGCTCCACTTCGGGGCTGTTCATGGTGCTCTCCAACACCTTGGCGCCGATGACCTTGCCGTTGGCGCCGATGGCGAACTTCACCTTGATCTTCCCCGAGAGATCTCGCTGCGCCTGGAGTTGGCGCTCATAGCAGTACTTGTATTCTTCACGGTGCCGGCGGATCACCTTGCGGATCTCCTCTTGCTCAAGGGGCCCAGTGACGGTGGGCTTGAGGGGCACGACCTCGGGCTCCACGGGGCGATGAGGGCCAAGACGCGAGACCCGGCGATACTTGCGGGGGTTTTTCCTGAAGCCATCGGTGGAGACAGGGCCCACGCCCATGCTCTCTTCTTTTCGACCGTCGGCCCCCTGATGCACGCCATGAATGCTCATCCCGTCGAGGCCCTTGCTCTCCCCTGGCTGCTCACCATCGATGGCCCCCCACGCATCCCTGGCGTCCTCGCCCATGAGAATCCCCTCGGGCCCCATGAGACCCGCACCGCTGTCGTCTAGGGCGTGCAAGGCCGACAGGGCCGTCTGGTGAGCGACCTTTCGTCGGTCGGGACCCTTCGTCACTCGCCGGCGCTTGTGTTTACCCCTCACCGTCGTGCGACGAGGTGTCTCGGCGCCGGTCTCACCGCCTGCGAGCCCTGGAGCCCCTTCCCCGCCCGCTTCCGGGGGCGAAGCCTCCACAGGCAACTTTACGTTGAAGACGTCTTTCACCGGCGTGTGCTCCGGCATCACGATGATCTCGGTGTATCGGTCTTGTCGTTCGAAGTGTTCGATGCTGAGCCCTCTGGCCTCACTCGGGATCATGCCCACCACGCCATGGAAGACGAAGTGCAGGATCGCCGAGGCCACCAGATAACCTCCGAGCTGACGATCGAGACGCCTCCACCAGGGCACCGCGCTCACCTTGGGCGCCGCCGCGACAGAGCTGATCAAGAAGTGCTGCTCACCCAGACGCACCCTGCACCTGGCTCTAGGGGGCAGCCGCAAGGTGTGCCCGCCGTGGGCCCGACTCTGTAGACGCCCTGCTGATCTGAGGTCATCGAGGGTGAAGATGTCTCCGTCTACCATCACCTCACCCTGTACCCCGAGAGGCAGATGAATCAGGCGCTGCCCGCCCCGACTTTCGGCGAGGGGAAACGGATCTTCGGGCAACAGGTCGGCGTCGGCGGGGTGGCTGACCCCTTCCGCCTGCCCAACGGTGTAGACGTCCGCCTCGTCGAAATGGCGCACGTCCTGCACGGTCTGACCCCACAAGGCCATCACCTCGAGGATCTGGTGGGCGTGGTTGTCTTCCAGCGTATCGTCGAGTTCATCGAAACGACGATCCTCATCACCAGCAGCTGTACTCTGATCAGAGATATACGTTTCCATCACACACCCAACCCAGCACGAGTCTGTTGCGACACACTGAGTCACATACAGAGGGCTCAGTGGATCATGGACATCGAAATATGCGTATCAGCCCAGGGCGAATGCCCTCGACGCTGGGTTGGAACACGATGGTGCAGAAAAGTTCCCCAGAAAGTGGGGCAGAGGCGGGAATTTCAGGAGATCGGGGTGGTCGTCAGCTGGCCTTGAAGACGAAGGGGTACTTCACCACCACGATGCCACCCCCCTTGGGCTCTGGGAAACGCCAGCGCTTGATCTTCCCGATCAGGCAACGCTCCACCGCGGCATCGTTCATGGTGGTCTCCATGACCTTGGCGGCGATGACCTGACCGGTGCCCGAGATGGTGAACTTCACCTTGATCTTACCGGCGAGATCTCGCTTCACCTGCAGCTGCTTGCTGTAGCAGTACTGATACTCGGACCGGTGCTGCCGGATGATTCTGCGGATGATCTCCGGATCGAGTGAGCCGTTGATGATCGGGTTGCCGGGGATGACCTTGGGCTCTTTGAGCTTCTTACGGCCCACACGGCTGACCCCACGGCCATAGCCCGCGTCACCACCACCGCCGCGCCCCTTGGTGCCCATACGGCCGACACCGAGGGAGTTCTCGCTGAACCCGCCGCCGCCGCGACCCATGCCGGCGACGCCGAGGCCGTTGAGGCCTTCGGACTCGCCCACCTGATCACCGAACATGTTGCCCAGAGCGGTGACGGCGTCGTTGCCGATGGCGCGGTCCTGGGTGCCCCACACCGAGCTCAACTCGTTGTCGAGCTGCTCGAAGGTGGCGTCGGCGGCCTGGATGGCGATCTTCTTCTGTCGCTCACGGGCCAGCTCGATGGTCTCTTGATCTTTGGGGCCCTCGATGGCCATGCGGTTGTTGGTGGACTCAGCGTCTTTCTTGCCCGCCTTGCCCTCTTCTTCCCGGGCCTTCTCCGCAGCCTTGCCCTCGTCTTCTTTGAGGTCGAAGACGTTCTTCTCTTCAACCTGCTCGCTCTCGGGCTTGAGGATGAACTCCACCCAGCGGTCGGACATGTCGAAGGCGTCGAGGTTCAAATCGCGCGCATCGTCGGGGATCATGCCGATGACCCCCTTGAACACCAGGTGCAACACCGCAGAGGCGAGCACATAGGTGACAATCTGCTTGTCGAACTGCCGATACCAGGGCATCGGCGCCACCTTCTGAGCGGCAGGCACCGAGTTGATCAGGAAGGTCAGCTCACCGAGAGCGAGGCGACACCGGGCCCGAGGTGGCAGCCGCAGAGTGAGGCTGTTGGGGGCGTCGGCGCTCTTGCCGAGCTTGCCAGCGCTGCGCAGATCGTCGAGGGCGTAGACCTGCCCGTCGAGCATGACCTCGCCCTGGGCCCCCTGGGGCAGGTTCACCACCATGTCGGAGCCGTCGGTACGGGCGAGCGGGTAAGGGTCGTCGGGCACAGCCTCGGGGCTGACGAAGTGGGACACCCCAGCCTTCTGGCCCACGGTGTAGACGCCCTCTTCGGAGTAGTGGCGCACGTCGAGCACCGTGTTGCCCCACATGGCGAGGACCTCGAGGGCCCGAGGACCACCGCGATCTTCCTCTTCTTCGTCGAAGAGCGGTACAGCACGCTGCATGACCGCGGCCTGTACCGCGGCGGCAGGCTGACCGGTGTGCCCTGCAGGTGCAGCAGCGGCAGGGGCCGCCTGCTGTACCCGCTGGCCCGAGATCTTCACCACCACCCGGATCTCACCCACCTGGAGTTGGTCGCCGGTGGTCAGGAGACGCTTGGTGATGCGCTCGCCGTTGACGAAGGTGCCCTGAGCGCTGCCGAGATCGAGCAGCACCACGTTGTCGGGGCCACTGACCTCGACCACGGCGTGCATGCGCGAGACCGACTCGTCATCGAGGCGCACGTGCGACGACGACAGCTTGCCGATCTTGATCGTGCGCTCGGTGAGAATCTCAGTCCGAACCAGACGGTCGCCCTGGTAGATGTCGAACTGAACCGGGACGTTGGTTTCCATGGGGGCCGCTCTCCTGGGTTGAGTTGGGCTCAGATGAGGTGATGCTCAGTGTTGACGCTCAGATGTCCTCGGCGGACTTGAGCATCTCGGGCACGAAGTTCTCTCGAATCTTGATCAAGCTGGACTGACGAGTACCACGACGGACGTCGATGAACTCACCCTCGGGGCGCACGAACGACCCCTCGACGACGTCGTCTTCGAAGTCGTACTCGGTCTTCTTCTTGTAGAAGACGTTGGGGTTGTTGGGATCCTGAACGTACTCACCCTGCCCGGCATTGGGCGGGGGCTGCTGAGCGGCGGCGCTGCCGGCGATCAACATACCTGCCGTGACCAGGCTGGCGGCCAGCGCTTTGGCGCTGATGCGGATGGTCCGGGGTCCTGTGCACATATCCAGTCTTCTCCTCACTGACACTCAGTGTCCCCCTCGGCGGGGCCACCCTCTTTGGGGGACACCCGTCATGGGCCCCCTCATGGGTACAGGTGCTGTGACTCCGAGAGCCCATGCCGAACAGGCTATGGGTCTTCGAGGACACATGCGCCTCACAGTATAGGCGCAGATGGCGTCGCTGGCCATCGAAGTCTGTGATCAGCATCACACATTCTGTGCGATCCCGCTGTGATCTCTCAGCACCTGCTGTCGTCTGCCGAAGGTACACGTCAGCGATGACTTGGAACGCCGCCGGTGACGAAAGTTCCCCAAAAACCCATTTTTCTGAATTTTTGCCCTGGAAACAGGACTTGAGGTGCGCTTCCGCGCAGGTCTGAGGGATGGCGCCAGAGAAGATGGATTCCGGCGCTGAGGCTCAGCTGCCGGGCTTCTTTGGTGCAGGGGGCTTGGCAGGGGCAGGCTTGGCCTTCTTGGCCGCTTCGGCTTTGGCCTTCGCCGCGGCGGCCTCTCGCTCTTCTTGAGCCTTCTCTTCTCGCATCATCTCTTCCGCTTCCTTCATGTTCTGAATCTGGATGCGGACCTGCTGGATACGCTGAGAGGCCTTTTTGCGCAGCGCAGCGTCTTTCTGCTCGAACTTGAGCACGTTCTGGAACGACACCTGAGCCTCGTCGAGGCGCTGCATGTGCTCTTGGTAGAGGATGCCCAGGTTGAAGTGGGCGCCGGCGTTGCGCTCTTCTTTGGCGATGACCGCCTTGTACCCCTTCTCGGCCTCTTCGTACCGCTTGAGCCCACGGGCGGCCACCGCACGGGACATGATGGCCATGGTCTGATCGGGATCGAGCTTGAGCACGGTGTCGAAGGCGCGGTAGCTGGCCTCGTAATCCCGGTAGTTGAAGGTGATGGCCCCGATGTTCATGTACGCGGGGATAAACCGGGGGTTGTGCTTCACAGCCTGCTTGAAGGCGTTGAGCGCCAGGGTCACATCGTCGAGCTTCAGGTAGACGAGGCCCAATGTGTTGTGAATCGAGGCCGCCCCCTTGTCGATCTTCAAAGCGTTGGCGCACACCAGACGGGCGAGATCGTACTTGCCGAGATCGTAGTAGATGCGGGCAAGGACCTCATAGGCCCTGATGTTCTGGCTGTCGTGCTGGAGCGCCTTGCGCACCCGGTTCACGGCCTCGGCGAACTGCTTGCGGTTCTTGGCCTCGATGGCGAGGTTCAAGTTGGCCGAGCCGTTGAGAGGCTCCGCTTTGAGGGCCTGTTGCAGACGCTGCTGCGCCTTGCCCCGGTTGCCTTCTTTCTCCGCGAGCAGCGCCAGCTTGACGTGGGCCTCTCCGAAGTTGGGGTCAGACTCTACGGCCTTCTCGTACCACGACGCCGCGGCACCGAGATCGCCCTGCTCTTCTTTGAGCAGCCCCATGTTGTAGTACGCCTCGACGAGCTTCTCGTCTTCGTCGATGGCGGACTGCAGCTGACCTTCGATGGCGTCGTAGTTCCGGGCCTGGGGGGCCGTGGCGTACTGACGGGCGGCGTTGGCAAAGGCCGCCTTGGCCTCCACCTTCACAGGGGCGCGCTTGGGGGTGTCACCGGGGGCGGTGAACTCCCCTTCGGGATCAGGCTTGACCTGACCACCACCACCACAGGCGGTGACGCCCATGCTGAGGGCCAAGCCTACGCCGAGACCGGTGAGCCGTCGTGCTGTGCCGAGCAGATGCATCAGTTCCCCTCCGTGGGCAGCTCGGCGATGAAGCCGCGGCTGATGGCGCTGTCGTCGAAGAAGGTGGGGGCGCTGCGCACCTCGTCGGGGTAGCGGTACTCACCAGGCTTGAGCTTGGCGAGCTGTCGCTCCACGAGGTCGGACCACTCGTTGAACCAGTTGAGCTCCTGGGCCTTCTTCAGGGTGCGGATGTAGGCCTCGACGGCCTTGCTTTCGAGCACAGAGCCCTTCTCGGCCATCTGGCCCTTGAAGATCTCCACCTGCTCCTCGTTGAACACCCGGGGAGCCGGGGCGTTGTACACGTCTTCGGCGAGACCCTGGAACATCTGGCCGATGCGAGCCAAAGCGGCGATGGCCCAGTTTGCAGACTTGAACTGAATCACCTCCACGTAGATGTCGCGGGCCTCGGCGATGAGCTTGGTCTTCTTGGCGATGATGGCGCCCATGGCCTTCACGAAGCGACCCACGTTCCGGTAGGGCTTCACCTTCAGCTGCACCTTGTTGAACTCGTTGAAGACCGCCTCACCCATCTGGAAGCGCGCTTCTGCCACGGCGTTGAGGCCCTTCTTGGTGAGGGCTTTCTTCTGGGACACCTTCATCTTGGCGAAGGTCTTGTAGGCCGTGGCGAACTGCTTGTCGGCGGCCCTGCGGTTGTTGAGCTTGAGGTAAGCGTTGCCCACGTGCACATAGGCCTCGAGGGCCAGATCGGGGGTGCCGCCGCCGGCGTAGCTCTTCAAGTAGGCGTTGTAGTGGTCGATGACTTTCTTCCACTGTGACTGCTTCTCGAAGATCAGCCCCATGTTGAAGTAGATCTTCGCCGCCTTCTTCTTCGAGCCCACCATCTTCATGAAGGTGGTGTAGTCCTTGATGGCCTGGTCGTAGTCACCGAGGCCCTGGCGGAACACGGCGGCGTTCTGAAGCGCCACTCGAGCATCCTGCTTGTCGGGGTATCGCTGGGCGTAGATCTCGTAGAACTTGCTCGCCTGGCTGTAGATGGCCAGAGCGTGCAGGTTGGCGGCGATGCTGTAGAGGGCCTTGGGGACCAGCTCGCTGCCGATGCAGTTGTTCACCAGCTTCAAGCGGGCCTGGATGGCGTTCTCCATCTCCTTCTCGCGCTCGAAGTTCAACGCTGCGTTGTAGTACGACTTATCCCGGAAATCGGACTTGGGGTACTGCTCGGCGTAGGTGAGGAAGCACCGCGCCGCCCGCTTGTACTCCTTCTTGTACTCGATGCCCTGGCACTTCTTGAACGAAGACTGCTGCTTGAGGCTGGTGAGCAGCGCGTAGAACTCAGGATCCCGCTGAGGCGTGTAGATCTTGAGGAACACGTCGACCTGCTTGTTCAGCGTGTCGAAGTCCTTGGTGATGTTGTAGCTGTCGAGCAGCAGGTTGGCGGCATAGACCGCCAGCCGGTGGTTGCTGTGCTTCTCGCTGATGTTCTTGAAGCGGGGGATCGCCTGGTCGAACTGGTTGCGATCGTAGTAGATGCGGGCGGCGTCGTACTCGATGTCGACGAGGTACTGCGACTCTTTGACGAACTTCGAGTAGAGGTCGCAGGCCTTGATGAAGCGCTTGTGGTTCTCCGTGAGCGGGAGCGCCTTGGGCACCTCGTTTTTGGTCTGCTTCTTGGCGCCGTCGCCCTTGGGCTGCTCGTTGGCGAGATCGAGCAGCTTCTTGTACGCCAGCACGGCGCCGTGGGCGGCGTTCTCGGTGTACTCGCCCTGGGGGTTGATCTCGACGGCCTTCTCGTAAGTGCGGGCGGCCTCTTCCCATCGGTTGAGCTCGAAGAGGAGCTCTCCGAAGTAGAAGTGCATCACATAGCTCTGATCACCGCTGGGGAAGGCGTTGGTGTACTCTTTGTAGAGGGCATAGGCGATGCCGTAGTCCTTGTCGGACTTCGTACGGCGCGCCTGTCGGTGGTAGGTGGTGGACATGCCTCGGAGCAGCAGCTCGATGGCCACCCCGTCAGCCTTGGATTTTTCGGGATCGGCATCCTGAGCGTTCTTGAGCTTTGACCACAAGATCACGAGGCGCTTGGTCTCGATGATGGTCTCTTTGGCGTTCTGACCCATGGAGCGGGTGTTGAACGCCACCTGCTTTTGATGGCCGACGGACCGATAGCTCGAAGGCTGCAGTCGAATCAGCTCACGGTAGACCATGTTGGAGCGCTCGTACTGCCCGGTGATGCCGTACAGCTCGGCGAGGGCCTCGGCGAGATCGAGATAGTCTTCCGGCGCGAGCTTCCTGAAGAAGGGCAGCGCCTTCTGCGGGTTCGCCTCCTTCATGCGCACGTAGACCTTCACCAGGTCGCGCTGGGCCTCTTTCTTGAGGGCGATGCGGTTCCGCCCTCGGTTCTGGTTTGCGTACTGAATGACCTTGATGAACGACGCCAGCGCGTTTGGGAAGTCGTTCTGGTTGAAGTGACACCAACCGCGCTTGTACATCGCGTAAGGCCACACACCGGCGTCGGTGTAGTTGTCGGTCACCTTCATGTAAGCCTTCAACGCCTGCCTGACGTTGCCGGCGTCGAAGAGGATTTCCCCGAGGTTGAGCAAGGTGTCGGGGATGCGGGGCGACTGTGGATACCGACGGATCAGCGAGGCGTAGATCTTCTTCGCCGCCTCGGGCTGACTCTTTTGTTGATAGTTGTAAGCCAGCGCGAAGAGCACGTTGTCCAGACCAGGGAAGGTCGGATACGTGCGGACGATGGTCTTGTAGGTCTCGATGGCCTGGTCACGGTACTGCACCGAGGCCTGCAGGTTTTGCTCACGCTGGGCTGTACACTGCTGCTCCACCGCGGGGCTGCTGGCCCGCTCAAGGCAGGCCGCCTCGATGTCGAAGGCCCTCAGCTTGATGGCGGCGGAGCGCTGCCAGTACATCTCCGACAAACGGAAGTAGAGCTCGGGCTTCGCAGGATCGCTGTCGGGGGTCTCTTCGATGAGCTTCTGCAGGAGACGGAAGGCTTCCTGCCAGTTGGCCTCGGCACGCTTGTCGAAGGATTTGCTGCTCCCTCGTACGAAACGCTCTCCCTGCAAACGCGGCGCTTTCTGGCCGGCGTCTTTGGGGGCTTTGCGGCGAGGAACGTCAGGGATCTCCTCAGCCTTGATCTCCACTTTCTGCTTCTTTTGCTGGGCCTGAGCTGCAGGTACCGCACAGAGCAGAGCGAGGGCGGTGATCCACAACCGCGACAGGCCCCTCGGGGCGCGAAGGCGGGTGGACACCGGGCGAGAAGACGAAGGCAGGGTCATCGACGGCACTCCGACTGGATGGTGTACACGTAGTAGCCGAGCTCATCGCGCCAGTATTCCCCGTTGAAGGGCCAGTAGATGTGCTCATCGTCAGTGGCGTAGTTCGGGCCAGCACGGCCCGCCTTGTTGGCGAAGCCTTCTTTGTTGAGGCGATTCTCCACCACGCCCTTGCGGGCAGAGGCCACCTCGAACCTGATCTTGAGGTTCTGGCTGATCAGCTCGTTCAGCTCGCTCACCACGCGCTTGAGGCGATCTTTGGCCAGGCGGCCGGCCTCGTACACCGCCAGATCCTTGGTGACGGTAAGGTCCTGGATGATGCCCTGAGCCAGAGAGCTGCGGGACCAGCTCGACTTCGACTTCTCGATGAGGGCGATCTCCCGCTCGAGCTCGCTCACGTAAGCGGCAATGCGTCGCAGCTGCTTGTCGCGGTTGGCGGCGCTGACGATCTGGTTGATGCGAGGTGACAGGCGGGCCCCACCCTTTTGCATCTTCTGCAAGAAGGCATAGAACTCGGCGGGATCGGCATACCGCTCGAGGTAGCCTTTGATCTCGTCCCGCAGGGGCTCGTAGATGACCTGGAACTCGTCGAGGATGGCCAGGGTCCGGTCGTAGTCGCAGTTGGCGTAGAAGATCACGGACTCCAGGATCTGCGCCTCGGGGTAGTACTCGTCGCTGAAGAACGGGGAGTTCAGGGTGTGCAGATGACCCAGGGACTTCCCGTGGTTGTTGAGCCGGAAGAAGGCCCAGCTCGCCTCGAACAATGCATCGAGCCAGAGGGCGCTCTCGAGAGGCACCCGATCGTAATACTTCACCGAGAGGTCGAACTGTCCGGTGCTGTAGAACACCCGGGCCATGCTCATGATGGCCAGCTGGTTGAAGTATTTGAGATCCTCTGAAGGCAGGTCGCTGGTGGCGGTGACGCGGAGCAGCTCCTTGAAGCGCTCCACGGCGGGCTTGGGCTGATCGAGGCGCACATGGCTGATGCCCTCGAGGAACTTCGCCTTCGGGAAGTACTGGCTGTTGGGGTTGATCTGGCTCAGACGCTGGAGGCCCTTCTGCAGAGCCCCCTTCTTGTAGTGGTACTGCCCCACCAGATAGCCCAGCTCGTCGCGGAACTCCGCAGGGCAGTCGTCAGGGGTGTACTTGGCGATCTTCTCCAAGAGCGCCGGATCACCACTGAGCTTGCGGGACAGGTAGTAGAGCCACTTGCAGGTGGCTTTGAAGTACCGGTGTGAGCGACCGGCCTGCACCACCCGGGTGAAGTAGTTGAGCGACGCCTGGAACAGCCCGAGGCGGTACATCGTCTTGCCGAGCGTGTACTCGGCTTTCTGTTGCACCGGGGTCACCGCGACCTCGCTGCCGCTCACGATTCGGTGCAGCAACAAGCTCGCGCGCAAGAAGTTCCTCTTCTTGTAGGACTTCAGGGCCTCGTCGAGATCGGCCTGGGCCTCGGTATCTTCCCTGAGGTTGATGGTCTCGAGCTCCATCTGGGCCTGAGCCACAGAGGGCGTCAAGGCGGGGAGGAGGCACAGCAACAGGGCCAGGAGAGGCAGCCTGGAGGTGAGGGGCCGGAGGAGGTGGCTCATTCCGGGTTTTCTCCACTGAGGTTCGGTGCCCGTCATACGATGCATCATGGCCTCGGCTCAAGGTCATCGCGGATATCTCCCCAGAAGGTGGGGATTTTGTCATCTGAGACCCGTGCTCTGAGGGTGTTTGACTCGATGCCGTTGACATCAGCAGAATCGCACATACGATCCGAGCACCCATATCGGAGCAACTGCGCTCGAGGCTGATTTTGTTCTCGACTGTTTTTTGCTCTAGGTCGCTGTGCTCGGGACACTCTGCTCGGGATACACTGCCCGGGACACACTGCCCGGGACACACTGCCCGGGACACACTGCCCGGGACACACTGCTCGGGACACTTTGCTCAGGGATACCGCCCGGAGGGATCATGACGACTGTGCTCAAGACCGCTTGCCTCGTTTCGCTGCTCGCCTTCTCCTGGGGCTGCGAAGAGGACTTCGGCGCCCCCTGTGAGATCCCTGCCCCGCTGAAGAACACCTGCAGCACGTCGAGCAGCGGCGGCGAGGAGTCCGAGGGCCAGCTCGAAGCGGAGTCCCGCTCCAGCTGCGCCATCGACAACTATGCCGGCTGCGCCACCCGCGTGTGCTTGCAGTACCGCGACTCCAGCGCATATTGCAGCCAGAGCTGCCGCACTGATGGTGACTGCCCCGGGAGCGCCGCCTGTCGCCCCATCATCGGTGGCGGCGACGTCTGCCCCGAGGAGCCCTTCGACGAGTCGGGTTTTCCCAACAAGTGCTACTGCGTGCGCAAGGGCGATCTGAACAACTGATCGCCTCCTCAGAGCGTCTTCTCAGAATGCCCCAGAGGGCGTGAACGCCCCCTCGATGTGGCTGACCTGCCACGTCCCCTCCACCTGCCAGATCGAGATGATGTCGAACCGCCAGTGCGCAGCGATGGGCCTCCTCGATTGCAGGTAGGCATCTGCAGCCCGAGCGAGGCGCCGCTGTTTCGCCCGAGTCACTGAATGCGCTGGATGCACTCCACCAGGGTTGCGGCGGGTCTTCACCTCCACGAAAGCGAGCACATCACCTCGCGTAGCCACGATGTCCAGCTCACCCTGAGGACACCGCCAGTTACGATCGACGATGGACCAGCCGTGTAGGCTCAGATGGCTGCAGGCGAGCTCTTCGCCCGCTCGGGCGACGGCCTGACGTTGAGGATCGCTCCTCGGACCTCTGCCCGAGTCAGCTGACCGGCTTCCATTTGAAGGTTTGCCGATGGATCGCGCTGTTGCCGAGCTGTTGCAAGGCAGCTCGATGGGCTTTGGTGCCGTACCCCTTGTGAACTTCAAGGCCATACCCCGGATATCGCTTGGCCAGGATCTCCATGTGGCGATCTCTGACGGTCTTGGCGATGACGCTGGCCGCGGCGATGTTGTAGCTGCGGCCGTCGCCTTTCTTCAGGGCCCACTGCTCGCCTTCGTGGCCAGGCAGGGGCAGATGGCCATCGACGAGCAGGGCTTCGGGGGTCAGGCCCTGAGCGCTGAGTCGTGCGGTGGCGATCCACACTGCTCTACGCATGGCCTCTCTCGTAGCTTCCAGAATATTGATCTCGTCGATGCGGCGGGCGCTGATCCGACCGACACCGACGGCAAGAGCCTGACGGGCAATGTGGGGGGTGAGCAGCTGACGACGTCGCTCGGTGAGCTTCTTGCTGTCGTCGAGCCCCTGGAGGGACGAAGGCAGTGGTCCTGGAGGCAAAGCCACGGCGGCGGCGACGACTGGGCCCGCAAGGGGGCCTCGTCCAGCCTCGTCGACGCCGAGGAGCAGTCGGCCTGCCCCCCACACTTCGACGGTACCCAGCGGGCCCTCGGGAGGTCCGCCGGCGGCCTGGGCAGTCTTTGCCATCAGGGCCGGCACTCAACAGGATGTTGATGATGCTGCAGGGTGAGCACCGATCAGCGGTCGCGGCGGGCCTTGATGCGAGCGGCCTTACCGAAGCGGCTGCGCAGGTAGTACAGGCGGGAGCGACGGACGCGACCCCGGGTCACCACCTCGATCTTGGTCACGTTGGGGCCGTGCAGGGGGAAGATACGCTCCACCCCGATGCCGTAGCTCACCTTGCGCACGGTGAAGGTGGTGCGGTTGCCGGCGCGCTTGCGACGGATGCACACGCCCTCGAAGATCTGGATACGCGTCTTGGCGCCCTCTTTGATCCGCACGTGCACCTTGAGGGTGTCACCGGGGCGGAACTGGGGGAGGTCGGTCCTGATCTGGCGATCCTCGACAAGCTTCAGCGCGTTCATGGGGTGCCTTCTTTCGTTTCGATATCGGTGGACGCCTCGGCGTTTCGGGTCTCGTTGATCTCTTCGACCCGCTGCTGCTCTTCGGGCGTCAGCTCCACATGGTCCAATAATTCGGGCCGCCACCGCGCGGTGCGTTCGACCGAGGCGAGTCTGCGCCACTGGTCGATGCGAGCGTGGTGGCCGCTCAGCAATACCTCGGGTACCGGCTGACCACGCCATGTGGACGGCCGGGTATAATGGGGGTGCTCCAGGAGCCCGTCTCCCCCATGGGATTCTGTCGCCAGGGAGTCGGCGTTGCCGAGCACCCCGGGGATCTGACGGATGGTGGCGTCGAGGATCACCATCGCCGCCACTTCGCCACCCGTCAGGACGTAGTCACCGATGGAGACCACGTCGTCGATGAGTGTGTCCCTGACCCGCTCGTCCACCCCTTCGTACCGCCCACAGACGAGCACGAGGTGGTCGAGGCGCGACCAGGCCCAGGCATCGGCCTGGGTGAACGTACGACCCGCCGGGGCGAGGAGCACGCGTCGGCTCACTGGGCCGACAGATTCGATGGCCTTTGCCAGAGGCTCAGGCTTCATCACCATCCCGGCGCCGCCACCGAAGGGCACGTCATCGACGCTGCGATGACGATCGGTGGTGAAGGCCCGAGGATCGACGCACTCGATGGTGGCCAACCCCTGCTTGAGGGCCCTGCCGATGACGCTCTCACCGAGGTAACCGGGGAACATCTCGGGGAAGATGGTGACGACCGTGGTTTTCACAGCACCGCTCAGTCTTCGCTCAAGAGCCCTTCGACCGGGCGGATGATGATCTGCCGGGCCTCGGTGTCCACCCGGACGACGAACTCGTCGACGGCCGGAATCAAGTGCTCACGAGGCCCGCTCTTCACCACGTAGGTGTCGTGGGCCCCATGCTGCCAGACGTCGCTGAGCCGACCGACGGCCTCTCCCCCTTCGGTGAGGACCTGCATGCCGATCAGGTCGACGACGTAGATCTCGTCTGCCTCGGGCTCGGGGAAGGCGTCGCGACGTTCGAACCACTTGAGGCCGGTGAGCGCCTCGGCGCCGTTCCGGTCGGTGATCTCGTCGAGGCGTACGACTGGCCCCTTGCTGTCATGACGTACGGCGCTCAGCGTGAGCGTCTGGCTCGGTGTACGGCCAGTGCCCACCTGGATCTCTCGCCCGGGGCTGAGCAACTCGGTCTCCCGGTTGAGCGGCCACAGGCGAAGCTCGCCGCGCACGCCATGGGGTCGCCCGAGGCGCCCCACCAGGATCCAACTCACCTCAGCCCTCAGCGTCGCCGATCTCGAGAGAGACCCGATGACCGCTGGCGGCGTTGAGTACCGTCTGGATCGCCCGAACAGTTCGGCCCTGACGGCCCACGATCACCCCCCGATCGCCCTGGGCGACGTGGATGGTGACGACGTGCTCGTCGCCGTGCGCCTCTTCGACGCGGACTGCGTCAGCGTCGTCGACGAGGGCGGTGGCGATGTATCCGGCGAGGTCCTTCAACGGATGCTCCTGTGGGTCTCAGCGCGCCGACTCCTGGGAGCCGATCCCGACGTAAACAGCATGGCCCGAGCAGCAGATCAGATCTGCTGACCCGTTCTCTGACTCAGCCCTCGGCTGCAGCCTCGGTGGCGGGGTTTTCCCGACGGTACCGACGCAACAGGCTGGCGGTGGTGTCAGTGGGCTTGGCGCCCACGGAGACCCAGTAGTCCACCCGGTCGAGGTTGAACGTCAGGCGGGCGGGGTTGACCATGGGGTCATAGGTGCCGACCTGCTCGAGAAACCGACCATCCCGCTTGTTACGGTTGTCGGCGGCGACGATACGATAGTAGGGCCGCTTCTTGGCGCCGAAGCGCTGAAGCCTGATGTGAACGGCCATAACCGACCTGTCTCCTCAATAAATGACCATATATCCGGGACGCGCCCGGATGAGAGCCCCGGGAAGCTAGACGGAAGCCCCCCGGAAGTCAAGCCTCTCCTGGAGACTGCTGAATCATTGCGATTCGAGCAGACTGTCCCGCAGGAATCGCAGGGCGATGGGGTGTGTCTCAGCGAGGTCCTCGGCGAGCTCCGGATCGCGATCGAGCCGCCAGATGCTGAGCCCGTGAGGGCCTGATCCTTTGAGGAACCAGTGGCCGATCCGCGCGGCGCTGAGCGGACCGAGGCGGGCGCTCATCCGACGCTGCACCAGGGGCTGACCATCGAGCAGAGGGCCCGCGAGGGGCCGAACCTGCCAGTCTGGAGGCACATCCTGACCCATGAGGGTGAGGGCGAGGCCCGCGACGTCTGCCATGCGCCCACCCCAGAGCAGAGGGCGTGCGGCCCGGGCCTTCAGGCCAGGATGCCAGAGCACCAGGGGCACGTGCAGCAGCTCTGGCCTGAGCGCGTAGCCGTCGCCCTGCGCTTCGGGGCCTCGCATGGCCTGCCCCACGGAGCCGACGATGATGACCGCGGTGTCCCCCCTCAGGTTGTGGGCCTCGAGCAACGCCATCATCTGCCCGATCCAGTAGTCCGCGGTGGTCAGCTGGGCATCATAGGCGATGGCCCCTTCGTGCCTGGCCTGGTCGATGTCTTCCTGCTCCTCGGCCCCCTTGCGCATCTGCTTGTACAGGCGCACGAAGCCTGGGGCTGGTGTGTACGGCGCTCGGGGATCATCACTGGTGACGTAGAGCATGAAGCGCCCGGTCCGACGCGTGTCGAGCCACGCGTTGAGCTCTCGCAGGACCATGGGGGTCTCGGCATTGTCGCCCTCAGCGCGCAGGTCGAACTTGCCCTGGAAGGCTTTGAGCAGCGATTTGGGCATGCCCTGGCTGGTACCGATGTACGCGGTCTGTCTGCCCACCTCCGCAGCGGCCTCGGGCAACGTGAGCAGCCCCTCCCCCATGCCCGTGGGAGCAATGAGGGCGGCGTGGCCGTCTTCTGGCGAGACACCTTCGGTCCACACACCGACAGAGGCGGCCCCTTCTGCAGCGAGCAGATCGAGGTTGGGGGTGGCGGCACGCTCCCCGCCTCGGCCGAGATCGACCCGGTCGGCCCGGAGACCGTCTACGGACCAGATGATGACGTTCTCTACGGTGGGCGGCTGATAATCCGCAGCGCCAGGGACCAGGATCGCCGGCTCTCCCCACCCTGCCACGGGCACGTCGGCGATCTCGCCCCGGGTCTCGAGCCAGAGTCGGATCGGCCGGTTGGCCCACGGAGCCAGATCAACCTCCACCTCTTTGAACGTGCCGGGCTCCACCGTCTCCTTGAACGGCTCTACTGGCTCGGCACCGTCTTCCTCGATGCGAATGATGAACTCGGTGGCCTCGCCAGACTGCACCGCGGCCTTGGTGAAGAGGCGGGCGCCTGGTGGGGGATGCAGATAGAACGCCCAACGCGTCGGCGCACCGGCATACAACACATCACCTTCGAGACCGCCCACCTCGAGGGGCCCGCGCCAGGCCTCTGGCAAAGTAAGGGGCTCGCCGCCGGGCGTGAGGCGCACCTGATCCACCGATCCAGGAGTTCGCTTCTTGCCGAGGAACCGCGTGAACCGGAAGTAGAAGCGCAGATGATGCTCTCCAGGGGCCAGACCACCCTCCGGGAGATCCACAGTGTAGACCTTGCCATTGTTGGACAACGACAAAGTGCCGAGGGGGATCTCGTCAATGAAGAGGCTGACCCGCTGCTTGGGGCCCTTGGGCTTCATCCACAGATGCAGCTTGCTCAGGCCGGCCCCCCGCTCGTCCACAGAGAACCGGAGCGAGGCGCCGATGCCGTCCGGGTACGCCACCGTGCGCTCGCCGGCGGTCCGCACGGGCAACCACGCGGTGCGGTTGCCGAGGGCAGAGGCCGTCGCCCAACCCACCCCGCCGGGATCGAAAACCGGACCGCCACGCCAGAGGTGTGCCCGCTCGGAAGTCTCGGCGAGGTTCATCCATACCCGGGGCGGGTGGGCCAGCATCTGCTCCACCGGTGGCATGGGCACCGCGGGTCGTGGCGTCTCCGGTTGAGCAGTGGGGGCCTCGGGCTCGGCCTCTGGAGGCGCGTCGCCACACCCGCCGCTCATCAGAGACAGGGCACATAGGGGCAGCGCCATCCAGAAGATCAGGAGGTGGGGGTGTCGAGTCATGACCGCGCATGGTGCCGGATGCCCAACGGATTTGACAACCCATCCCCGTCGAACTAACCCATCGTGCCCCCACCTTCTTCGAGGAGCTTGCCGTGAGCGCCCCCGTCGACGACCTGCACGCCGCCCTCGAGGCCCTGCTCTTTGCAGCCGACCACCCGCTGTCGGCGAAGGAGATCTCCACGCTCTTCTCCGCTGCGGCGCAAGAAGAGGAGTGGCCAGGGCCAGTGGCCGAGGCCGCCGTGGTGAAGGCCCTGAAGACCCTCGCCGAGCAGTTGAGCGGCCGCGGCATCGAGTTGATCCAGGTGGACCAGAAGTGGCGACTGCGCACACGGCCTGTCCTGGCTCCCATCGTCAGACGTCTGTGGCCGGGCCGGCCCACCCGATTGAGCAAGGCGGCCCTCGAGGTCCTGGCCATCGTGGCCTACCGCCAGCCGTGCACTCGCATCGACATCGAGAGCATTCGTGGGGTGGACTGCGGTGGGGTCTTGCGCAGCCTGCTCGATCGCAAGCTGGTCCGCATCGCCGGAAAGCTCGACGAGCCCGGGCGCCCGCTCACCTATGCCACCAGCCCCACCTTCCTCGAAGTCTTCGGGCTCACGGATCTAAAGGCGCTGCCCACTTTGCGGGATTTGGAGAGCTTACAGGCAGAGGCCGAAGCACGGCGGAAAGGCTCGGCGCCGAACGTCGAGGCAGCCCGCGCGGCGAAACGGGCTCCAGTGCCCCCAAAGCCCGTGACGCGTTCGGAAGAGATTCAGGCTGACGCCGAGGTTGAAGGTGAGCCTGCTGAACTGGAGTCTTCTGAATCGGAGCTCTCATACACCGAGACCTCATACACCGAGACCTTCGACACCGAGACCTTCGACACCGAGACCTTCGACACTGGGCCTTCAGAAGCTGAGGGTGCCGGCGGCCTCCTCGGCGATGGGGGCGATGGCGTCGACCACTGACTCCACATAGAGCGGGGCGAGGCGGTCGCCCTGGATCAGCTTGATGAGCTTCAAACGGCTCATCTCCAACACCGCGAGGAACGTCGTCACCTGCTCTTCGAGAGAATGGGCCTCGTCGCACAGCGCTTCGAACGATGTACGGCCCACCTCGGCGAGGCGCTCGGCGATCTGAGCCACGCGCTCGCCGATGGAGACCCGCTCCACGTAGATCTCGTGAGGGGCCACGAAGCGTTTGCGGGCGATGAGGCGCCTGAAGGTCTCCCCGAGGCGGAAGATCTGCTGCTCGGCGAGGGCCTCCTCCTCTTCAGGAGGGCGATCGAGCCCATCTGGACGCAGGAAGACGTCACGCCCCACCTGATCACAGGCATCGAGCCCTTCAGCCACCTCTTGATAACGCTGATACTCCAAGAGTAAGCGCACCAGATCCGCTCGCGGGTCCAGGCCGTCGTCCTCACCATCGTCGCCTTTCGGTGCCCGTGGCAGCAGTAGGCGGCTTTTGATTTGGGTCAGGGTGGCCGCCATGACCAGGAACTCGCCTGCAGGCTCGATGCTGATCTGCCGCATGGCCTCAAGGTGACGCAGATACGCCGCCGTGAGAGGGGCGATGGGCAGGTCGAAGACGTCGAACTCTTCTTTCCGGATCAAGTGCAGCAACAGATCGAGGGGGCCCTCGAAGCTGGCCACCTGAACCGCCACAGCACCAGCATCGACCTGAAAACGAGGCGAGCTCACGCCACGCTCCGAGCGAGATCGATGAACACGCGCACCACGTACTGAATCACTGGCGCGAAGAGCCTGCCGCCGTACATGAGCACCACGATGAACAAGATCATCTGGTACTCCCGCAGGAACTTGAGGATGTGCTCCTGACTGCGGGAGACCATGGACTCGAGCACCGAGTAGCCATCGAGCGGGGGCACAGGCAACAGGTTGAAGAGCGCCAGCAGCACATTGAGCAGAATCATGTAGTAGAGCAGCATCTTGATGGGCTCTTCAGCGCCACCCATGCCCCCGGAGAACATGAGCCCTGCGGCGCTGAGACCCACGAGGGTGAGTCCCGCGATGATGGCCAGGAGCACGTTGGACATCGGTCCGGCGATGCTGATCAAGAAGTTGGCCCGCCGCAGGCTCACATCTCGGCGCACATTGGCCAGGTTCACCGGGCAGCTCGCCCAGCCGAAAGGCATGCCGAAGAGGCTGCCGATCAGCGGAAAAATGAGCGCCCCCATCGTGTGGTGCTGGATGATGACGATGGGGTTCAAGGTGAGTCGGCCCTGGCGCTTGGCGGTGTCGTCGCCGAGGCGGTACGCCATCCAGCCGTGGGCATACTCATGCACCGTGAGTGACAGCAGGATCGTCAGATAGCTCACGGCGACGATCCGAACGGGTTGCAGCTCCACGAGGCGCTCCTGTCACCCTCTCGGGTGATGCTCGGCGTGCACGCTCTGCAGCCGGGCCCGAGAAAGGTGGGTGTAGATTTCGGTGGTCGAGATATCGGCGTGGCCCAACATGGCCTGCAGGGTGCGTAAGTCCACGCCCCGCTCCAGCAAGTGGGTGGCGAAGGCGTGACGCAGCGTGTGGGGGCTGATCGACTTCGAGATGCCTGCCCGCTGGGCGTACCGCCGGATCAGCTTCCAGAACCCCTGACGGGTCATGGCTCGACCCAGCCGGGTGATGAAGAGTGGGGCGTTGCTGTGACGACGCAGCTCTACTGGAGTCACCACTTCGCGGCCCTCGACGAGCAGGCGCTCCACCCAGCCCCGAGCCACGTCGCCCAGAGGCACGAGGCGGTCTTTGTCGCCCTTCCCCCGGACCCGGACGTAGCCCGCCTCGAGGTTCACCGCGCCGATGGGCAGCGTCACCAGCTCGGTGACCCGCAGCCCCGAGGCATAGAGCACCTCGAGCATGGTGCGATCTCTCAGGCCGAGGGCGGTGTGGGTGTCGGGTGCGGCGAGCAGGGCTTCCACCTCGTCGAGGGTCATCGTCTCAGGGAGATGCCGTCCGACGCGGGGCAGATCCACCCGAGCCGTGGGATCGATCTCGATGGCCCCCTCGTCGAGCAGGAACCCCATGAACTGCCGCAGAGCCGTGAGGCTTCGCGCCTGACTGCGGGAGGTGATGCCTGCCTCAACCCGGAGCCCCAGCCACTCGAGCACGTCATCTTCGCCCAGAGCGTTCACGGCGCGCTCCATGCCCACCACCTCGCCGAAGCTCTTGAGATCGGTGTGATAGGCCGTGAGCGTATTGCGGGCGAGGCCACGCTCCACCGTCGCCCACGTCATGAAGGCGTCGAGGGCCTCGTCGAAGGCCAGTGGGGTCATGGGCACGTTGGGGTTCATGGGGGCAAGGTTATGCCGAGTCGCCCAACACCGCCAAAAGAGCGCCGGTGGCCTCCTCGATGGCCTCGGCATCGAGGGCTGCGCCATCGGGGGCGCAGACGTAGAAAGTGTCGAAGGCCTGGTCCCCTTCGGTGGTGACCCGGGCGAGGTAGATGTGCACCCCCGCCTCGGCGAGGGCCCGGGTCATGTCGTAGAGCAGGCCCACTCGATCTGGCGCCTGCACATCGATGACCGTGTACGTCTTCGACGCCTCTTCATCGACGCTGATCTGGGCCCCACGCTCGTCGCTCGGGCGCCGACTGGGTCGAGGGCCCGTGGGGCGCTGATGTCGACTGCCGAGCAATCGCTCCACCGTCGTGTCACCGGAGATCACATCGGCGAGGGCCGCCTGCACCTCGTCCCACCGTGGATCCTCGGCGCTGCGCACCTCACCATCAGTGGGCCTGACCTCGAAGACGTCCAGGGCCACTCCGCCGTCGGTGGAGTTCAACGCAGCCCCGAGGATCTCGAGCCGTTGAGCGGTGAGCACACCGGCGATGATGGAGAGCAGGCCTGGCTGGTCGGGGGCGGCGATGTGCAACCGGCAAATATCGCCTCGAGGACGGGCGTCCACCTGCACCACCACCGGCGGCTCGGCCTTCAGCTGGCGCGCCATCTCGAAGTGACGGGCGATGTCCCGGGCGAGCGTACGCCGAAAATAAGGTGTGGGCAGGCTCTGGAAGAAGGTGTCCACCTCGCCGTTCACATCTTTGAGGACCACCCTGCCCTGCCGCTCGAGGGCGTCGGAGACCACCCGGCGCAAGCGGGCCACCCGGCGCTCGGGATCATCGAAGAGCCCCAAGCCGCGCCCGAGCAACTGTCGAGTACGCAGGTAGAGCTGGGCCAGCAGAGCCGCCTTCCAGTCGGTGTAGGCCTGAGGGCCCGTCGTCGACGCGTCGGCCCAGGTGAGGACGAACAGCTTGCTCAGGGCGTCGACTGATCCCACCCGCCGGGCGAACCGCTGGATGATGTGCTCGTCATCGAGATCCCGGCGCTGGCTGATGTGGGCCATCACGAGGTGATCCCGCACCAGCCACTCCGCCTCTCGGGCCTCGGCGGTGGCCATGGCCCAGCGGCGGGCAATGACCGGGAGCAGGCGGGCCCCCTTCACCGCGTGGCCGCGGCCGAGGGCCTTCCCGGCGTCGTGCATCAACAGGCCGAGATACAGCGAGAACGGCGCCTCGATGAGCCGCATCGCCTCGGTGAGCAGCGGCTCGCGCTCGGCGAGATCGCCTCGGTGCAGCGCCTTGAGCTTCCGGATCGCGTGCAGGGTGTGAATGTCGACGGTGTAGACGTGATAGAGGTCGTGGTGGGTGCGGTGGGTCACCGCGCCGAACTCGGGCAGAATGGCCCCGAGCAACCCCACCTCGTGCAGATCGCCCAGGGCGTCGTGTGGATCTTCAGGGGTGCTCAAGATCGACCGGAACGCCTGCACCACCTCGGGCTCACATCGCCACGCGTCTCCATCGGGCCCCGTGAGCCGCGCGGCCAGCTCCATGGCGCGGGTCTTCGCAGAACCATAGACCGGGGCTTTGAGCTCCTGGGCCACCTGAAACAGCTTCATGGCCTGCACCGGGTGCTTCTGCAGCACCTCTCTCGACGCCACGGTGAGCTGGCCGTTGAACAGCCGGAAGTGCTCCCCCACGGGGTGGGCGGTGAGGCGTTTGGACCGGTGGCTCATCTCGATGCAGCGCTCAAGCACCAGCCGCGCCCGCTTCTGCACCTCGGAGGCGTGCTTGTACCAGGCGGCCATGAAGGCCTCCACCCCTGCCCCGCCCTCGGCGAAGCCCAGCGCTGGGGCCACCGTCTCCTGATGGCGGAAAGTCAGCCGGTCGTTGGCGTGTGGATGGGCGTAACCCAGCGCGTTCCGGGTTCTAGAAATGAACCTCCTGGCGCTGAAGAGGGCCTTCGCCTCCCGGGGGCTTCCCACACCTCTCGGTAGGAACTCTGGCCAGCCGTTGATGCGGAACCGCATGATCGCCGCCCACAAGATGAGCTGGAGATCACGCAAGCCCCCGGGGCTGTGCTTCAGGTTGGGCTCGAGCAAATAGACGCTGCCACCGAAGCGCTCGTGGCGCTCCGTCATGGAGCGCTTCAGCTGCTCCAGCAGGCGGTCGATTCGCGGGCCGACGAACCGCTGTCGATAGGCCGCCTGCAGCTGATGGTGCATCTCGGGATCCCCGGCGAGGCTCCTGGGGGTGAGCAACGCCGTGGCGGTGTGGAGATCCTCCTCGGCGAAGTCGAGGGTCTGCTCCAGCGTGCGGGTGGCGAAGCCCACCTTGTAGCGCAGATCCCAGAGGCCATGGAGCACGGCGTCCACCACAGGATCGCGCTCTTCCGGGCCCTCTCCAGGCTCGGGCACCGGGTGATCGGTGAGGAACAACAGATCGAGATCGCTGGTGGGCGACAGGGACTGCCGACCGTAGCCACCGATGGCCAGAATCTGCGGAGGCGTGTAGATGGTCGGCACGTCGAGGTGCTGCAGCCGGGCGCAGGCCGCCTCGTAGAGTGTGGCCACCACGCGATCAGCGAGGTTGGACAAAGCGGCGCTGATCTCGGTGCCCGGGGTGCCTTCATTGTGCACGTGCCGGATGCGATCTCGCTCGCGGGCGACGTAGGCCGCGAGGCCTTCGGGCAGTGTGGGGGTCGCATCATTCACGACGGGTTGCTCACGAGAGGCGTGCCCTGAGTCCGTGGACGAAGTTGAGGGCCTGGATCGGCGTCATGTTCTCCAAATCGGCAGAGCGCAGCTCCTGCTCCACCTGACTGGGCGCCGCGGGGATGGGCGGTGGCGCGAAGAGGCTCATCTGCAGCTTGTGATCCTTGAGCGTGATCTGAGGACCCTCCTGGCCCCCAGCGATGCGCAGGCGGCCTGCTTCATCGTGCTCCGCTCCCTCGAGATTCTGCAAGACCTGTCGCGCCCGCTGCACCACAGATGTGGGCAGGCCCGCGAGGCGCCCCACCTGAATGCCGTAGGATCGGTTGGCCCCACCCTCCACGAGTTGCCGCAGGAAGATGACCTCTTCTTTGTCCTCTTTGACGGCGATCGTGTAGTTGCGCACCCGAGGCTTCACCTCGGCCATGTCAGTGAGCTCGTGATAGTGGGTGGCGAAGAGGGTCTTGGCCCCCACCACGTCATGGATGTACTCCGCCACGGCCCAGGCGATGCTCACCCCATCGAAGGTGCTGGTGCCACGGCCGATCTCGTCGAGGATGAGCAGGCTGCGGGGGCTGGCTTCGTTGAGGATGGTGGCGGTCTCGTGCATCTCCACCATGAAGGTGCTTCGACCCGCGGCGAGATCATCAGAGGCCCCCACCCGGGTGAAGATGCGATCGGTGACCCCGATGTGGGCCGACTGCGCCGGCACGAAGCCGCCCATCTGGGCCATGAGGGTGATCAAGGCCACCTGCCGCATGATGGTGCTCTTCCCCGCCATGTTCGGCCCGGTGAGGATGATCACCTGCTGTTGCTCACGGTCGAGGCGCACGCTGTTGGGCACGAACTGCTCGCGACCCACCGACCGCTCCACCACCGGGTGACGCCCCTCGACGATGTGAATGACGTCGCTGTCGTCCACCACCGGACGGCAGTAGTCGTTCACGTGGGCCACCTCGGCGAGGGCCCCGAGGGCGTCGAGCTCGCTCAGAGCCTGGGCTACGGCGCCGATGGCCCCGGCGTGGCTGGCCACCTCGGCCCGCAGCGCGTCGAAGATCTCGTTCTCGAGGGCCAGGCGGCGGGTCTCGGCGTTGAGCACCTTCTCTTCGAACTCTTTGAGCTCGCTGGTGAAGTAGCGCTCGGCGTTGGTGAGGGTCTGTTTGCGGATGTACTCCGGAGGCACCGAGGCGAGGTGCACCTTCGAGACCTCGATGTAGTAGCCGAAGACCCGGTTGTAGCGCACCTTCAGGTTGCCGATGCCCGTGCGCTCCCGCTCCCGCTGCTCGAGCTGCAGGATGTAGTCTTTTCCGTGGGTGGCGAGCTTCACGTACTCGTCGAGCTGTGGATCCACCCCCGGGCGCACCACCCCACCGTCCTTCACCTGGCTCGGTGGGTCGTCGTTGAGGATGGCCGCCACGGGATCGAGCACCTCTTCGAGCGGATCGATGCGGCTGCCCACCTCAGCGAGCGACGGCACCTGACTGATCTCTTGAATCAGCCCCGGCAGGCGCTCGAGGCTCACCCGCAGGAACCACAAATCGCGGGGGCCCGCGGCGCCGGCGGTGATGCGGCTGTTGAGCCGCTCGAGATCGTAGATGTCTTCCAGCAGCGAGCGCACCCGCTCTCGGCGGCCGGCGTCTTCCCGCATGGACTGCACGGCGTCGAGGCGCCGGTTGATGGCCACCGGGTCGACGAGCGGGTAGGCCAGCCACTGCCGCAGGCGACGGCCGCCCATCGCGGTGCGGGCGGAGTCGATCACCCCCAACAGCGAGCCCGCCTTGCGGCCACCCATCAGGGTCTTGAAGAGCTCAAGGTTCACCTTGGCGGTCTCGTCGAGCACCAGGGTGTCGTTCACCTTGTAGGGGGTGAGGATCCGGGTGTGATGGGGCGCCTTCTGCTGAGTGTCGGTGACATACGCCATGGCAGCGCCGGCGGCACACAGGGCGAGGTTCGGGTGGCCAAAACCAAACTCCAGGATCGCCTGCACAGCGGGCTCGGCTTCGGGGCCCATCAGGCCTTCAAGGCCTGCTCTCGCCGTGGACACGGAGAACATCTCCACGTCGGGCGTGCTCACGGCGACGTGCTGCAGTCGATCTTCCAGGGCCTGCTCAAGGTGGGCCCGCCTCGCCTCGGGCACGAGCACCTCACGGGGCTCCAAGCGGCTGATTTCGCACCGCAAAGCCCCAGTGCCCACCACCTCGGTGACCTTGAACTCGCCGGTGGAGACATCCATGGAGGCGATGCCGAACCGACCGTCATTCGAAGGCGTGATGGCCACGAGGAAGTTGTTGGTCCGGGCCTCGAGCCCCTCACCGTCGAGGACCACGCCGGGGGTCACCACCCGGGTGATGTCGCGGCGCACCAGGCCCTTGGCCATGGTGGGATCTTCCATCTGGTCGCACACTGCCACCTTCAAGCCCGCGTCGAGGGCCCTCTGCAGGTATTGGGGCAGCTGGTGATGAGGGAAGCCCGACATGGGGGCGGGTACGCTGGACTTCTTGTCCCTGCTGGTGACCGTGAGATCGAGGTAGCGGCCGCCCATCTCGGCGTCCTCGAAGAACATCTCGTAGAAGTCGCCCATGCGAAAGAAGAGCAGCGCGTCGGGATACCGCCCCTTGGCGGCGACGTACTGCTTCATCATGGGGGTGAGTTTGATGCCGGCAGGGATGCCGTGCTTCTCCTCGAGGGTGACCTCTACTTTGGGCATGGGGCAGGCTCTCTCGGTGCTCAGGGTGCGCGAAGGGGCCTTGATCTATCCGGCGCTGGCCGAGGTGGCAAGGGGGGAGCGTCCGTGATGCAGCTCAGTGCAACAACACAAGCTGCATTGGCGCCTCCGCTTCCGCCACTGGGGGCCGCCGGCGCCACTCGAGATCCACCCAGATGCGGGCAGACCATTTGCCGTTCCAGCGCGTCTTCAGGCCCGCTCGATGCAAGGCGTCGACGATCTCTTCGGCGACACCGAGGGCCGCCGCCTCCCCCGCTTCGGTGGCCCCATAGCTCAAATAGAGCCCATAGCCGTCCACCGCCGATTCAGTATCCTGCTCGTGATAAAAAACATAACCTCGAGTGCGCTCGCCGAGGCTCAGCGAGCGGGCGATCTCGTCTTGCATCTCGAAGGCCCCGCAGGTGCCACAACACGTGAAGTGTTGGCGGCTGAGGATCCCGCTTTGCTTGAGCTGTTCGAAGGCCGCGTCGAGGCGATCACAATCGGTGTGCTCCGGCCAGCCGCGACGCATGACCTTCTGTGCCTGGGCGATCTCACCGGCGAGCTTGAGGGCATAGGGCCTCAAGGTGGCCTCGGGCGCCGCGCCGGTGAAAGCACCAACAGCAGCGTCCACGAGCTCGTCTTCCGGCGTGAACCCCGTGAGCAGGGTGTACTCGATGAAGTGTCGCAAATCGTCGATCACCTGGAAGAGTGGCGTGTGGTTCATGAGAGACCTCCTGTGGAGTGAACACAGGCAATCTATCCACCCCCCGTGACACCTCTGGTCACCGGATCGGACAAAAGCGCACTTTTTCTTCGATGACGCATTTTGGGGTGAAGCAGGCCCGGATACAGGAGGGCGTCCTTCCCCTTCACTGTGCACAGTGATGCACAGTGACTGGTTTGGCCCATGCACCACCGTGCACACTGGCCAAACATCAGAAAACACAAGTAAAGCCTCTCAACCTGACTCACCGCCCCGCTCTAGAGGCTGCAAGCCTGTGCGCACCGAACGCCCGAAAACGCCTACATTGGGTCTGGCACGGCGCTGGCAATGTCTCCGTGCGTCCACCGGCCCGTAGGGAGAAACCACATGACCCTCAGTCTTCGCCAAAGCCACCGCGCCCTGGGGTTGATGCCGGGGGCCAGCCTCGTTGAGGTCCGCAAGGCGTATCGGAGCCTCGCCCTCAAGATGCATCCTGATGTGGATCCCCGGCCCGAGAGTGTGGAGAAGTTCAAGTCGATCACGGCGGCCTACAACCACCTCGTGGCCCATCTGAGCAACAAAGCCCAGGCCAAAGCCTCGCCAAAGGCCTCGCCCCGTCCAGCGTCACGCCCTGCGCCACAGCCCGCCCCCGAGCCCTCCAAGACCGAGGCGCCGAGGGCCCAGCGCACTCGCAGCACCAAGGATCGAGAGGCCGCCCGAGCCCGCTGGCGTCAGCAGGCCGCCTCGTGGAAGGCCGCCCGGGCAGCCCGCGTCGCCGCCGAAGCCGCCGAGAAGGCCGCCCGCGCCGCCCGTGCCGCAGAGGCAGCCGCTCAGCGCTCGCACGAGCCCATCCCTGCAGCGCCGGTGCCCCCGCCAGAGGTGGGCGCTGACACCCAGAGCTGGTGGAGCCGACTCGCCAGCGGCCGCCGGGGCCGGACCCTGGACATCTCCCGCCGACTCCCTGTCCGGGCGGAGCACGTGCGCCATGGCGGCTCGATCCACTTCGCCATGCGTCGTCGCGTCATGACCGCTGACGGTCAGCGAGAGGTCCGCGAGACGCTGCGGGTTCAGGTGCCCCCAGGCGCTCGCCGCGGTGACAAGATCAGGCTCGAGGGCAAAGGCCACGAAGGGCCCCACGGCGCCGGCGATCTCTTCCTGGTACTGGATCCTGCGCCGCTCACGGGCTTCGAGCGCATGGACGCCGATCTGCACAGCAGGGCCCGGGTGCCTCAGGCCACCCTGAGTGAAGGCGGCATCGTCGAGGCCCAGGGCGTGGACGGCCAGATCAAGGTGCGCCTGCCCGCCGGAAGCCGCCCGGGCACTCGACTGCGCCTGCGCGGTCAAGGTCTGCCCACCTGGGGCGGCGACGATCGCGGCGACTTGATCCTCACCCTTCAAGCCATGGGAGCGTAATCGATGTCTGTGGCGATTCACGGCAGTGGCATCTGGGGAGTGACGGAGCGTCTCGGCGCGTGGCTGGGCCGCCAGGGCACGGTGCCCGTAGAGGCCACTGACGGCATCTTCGACGCAACGGGCTCCACCGCAGAGGAGAGCACGCACGCCGAGGCCGACGCCCAGGGGGCCAGCACTCAGAGCAGGCGGGAAGCCCCTCGACTGCCCCGCCGTCCTCGGGTGAGGGCCGGCACCCCTGCCCCGATGTACTCCGCCCGCGGGCAAATCGTCTTTCAGGAAGGCCAGACCGTCGGGGGCCGACTCGACGTCGCTGCCTGAAGCCCGCCCTCGAAACCGCCTCACGTGATTTGACCGCTCTGCCGCCTAAGGAGAGAGTGACGCAACGCACTTCTCAGGGCACCACCATGCAGATTCTGGTCACCGGAGCCACAGGGTTCATCGGTCAAACTCTCTGTCGGCGTCTCCTCGACGCCGGACACTTCATCAGAGCGCTGGTTCGAGATCCGAGCCGCCTGGGCTTGCTGGAGCATCGCGTGGCGCCCTTCGTGGGCGACGTGACGCAGCCCGAGACCCTGGAGGGCGTGGAGGAGAACGTCGACGTAGTGGTGCACCTCGCCGCCCTGGGCCACGTCTCCGCCATCAGCGAAGAGGCCTTTGAGAACTTCAGGCGGGTGAACGTCGAGGGCACGGCGAACCTGCTCCGCCGTTTTCACGGCACACAGATCTCGAAGTTCATCCACGTGTCGAGCACGGCGGCCATGGGTCTCATCAAGGCCCCCCTCGTCTCGGAAGATCACCCACCCCAACCGGCGACGCCCTATCAAAAGAGCAAGCACCAGAGCGAGATCGAGGCGCTGTCGCACTGGTCCGATGCCGAGGTGCCGGTGTGCGTGATCCGGCCCTGCATGGTTTACGGGATCGGGGGTGAGGGTGAGTTCCTCAAGCAGACACGCCTCATCAAGAAGGGTGTGTTTCCCCGAGTGGGCCTCGGCAAGAACCTGACGCCTCTGGTCCACGTGGCTGATGTGGTGCAAGGCATCGAGAAAGCCCTCACCAAGGGCGTGCCAGGGTCGACCTACCTCATCTGTGGTGAAGACAGCCTGGACCTGGCCCACATGCGGCGATTGATCCTGAAGGCCCTCAACGTAGGCCCTCGACCCTTCGTCTATGTGCCGGGTTGGGCGATGCGGTTGGCCGCCACTGGTGTGGAGCAGTGGGCGGTGCGCACGGGCGGTACCCCCATCGTCACGCGGCGCAACATCGAAAACACGATCTATGATCGCCGCTTCGACATCAGCAGGGCCCATCGCGATTTGGGATATAGCCCGGCGGTGAGCCCGGAGATGGGCATCCCCGAGACAGTGAAGTGGTTCATTCAGACCGGGCGGGTCTGAGATCCCACAGCTCTGCGGCTAAATTACAAACGAGCGCCCAGGCCGGGCACGCCCTGCAGCATGCGCTTCACGCCATACCGCAGCGGGCTGTCCCGGAAGTAAGCGGGGATGTAGTCCAGAGGCACGCCCATGTAGACCTGGGTGTACTTGTAGGGCTGATCACAGCTCGCGCAGACTTCCTGATCTGCGAAGTCCTTGCGGATGACCCCGTCGCGGATCTGCCGCATGCGATCGCCGTTCCAGATGTCGAGGATGTGCTCGGTGCGCACGTCGCCGATGGGCATCTTGCCCATGAAATCGCGGGGGCACGGGTGCACCTTGCCGTTCCACAGAATCGCCAGCGCATACCAGGGGTAGGAGCAGGGCTGGTACACCTCTTTCTCGCGGGTGTAGCCGTCGTTCACGTCGAGATCGACGTTCCCCCCGACGTTGTGCAGATCTCGGCGGATCTGCTTGTCCCACTCGTAGGGCTCGAAGTAGGCCCAGAAGTCTTTCTGAGCCTCTTCAAAGGCGGCGTCGGACTCGAAAAGGTGGCGGAACTCGAGGACCTCCATCTGAGCGAGGGTCTTGTAGCCACCCTCTTCGCGCATCTCGAGGAACCGCCGGGCGTTGGGCAGCACTTTGTCCCACTTCGCCTTGCGCCTGATCTTCTCGTAGACCTCTTTGTTGTAGCCGTCGACGCTGAAGCTGATGAGATCGAGGCCGGCGTCGAGCAACGCCTGGGCCCGCTTCTCGGTGAGCAGGGTGACGTTGGTGTTGATCTTCGTCGACATACCCGCGGCCTTGGCGTAGGCCACCATGTCGCTGATGTTCGGGTTGAGCAGGCTCTCCCCGCGATGGAACAGGTAGATCTCGTTCAAGAACGGCGAGACCTGATCGACGATGTGCCGGAACACCTCCATCGACATATAGCCCTTCATGTCCCGGGTGAAATCCGGCGTAGGGCACATCTGACAGGCGATGTTGCAGTGACTCGTGGGCTCGACCCAGAGTCGGAAAGGCGGGTGGTTCAGCGTACGCTGACGGCCGAGGTAGCCGTGGACCACTGAGCTCATGAGCCGGATCATGTTCTGACGACGAGGTTGGTTCATGAAGCTCTCCTGCGTCTTTGGGGATGCGACACTGTACTCTATCGGCGTCGAACTTGCTCGGCTTCAGGGCTGTGTGCGCCTTGCCTGCTTTAGGGCGAATCGACACCCACAGTGACTCTGCACGTACCAAAGCCGGGCACATCTGCCCCACGTAGGTACACATCCTACATACATGCGTGCCATGTCGGGGCTTTCTGCGGACATTGCGTGTTCAGAGCACAACGTGTGGTGCCTGCGATTTATCGTGCGTGCGCTTTCTGGCCCGGGGGCCCGATGAGGGTATGAGGCCCACGGAGAGGGTCCAGACATCAAGGTCAGCATGCACCAGACCGTCCTCTTGAAAGAGAGGAGCATGTGATGTCGAAGGCCAGTACCAGACTGCAGAACTTTCTCGGGGGCGGCGCCTTCCTCGTGGCCATCGGGGTGTTCTTCATCATCCGAGCTGTGGGGACGATCAACGACAGCAGCCAGCTGGACACATGGCAGACCGTGCCCGGTGAGGTGGTGACTTCGAACAAGAAAGTCATCTCCGGGGAGAAGCCCCGTACGATCTTCAACTTTGCGTATCGGTACGAGGTGGCGGGTAAAGCGTACACGTCAAAACGCTATGACATGTCAGCCATAAGTGGCTCGCCGAGCAAGGGGGTGGATCGCTTCGAGGTGGGTGATGCTGTGCAAGTGCACTTCGACCCTATCGATCCGACGAAGGCGGCGCTGGAGGTGAGCGGAGCTGGGGCGTGGATTTGGATCTCGCTGTTGTTCGGCGTTGGGATGACGCTCGGGGGGATCCGGTTCACCTGGGTGCACAGCTGAAATCCTCCGGAATCTCTTCTCGTACCTGACGTCCTCTCCTTGTCGACACCCAGCTACAAGGCGAGATGATGCGCACTACCCTCCTGACGCTCTTCAGCGCAGCGGTCGGCCTCACGGGCTTCACCGCGAGCGCTCAACCCCTCTATCACACCACCCAGGACGACGGCGGCCGGGTGACCACCCTCGGCGGCGAAGGCCTCGACTTCACCCTCGGCGGCGCCCTCGACCACCAGGGCCACCTCTACATCGTCGGCAGCACCGGCAGCCGGTGGGTCCGGCAGACGCGCTGCGCCCCCGAAGATCAACCCTGCTCCCGGGGCTTTCTGCTCAAGCTCGATGTGCACGGCAATCCCATGTGGGGCCGGGCCATCAGCCCCAGCGGGCGAGCCAATGGCGCCAGCGAGGTGGTCTACGACGCCATCCGCGACCGCGTCATCGTCGCTGGAGCCTATCGCCCGCCCAACGGGCCCGGGTTCCAGGTGAACGTCTTCGTTGCCGCCTACACCACCGAGGGCAAGCCCATTTGGCGCAAGGACTTCGACCACACCGACTCACGGTCCGATCGCGCCACTGTCACCGACATCGCCTTGGGCCCTGATGGCTCGATCCATCTCGTGGGCGACACCGGCGGGGACATCGCCGGCACCTCACACACCGGCAAGAACTACAACGGCGCCCACAACGGCTGGGATGTCTTCGTGTTGAAGCTCACGCCCAAGGGCGAGGTGGCGTTCAGCAACATTTATGGCGTACCTGATCCCGATCCAGAGCGGGTGCCCACGCAGTTCAACGACTATGGCAAGGGCATCGCCGTAGATGCCGAGGGGCGCATCTACGTCAACGGCACCACCGACGGCGATCTCATCAAGCGACGTAAGCGCAAGGGGCACCGAGCGTTCTTGCTCACCCTCGACCCCAAGGGTAAGCGGGCCAAGGCCCACTATCGCGCTCTCGACGACATCACCCCCCAGCACCTGACCTTCGATGACGACGGCCACCTCTACCAGCTCGGCCTCGCTCAAAAGGGGCACCGCGCCATCGAAGGTCCCCTCGGCGCCGCCGATCTCGTGCTCGAGCGCATCTCTCGGACCAACTCGCCCCAGTGGAGCGTGCGCTTCGGCACACCTCGGCGGGAGTACGGCGCCGGCCTCGTCGTGGGCCCTGACGGACACCTCTACGTCGGCGGCGCTGCGGGCCTGCACGACAAGCCCGACGGGCTGCTCTACAGCTTCACCACTGAAGGCAAGATGCGGTGGCGGCGCACGGTGCGCTCGAAGGGCAGCGACGAGCCCACCTCCGTGACAGCTTCTCTCGGAGGCGTCGCGCTCATCGGATGGACCGCCGGATCTCTCGAGGGCCTGCCCCGAGCCCAAGGCCCTGCGCGGTACGAGCCTGCCGACGGGGTGATCTTGCGCTACCCGCTCAGCGGGCCCGAGGGGCTGCCTGCGGGCAACACCGTCGCCGCCGGTGAATGATTGAGCTACAAATCGGTCTGCAGCAGGCCCGAACGGGCTGTGCCCACCGCCCTGGATGACCGATGCACCGCAGAACACGCCTTTGCACCACAGCGCTCACCGGGCTGCTCCTCACCCTCGCCCCGGTGTACCTCATGGCTTCGCAGATCTTCCTGACGCCCCTGCCCCTCGACGAGGTCGTCGGGCAGAGCGCCCTCATCGTCGTGGCCCATCGGGCCGAGCCACACACCGTCGAGGTGAAGATCCCTGTAGAGGGCACGCCGAAGATCCCGCCCTTCACCCGCTATGACGAACGGTGGGTGGTGGACGAGATCGTGCACCACACCACGAAGCTCATCCCTGCGCCGGCGCCCCAGGTGGGCGAGGCCATTCAGGTGGCCCCAGCGGAGTGGAGCGACATGATGGCGGGGCACGTCGAGTACGAGCGACACGGCATCATGGAGTCGCCGGCCCTGCTCAGCCACACACCGTCGGGGGCGATCCCCCGTGAGCCTGGAGCCAAGGTGATCTTGATGCTCAGCCCCGAGAAGTCTCAGGGCAAGCTCAGCTGGCGCTACACCCTCACGGGCGCTCAGGAGCCCTTGAGCGGCCGCCCGGCCATCGAAGCGGCCCTCAAGACGGGGCCCACGTCCACGATCACCCCAGCCCCCACACCGAAGGGCGCGTCCAAATGAAGCCACTCCTCGCTCTGTCGCTCTCGCTCTGCCTCTTGGGGACCGCAATGGCCAGCCGCATTCATTACGACCAGGTGCCCCTCGACCAGCTCGTCGGACACTCCAGCCTCATCGTGGTGGCCCATCGCGCTGATCCCACCCGGGTGAAGCTCGAGGTGCCCGTGCCGGGCACCCCCGCGGTCGAAGCCTTTGTGCGCCATGACGACCGCTGGGTCATCGATGAGGTGATCCACACCACCCTCAGCGGCACGGTGCCCGCGAAGGGCGAGACGCTGCAGGTGGCCTCGGGCGTGTGGACCGACATGTACGATCTGCACATCCGCTACCACCGGGAGGGCATCAGGAAGTCGCCGATTTTCCCCGCCTACACCCCGTCGGCTCCGGTGAAGTGGGAGGCCCCAGCCATCCTCTTTTTGCGACAAGGCAACTTCCAGGGGCAGGGCTTCTGGCAGTACGCCGTAGAAGACGCCATGGAGCCCCTGAGCGGGCGAGCGGCCATCGACGCTCTGCTCGGCAAGGGCAAGGCAGCTGTTCCCGGAAAGCCCCGGAAGCCAGCCCCGACCAAACCCGCGCCCAAGACGCCTCAGCCCAAGCCGTAGTCGTGCATTTTGTAGATGAGGGTGCGCCGGGCGATCCCCAAGGCCTGGGCCGCGTGCGTCCGGTTGCCCCGGGCCTCTGAGAGGGCTCGCTCCACCAGAGCCTTCTCCGCCAGGGCCTGCACCTCCTGCATCACCTCGTGGAACCCTTCTACCTCTGCAGGCAGCTCCAGGCGTACCCCCTCCCCCGACGTCAGTGCCAGGCCGAGATCCTCAGGGGCCAGCTCTGTGCCCTCGGCGACGATCACCGCCTGCTCCAGGGTGTGCTCCAACTCGCGGATGTTCCCGGGCCAGGGGTGAGCCAGCAGGGCCTGCGCCGCGGCTCGGCTCAGTCTCGGGGCCCGGCGACGATGGCGGGCCGACAGGCGGTCGATGAAGTGGCGAGCCAGAGGCACGATGTCCTCTCGGCGGGCCCGCAGCGGTGGCAGCTCGATCTGCACCACCTTCAACCGATAGTAGAGGTCTTGCCGAAAACTGCCGTCCTCCACCGCTTGAAGCAGATCACGGTGGGTCGCCGAGATCAGGCGTACGTCCACGGGGGTGGGCTGCCGTGCCCCGAGGCGGACCACCTGGCGCTCCTGGATCACCCGGAGCACCTTGGCCTGCACCGAGGGGTGCATGTCGCCGATCTCATCGAGAAAGAGGGTACCGCCGTGGGCCCGCTCGAAGGTGCCCGGTCGAGCGTCCACCCCAGTCGCTACGCCCTGCTCGATGCCGAACAGCTCCGCCTCGAGCAGGCTCTCGGGGAGCGCTGCGCAGTTGATGGCCACAAAAGGCGCCTCGGCACGCTCGCTTGATCCATGGAGCGCCCGGGCCACCATCTCCTTGCCGGTGCCCGACTCCCCCTGTACCAGCACGCTCGCTGTGGTATCGGCCACGCGCTCGATGAGGGAGACCACCCGGCGAAAAGCCGGGCTCGACCCCACCAGATCCGCCACGGGGCCCGAGCGCTCGGCCCCCAACGTGATCGCCGCCTTGAGCTGGCGATTCTCCACCGCCAGAACCTCCTGGCTGCGCCGGAGAGCGTCGTGTACCCGGGCGTGCTCCACCGTCATCGCCAGCACGTTGGCCACGATGGTCAGCAGGCGCTCGTGTCGCGCCTCGAAGGCCCCGGGCAGCGAGTCGGACAGGTTCATCACCCCCACCACCCGCTCTTGCACCTTGAGGGGGAGCACGAGGAGCGACACGGGCACCACGGCGTCCGCGTTTGCAGTCTGGGCGAAGCGCGGATCTGAGCGGGCGTCTTCCAACCGGACTGACTTGCCCTCCACTGCCACAGTCCCCGCCACCCCCTCGCCGAGGGCGAACCGGGGCTGCTCCGCTGCCACCTCATAGAGCTGCGTCTCGTCGTCAAAGGCGCTCCGGGCCGCAGCGAGCAGCAAGCCTTCGCCCTCGTCGTCCACCAGCATCAGCGAGGCGTGCTCGGGGCCCACCGCCTCCACCACCAGATCGACGATGCGGACACAGACCGTGGGCAGATCGAGGGTGTCGCCGAGCACATCGCCCACCTGACGGATCAGCGACAGCTCCTCCACCTTCTCTTCGTAGCGGGTGGTCAGATCAGCCACCGCCCGGGCGAACTCGTCCCGCTCCCGGGTCAGTGTTTCGAGGTCCGGGCGCTGCATCAGGCCACCCTCTGAGCCGCAGCCATGGCGCCATGGAGCTCTCGCTGCATGATGGACACCGCCTGCTCGATCTTCCGGCCGTTGAGGCTCAGCAGCTTCCAGGCCTTCACGTCGAGATCAGGCATCACGTAGTCACCGGGGAACCCGAAGCCGAGGCCTCTGATCATCAAATCGGCCACATGGATCACCGCCGCCGACTCTGCATAGCGGCCCGCCTGCTCTGGGGTGTGGTGCCAGGCGATGGGCATGGCCAGGGGCTCGGGGAACCGCCACCGCGTCACCAGCCAGCGGCCGATCTCGTCATGGGTCACCCCCATGATCTCCGCTTCTGCTTGTCGAATCGGTACCCCGCGCTCCACAGCCGAGGCCACGACCCCGCTGTAGTCGTCCCCCAGCTGGGTGATCAGGGCCACCTTCCCCAAATCGTGCATCAACGCCGCCGAGGCCAGAATGCCCGGCTCTGGCATCCGCAGCACCCGAGCGAGGGCAGAGGCCGCCACGCCTGCGCCGAATGAGTGGGCCCAGAGCCCGTCGAGATCTGCCTGGAAGCCGCCGCTCGCGCCGAAGGCCTCCAGAGCGCCTGCGCTCAACAAAACCCCCCGCACCACTTCGAAGCCCAGCATCACCAGGGCGTCGAGGACCGAGACCACGGGCCCGCGAGTGCCGTAGAACGCAGCGTTCACCATCTTGAGCACCCGGGCGCACAGCGCCGGATCAGACTCGATGATGGCGGCGATCTCCTTGAAGGCCGTCTCGGGTACGCCTTCAGAAGCCACCAGCGACTGAATCTTGAGGACCGATCTCGGGAAGCTCGGCAGACTCTTCAGGGCTTCGATTTGCCGCTTGAGCAATCGGCGGCCCATGCGATCGAGCAGCGCCCCTCCCGTCTCTTCCCGCTCCAATGCCAGGGCGGTCATCGGCGGGCCTCCATCGTCTTGCGCAGCGCCTGCTTCAGCGCGTTCATCCGCCGATCGCCCTTCACGCGCTCAAAGCGTCGCTCGAGATCTTCGAGCCATCGGGACAACTCAGGGGCCTCGATCCACGGGGGGATCTCCGGCTGCGCGCCCGTTGGCTCCACCTCGATGAGGGTGACCCCTTCTTCGATGAGCGCCGTCAGATGTCTGGGGGTGAGGGTGGTCCCTCGACCGAAGATCAACGCGCCATCGGCCGCGTAAGCCGCTTCAGCGAGTGCAAACCCCGGCGGGGTGAGGTGGGTATAGACGGGCAAGATGGCTGACCTCGACCGGGCCAGCTCGACGCCTCATAAGAGAGGCAATCGCTCAGGCTGCGGCCTGAATGTACGACTCGATCATCCGGGCGTGACGGCGGGCCATGCGCACGAAGCGAAAACCCGTGGTTCCCGGAGGGCCCTTGCGGTGCACTGGCTCCACAGGGGCCCAGATGACCTCATCGGACCCTGGCAGCATAAACTCCAGGGCAATTCGCGCCCGATCACGCGTCTCGGGGGTCAGAATCGAGCCCACCCGCAGGCCGAAGGGGCTCAAGTCACGGGCCCGAGCGATGAAGGGCTGACCGTCGATGACCTGGTTCACATAGATGTCGAGGGGCACCCGGCCACAGCTGCGCAGGTCGTCACGACCGATGGGCGTCGGCGACGCAGGACCAAAAGGATCAGCGGTCTCACCGTGGACCCGGGGGGGCAGAGCGGGCATCTGGGGATCGAAAGGATCGGTCATGGTGGCCTCCGTGGCGTGTAGGATGTGTAGGCACTGTCATACACATACCCACCGAAGGCAAATTTGTAGGTATTTTTCTTACCCGCCCCCACCACCAAAGGATTTCCCGAGCAAACTGGCCACGGGCTGGATGGTGAGCAGGTTGGTGCTGCCAGACCGACCCACGGGCACACCGGCCACGACTGCGATGACGTCTTCACGCTCGAGCAGCCCCTCGTCCACCATGAGCTGACACGAACGCCTGACCATGCTCTCCACCCGACCGAAGTGGCGGGTGGGCAGCGCATACACGCCGAAGTTCAGGGCCAGACTCCGGGCCACAGCCATCTCCGGGGTCGTGGCCAGGATGGGCACGGTGGGGCGATAGCGGCTCATGCGGATGGCGGTATTTCCGGAGCTCGTGGGCACCAGAATCGCCTTGATGTTGAGCTCTCGGGCGGCGAGAGAAGCCGACTTGCAGATCAGGTCGGAGACGTGGTGCGCCTTGCCGAGGTTCACGGGCTCGTCGTGGCGGGCCTTCTCGCGCTCGGCGTACCCGGCGATGGTGCTCATGGTGCGCACGGCGTCGAGGGGGTACTCGCCAACGGTGGTCTCGCCGGAGAGCATGACCGCGTCGGCCCCCTCGAAGATGGCGTTGGCCACGTCGCTGGTCTCCGCCCGGCTGGGCCGGGGGTTGTAGGTCATCGACTCGAGCATCTGGGTGGCCACGATGACCAGCTTGCCCGCCTGGCGGCAGGCGTTGATGATCCGCTTCTGGACGATGGGCACCTCTTCCGCCCGGATCTCCACGCCCAGATCACCGCGGGCGATCATGATGCCGTCCGAGGCCTGGATGATCTCCGCGAGGTTCTTCAGAGCGAGACGGCTCTCGATCTTCGAGATGATCTTACAGCGGCCACCCTCGCGCTCGACGATCTCCTTGACCTTGAGCACGTCCTCGGAGTCGCTCACGAAAGAGGCGGCGATGAAGTCTGCCTGCTGGCGCACGGCGAAGACGATGTCGGACTCGTCCTTCTCGGACATGAAGGGCAGCTTCACGTTCACGTTGGGCACGTTCACGCCCTTCCGCGAAGACAGCGGGCCGCCGCGCACCACAGTGCATTGCAGCTCGCCAGGGCCCACGGCGTCGACCTCGAGCTCGATGCGGCCGTCGTCGAGCAGGATCATCGACCCTTCGTCCATGATCCGGGCCATGCCGGCGTAGGTGACGCGAATCAGGTCAGGTGTGGTGACGCCCTCCTCGCCGCGGACGATGACTTTCTCGCCGCGGTTGAGGGTAAAGGGCTTCTCCACCTCTGTGGTGCGAATCTCCGGCCCTTTGGTGTCGATGAGGATGCCCACGCGATCGGACAGCGTGCGGGCGTCGGCGATGATGGCCGCCGAGTCGCTGTGTTGAGCGTGGCTCATGTTGAGCCGGATCACGTTGCATCCGGCGTCGAAGAGGCCCTGGAGCATCTCAGGTGAGCGTGTCCGGGGACCAACGGTGGCGATGATCTTGGTCTTGCGCAATGCATTCCCCCATGGGTGAGGCGGCTCATTGTAGATCCTCTGAGCCGCTGGCACCATGTCAGCCATGTCGACTCTCTTTCGGAGCCTCGCGCTCCGGATCGTCAAGGCGCAGTTCGGGGCCCTGGCGGTACTCCTCATCATCGCCTGGGGGGCGGCTCTCACTGAAGGTAGAAGCCTCACCCTCTCCACGACGCTCACGGTGGTCTGCCCCCTGGCGGGGCTCTGGGGTCTGTGCTGGGCGGCGCTTCGGTGGCGACAGGACGGCGCCCTCACCGTGGCGGGCTCAGCAGGGTTGAGGCCTGGACCTCTACTCTGTGTCGTGGCGTTGATGCCCCTCCCCTGGTGGTCGGGTGTCGCTGCTCCTCGATCAGATCTCCCCGCACCGGTCATCACCACAGATCGGCTGGTCATACCCACGGGCGATGTGCCTCTGATCGTAACCTGGGGCCCCAATGGCGCCACCCGCCTCGACACGAGCGCAGTGTTCTCGACTCTGCCGCCTCCGAAAATGAGCGACCTCCCTGCGCCGGCGGCATCTCTCGAAGCCTCCGCGCCCTTCTGGCGTTGGGTACTCCCCTGGCCCTGGGCTACGTTCGCCCTGCTGGCGCTGTGGGGTGCCCCAGCACCTCTCCGGAGTCTCGGCGCCCTCATCGTGGGGGCGCTGGCTTTTGGTGGCGCGCACCTCAGCCTCTGGCTGCTCCACGCCCTGGGATGACCATGCCCCCCCTCGTCACTGGCCCCTTCCTCGCCCTGGTTCTCGGGCATCTGCTGCAGGCTCTGGGCTATGCCTCGATGCTGTTGCTGCCCCTGTATCTCGATCACATCGGGGCCAGCCGTACGGAGATCGGCGCCGCCATGGCCGCGGCGGGCATCGGCGGCATCGCCCTGCGCCCCGCGGTGGGGTGGGCCCTCGACACCATCGGTCGCCGGCCCACCCTGGTGGTGGGCACCCTGATTTTGTGTGCGGGCATGGGCTTGCTGGGCCTGGTGGAGACCATGGGCCCTTGGGTCTACGTGATCCGCGTGATCATCGGCATCGGGGTGGGCACCCTCTTCACGGGCTACTTCACCTTCGCCGCTGACATCATCCCCCCGAGCCGCCGCACAGAAGGCATCGCCCTCTTCGGCATCTCGGGCCTGCTCCCGCTGGCAGTGAACCCCTTCGTGGGTACCCTCGACCTCGCCCCTGAAGAGTTGCGATGGGTGTTCCCCATCATCGGCGCCATCATCCTCACCTCTCTGTGGGTCATCTTCTCCCTGAAAGAGCCTGGCCCCGCCGAAGGGCGCCGCGACGCCCTCCCTCTACAGCAGGTGCTGCGGGCCTTCACTCGGCCCGAGGTGAGGCCGGTCTGGCTCATGACGATCTGCTTCTCGGGGCTGGTGGCCCTGCTCATGGCCTTCGCCACCGTGGCCGCCCGGGATCGAGGCCTGCCCTGGCCGGAGTCGATCTGGCTGACCTACGCCGGGGGCGCTGTGGCGGTGCGCGTCTTCGGCGCTCGTCTGCCGGCGAGGGTAGGCCCCGCCAACCTCATCGCCCCGGCCCTGGGCGCCTACGCCGCGGCGTGTGTGATCGTCGCCGAAGCCTCGCAACCCTCGGCCTTCATGTGGGCCGGGCTCCTCGGGGGCCTCGGCCACGGTTTCTGCTTCCCGATCCTCACCGCCCAGGCCATCACCCGACACCCTGTGGCCATGCGAGGCTCGGCCATGGCGGGCTTCACCGGCCTCTGGGAGCTCTCCGCCCTGGCCATGACCCCGGCCTTCGGCGCCCTCGCCGACGCCCTGGGTGATCAGGCCATGTTCGCCGCAGGAGCGATTTGGGCCCTCGCCGGCCTCCTCCCGTGGGTGCTCCTGGAGCATCGTCTGCCGAAGATGAGAGAAGGCTCCGAGAGCACTTGAGTTCAAGGGCACTGCGGGCCCGGCCGATCATGCAGCAGTCCGGCGCTCGACCCGAGTCGTCGAGGGGGTCGCCCTGGTGAGACAAATGGGGCAAAGGACTTCTTGACACCCGCCGGAGCCTGAATCTAGATAAACTCCGTTCACTGCTCGACAGATGCACAATTTGGGAGTCCCTATGTTTGCGGTCGTCATCAACGAAAAAGGCGGGCAACCCCGTCGTCAGGACTTCAACAAGAGTGAGGTGACGATCGGCCGCGTTCAGGGCAACGACATCATCTTGCCCAAGCAGAACGTCTCCAAGCGCCACAGCCGCATCGTGGTCAAGGACGGCAAGTTCATCATCGTCGACCTCAAGTCGACGAACGGCACGTACGTCAACGGCCGCAAGATCGCCTCCCCGATGGTGATCAAGCAGACCGACAAGATCTACATCGGCGACTTCATCATCGCCGTGGAAGACGGCGCTGGTGACGGCGCAGCGGCCCCTGAGCCCGCCGCGGCTCAGCCCCCGGCTGCCCCCATGCCTGCGCCCCCCGCGCCGGAGCCCCGCAAGCCCATGGCCCCGCCGCCCCCGCGGCCTCGCCCTGCTGCGGCACCTCCGGCGCCGGCCCCGACGCCTGCGCCCCGGCCCATGCCGCCGCCGGCCCCTCGCCCGGCGCCCCCGGCCCCTATGGCAGCGCCTGAGCCCGAGCCAGCTCCGGCCCCTGCGCCTTCACCGGCGCCCGTGCCTGCGCCGCCGGCGCCTCGGCCCTCGGCCTTTGCGCCTCCTGCTGCCCCTGAGCCCGCTCCGGCCCCCTCACCGGCCCCAGCGCCTCCGGCCCCAGCACCTGCACCTGCAGCGTCAGTGCCCACGCCTGGCCCTGGCCCGAGCCTGTCCGCCAGCGGTCTCTCCGAGCTGATCGACGACAACTCGATCGATCGGTTCGTGGTGCACGGCGCTTCTCGGGTGTTGATCACCCGCGGTGGCCAGACCAGCGAGGCCTCGACCCAGTTCACCAGCAACGCCCAGGTGGCCGACGCTGCGCTGAAGTTGCTTGCCGATGCCGGGGTGCAGCCCGCACCGGGCGCCATCGCCGCCGAAGGCAACTTCCCCGGCGGTGCGCGGGTGCATGTGTTCCTCCCTGCAGGGGGTGGCCCGGTCGTCACCTTCGAGCGCCGAGCCGGCGCTGGTGCAGCTTTGAGCGATCTGATCGGGCAGGACGCCCTGAGCCAGAACATGGCCAGCTTCCTTCAGCTCGCCGTCAAGCTCGGCCAGTCCATCGCTGTGGCCAGCACCGATCGCAAGGGGGCCCACACCCTGATCGGCGCCGTGGTCAAGGCCACCTCCGAGCTGAACTCGGTCGTCGTGGGGCCCAAGCCCGTGAGCGGCGATCCCGAGACCTCGGTGGTGCACCTGAGCCCCGCAGCGGGCCAGCTCGCCGCCACCCTTGGCGAGGCCATGAAGCTCTCTCCTGACTGCGTTGCCGTCACCGACGTCTCTGGTGCCGGCGCCTCTGCTCTCGCCGCAGTGGCCGGCGGTGGTTTCCTCGGCCTCAGCGCCCACGACGCCGAGCAGGCGCTCACCCGCCTCACCGGGGCCGTGGCCCTCGAGAACGGTGGCAGCTTCGACGCCGCCCTCGCCGCGGTCCGCGCCGGCGTACAGATTCTGGTGCAGGTGGTGCGCCGCGGTGACAACAGCCTCCGGGTGACCCACATCCACGAGGTCACCGCCGACCAGCACACCGAGATCTTCAACGGCCAGGGCGCTCACCGCGCCACGGGTCACGTGCCTCAGTTCGTCAACGCGGCCCAGCAGAACGGCCACGCTGTCGACACCAACCTCTTCCGATAAAGGACGACGATGTACATCGTCGTCGTCGAGGACGCCCGCGGTGCTCTGATCGGAGAGTACGCGCTCGATCGCGAGCTCTCTGTGGGCCGCACACCCGACAATGACATCGTGTTGGCCAGCGACATGATCAGTCGCTCACACGCGCGTCTCTTCATGGACGAGCGCGGCGCCAACATCTCCGATATGGGCAGCGCCAACGGGGTCATCGTCGATGAGCGCCGGATCGACGGCCCCGCCCCTCTGACCGACAGCACTCAAGTGCGCATTGGCGACTTTCGGCTCTACCTCGAGCCCAACCCTGCAGGCCTTCGGCCCTCTCAGGACAACATCAGCACCGCCATCGTGCACCCCGAGCAAGCCCACGGGAAGCTGGTGGTGGTGAGCGGTCCCCAGGCGGGCCGGGAGCACCTGCTCTTCGAGCCTGTCACCCGCATCGGCCGCACCGACGAGAACGATGTCACCCTGGCCGACGCCTCGGTCTCGCGACATCACGCCCGGCTCAAGCGCCTGGAAGACGGTGGCTACACCCTGAACGATCTCAAGTCGAGCAATGGCACCATGCTCAACGATCGCCCGCTCTCCACAGCCAAGGTCTGGCATGGTGATCGGGTGCAGTTCGGCAATGTGGAGTGCATGTTGCTCGACGTGCGGGGCAAGAGTTCGCGCAAGCGCCCCATGCCCCACTGGATGCTCTACGCCGGCGCCGTGGTGGTGGCCATGGTCCTCGGCGCGCTGGTCTCTTGGGTGGTGCAGTAGGCAGGTCGAGGATCGCAGAGCGCGACCCTGTTAGGGGGGATGAGCGCTCTGAAGCGCTGCTTACTTCTTGGGTGCCTCAGGCGCCTTCTCGGGGGCAGCAGCGCCGCCCTTCTTGCCACGCAGCTTGTCGAGCTTCTTGCGCATCTTGTTCAGCAGCTCTTCGAAGCCGTCTTTGGCGATGATCTGGTTGAACTGCTCGCGGTAGTTCTCTTCGAGGCTCACCTCGTCGATGACCACGTCGCGGGTCACCCAGGTTTTGCCGTCTTTGGCGTCGAGCTTGAAGACCAGCTCCACCTCGGCCTTGGCGGTCTTGGCGATGGCGGTGACCTCGCCCTTGTCGCCCTTCTCCTCTTCGTCTTCGTACTTGATGGTGTACTGCTCGTCGGCAGAGCGCACCTGGCTCAAGTAGCTCTCGAAGACCAGATCCTGGAACAGGGTGACGAAGGTGCTGCGCTGCTCTTCGTTCAGGCCATCCCAGTGCTTGCGCAGAGCACGCTTGCTCATGCCCTTGAAGTCGATGACCGGGGACACCACGGCCTTGAGCTTGGTGTCCAGCTCCACACCCTCGGCGGGGGTGGCGGGCTTGATCTTGAGCAGGGTGCGCACGGCGGTCACCTGCTGCTTCACGTACTTCGTGGGCCGCGGGGGGCGAGCCTGGGCCACACCGGCCATCCAGATGAGGCTGGCACACACGGTCATCGCGATGCGTGAAGTCTTGTTCATGGTCCTCTCTCCTTCAATGCGTGTTCGGGCGGTGAGACGACCCCTATCGGGGCCTATTCAGCGCACCAGGGCCCGTAGATTTGCCCACTCCGGGCACATTCGGGTGCGCTCACTCGTCGTCTTCGATGATGGGGGGCAGCGCCAGCTCGGTGCCGACCGCCTGTGAGAGGCGGGCCACTGCCAGGTTGTACTCGTAGATCGAGCTGAAGAACTCCACCCGGCTCTGGCTGAAGGCCACCAGGCTCTGAAGCAGCTGGTCGGTCTTGGTGAGCCCCAAGCCGTAGTTGAGGCTGTTGGACACCAGCCAGCCCTTGGAGGCCTTCAGGGCCATCTGGCGGGCCTTCATGGCCCCCTGATACCGCTTCACCTGGCCGAGGTGCTCGGCGATCTGAAGCCTGATCTGCATCAGCAACGCATCTCGCTGGGCTTCGACCTTCATACGACGGGCCTCGGCCTCGTGCACCTTGGTGAGGCGATCAGCGAGGTTGATGTTCCAGCTCGCCGCCAGCACGACCCCCCACCCCAGCACGTTGTACTGGTCGTTGGCGAAGGGATCAGGGTTGTCGTCTGCAGAGGTGCCCTTGGCAAAGGTGAAGGCGCCGACAAGGGCGATGTCGGGGAACAGATTGGACACGGCCATGCCCACGCGGCCCGCCTCAGCCTCTGCGCCGGCGTGGGCCAGCTGCAGATCTGGTCGGGAGAGCAGCGCCAGCTCGATGTAAGCTTCCTGGGTCCGCTCTTCGATCTGCACCGGGAGCAGCTTCATGCGATCGAGGGTGAAGGCTTCCCCAGGGGCGAAGCCACCAGCGATGCGCAGACCCTCCCAGGCCACCCCGGAGAGGGCCTCGGTCTCGAGGTATCGAGCCTCGAGGGTGGCTTCTTGCACGATGAGCTGGCGCAGGTCGTTTCGGGTGAACTTACCGGTCTCTTTGTCGAGCTCTTTCTCGGTCTGCTCTTTGGCCTTCTTCAGGCGCTTGCGGCCATCGTTGATGATGTCGAGCACGCTGTGGGCCAGCTGGGCCCCGTAGTACGCCCGCTTGATCTCGAAGCCGAGGCGGTTCTGAGCCACCCGGACCCCGGCGCGGCCCACCTCCATCCCCGCACGGGCAGCCCGCTGAGCCGAGTCGATCTTGCCGAAGGTGTAGATGGGCAGGGTCAGGCGGGCGGTGGTTCGGGTGAGGATGCCGATCTCGGTGTCCGCGGTGAGCGCCTCGTCATCGGCGATGTCCTGACCAGGGCACGGCGAGACGACGGGCAGCCCGGAGTTGGGGTCGAGGGTGTCGACGTTCACGCACTGCTGGAGCAGACGTCGCTCAGGCAGCGGCGCCAGGAGAGACTCCACTCGGAGGCGAGGCGTCCAGGCGTAGTAGGCCCGGTCGAACAAAGCCTCGTACCTCGCCAGATCAGCCCGGGCGACGTCGACTACAGGGTTCCGTTCCGATGCACGCCGAAGCAAGCCATCGAGGGTGACCACCGGAACCTGTTGCTCGGTCTCTTCGGCCTCTGCAGGGGTCGAAGGCACGGCCAGGGCCGCCCAAACCATCAGACCCCAGGTGAGCGGAATCTGAGAGAGGGGCCTGCGCCAGGGGCTGGTCATGCTGTGGGCTCCTCAGTGAATGCAGGCCGTCGGCGGTCCTCTAGAGAGGATACGACGTCTTAGAAGCGGTGATGGCCATTGTCAACCCGCCCTGGTGCGCGTAACGTTCAACGCCCTGATCTCCTGAATGTTCAACAGACCGGGCGTGGTGTTGATGACCACTGAAGATGCCAAGCAGTACTCCACTTACATCGAACGCTTCACGCGCCTCGTCGGCGAGATGAAGCCCGGGCAATATGGGCGGTTCCGTAACCGCCTCGTGCCCCGTATGACCGAAGCGCAGTTTGAAAACAGCGTCGAACGCTACATGGGCCTGGGCGAACGTCTCGGGCAGATGATGAACAGCGGCGAGACCCTCGACGAGGGGCTGGTTCTCGAGATGCGGGGGGTCGAGGCCGAGCTCGTCCTTGAAGAGTCGCTCTTCTTCCCCATGCCCAAGCCCCGCACGCGCTGAGCGTACCCCTACACCCGACTCGGGGCATCCACCCACACGACACCAGTCCACCAGAGATTTCTGGTGGGATGTAGCTGCTGAAAGATTCTGAGAGGTCCGCCGTTGTGTGAGGACCTCTTAGCCGAAGTTGGCCATGTCGGGGGCGGGCGCCTCCGATGGGGGCAGGCTGCACAGCTCCACCACTCGATCTACGAGGCGGTGGTAGTCCACAGCACCGTTGCAGTCCGGATCGTACTCGAAGATGGTCTTGCGCTGGCTCGGGGCCTCTTTGAGGCGCGTGTTCACGCGGATGGGCGGCAACACCCGATCGTTGAAGTACGCCCGGAGCGTCTTCACCGAGTCGAGGGAGACCTTGGTGCGCACGTCGAAGAAGGTGGGCACCACCCCCAGGATGTTCACTGGCTTGAGCAGGCTCTGATTGAGCCGCTTCAGAGTACGCAGGATCTGCTTCACCCCTACGAGAGAGAGGTAGTCGCACGACACCGGGATAAGAATGTGCTCCGAGAACGCCAGAGCGTTCTGGTTGAGCATCGACAAGCTCGGGCCGCAGTCCAGGATGATGAAGTCATACTGGGTCATGCTCTTCATCGCCTGGGACAAGTGCATGTCGCGGTTGCGCTGATTGACCAGCCCGAACTCCGCCTTGGCGAGGTTGTTGTCGCTTACGATGGCGTCGAGGTTGTCGTTGACCTTCACCACGCAGTCGTTGGGATGCACCCCTTCAGCGAGTACGTGATACAGGGTGAGCTGAGATCTCAACCCCAACGACACGGCGACGTTGCCCTGCACGTCCATGTCGACGAGCAGCGTCTTGAACCCCTTCTCGGCGAGGCCCGCGGCGAGGTTCACGCTGGTGGTGGTCTTGCCGGTGCCCCCCTTCTGGTTGAGCACAGCGATGCGATGGCCCAGCCCCTTGGGGTTGCGGGCCTGCATGTCGTTGTCTCGACACGGCTGGGAGCAGTAGTGGCGGGTGTCGCCGTCGATGACCGCTTGCTGGTATGCAAACTGCGGCACGAAGCGGGTGCTGCACACATCGCAGGTTTTCTGCTGGGCAGCGAAGAGGTAGCGCTCATGACACCCCTGAGAGCAGATGTAGATCTCACCCTCGGAGGTCTTCTGAATCTGATAGGCAAACCGCGGGGCAAAGCGGGTGCCACAGATGGAGCACTCATGTAACAGCTTGGTCACCATGAAGGACCCCTGCTTTCGGTCAGATGTGACATGCACCTGTCCAGACTTCGCTTATAGAGATCGACAGGCCTGAGTGTCAACCGGGCCGACGATCCGCAGCCCGCTCCACGGGCCCTCGGGCAGACGTATACGTCACGCAGACACATCAGTCGACTCACCGTTGAAACTCTGGAGTGTACTGGTCTGACAACGCCAGACTTCGCCAGATGTGGTGTCGTCAGCGCCTCTCACCGAAGTTTTCGGGCCTCTCTGTGAGAGAACACGACGAGTGTACACTCCACCCTTGGTAGAGATGCCCGACGTCGGGGAGGAGATGCTCACGTTCAACGACACCCTTCGAAGCGAGGTGAGCCGTCAGCGCACGTGCCAGGCGAGCTGGGCCGCGCACCCTCAGTGGCGTGTAGATGATCGACAAAACCATCAGCACCCCACGTGAGGCTCACCCCCTCCTCATCCAAGTCGCCAGGGCCGGAGGCCTGGTCGATGACAACGCCCTGGGGGTCGACGAGTTTGAACTCGAAGGGCGCGTCGTTGTTGATGCCGAACCGGCGAGTGCTGATCTCGAGATCCTCGACAGCTGTCGATGTCCGGACCTCGTTTTTGAAGATCGCTACCCCTGCGAAGGCAGGCAAACACCCGCTTTCGAAGACCACCCGATCCACCCACAGCGCGCCTCGATTGCCCACGATGGTGAGCCCGGCGAGGTTCAAAGGGGTGCCGGTTCGATTGATGATCTCGACGAACTCGTGCTCGTCGTCCGGGCTTTCACCATCGATCAAGATCTCATTGATCGCCAATTCCTGAACCTCGGGCGATCGGCAAATCGGGGGATCGACGGCCTGTGAAGCGGGCTCTGCGTCGCTCTCCGGTTCGGGCTCTTCCGACCCGGATCGGGCCTCTTCCCCCCTCTGGGGGCATCCATCTACGAACCGTGTACCTTCAGTGCAGACACCAGGAGAGCTGGCTTCCCCCTCCGGCGCCACTCGATGATGAATGGCCAGAGCGCTGCCTTCGAGATCGGGATACCTCACGATGCTGGATTCTTCGGGAATGGTGCTGCCTGGGCCCTTGAGCTGGTCGAGGGTGATCCCGCTCGGGCTCTGCAACTCAAAGTGAAAGTCGGCCTGATTGCTGAAGGCAAACTGTGTTGTCGCGGCCCCCACAACGGACTCGGGGGCAGGATCCCATCGCCAACGTGTCTGGTCGGCGTACAGCGCCACGGCACCCCGGCTCGGCAGGCACCCTGAAGAGAAGCTGACCCTGGGCTTGAGCGACTGCCCTCGGAGCGCCAGTAGCTGAACGCCCGACAATCGCACGGGCGCATCGGTCAGGTTCACGATCTCCACGAACTCGTGCTCCGCCTCTGGGGTCGGGGCGTCGATCATGACCTCGCTGATCCTCAAAGTGCCGGGTACAGCCTCAGCGCATGCGCTGTCTTGTGCCTTTGAGCCAGCCTGCTCACCAATGGCGGTGGGCGGCTCGAGGTTCAACTCGTCAGGTGTGAGCATGGGCGCGCAGATGCACACCTCGTCGAGGCTACACAGCGCGATCTCTTCTGTGGAGCACGTGCGCTCACAGGGCGCACCGACAGGGCACGCCGTCGAGCATCCAGCTCCGAACATGCTCAGGGCGCACGCAAGCATGAGCATCTTCATCGGGCCTCCTCCCCGGCAAGCGCCTGCAGTTGAGCGTCGAGGGCCTCGATCTCCACCTCGATGCGCTGTCGCTGAGCAGGCTCGGCGCTCTGCCAGGCCACACGTGACTGCTCTCGCCGGATCCAGAGGCGCGTCACCTCTGTGATCACAGCATCTCGGCGCGCGCCGATGAGCCGCCGCTCTCTGATGAGCTGGGTCTCTTGATCGCTGTAGATCAAACCTCCGGGGCGCCACCGCGCTTCGGCTCTGAACTCGAACCCATCATCTCGGGCGTACGTGTACGAGACCGGCTCGGGGGCTGCGCTCTGGAATCGGGTGACGCTGCGCAGGTCATCTTCATCGCCCCACGTGGCCCTCAGGGTGATCTCGGGCGTGGCGGTGCCCCACCGGGCCCGGCTCAGGGACTGTTGAAGGTGTTGGGGCTGAAGGCGCTGCACGCTCAGGGCCCGCGCGATCAGCTGCGGGAGCGGTGGGGCCTCTGGCGGCGCGCCGTGGGCGGGCTGCAGGAGGCCGAGACAGATGGGCAGCTTGAGAAGGGTCGGCGGACAACGCATGTGGTGCTCCTGTGGTGAGGGGCACACCCTCTCCCTCGTCATCGAGGGCGGCGAGGGCGTACTCAGTGGCTGTGATTCGAAGGTCGAGAGACAGGCGGGATTGAGGCTTTTCGGGGGCGGGCAACCAGCGGCGACGCAGCAACGTCCGCAGCCGACGGCGAAGCTGGAGCCGTAGATGGCGCCGACGACGTTGGTGCTCGTCCCAGTTCAGCCGCTCGGTGATCAGCGCTGAGGGTGGCGCCCAGCTCAGAGGCCAGCTGAACGTCACCGACCACGCACGCTCGCGTTGAATGACCTCCTCTGGCCATCCTTTGCCTTGAGCGGCGCTGAGGAAGGCCCCTACCTCGGGCATGACTTGTCGCCATCGCCACCGGGCTGTGATGCCATCGAAGTTGTGCGCCTCTCTGGGCAGCGGACGCTGAAGTGCGCTCGAAGCGACGGCTCGGCGCCATTGTTCTACATCTGATTCCGTGAAGTGGAGCCGGCGCGCCCGCTGAAAGAGCCCTGTCTCCCCTGCAACCCACATGCTGCGACCGGCGACGGCCAGAGGCATCGGCCTCTCGGAGATGGTGGGTACACGTTGTGTCTTACGACAATGACGATCAATGGAGAGGATGCTCTCCGATGTCTGCCACATCACCCCGGCGGCGTGACCCACCAGGCGACCTTCTTCGAGTGAAGGCAGCGGACAAGACACCCACTCGCCTTTGCGCAAGGCATACAGACCGCGCCCCGCGACCCACAGCCTTCCTCCACCCCACACCATTTGAGTGACCGGCTCCGGCGTTCGCCATAGCTGAGGTGCTCGCCTGCGTCCCGAAATCACCTGGATCGCTTCGAGGCTTTGCCCCTCGAGGCGCCACCACCAGTCCCCATCGGCGATTTCCCCCGGCCACGGTGTGTAGTCGGGTGGTGTACCGGTGCCACACCACACAGCCCCCGCGCCCGTATGCACCCATGGTCCAGTAGCGTCGATGGCCACGACGGCATAGGGGCTGTCGAGGCGTGGTGAGGGCTCGGCAACGTAGCGCGCCACGAAGGGCTCGCTCTGGCTCAGATCAGCAACGCTGATCCCGGCGCTGGCGAGGGCCAGAGTGACATCTTCGACAACTTTGGCTTCGATGGCGGCCCTCGGCCCACCTGAGGCTTCTATCCCATGCGGGTGTGCGGTGAGCGCAGGTGCGTAGCGACACACGACGCGCCAGGGACTCGGCCCTTGCCACAACGCACCTTCGGAGGCGGCAAAGAGTGTGTCGTCGGGACCACTCGCGAGCGCAACGACAGGGCCCAGTGGCCCCTCGAACACCTGTGCCCAATAGGAGGTCGAGTGATCGAGCTGCCCCCAGGCAGGGCCCGCGAGGAGGGCAAGGCAGATCAGGCTGGTGGAAAATGCATTCACGCCCTCCCATACAGTTGGGCGCAAAAATCAATCGCAGATTTTTAAAGCAGAAGGTGTGGAGACTCTCAGGGCAGGCGGAAAACGAACGTCTGCTTCTTGCTGCTCTTGACCGGCTTGCCATCAACAGTCTTGGGAGAGAAGCGCCATTGCTTCAGGGCCTTGATGATCTCCTCATCGAGGCCAAAGCCGATCTTCTTCCCGATGCGCTTGATCTTGTAGACCTTGCCCTTCTCGTTGATGAAGACCCGCAAGATCACCTTGCCCTCCACACCGGCGGCCTCAGCGGCCTTGGTGTACTTCGGCTCTACCGTCTTGATCGCCTTGGCCTGTTTCACCACCGCCTTGCGGGCCGGCTCCTCGCTCTCGGGCTCCGGAGGCTCGTATGCTCGGGGCGCGAGCTGGTCCACGGGCTTGCCCAGGGCCTTCGAGCCATCGTCAGCCGCCATACGGGTGTTGCCCATCTTGAACTTGGGCCCATTCCCGTTCTTCAACACGCTGTCCTTGCTCATACCCTGAACCGCCTTTGGCGGCTCCGCAGGCGTCGGCTTCGGCGGCTCTGGCGGCACGTCGATGGGATCAGATGGTGGCTTCGGCTTGGGCTTGTTGCGCTTCTTGACGCGCTTCTTTTTAACCTTCTTGGGCTTCGGCTTTTCCTTCTTTGGTGGCGGCTTCGGCGGCTCGGGTGGCTTAGGAGGCTCTGGCGGCTTCGGCTTGGGCTTCTCCACCTCGACCTTCTTGGGCTTCTCCTTCTTGGGCGGAGGCGCCTTGTTCACCAGCTCGAACTCGATCTTGACGGGCTTCACCTTCTTGGGCGCCTCGTACTGATTGGCCGCCCACAGCCCGCCGCCCTGGATCACCAGGGCGATGACCGCCGCGCCAGCGAGGATCATCGGACGGGATCTCTTCTCGGGCTCGTGCTGTAGGGAGAACATCAGGGGTTCGCCTCCGGTGAAGGTTCGGGCGCGGCCCCACCGGGGGCCTCAGGTGCATCAACGGGCGGCGGCGCGCCAGGATCTTCATACCCCGTCTCGCCGCCCTCGGTGGGGGGCGGCGCCGGGAGGTTCGGATCATCCACCGGGCGGATGTCGGAGACCGCTGCGGGGTTGATGTTGAACGCGAACTTGGTGACGCCATTCAACCGGATGATGTCGATGATGCGGATCACCCCGCCGTGGAGCGACTTGCTGTCGGCGGCGACGATGGCCTGAATCTGGGGGTTCTTCTTCGACTTCTCGCGGCAGCGCTCCGCGATGGCCGCCTCGTCGACGGGCTCACCGTCGAGGAACAGCTCGCCGTTCTTGCCCACGACGATGGAGATGGTCGTGTCCACCGTCTCGCCGCCAGAGGCTGCGCTGGGCAGATCCACCTCGATGGCGGGCTTCACGATGTAGGTGGCGGTCACCATGAAGATGATGAGCAGCACCAGCATGATGTCGACGAGCGGGGTCACGTTGATGCCGACGATGCCTTCGTCGTCACCGCCCCCTCCGAGGTTGCCGCCAGCCACTGCTCAGCCCTCCTCTTCCGGGAGCTTCCCCCCGGTGCGGTTGAGGTGGGCGAGCAGGATGCGGGCGAGGAAATCGGTGTTCCCCACTCGGGAGGCCTGGGCCTTCTTGAAGGAGTTGTAGAAGGCCACCGCGGGGATGGCCACGAGCAGACCCACGGCGGTGGCCACGAGGGCCTCGGCGATGGCAGGGCCCACGACCTCGAGACCACCCTTGGGGTTACGGCCCAGCTCCTTGAAGGCCAGGATGATGCCGATGACGGTGCCGAAGAGGCCGATGAAGGGCGTGTTGCTGCCCACAGTACCGATGTAGCTCAGGAAGCGGTCGTACCGCTGACGCTCCCGGGCCACGGCGCCCATCACCACCTCTTCTACGACGGCGGGGCCCTTCTCGTAGGAATCGAGGGCATCGGCGAGCACGCGCTCTTCCATGGCCTTGCCCCGAGAGACGAGCTTGCGGGCCTTGGCGAGCTCACCGGCGTCGAGCATCTTGAGCAGGCTGCTCGCGAGGAAGGGGGCGTTCACCTGGGTGCCGAGGTAGAGCCAGAGTCGCTCGAGGGCGAAGACCAGCACGAAGAAGCCCAATATCAGCATGAGCCACATGACCCACTCCGCACCGAGATCGGCGAAGTTCATGAAGGCTTCGATGATGGAGAATTCTTCTTCTGTCGTGGATTCCATGCGGTTCCCAGGCAGGTCGGCGACGACCCAGTCAAGCGAGATTGACATCTGCTTTCAATTAGGAGGGTGATGAACCCCCGAAGAAAGCGAAATGGGTAGATGCCCCGAACGGGCGACGCAGTCAACGTCGACCCGCGGTGCGCGAGGTTAAAATCACGAGCAAAATCCCAGCGCACAAGGGGTTTTGTATTCTCGGCGGGATAGATACAGCACCGCCAGCCTCGTCGCATTTTCAGTGTGACTTATTCACCGAAAAAGATGTGCTCGGGGCCTCAGCAGGCTCAGCGGGCGGCGCCCATGGCCATAGGCGCGGTGAGGGCGAAGGGTCGAACCTTGATGTCGTACACCTGCTCCGCCGCCGGTCGACCATCGACCTCGACGGTGAGCCAGCGGCCGGTGGCTCCCTTGAGAGAGATCGTCTTTTCGACGTCGAGGGGACCCTTGCGTCGCTTGAGTTTGAGCGACTTCCACGGCTTGCCGTCGATGCGCACGGTGAGGGTGTCGGGTCGGTGCCAGCTCGGGGCCAGCACACGCACTTTCAAGCGCTCTGTATCCATGTCGGCATCGATGATGGGTCCGAAGGAAGCCACCATTGGCCCCTTCGACAACCCCAGGAGCACGGCGTCCGGCGTCAGCTCAGCCCCCTCGGGGATTTTAATCCAGGTCCGGGGCATGGCGCAGGGCGATGCCCCGAGCCCGGTGATGCCGCTGGTGGCGAATGGCCTGACCCGCTGACCCCGTGCGAGCAGGCCGTGTACATCGGCGCCCGCGGCGTCGAGCCGGCGCTGCAGAGTACCTGAGGCGATCTCGATCAAATCGAAATTGAGGGTGAAGCCCCCCCGAGGCAGCGCCTCAGCTGCGGGGTCGAAGGCGAAGTGTTCGAAATAGCCCGTCCGTGGGTTCCGGGGGTCGAAGACCGCCACCAGAGGCCCTCCCGGGAGTCCCTTGAGGGCTTCCAGCCGGCCCGCGGGCCGTGGGCGTCGCGTGCTCTTGACGTCATCGGCACTGAGGGGCGCAGCCAGGGGCAAGGCGCCGAACCACCCCCACTGATCAGCTGGGGTCCGCAGACTGGTCATCATCATGGGTGACTCGATCTCACCTGCGGGGCCATCGGCGAAGATCACATCGACCCCTTCTACGGCACAGGTGAGGGCCCGAATGTCCGGCGAGATGGCGCTGGCGACCGTCTCCCGCGTGTGCACCCGCAGGTCGAGGGCCCGCCACGCACCAGGCACCATGACCGTCTTGAGCGTGGCACGCAGCTGCGCCACCTCACCTGCCTTCACGGTGAGAGGGACGCGCTCCACACTCGCCGTGGGACCTGCGGAGATCACTGCGGTGTACTGCCCGGGCGCTACGGGCCATACCCCCGCACCTGTGGAGAGATAGAGTTGATCGTCCTGAGCAGTGGTGCCGTCGACGATCTGCGGCGCATCCCCCGCATGGAGCGCAAGTGGCGCCTTGCCTTTGGGGATCAAACGCACCCGGCCAGGCCGCAGCTGCCCGGCCTCGTCGCTGATGCGCACCTCCACCTGCCCCTGACCCCCGAGCTCGACGTCGAGGCTGGCCCGCTGATCGGCCTGGACGCGGAACCACCGCGTACTCGCCTCCGATCGCCCGGGCGCCAAAGCCACAGCGCTGTAGCGGCCAGGAGACAAGGTCACTGTGTAGCGTCCTTCGGCATTGGTGCGGGCTTGATGCGCAGGCGCCCGGGTGCCATCGATGAAGGTCACTCGCGCCCCGGCCACTGGGCCCTGAGCGTCGAAGACCCGCCCCTCGATCTGACCCACGACGCTCTTGCGCCGGGTGTTGAGCTGGGCCACGGGGCCCGCCACCCCACCTGTAGCTTCGGCCCACAGCCAGCTCTCGAGCGTCAAGGTGCTCCCTGGCCGTAGATAGGGCTCGGTCTCTCGGGTCACCGTCCAGCCGCGGCCATGGAACGACTCGATGAGCCCATCATAGGGTGCGAGCACCATGGCTGCAGAGGGTGAGCTGGCGCCGATCCAGGGTGAGCGCGCCCGACGACCCACGGGATCAGCGCCGACGCCAGGGGCAAAGGGCGTGAGATCACCCCAGAGGATGAAGCGCCCGAGGGCAAAGTCCTGATAGTGACTGCGACCACGGTGGTGCACGGTGGTGATGATTTTGAGGTAGGTGGAGTCAGGCTCGAGCACATAGTTGATGGAGATCTTCACCTCTTCGTCGAGGGCGTCGACCCCAGTGGCCTGGATGATGGCAGCCCCCTGCCCCCCCGCCTGGGTCACCTTGACGCTCTGAATCAGAGGCTGGCGACGGCCAGCCGGATCAAAGGCCGGCCCCATCTCTCCGAGACCATCCGCACCTCCCGTGGGCACGAAGTCCACCAACCGGCCACCGCGGCCATCTGGCCGCTGGGCGGTGATCACAGCCTGCAGATGAGCATTGCTGATCTTGAAGTCCCCGAGCTTCCCCGAGGCCTCGGGGCCCTTGAGCAACTGCTCGGGGTGTTCGAGGGTGATGGCTCGGGTCTCGCCATGTGCGAGGCCTGCCCCACACCCCAGCCACAGCCCGAGGGCGTATGTGATCCACCTGTGCATCGCGCTCTCCTCGCCCCACCATACCCCCCAACTCACAGGCCTCAATCTCTCCACACCACGCCATGATGATAAACAGCTGAACAGCGAGAAGTTTTTGCCTGAAAACAATGCGGTTCTATACTGAACACGTTTTCATGGTAGACCCATATGGGAAATGGCCTGGCACATCAGACTCGACTGCTGTACCAGTGCTCCCCTCATCCTGTTCCAGAAGGCCGCTCATGAGCACCACCCCTCAACGTGTGCTGGGCATCGACCCGGGGACCCGCTTCTGCGGTTGGGGCATCGTCGACGCCGACGGGCCTCACATGTCCCACGTGGACAACGGGGTGGTGGTGCTCGGGGATTCCGCCCCCCTGGCCAAACGGTTGAGCATTCTGCTCGACCGCCTCTCCGCGCTCATCGACGAATACCAGCCCACAGCCGCCGCCTGTGAGGGTGTGTTCCAGCACAAGAACGCCCGCAGCGCCTTGATTCTGGGTCACGCCCGAGGTGTGGCCCTGGCGGTGATGGCCAAGGCAGGCCTCGACGTCAAAGAGTACACCCCGATGCAGATCAAGAAGGCGGTCTGTGGCCACGGTCGTGCTGGCAAGCTACAGGTCCAGCACATGGTGTCGATGCGGTTGGGGCTCAACGAGGTGCCCCAGGAAGACGCCGCCGACGCCGTCGCCGTGGCGCTGTGTCATGGCCAGAACCTGGCCTTCGGCGCCGACGTACGCCCCAACGTTCAGATCCCGCACCGGCCACGGCATCTCAGGGGCCGAGCAGCGCTGGCGGCCCTCGCCGGCGCCCCTCCCCCGCGAAACCAAAGCGCCCCGTTCCCCAGCCCCGGCCCCGCCGGCATGCCTCCGGGCCTGCCCCCTGGCGTAACCCCCGGGCCCGCGGGGCCCATCTCGAGCAAGGTGCGCATCATCGCCCCTCGCCCGGTGCATCAACGACCTGGGAAGAAGATCCCACAGGAGGACCCATGATCGGTCGCATCCGCGGTCAGCTCGCTCTCAAGAACGTCGAGACGATCATCGTCGAGGCTGCAGGGGTGGGCTACGAGATCCACTGCCCCCTCACCGTGCTCGATCGCCTGCCCCCGGAAGGCGAAGAGTGCACACTCTCGATCCACACCCACGTCCGTGAAGATCAGCTCACCCTCTTCGGCTTCAACGATTTCGAGGAGCGCGCCCTCTTCCGCCTGCTCATCACAGTCTCAGGCGTAGGCCCCCGCCTCGCCGTGGCATGCCTCTCGGGCCTGAGCGCCGACGATCTCACCGGGGCCATCCTCGACGAGAACGTCAAACGGCTCACGGGCGTTCCGGGCATCGGTAAACGCACAGCAGAGCGCATGATCCTCGATCTCAAAGAGAAGCTACGCAAACGCACCCCCTCCGGCCGCCCCGCGGCCTCTCCAGGGGCAGCCCCACGACTCGACGATCTCGAGAGCGCCCTGCGCAACCTGGGCTACCGCCCCAAAGATGTGGAGTCCCTCATCGCCGATCTCGCAAAGGAGGCGGGCAACATGACCTTCGAAGAGCTGCTCCGAGAGTCCCTCAAACGCCTCTGATCTCCATCCCCCCTCAACCCCATCCTCTCCCCTTCCCCAACCCAGCCCTCCTTCATCACCCTCCAACACCAACCACGCTCGCACCATCCCCGCGGAGGGACGGAGGCCCCGGAAGTGGTCGACTCTGTCGTGAGGTGTGGTGGCTGGGTGGTGATTCACCCGCAGGCGATGCCAAAGCATCGTCGAGGAGGGAAGCGCCGGCCAGGCGCCGCAGATCGCGGCAGAGGCGGCCGCTTACGGGGCCGGAGTCCCGGAGTTGAGATCCACCTTCATGGACATCTTCATGTTCATGGGCTGCTGCTGGCCCCCCATGTTCATGTTGGCCTTCATGTCGGTGTTGATGTTGGCGGTGGCCGTTGAGGGCAGCACCTGGGTCATCACCAGGGTGGTCTCACCCTCACCGCTGCCGCCCATCTTGTCGAGCATGACCTTCACGTTCGGGGGCATGCCTGGGGCCTTCATCTCCTGCTTGGGGGCGTTCATGTCCACCGCCACGCCGAGGACCACCTTCTGCCCCTCGAACTTCTTCACGGTGTAGGTCGTCTTCTGCTGCACCGTGATGCCGTTCTGAGCGATCGTCTGCTCCACGGACCACTTGCCGCCGACGCCGATGGGCTCAGCGGGCACCGGAGCCGACATGCGGGACATGGCGTCTTGCATGCCGTCGAGCATCTGCTTCGTCTGGGCATCGAGGGTGCTGGGCAGCTGGAGATCCATGCCCTTGTTGATGCCGCGGTTGGTCATCTTACCTTTGCCACCGAGGCCCACCAGGTTGGCGAGAGGCTTCTTCATCGCTTCGATCATCATGTCCGCCATGGGCCCCGAAGACTTCATGGGCTCGGCGGCGGTGAGCTTGAACTGGTAATCGAAGGTCTCGGCGGCGACGTCGAGGACCTCCATGGACATCGTCATCTTGATGCCGGGGAGATCCATCTTGGGCATCTTGTTGGGACCCACCTGCGTCTCCATGCCCATCTTCATCACCATGTCCATCGACTGCTTGTCGCCCTTCTTCACGGCGAAGCGCAGGGTCTTCTTCTCGCCCTTTCCGGCGTCGATGAGCTTGATTACGGGATCAGTGGTCTGGGCAGCGGCGACGCTGGCGGAGAGTCCCAGAGCACAGGCGGTCACGAACAGAAGTTTGGTGTATCGCATGGGCGGGACAATAGCGGCCGCCGAGAGGGAAAGGGAGTAAAAAGCACCATACTGGACAAACGTACAGAACAGACGTACAAAGATCAGTGCTGTCAATGTGAGGAGGCCCCATGTCCGAACGCCATCCCGATGCCCAGAAGGGTGATAAGAAGACCGCAGCCGACGAGCGCCTCATCGACGCTGCAAACCAGAATGAAGAAAGCCTCGAGAACGCGCTGCGCCCCACCCACTTCGACGAATATGTGGGGCAGGAGCGCATCAAAGCCAACCTCAAGGTCTACGTAGAGGCCGCGCGGCGCCGGGGTGAGGCCCTCGATCACGTGCTCTTCAGCGGCCCCCCAGGCCTCGGCAAGACCACCCTCTCTCACATCATCGCCAACCACCTCGGCAGTCGGCTGCACGTCACCAGCGGTCCTGCCCTCGAGAAGAAGGGCGATCTCGCCGGCATCCTAACCAACCTCGACGAGCAGGACGTGCTCTTCATCGACGAGATCCACCGGCTCAGCCCCATTGTCGAAGAGAACCTCTACCCCGCCATGGAAGACGGTCGGTTCGACGTGGTCATCGGCGAGGGGGTGTATGCCCGCAGCTACCCCATTCAGCTCAAGCCCTTCACCTTGATCGGGGCCACCACGCGTGCGGGCCTGCTCACCTCGCCCATGCGCGATCGCTTCGGCATCGTCGAGCACCTCGACTTCTACACGCTCGCCGAGCTGCGCCACATCGTCATGCGCTCCGTGGGGGTCATGGGGGCCACCATCGAGTCCGAGGCCGCTGACGCCATCGCCGCCCGGGCCCGTGGCACGCCGCGCATCGCCAACCGCCTGCTGAGGCGGGTGCGGGACTTCGCCGACGTGCTCACCGACGGCAACATCACCGCCGAGGTCGCCGCCAGGGCCCTCGACCAGTTGCAGGTCGATCAGGCGGGCTTCGATCGCATGGACAGGCAGCTGCTGCTCACCATCATCGACAAGTTCGAGGGTGGGCCCGTGGGCCTCGACACCCTCGCCGCCGCCATCGGTGAAGAGAAGGACGCCCTCGAAGATGTCTACGAGCCCTACCTGATCAAAGAGGGCTTCCTGAAGCGCACCCATCGTGGTCGCGTGGCCACTCGGCGGGCCTATCAGCACTTCGGTCGACCCTATGGGGGTCCCGGAGGCGATGGCCAGATGGGGCTGATCTGAGCCGACAGCCCCACCACGCTTGATCTACCCGCCTCAACGCTCATAGTGCAGCCATGCACATCTTCCCCTCAGCTCTATCGTTCGTTGCCCTCGTCAGCCTCGGGGGGTGCACCCCGAGTACCGTGAGGGTCAAGCACACCCCGCCACAGGCCACCGACCTTGCCGAGGCACGCCTCGTCGACCGTCACATCACCCTCGATGCAGCAGGTCGTCGGCCCGACCAGGTACGCACTGCGCACTTTTGCTACAAAACTCCAGATCGCCAGGGACAACACTGGGATCGCAGTTTCACCGACACCCGGCCGGGGCCCATCGGCTTTGTCATCGAAGGACCCATGTCCGATCAGGACACAGCCCGCACCAAATGTCCGCAGTTGTTCCAGGCCACCATTCAGGCCGTCGACGATCCAGAGCGGCCCGGTGAAGGGGCAGCCTTTCGCGTCGATGTGGCGTGGTGGCGGCTGCACAACCCCAAGTGCGCCCCCATCGGAGATCCCCTGTTGGGGCAGATGCGATGCGACTATGTGTATCGAGGTGCCCAACCTGCGGACAACGCCAGAGGCTTCTTCATGGGGTTGCTAAAGGGCCTGTGAGGCCAGGACTTGATTGCTGCTCTGGCGCGCATGTGTCAAACACGTCAGAACGTCACACCCAGCGGGCGATCACACCCGCCTCAACCGCGAGAGCCCATGCCCATGTTCAAGAAGGTCCTGATCGCCAACCGCGGCGAGATCGCCTGCCGCATCGCCGAGGTCCTGAAGGCCCGGGGGATCCCCTCCGTGGCGATCTACTCCGAAGCTGATGCCGATGCGCCCCACCGCCACGCCGCCGACGAGGCCGTCTGCGTGGGGCCGCCCCCGGTGAAGGACAGCTACCTCGACCAGGACGCCATCCTCGAGGCATGCGCCCGCCTGGGCGTGGACGCCGTGCACCCGGGCTATGGTCTGCTCTCCGAGAACACTGGCTTCTGCAAGCGGCTCACCGACGCGGGCATCACCTTCATCGGACCCACCCCCGAGGCCATCGACGCCATGGGCGACAAAGCCAAGGCCCGGGCCATCGCCGCCGAGGCCGGCGTACCTGTGGTCCCTGGCTCACCTGGACCAGTGAACGACGACGAGGCCGCAGCCATCGCCGAGGAGATCGGCTACCCCGTGCTGATTAAGGCAGCCGGTGGTGGTGGAGGCATCGGCATGACCGTGGTGAAGAAGCCCGAGAGGCTCGCTCGGGGCCTCGCCTCGTGTCGTGATCGCGGGCGCAGCAGCTTTGCCAACCCCGAGGTCTACCTCGAGAAGTTCGTGGAGCGGCCAAGGCATATCGAGGTGCAGATCCTCGCTGATCATCATGGTCATGTCGTGCATCTGTTCGAGCGGGAGTGTACCCTGCAACGACGCCATCAGAAGGTGATCGAAGAAGCCCCCTCGCCTTTCGCCAGCGCGCACCCCGAGCTCCGCGCTGGCCTCACCGAGGCGGCGGTCAAGCTCGCCCAGGCCATCGGCTACCACAACGCCGGCACAGTGGAGTTCATCGTCGCCCCCGACGGCAGCTTCTACTTCATCGAGATGAACACCCGTCTGCAGGTGGAACACCCTGTCACCGAGGCCATCACCGGTGTGGACATCATCGGCTGGCAGCTGGACATCGCGGCAGGTGAAGCACTGACAATTCAGCAAGACGAGGTGGGCATCCAGGGCGCCTCCATCGAGTGCCGCATCTACGCAGAGGATCCGGATCGGAAGTTCATGCCCAGCCCGGGTCACCTGACCGCCTTCTCACCCCCCGAGGGCGAGGGTGTGCGCGTCGATGCCGGGTACAGGGCCGATCAGACGGTGACCCCATACTACGATCCGATGCTGGCCAAGCTCACGGTGCACCACGAGACCCGTGAGGCGGCCACGGCCCGTACCCAGACAGCGCTGGGTGACTTTCAGATCGAGGGGGTGTCCAACAATGTGGACTTCCTCCGCCGAGTATTGGACACAGAGACCTTCGCGACAGCCGACTTCGACACCACGTGGCTGGAGCGTTTCGCCAAGGGTAAATGAAGGGAGATCCATGGACATCAAGGCGCACATCACCGGCACAGTGTGGAAGATTGAAGCTCAGGTGGGCGACGAGGTGGAAGAAGACGACGTGATCATCATCCTCGAGTCCATGAAGATGGAGATGCCCATCGAAGCCCCCGCCGACGGCACCCTCACGGCCATCAAGGTCAAAGAGGGCGAGGCCGTGACCGAGGGTCAGGTCGTTGCCACCATGGACGAAGACTGATCCTTCAGCGCTCTCGTTCAGAGCGCCTTCACGGCGCGCTGAAAATCCCGCCCACGGTGGGCATATGACGTGTACGCGTCAAATGAAGATGCCCCCGGTGACAACACCACCTGATCTCCAGGCTGTGCAAGGCGCTGCGCCTGCTCGACCGCCGAAGTCATGTCTTCGGCGGGATACAGCGGCAGCCCCTCACCCAGCGCCTCGGCCACACGCTGCCCCGCGGGGCCCATGTAGATGACCGCCCGCGCCTGCGCGTGAAGCGCCTGCACCATCAGGTCGAGATCGAGGCCTTTGTCGTAGCCCCCCACCACGGCCACGATGGGGCCGGGCAGCGAGCGCAAACCCACAGCGGCGGCGTGGGGATTGGTGGCTTTCGAATCGTCGAACCACGAGACGCCGGCGATCTCTGCCACAGGCTGCAGCCGGTGGGGTAAACCTTCGAAGTCAGCGAGGCCTGCGATCAGGCCGTCGAGGGGCAGCCCGAGGGCCAGACCCGCAGCGAGGGCGGCCTGTGCGTTGGCCACATTGTGCACGCCTGGAGCAGGCACGGCCGTGTCGGGCATCACCGGATGGCCGTCAAGGGTGATTTGGCCCTCGGCATAGCCCCAGCCCTCAGCTTGAGGGTGAATCGAGAACCCCACCTGGGCCACCCCAGGGTTGTTGGGCATTGACCAGACCACTTGATCGTCTCGCCGAAGGATCGCCGTATCGCCAGGCTCGAGATCCCAGAGCAGGCGTGCCTTGGCCAGGGCATAGGCAGATCGATCGTGGTCGAAGTAGTCGCCGTGATCTTCAGCGACGTTGGTGATGATGGCCACCTGGGGGCGAAAGTGCCCACAAGACCACAGCTGAAAGGCGCTCACTTCAGCCACAACCACGCCATCGGGCCCCACATCGTGGATGTGATCACAGAGCGGATCTCCGATGTTTCCGGCGACGACTACAGGCCGCCCAGCACCGCGAATGGCCGCAGCGCACATCAACGTGGTGGTGCTCTTGCCATCTGTGCCGGTGATGGCCACCACGGGAGCCTGTGCCACGGCAGCGGCGAGCTCGATCTCGCTGATCAATCGGACGCCCTCGAGCCCTTCGAGGATCTTGGCCCCAGGGCGAATGCCCGGGCTGGGCACCAGCCAGCGTGCCCCTGCGAGCACGTTGCCACCCCCACGCACCTCTACCTCGGGGTGAATCCCCTCCAGATCGAGCTCGGACTCCGGCCGGTTGTCGGAGAGCACCACGTGGGCACCGATCTTCTGCAGCAGATTGGCGGCGGCGCGACCACTCCGAGCGGCCCCCCAGACCGCCACGATCTCCCCGACGAGGGCGGAGGGATCCAGGGGCTCACGTTGCTCGGCGCGATCTTTGGGCCAGAGCGGGCTCACCGCGCCTCCAGGGCATCGGCCCAGGCGTCGGCCATGCGGAAGAAATCGTCGCCACCGAAGAAGATCACCATGTCTCCGGGCTGCACACGACCGGTGAGATGTCCCACCACCTGATCGTTTTCGGGCACGTGATGCACGGTGTTGCCACCCTTTCGGAGCACGTCGACAAACCACTCAGTGTCGATGCCGTCGATGGGGCGCTCCTCCGCGGCGTACATCGTGGTGATCACCACATCGTCGGCGAGGGTGAAAGCCTCGGCGTACTCCTCACCGTGGTAGCGCATCAGCGTGAACCGGTAGGGCTTGAAGACACACCACACCTTGCCGTGGGGGATCTTCCGGGCGCTCTGCAGCACTCGGCGCATGCCCGTGGGGTGAGAGATGTAGTCCTTGACGAGGGTGAGGCCGCCGGCTCGGCGCACCGTGAAGCGGTTCTCCAGGCCCTGATAGGTGTCGAGGGCCTGCTGCATCTGCTCGAAGCTCAGGCCCAGGGCGCCGAGGGTGATGGCCAGGGCACCAGCGGCGTTGTCCGCGTTGTAGGCTCCGGGGATCGGCAACGTAATCTCGCCGAGGCGCTCATTGTGCGCCCACGCCTCGAACCTGACCCTGTCACCCAGGTCTTCCACCGAACGGGCGGCGAAGTGCAGTTCTGCCCCCTCGGCGTCGACCAGATCAGTGCCATAGCGCAGCACCCGCGCCTTCAACTCGGGGCTCAGGCGACTCGCCAGCTGACGCACACCGGTGTCATCCCAGTTGAGCGCCAGCGTCTGCAGGTGCGGATTCCCTTCGATGAAACGGGCCATCGTGCCGATGATGTCATCGAGATCAGAATAGAAGTTGAGGTGATCGACTTCGAGGTTGTTGACCACCACATGATTGGGCGTGAGGTTCAGGTGACTGCGATCACTCTCGTCGACTTCGGCGACGGCGACGGGGCCCTCTCCGGCGCGGGCGTTCGTCCGGTAATTGTTGAGCAGGCCACCAATGACGAAGGTCGGGTCTTTGCCAGCACAGATCAGTCCGTGGGTGATCATGGCCGAAACGGTGCCCTTGCCATGCGTCCCTGTGACACCCACGGAGTCTGCGGCGGCGCCGATGCACTTGCCGAGCATCTCGCTGCGGTGTGCCTCGGGCACGCCGGTCTCCCGAGCGGCCACCCGCTCGAGGTTGTCCTGAGGCACCGCTGTGGAGTGCACCACCACCGAGGCCCCCTCGATGTTCTCCCGGGCATGGCCGATGGTCACGGGGATCCCCAAGGCCCTGAGGCCCTCTGTGAGCTGGCTCTCCCGGACGTCGGACCCTTGGACGCTGTGACCCTGCTGGTGCAGCACGCGGGCCACGGCGCTGACCCCGATGCCCCCGATCCCGATGAAATGTATGCGATCCGACATCTGGCTTCCTCCTCCCCGCGAGCGCTGGTGCGGGGGCCGCTGAGCATAGGTCCAGGGTCCACCCGACGCAACGTGCTCCTCCTTGCTCTGGTGGCCCTGATGGCTCTCGTTGCAGGCTGCAGCGATGAGCCCGAGGCCGAGGCGGCGAAGAAGAAGAGCCTCGACGCAGGGCCACCAGACGCCGCCCCACCCCAGGATGTGCCCCAGAGCCCAACGGAGATCTTCAAGAGCCTGCCCAACCCGCCCCCACCGGCAGTGGCCCGGCCCGGCGATCCGGTCTCCGCCGTCACCGACGGACATCGCGAGATCACCCGCTCACCAGTGAGCAGTCGCATCTTGCAGGGCCGCTATCCTGGTGGGGCGTTCCCTCTGGTGACTTATCTGATCGATGACGCCCGCCGCGTACGGTCGATCACGCTGCACCTCGATCCTCGATACAGCCACCCCGTACGCCGAGATGCACTCTTCGAGGCCGCTCGGGCAAAGCTGCAAGATGGCAAGGCCCTCGACCACCCGAGATACAGCGGAGAAGTCTGGTCCGAGCTGAATCACCGCATCGAGCTGCGACAGGACCCCCACACCGAGCAGATGGAGCTCGTCTTCCACGTCGAGGGCGCCCGGCCACTCCCCGTGCCGTGAGTGTGCAAACTCTTGCACCCCTGTCTCACATGAGACTACAGTCCCGTGCCCGTACCACCGGGGCCCATCGGAGAACATCACATGGTCGGTCTTTCGCCTCTCTTCACCCGTGGCCTGCTCATCGGCTCTCTCGTGACAGGGGCTGGGGCGCTCATGACCTCGGGCTGCTCGGAGCACCTTGAGGCCACCATCACCCCTGCACAGCAGAAGAAGGTCGACGCCCACCTGCTCTCCGAAGCGCCAACGCCCAAATTCCCCATCGGCGCCATCATCGAAGATCAGGTGAAGCTCATCGGCCTCGACCTCGATCGGACCGAGTTCAAGCCCGGCGATCAGCTGACGGTGACCTGGTACATCGAGGCCCTGGTGGATGGTCGTGAAGACAACATGCTCTTCGTGCACTTGCAGGGGCGCCCGAACGACTCTCAGGCGTGGATGAACCTCGATCACCACCCCGTCGAGGGGCTCTTGCCACTGCGCAAGCTCAAGAAGGGTCAAATCGTCAAAGACGTGCAGACCTTCACCATCCGCCCCGACTTCACCCCCGGTGATGCAGGCCTCTATTGGGGGCTGTGGCGGGGCAACCACCGGCTCAAGATCTCCAACATCGACGCGGTGCCCCACGACAAGGAAGGCCGAGTCCTCGGCGCCAAGGTGAAGATCAAGGGTGATCCCCGGGCCAAACCTAAGCTCCCCTCGGCCTCTGCCACGGCGCTGAACCCCGGTGAGACCATCACCCTCGACGGGCAGATGAACGAGGCCGCCTGGTCCCGAGCGGTCTGGACCCCTTACTGGACCGATCCTCGAGGCCGGGGCGCGCCCTCGCCCAAGACCCGGGCGCGATTCCTCTGGAGTGACACTCACCTCTACGTCGGCGTCTTTGCCGAAGATGAAGATGTGTGGAGCGACTTCACCGATCGCGACAGCAACACCTGGGAGCAGGAAGTCATCGAGCTGTTCATCGACGCCGACGGCGACGCCAAGGACTACCTCGAGTTGCAGGTCACCCCTGCCAACGTCGTATTCGACGCCCGGTTCGCCCGTCACCGGAGCGATCTCGCCACAGCCCGGGCCTGGAACATGAAGGGCTTCGAGACCGCCGTGCACGTGGACGGCACCGTCAACAAGCGAGACGATCGCGATCGCAGTTACTCGGTGGAGATGGCCATCCCCATCGCCGAGGTCCCTGGGGCCATGAATCCCCTCGCCCATGGTCAGCACTGGCGGGTGAACCTGTTCCGGTGGGACAAGCCCAAGAGCGGTCGGCAGGTGGCCTCGGCCTTCTCTCCGCCCATCGTACCCGACTTTCACGCCCTCAAGCGGTTCGGCCGCCTGAACTTCGTGAAGCCGCAATAACACACGCGGTCGTTCCCCTCTGCCGAGGCGCCACGACGGCTCAACCACGCGAAACCTCTCGCCGCCCGGACCGTCGAAATCCCCACCTGTTCGCCCTTCGATCTCATAAAAAGTTGAGCCGAGCGGCCAATTGTGGTCAGACTAGGACATCGATTGCTCACGGGATGACCGCGGGCAGATAAAAACCACCACCCACACACCATAGAGAGGAGCACATGGGGGGTTCAGATAAGCGTAAGCAGAGCCTTTACTTCCCCGAGGAAATGCTCAAGGAAATCCAGGCTGAAGCCGCTCGCCAGGACCGTTCGCTGTCCTGGATCGTGCAGAAAGCCTGGAAGATCGCCCGCAAGGAGATCAGCAAGTACCCCTCGATCAACGAGCCCGACGACGACGAGGCATGAGCATTTGAGCCCTCTGGGCTCTCCTCTTTTTCCAACCACGACCATTGCCCTACACCCCACCCCCGCCACCACCTCCCCCTCCAGATGATGTAGATGCGCTTCGCAAGGCTTACGAAGGCTTGCGTGTACGACTCATCTCCACGGAGCAGGAGATCGGGCAGCTCTCATCTCTCCTGTCTCATGATTTGCGGGCTCGGCTGAGATCGATCGATTGTGATCGGGATGAGCTCTCCGATTTGCTCGGTGATCCAGAGACAGGTGAGGCCAAGGATAGCCTCGATCGCATTTCTGGTGCCATCGATCGCATCGACGATCTCGTGGCCATGAGCTTGTTGCTGCTCAGAGATGCGCGGCATTCGCCACGGCTGAGCACACACCCCGTTGAGATGCTCGCCCGACAGGCGCTGAAGTCTCTACGGAAGGCTCACCCTGAGCACCCGATCGAACCAGCGCCCCTCTCTGACGTGCATGTTCGGATTGCGCCTGAGCGAGCGCTCGCGGCCCTGAACGCCATCCTGAAGAATGCGGTGGTGCACGGTGCCCCACCTGTGCGCATCACCTTCGACACCACAGGCGAGCCTGGATGGTGTCGACTCACAGTCTGGGATGATGGACCAGGGATCCCCTCTGAGGATCATGAGCGGGCCTTTGAGATGGGCCTCAGGTTGACCCATGCCCCAGGGCACGGTCTCGGGCTCTACGTCGCTCGGCGTCTTTTGGAGGGCTGGGCTCGAGGGCCCTTCATCGAGGGCGCCTCAGCTGAGGGTCAGCCGACAGGCGTCAGCTTCGATCTACCGCTCAGCGGGCCGTGACGGTGTGATACTGCAGGTTGCGATGCTTCACTGAAGCGTTCTGAACCTCGCCGCTGACGAACTCGCAACGATCTCGGCCATCGATGCCCGGTGAGGAGGTGCCCTGTGTGCAATCGAACTCACCGCTCTCTACGTCCATCACCCAAATCGAGTGACTCTGAATGTCGAACTCCCGGGGGGCGATGAAGGCCACCTGGGAGCCGTCGGGCGACAGGTCGTAGTACTGAATCGAGTGGTTGCTCCAGTGGTTGGCCCGGGGGTTGTTGGTGATGTTGGCGATGGCATCGGTGCTCGGGGTCGAGGGATCGACGGAGAGAATGTCGAAGTCGTCGCGGCTGGCCCCAGCGGTGTTCCGGATGGAGCAATCGCCCGTCGCCAGGAAGAACATCTGCTCCCCATTGGCGGTGAAGCGGGGGTCGAAACGCACCTGGTTGAAGTTGAAGGGCGCCTGACGTGCACACGTGCCGTCGGGGTTGGTGGGGCTCTCGAAGAGATCGATCACCTCGGGCGGCGGCGGGTTGGGCACCACCTGCAGGATGTTCATGCGCCACATGAAGTTGCTGTCGGTGAAGACCGCAAGGTAGGAGCCATCAGGAGAGAGGCCGATGGGCAGGGTGCCGGAGAACATCGAGCCGGTGCCCCCCATTTCACCGAAGATGTAGAGGTCCTGCTGTGCGCCGGTGACCAGGTTGGTGAAACCGATGGTCATCGACGAGAGATCAGTGGTGGCCCGAATGACCACCCGACCCCGGGAGCCCACCTTGAAGCCGCCGTTGACGTTCACGCTGCCGACGATCTGCTTGCACTTGTAAGGCTCTTCAATGCTCGGACAAGCCGCCTCGTCTTCGCCGGTCACAGGTACGGCGATCACATCGAGCAGATCCTGAGCGCCTGCGGCAGTGCCGCGGCTGTAGACCACCAGATCACCCACGACATCGTCACCGGTGAAGGCGAAGGAGATCACGTCGGTGTCGACCTCGCGCTTCTGATCGATGAGCACGCGCATGTCTTCGACGTTGGAGGTGACCTCCACAGGGGCCACAAAGAGAGAGAAGCGACCGGAGTCACCCCGCTGCAGCCAGCCCAGGGTGGTCATGGAGGCGTTGAGGGCGCAGAGGCGGGCGCCACAGTCCACCTCGCCATCGAGGCCTGCGGTGAGGTTGTGCTCTACGCCATCCTGGATGTCGAAGACCACGAGGTCATTGGTGAGGCTGCCCCCGTCTCGAGGCTCGATTCGGCGGACGAACGACATACGGACGCGCTCTTCACCGCCGCCGCCTCCGGCCATTCCACCTTCGCCACCGCCACCGGCGCCGCCCTCTCCTCCGCCGGCGCCACCGCCGACGAAAGCATCCGGCGGACCCTGCTCGTCACCACCACTGTCATCACCACCACATCCCACCAACAAACCGCTGATGGCCAAACATGTGCTGAGCACCCGAGATCGCATATCTTTCTCCACGCTGTGCGCTGGAGGGCGATATTAGGGGGCGGATGGCGAGTGGTTCAAGAATCAGAGACTGACCTGTGCACGACCGTTGCGTTTTGAGGCGTACAACGCCTGATCTGCGGCCTCGAGCAACAACTCCGGCGTCGCCGACCAGTCGGGCTGAAAGGCCGCCACCCCCATGCTCAAGGTGATGTGGGTGCCTTCGATCTCGATGCTCTGGCACGACTCCGCCACTCGGCGAGCCACCTGAGCCGCCACCTCGGCGCCCACCTCGGGCAGGATGATGGCGAACTCGTCGCCGCCGAGCCGGCAGATGATGTCACTGCACCGCAACGCCTCTTTGGACTGCGCGACGATCGACACGAGGACCTCGTCCCCCAACGGGTGACCATGGGTGTCGTTGATCTGTTTGAAGTGATCGACGTCAATCAAGATCAACGCCACGTGCCGACGGGCCCGGCGCGCCCGCTCGAACTCCTGGTTGATCGAGCGCTCGTACCCGCGGCGGTTGAGCGCCCCCGTGAGGTGATCCTCGGTGGTGGAGCGCTCGAGGTCGATCAGGCACAGCGCGTTCTGCAGGGCTCGGCCCAGAAACATGGCGGCCCGCTTGATCAAGCGGATGGATCGAGGTGACAGGATCCAGTCCTGGAACCCATAGAGGGTCAACGTGGCGTAGTGCACGTCGTCCGTACCCAGCGTGATCCGAAACAGCGTGAAGGCCTGATCCTGCCGCACAGCCTCGCGGATGGGTGTCAGACTGGGGCCAGGGACACAGCGATACCGCTCGGGGCGCTCGTGGCACAACCCGGTCTCTACGAGGCCCTCAAGCAGGCCACTGTGAATCTGCTGCTCGCTGGTCGACACCAGAGGTGTGCCGCTGGAAACGTGCAGAACGGGCTCCGACCCCAGCATGCCTTCGGGAAAGGCGATGCCCACGGCGTCGGCGAGCCCCCACTCGATGATGGTGGCCGATGCTCGGGCGAGCACGGTGTCTATCTCCAAGGACTGGGTACACACGTCGGCAAAGTTCAGGAGCTTGCCGAGTTGCTCAACATCTTCCACTGCGTGATTGGCGTGTTGCGGCTCCATCAGGGCATTCCTCTCCAGTCTGAGCGGTGTCGCTGCGCCTTACTCTTCACGGAGCGTGCCAGAGTGGCTCAGTGAGCGCTCAGGCCGTTTTGCCGCCATCCCCCTTTGTCACTCGTTGAGCCTCTGGCGCTTGCACGTCAAACCGCTGACGCTTTGCAGCCCCCCTTGAAGGCGCCCCAAAGATTACCCGTGCGAGGTTACCACCCAACCTATCGCACACAGTTAAACACACGCATTACAGAACTGTTTCACACCTTATTTCACAACGAACACCCAACACAAAAACAGTTCTCACCTATCCAACATCACCGACGATGAAGTGCATGAAACGACCGAACTGAGAGAAACAGAAACAGTCATTTCATCACATAGGCACTGGCATTTAGCCAATGCCATATCGAATACACCCAACCTACGGCACGGACGCCGGCCAATGAGTCTTTGACGGGACTCAGCGGTTTTTCTCAAGGAGAGAAATCATGGGTCTCTACGTCAACACCAACGTTGCATCCCTCAATGGTCAGCGCCGCCTTCTCAAGAGCACCAACGGCCTGAACCGGTCCTTCGAGCGGTTGTCCAGCGGTCTGCGCATCAACAGCGCCAAAGACGACGCCGCCGGTATGTCGATCAGCACCCGGATGACCGCCCAGATTCGGGGCATGAACCAGGCGATCCGGAACACCAACGACGCCATCAGCCTCGCTCAGACCGCTGAAGGCGCCCTCGACGAGACCACCAACATCTTGCAGCGGATGCGCGAGCTCTCCATCCAGGCGGCCTCCGACGTGAACACTGCCACCGACCGGCAGAGCATCGACGACGAGATCCAGCAGCTCATCTCCGAACTGAACCGCATCGGGGACACCACCACGTTCAACAACCAGAACATCCTCGACGGCACCTTCATCGACAACTTCGTGCAGCTCGGCTCCAACAGCCGCCAGGGGCTGCGCATGAGCATCAACGACTCCCGAGCCACCGCTCTGGGTCGCGCCGCGGTGGCCCAGACCAACGCGGTGTCCAGTCAGACCCTCGCCGCCAACGATCTGGTCATCAACACCACCAGCATCCGCGCCACGGCGGCCTCTGACGACACGGTGTCCACCTCGCTGGCCACCAGCTCCGCCATCGCCAAGGCCAGCGCCATCAACGACAGCTCCGCCTTCACCGGCGTCACCGCTCGAGCCCTGGAGACTCAGATCAGCTCCGGCACCGCGGTGGCCGGCGGCACCTTGGACGCCAACAACTACATCCAGCTCAACGGGGTCATCGTCACCGGCTTCACCCTCGACGCCGACGACGCCAGCGACACCTTGATCCAACAAATCAACGCCGTCACTGACCAGACGGGGGTCGTGGCCTCCCTCGACCAGAACAGCCAGCTGCAACTCACAGCCTCGGATGGACGCAACATCGAGGTCATCACCGTAGGCAACGGCGGCAACATCACGGGCTTGAACGGTGGTGCAGCGGGGGCGTCGGTGACGCTGGCCGAGCTTGAGCTGAGCAGTGACAACCAGGTCTCCATCACCGGAAACAACACAGACCGCGTCGGTTTCGCCGCCGCCTCCATCATCGGGGTGAACACGGCGAACTCGGTGTCGACGACCAATGTGCTCACTCGAGAGGCAGCGAACCGCACCATCGACGTGGTGGACCGCGCCCTGGAGCAGGTGAGCAGCACCCGGTCCAGCCTCGGCGCCCTGCAGAACAGGTTCGAGAGCACCATCGCCAACCTGTCGGCCATCTCCGAGAACCTGTCGTCTTCTCGCAGCCGCATCATGGACGCCGACTTCGCCTCTGAGTCGGCCATGATGACTCGGAACCAGATCCTCCAGCAGGCGAGCACCTCGATTCTGGCGCAGGCCAACCAGGCACCCCAGGCCGCCCTCTCCCTCATCGGCGGCTAAGGGAGTCGAACACATGAAGATGCGCGCCCCCCGTAAGACACCCCCGGGCCCGGGCAGCCGACGACGGCGCCGGACGTACCGGAGCAGATTCCCCGCCCTGAGTCGAGGCCATCCGGCGGACTCCGGGCGAGACAGCCCCCCTTCCCCGAAGCGACGCCCCCCACGTGGGGACCCGTCGGACCGGGGCGGAGGCCGCTGGCCCTGACAGTTTCCGCCAACGAGGAGACAAGGTTCGTCTCCTTCATGCCCATCAAGGAGTGATTCATGGGTCTTTACGTCAACACCAACGCCTCTTCGCTGAACGCACAACGGCAGCTTCGCAAGAGCAGCAACGGCCTCAGCCGATCTTTTGAACGTCTCTCCAGCGGTATGCGCATCAACAGCGCCAAAGACGACGCCGCTGGCCTGGCCATCGCCAACCGAATGACCTCACAGGTCCGAGGACTGAACCAGGCAGTCCGAAACTCGAACGACGGCATCTCTCTGGCCCAGACCGCAGAGGGTGCCCTGGACGAAACCGGCTCGATCTTGCAGCGAATGCGTGAGCTCGCTGTGCAGGCGGCAAACGACACCAACACCACTGCAGACCGTCAGAACCTGCAGGACGAGGTGGATCAGCTCGTGAGCGAGCTGGACCGCATCGGCAACAACACCACGTTCAACAACCGGAACATCCTCGATGGCAGCTTCATCGGGATGCGGGTGCACTCGGGATCGAACTCACGTCAGACCGTCGATCTGAACATCTCCGACGCCCGCTCCACCGCTCTGGGGAAGCAGTCACGCAACGACGGCGTGGCCACCGGTACGCAGGCCATCGCGGCGAACGACGTGGTGATCAACAACGTGTCGATCCGGGCGACGAACGCCGTGGACGACACGGTGTCGACCTCGCTGGCCACCAGCTCGGCCATCGCCAAGGCTTCAGCCATCAACGACTCCTCGGAGTTCACCAATGTGAAGGCCATCGTCAACTCCTCGGTGGACAGCGGCAACGCCGACGTCGCCGGTGGTGTGCTCGACGCCACGAACTTCATCACCATCAACGGTCAGAACATCACCGGGATCACGGTGGCGGCAGATGACGCCGACAGCACCCTGGTGGATGCGATCAACGCATATACCGACACGACGGGGGTGGTGGCGTCTCTCGACGACAGCAACAACGTGGTGCTCACGGCCAATGATGGTCGAAACATCGAAGTGACGGCTACAGGGGCCGGGGCAGCCCGAACGGGCCTCGCCGCCGGGGTCACCCAAGGCAGCATCACGTTGCAATCGGAAGCGAACATCGACATGACCCTCACGGCGAACGGCTCGACGGCCATCGGCTTCGGCGGTGGTGCGGGCAACGTGGTCTTCGGGGTCAACAGCAACTTCGCCACGAGCGCGGTGGACATCACCTCGAGAGATGGGGCCAATACGGCCATCGACATCCTCGATGTGGCCATCGATCAAGTGTCGAAACAGAGATCCGGGCTCGGCGCCTTCATGAACCGGATGGAATCGGCCATCAACAACATGTCGGCCACCAGTCAGAACCTCGCCGCCTCTCGAAGCCGGATTCAAGACGCCGACTTCGCCTCTGAGACGGCGATGATGACGCGAAACCAGATCCTGCAGCAGGCCAGCACCTCGATTCTCGCTCAGGCCAACCAGGGGCCGAACATCGCCCTGAACCTCCTCGGTTAATCGGGTCGGATTCAACCGAGGCGCGCGGTGGCGGCGTAGCTCGCTACGTATTCAACACCCCACTCGACACCCGTTTGTCGCCTGAGGCGACTGCACCGCTGCCGCGCCTGCGGCTCCGCGCGCCTGCCCCGAGATCTCCCCTTTTTTGTCTGTTGTCGACCCCGCCCAATTCGAGGCGTATCCGTCATGACCCACCCGGGTCGTGGCGACCCCAAAATGGCGCCTTCTTCTTTTTTTTCTCAACTCCCGTTTGAGACCGCCGATGTCAGCGTTGAGAGGTGGACTCCACGTGCTCTGACGCGGTCATTTTTGGGTCGACTGCGTTGAGCCTGCCATGGGTCGGCAGTGTTGGAGACCACAGCTCGTGAGGGCTGATTCGGGAGGGTCCCTGGTCAGCCTGAAACGGTTGCGTGAACGCTCGAGGGGTCGGGCGGGATCGCCGGGGAGACGCGGAAGTCTGCCCGATTTTTGTATCCAAGGAGGATCACATGGGTCTTTTCGTCAACACGAACGCTCGATCCCTGGGCGCTCAGAACACTCTCAACAAGACCAGCAAGAAGCTGAGCACCTCGTTCGAGCGGTTGTCCAGCGGTCTGCGCATCAACAGCGCCAAAGACGACGCCGCCGGTCTGGCCATCTCGAACCGCATGACCGCTCAGGTCCGCGGCCTCAACCAGGCGGTGCGAAACGCCAACGACGGCATCAGTCTCGTGCAGACTGCTGAAGGTGCCCTGCAGGAATCCACCGACATCGTGCAGCGGATGCGTGAGCTCGCCGTGCAGGCGGCAAACGATACCAACACCGATGCCGACCGTCAGAACCTGCAAGACGAGGTGGATCAGCTCGTGAGCGAGCTGGACCGCATCGGCAACAACACCACGTTCAACAACCAGAACATCCTCGACGGCAGCTTCAACGGAGCGCGGTTCCAAATCGGGGCCAATTCCAACCAGTCGCTCTCGGTGAACATCAGCGACGCACGGTCCACCGCCCTCGGCGCCAGCGCCCGAGAGACCGGCTCCACCGCCGGTACGCAGGCCATCGCGGCGAACGACGTGGTGATCAACAACGTGTCGATCCGGGCGACGAACGCCGTGGACGACACGGTGTCGACCTCGCTGGCCACCAGCTCGGCCATCGCCAAGGCTGCAGCCATCAACGACTCCTCGGAGTTCACCAACGTCACCGCCATCGCCAACTCCACCGTCGATGACGGCAACGCCGACGTCGCCGGTGGTGCGCTCGACGCCACGAACTTCATCACCATCAACGGCCAGGACATCACGGGGGTCACGGTATCGGCAGACGACGCCGACGGCACCCTGGTGGACACCATCAACAGCTACGCGGACAGTACGGGCGTCATCGCCTCGCTGGACTCAAGTAACAACGTGGTGCTCACCGCCGTGGATGGTCGAAACATCGAGGTGACCGCCACCGGGGCCGGGGCTGCCCGAACGGGTCTCGGCGCAGGGGTGAGTCAAGGTACGGTCACGCTGCAATCGTCCGAGAACATCTCGGCGACCCTCACGGCGAACGGGTCAAGCGCCATCGGATTCGGTGGTGGTGCAGGCAACATCGTGTTGGGCAAGAACTCGTCGTCGTCGGTGAGTACCATCGACATCACCTCGAGAGATGGCGCCAACAGAGCCATCGATATCGCGGATCAAGCGCTCAGTTATTTGTCTGAGACCCGATCTTCACTCGGTGCGACGCAGAACCGCCTCGAATCGACGATCAACAACTTGTCGGCCACCTCTGAAAACCTCGCTGCAGCACGTAGCCGGATTCAGGACGCCGACTTCGCGCAGGAGACCGCGGACCTCACCCGTACGCAGATCCTGCAGCAGGCTGGGACCTCGATCCTGGCGCAGTCGAACCAGTCGTCTCAGATCGCGTTGTCACTGCTGTAATGGACGCTGAGGACACATCGAGGAGGTAAATCATGGCCATAGACGTCCTGAACAGACTGGGCGGCGGCCAGGCCACCCGGCCGCCGACTGCGGAGAGCGCTGCAGCTCGAAGCAACCCTCGAAATGCCGCAGCGCCCAGCACCGCCACCGATCTGTCCGATCCCGCCCGTCAGGGCGCGGGGCCCCTGGGGACCCCCGCCGAAGGGATACTGCCGAAGAACGAGGTCAGCCTCACCAAGGCAGTCGAGGAGGCCAACAGCCTCGCCGAGGTCGCCTATGACCAGAGCGAGCGCTCGGTGCGCTTCTCACGGGACGAGGCCAGCGGTCGGCTGGTGATGACCATCAAGGAGAAGGAGAGCGGAGAGGAGACAGTCCGTCAACTGCCGCCAGAGGCATTCTTGAAGATGCTGGAGCGTCTGAAAGAGGCCCGCGGGGAGCGCGACGCCAAGCGCGCCCCGGCCCTGGTGAACGTGAGCGCCTGATCGACTTCACGCTCTGAACGCGAGACGGCGCCTCTTTGGCCTGCAGTGTGCATACACCTCCGTGCAAACGGGCGGTGCGACCCCTGTGCACACCGCTTCGGCCAAAGGGGCGTTTCGCAATTTCGAACGGTGTGTCCACGGACTGACCGCTCGAGCATTCGAACGCCACCCTCATCCACCCAGGAGGGGATCATGTCCATCAGCATCAGCGGCCTGGCCAGTGGCCTGGACGTAGACGGCATCATCAACCAGTTGCTCACCCTCGAGCGGGCGCCGATCACCAGCTTGCAGCAAAAGATCGTCGACGCTGAGCAGAGAAACGCCTCGTACAGCGATCTCAGCGGACGGCTGGGCAGCTTGCGCTCCGCCGCCCGGGACCTGAACTCCTCCAGCCTCTTCGGCAGCAAGACGGCGACGAGCTCCGACAGCAGCCTGGTGACGGTGAACGCCACCGACAAGGCGAGCAACGGCACCTACACGGTGAAAGCGCTGCAGAAAGCCACCACCAATCGCCTCGGCGCCCAGGGCTTCGTCGACGACAACGCCACGGCGGTGGCCGCCGCTGCGGGCACCTTCAGCTTCCAGATCGGCGACGGCTCCGAGATCGAGATCGACGTCAACGAATCGACGACTCTGAGTCAGCTCGCTGACGCCATCAACGACGCCTCGAGCGATGTGCGGGCAGAGATCGTGAACGACGGCACCGCCACCAACCCCTTTCGACTGATCTTGTCGGGGGTGAAGGGCGGCACCGATAACGAGGTGAAGGTGGTGCAGAACGACACCACCCTCGACTTCGCCAACAAGCAAATCGAGGCAGCGACGGCCGACACCACCAACAACGCCGCCTACCTCGGCGCAGCCACTGCTTCTGGCACGTACACGGGCACAGGGAACGCCAACTTCGTGGTGGAGATCATCCAAGACGGCACCGCAGCAGGCGGCGCCGGCGCCGCCCGCTATCGGTTCTCCACAGATGGAGGGCTCACCTTCGACGACAACGGTGGCTCGGGCTTCGAAGTCACCAGCGGTGGCCCCATCGCCCTCGCCGACGGCGTGGAGATCAACTTCACCGACAACGGCAGCCTCACCACCGGCGACACCTTCCGCATCGACGCAGTCGATCCCGTGTTGCAAGAGGCGAAAGACGCCATGGTGGAGATCAACGGCATCACGATCACCAACGGCAGCAATAGCTTCACCGACGTCTTCGAAGGCATGACCTTCTCCATCGCCGACGTGGATCCGAGCAAGACAGTGACCCTGAGCATCGATGATCAAATCGGCGATGTAGAGGGCTCGCTCACGAGCTTCATCGGGGCCTACAACTCCGTCGTGGGCTTCATCAACGGCCAGTTCGACTACGATCCGGCGAGCGGCCTCGCGGCCCCGGCGCTCAACGGCGACTCCGCCGTGCGCAATGTGCAGAGACGTTTGAAGGCCCTCACCCTCGGCCGGGTGCCCGGGCTCAACGGGTCCACCATCTCCGCCCTCTCGGAGCTCGGCATCGAGTCCAACAGCGAGACCGGTCTGTTGTCGCTCAACAGCGGCACCCTCAGCTCAGCCCTCAACTCCGACTCGAAAGCCGTGGAACGACTGCTCACCGGCGTCGGTGAGGTGATCACCGGCGACTTCACCTTCCGCTCACGGAACTCAAGGACTCAGCCGGGGGAATACACCGTCGAAGTGGAGACTGCTCGTACCCGAGCGTCGTTCACCGCCGGCGCGGACGCCCAGGTCATCGGCGCTGACGAGACCTTGAGCTTCAACTTCCAAGATGGCATCCGCACCTTCGACGTGAACTTGCTCGCCGGTGACGATGTGGACACTCAGGTTGGTCGGCTCAACCAGGCCTTCTCCGACAACAATGTGGGCATGGCGGCCTTCGTATCAGATGGTCGAATCAACATCCGCACCACATTGTACGGCTCGGAGCAGACCTTCACGGTGATCTCCGATCAAGCCGCTGGCGCGAACTCGGGCATCGGCAACGTCGAGAGCGAAGCCACAGGGACTGATCTCTCGGGCCGCATCGGCGGGATCCAGGCAGAGGTCATCGACGGCAATGTGTTCCGTGGCGCTCGAGGCTTCGGCTCCGAAGGCATGCTCATCGAGATCCCTGATGACTCTCAAACCGGCATCCTCGGCAGGGTGCGCGTGTCCGACGGCCTCGGCGAGACGCTGCCAGACCTCATCGACAGCCTCACCGATGACGTGATCGGCTCTCGCACTGACGGCATCCGCTCTCAGGTGACCCGCCTCGAAGAGCAGATCGACGTGCAGAACGAGCGTGTCTCCCGTGTGGAAGAGCGACTACGCCGACAATTCGTGGGGCTCGAGGTGCAGCTCGCGGAGTTGCAGGCCCTCGGGGATTACGTGAGTCAGCAGCTCTCGGCGCTGTCGTCGCTCTCCGGTGGCGGCTGATGAGCGGACGATCCCGCCTGCGGCGCGATCTGTAGCGGACGGCCGCCCTTCGGGCCGCCTGTAGCGGACGCCTGCTGCGGCTTCGCCTTACAGAGCTGTAGCGGACGCCGAGTCTGCCTTCGGCAGGCTGAGCTGTAGCTTTTTCAGAGAGTTATGGTGTTGCTGGTGGGTTTCTCAACCCAGGTAGGGGCTTACGCCGGAACTGGTGCGTCAGGGGCCAACAGCGTCTGCGGAGGATGAATCTACACACGCCCCCCTCAACTGATCTTCAAAAAAGCTACAGGGAATTTGCCGTAGGCAAATGAGCGTCCGCTACAGCTCTCGCCGAAGGCGAGGCGTCCGCTACAGGCTGTCGCCGCCAGGCGATGACCGTCCGCTACAGGCGGTGCCAAAGGCACGGCCGTCCGCTCAAGCCGCCAGCCGCTCAGCCCCGGCCGAGCTGTGATCGCCGCGCCGGACCCAAGTGGCGTTGGTAGCCCTTGAGCCCCTTCCGGCCCGTCCGCAAAGCGCCCAAACGGCGATTTAAATCCGCGCGGCTGCTCTCGGCAGCCTCCACCACAGACACGTTCAACGCCTCGAGACGCTCCATGCGCTCTCTGATCCGGGCCTGCTGAGCCTCGTCGGGCAGTAACTCGGTGAGAGGGGTCATCAGACGCCAGGCGTCGATGATGGTCTGGCGTGCCTCGCCAAAGGCTGACCAGTCGAGCTTGGGATCGCGATGAAACTGACCCAGGTGCACCTCATACAGCCGGATCAGGCCGTCGAGGACCTCGATGTGATCAGTGATGGTGTGTGGTGCGCTCATGCCTTGGGGCCACCGCCGAAGCGTGGGCCGCCCGTGGGCACCGGACGCACAGGGTTCACGGGGCGTGCAGCCGCCGGCGCCTTGTCCCGGGCCTTGAGGGTGGGATCTTGAGGCAGGCTCTCCAGAGCTTTCTTGTTCGTGTCCCGGAGATCGGTGAGCAGACTGATGACCTCGTCGAGGGGCACGACGTCCACCTTGATGTTCGCCGCGGTGAGGCGCTCGATCATGTAGACGTAGAGCTGCTGAAGCTGAGAGCACAGCTCGGGATTCAAGGTGAAGTCGAGGCTGCTCATCAGCTCGGTGACGATGGCCTGCACCTTCCCGATGTAGGTGCCCTTCCCCGCGAGATCCTTTTCTTCGATCTTCTGCCGGGCAGTGCGTGCAAAACGAATGGCGCCATCGAACAGCATGAGCATGACCTGCGCCGGTGACGCAGTCTGCACCTTGACGGCCCGATATCGCTGGTGGGTGCTCTGTCCATATCCGCTTTTGGCGTACATTTGGCTCCTCGAAATCAGCGATCAGCAGTCGGTGGTGAAATCATCGCCTTACACAAGGCACATCGTCGTGGTCGGGGCTTTCTTGAACAGAAAATTTCGTCGACCTCGTTTTTTTTCGGCTCGCCGTCTTGAAGACAGACACACAGCCTTCTTTCTGGCCCCAGCCTTTGCTCACAGCGTGTACCTCGGGTTGGGCCGGGTGTACTTCGGTGCTGGGGCTGCAGGCTCGGGCTTCGACTTCATCTTCTTGCGTTTTGGCCGCTTGACCATGCGCTTGGGTGGCGGCGGAGGTGGCGCCGGCCGGCGCTTCACTTGCGCGAAGTCGTTCACGAGGGCGCTGGGGATGGTGAGGGCCGGATCATCAGTGGTCTCCACCAGGCGGGCCACGATCACCACCCGGCGTATCTCCATCACCTCTGCCTCACCAACCTTCACCAACATGTGCTCCATCCCCGACTTCTTGTCCGGCGTGTTCCCGAAGGGTGGGATGCCTTCCCTTCGATACACGATCAGCCGGCTGCCGAGCTCGATGCTCTGGATGAAGTCCTCGGTGCCTTCGGCATACTTCGTTGGGCCGAGGTAGAGCTCCGGTGGGGTCTTGATGGTGCGATCGCCAAGGTCGACGGCACGGCCAACCCCAAGAATCTTGAGTGGCATCTCGCTCGGTCGAGGCATCCTGCCGACTCTGCTGCGCTTCCGGACCGTCGACGTCATCGGAGGCGTGTCTTCGTCGGCCATATCCTCTGGCTCCGACTCTACGCTCTGGGCTGAGGAGGGCTGAGATGAAGGCTGTGGAGTCTCTGCAGGCTGGGATGCAGGTGGCCCCTTCTTTTCTGCCTTCTCCACTGGCTGGCTGCTCGGCGCGGCCTTCGACGCTGCGGGCGGACTCGCCAGTGAGACCACCATCAACAGTATGCTCCACATACTCAGCTCCTGCGCTGGGGGCCGCGGGTGCCCTGGTAGGCCGACAGTTCGCGGTGGATTCGGCGTTGGTAGATCTCCATCAGCCTCAGATGCTGCACCAGGCCCGCCTCACCCCAGGGCATACGTACGTCGGAGCCCTTGAGAAGGAAGGGGGCCGTCTCGTAGAGGGTGTGATCTTTGAGGATGTGACGCACCACCGAGTAGACGAAGGCCGAGCCGAGCCGCCTGGGGCTGAAGACATCCCGACCCCATTTGAGGCTGACGCCCATGCGGCCCTGACGCAGATCACCCTTGAGCCACAGCTGTGATCCCTGGGGCTGATTCTTCACCATGCTCTGAAAGGCGCGGCCGGTGTCGTCTCTCAAGGTGGTCGGTTGATCGAGCACCCTGCCATCTCTGAGCTCGTACACGCGGACCGCCCGCCACAAGCCACGGGCGTCTTGTACTCGACCCTTGAGGTGCCAGGTGGCCTTGCGCACCAGATCGGCGAGGGTGTCTTCGAGGGCACGGTGGCTACAACGCGTCAGGTGGAACTTGTGCTGCTCGTCGTAGGTGTAGATCACCGACTCGCGCTCACCGCGACGCCAGGCCAGATAGATCAAGCTCTCACGATCCCGGCTGCGCTTTTCTACGAGCGTACGCAGATCGCCGAGGGGCACCGAGAGGTGATCGATCACTGGCTCCAGCTTCTGCGGACCCGAGCGCCCGAGCTGCCGCACCACACCTGAGAGATCCTCGGCGTTGATCACCCAGCCCTGCTGGCTGCGCCGCCTGAAGATCTGGAATTTGCCCGCGGACTCGTAGACGAAGACCCGCTCGACACGATCCTCGACATCGTCGATCCACATCTGCTCCATCGTGCCCATCAAGCGCGCGAGGCGGCTCTTCACCGCCTGCATTTTGTGGCCTTGAGGCACCAAAATCTCGGGGCGGGTGGCCCGCGGGAGATCGGACATGCGGCCGAAGAGATCGCTCAGCGCATTGGTGAGGGCGTGGGTGCCGTCGTGACGCACACAGAACATCTCCCCCCAGCTGTTGAGGGTGATGAGGGCCACATGGCGCACGAGACTCTCTCGCTTGCGGCCGTAGTTGAGCACATCCCAGTTCGCAGGGATGTACACCGTCTCTCCCTGCTCTTCCTGGGCCCACTTCAAAGATCGCTCGTCGAAGTTGATGACCAGCATCGACCCCACCACGCGGCGACCCTCAAGCAGCTGCCGGGTGGGCAGGCTGAAGGGATCAGGCCGCGCGAAGTGACCCTCGAAGCGGGTGAGCATGGTGTGGAAGTCGTTGTTGGTGATGCGGCTGTGGCGGGTGAGCAGGCTCACCGTCGATCCCCGGCCAAAGAGACCGTTGAAGCACAGCCAGGCGGCGATCTCTGCCAGATCAGATCCGGCCCGTACTGGCTCACCGCGGCCCACGAGACCGTCCCGATCGAGACGGCGGTGTACCTCCCACCGGCAGATGTGGGTGTTGTCGGGCACCTCGAGCACGGTGATCCGCTCCTCGGGCACCAGCTCTTTGAGGAAGTAGGTGTAGAGGTGATGAATCTTGCCCGACTCGTCGGCGAAACAGGCGAAGAGGCGTCGACCGAGCAAGGTGACGTCTTCCCGCTCGATGGCCGGCGTGTGGGCGTCGGCCTCCATCCGCTCGATGAGGGCGCGATAGATGCCCAGCATGAAGGCCCGGATCGACAGCCCGAGGTGGTCCACCCGCTCGGCGCTCCACTTGTCGATGCCGTCGAGATCGCTCAGCAAGGCCTTGTCCCACCCCCACCGCAGCACGTAGGCCCGCATGACCTTGAACCGCTGGATGAACCGGCTCTTCTCGGGGACCTCGCGGCTGAGCTTGAGGCCCACCTTGAGATAGAAGCAGGTCTGCACCAGACAGAACGCCCGCCAGTCACCCTGTCGGGCGAAGTGCTCGGTGATGGCGTCGAAGAGCAGCACGTACGGATCGGTGTACTGTGGTGACCGCTCCCCCTCGAAGACCCGACGCTTGAGCGTGTCACACAGCAGCTCGGGGTGATCGTCCTCCATGTAGCGGGCGAGCAAGGCCATCTTGAGCAGGCTCTTGAAGGGGCTCTTCAGGGCCTTGTTGATCTGCCATAGCGCGGCGCCGAAGAACTCACGTCGATCGAGCTGCCCTACGTTGCCCAGATCGACGAAACCCACCGCAGGTGACAGCGGCTTGTCGGCGATGCGTTTCTCGAGGCGGTCATATTCTTTCTGCGCCACCCCGATGGGCACCACCCACCAGAAAGGCAGCTGCCCCTGGATGAAGAGGGCGGTGCGATAGAACTCTTCTTTGAGCAGCTGCCCTTGGGCGCTCCCCGAGGACTCGGCGTCGTCCACGGCGAGGCCGAAGTCGTTTCGCCGGGCCCGCTCGGTGTCGACGATGAAGAAGTGCACCTCGAGACCACGGCGGTTGGCCCACTGCTCCACGCCGCGGATCTTCTGCTGCAGGCGCTCGAGATCACCGGGCTTGAGCTGTGACTCGTCGATGACCACCCAGTAGTCGATGTCGCTCGAGCCGGTGTGACCGATGGTGCCCACGCTGCCCATGACCAGCAGCGCCTTGATCACCGGCTTCAAGAAAGCAGGCATGCGCCGGGAGACCTCGGGGAACAGCTCTCCCACGGCGAGTCGGATGGTGTCGTTGAGATCGAAGCCGCTGATGCCATGGGGGGCAGGATCGTCCCGGGTGGCGGTGACGTACCCCGGTAGGGTCGGCATGTTCACGTGCAGCAAGAACGGGATCACCGAGAAGGTGACCCGATCCCGACCGCGCAACACCTCGTAGATGTAGCTCAGGCGCATGCGCGAGTACGTGAGGTAGCGCTGGATGTTTCTGCTGAGCAGGGCGTACAGCTCTGCGTGGCGAGACTCGATGCCCACGGTGGGCTTGGCCACTGCCACCATCGCGTCGCGGTAGAACGCCTCAGCGTAGGGGTTGAGGGTGCCCGCGGCCCCCTCGGCCTCCGGACTCAGCTCGACGGGCCCCAGGGCCGTCGGCGGTGCAGGTGTACTCTGAGGCCCCCAGGCCTCTGGAGCGGCTTCACGGGCGAGGGCCCTCAACCAGGCCGCCACCGCCTGCTCGTCGGGACCCGGGCCCACCACCCCTGCCGGGACAAACGGCTCGGGTCTCGGTGGCGCCATGGTGGCCTTTCAGCTGATCGAGATGGACCGGATGGCCGGCTCGTGCATCGGGATCTCCGTCGGTGATGCCCCTTCGGGCAATACCTTGTATCGGACGGGATAGCGCTGATCATGAAGCACCAGCTGCATGCCCCGGCGATTGACCATGTTGAACACGAGGGGGGCCATGAGGTTGGCGCTCAGCTGATGTGGGTCATCGGGCACGGTCATGATGACCGAGACCACCAGATCATCGGCGTCTTCGGGATCGATGACGGAGATCTCTCCCCGCCTCACATTGATGTGATAGTCGGGCTTGAAGAACAGCGGATCGCTGATGATGAAGGCCAGATCACCGTCTTCAGCGCTCTGGAGCCACTTGAAGGGGCTGTCCTCCCGATGATCGAGGACCACGAACTTCTTGTGCCGCGAGAACCCCAGCAAACCCATGGGGAACGTGAACAGCGCCTCGGGGTTGATGTCGAGGACCCCGAACCTCGAGGTCTCAACCCGCATTGCTCTGCTCCTCCTGGCCAGCGGCGTCGGGCTTCGAGGCCTCTCGCTGTCCATTCTCGGTGCTCTGTGGTGCGGTCGAGTCCTGCTCGGTGTCATGGGCAGCGGCATGTTGTCCATTGCGCCTGGATCCTTGAGCGTTCGACGGGTCGCGCTGGGCCACCTTGCCTGAGGGCCTGGCGAAGAGCCCCCCGAGCACGTCGAGTTTGTCGAGTTTGTCTGTGGCCCCGGCGGCGGCCATCACGTTGGCGGTGTGAATCTTGCGGTAGAGTTCTTCACGGCAGACGTAGATCTCCGTGGGGGCCTGGATGCCGAGGCGCACTTGCTTGCCTCGGATCTCCTTCACCACCACTTTGATGTCATCGCCGATGCACAGGGCCTCGCCGATTTTGCGCGTCAGCGTCAGCACGACGCCCCTCCCTGGCGCCTCCTGGCGCCGTCTTCAGCTCCGGGGGAGTCCCGAGCTGTCACAGATAGTCGAGCAACGTGGATCCACCCACGGTCCGCCCCGAGGCGGCGAGGCTGGCTTGGAACATGCTCTCCGCACGGGAGAGCTCGTTCACCGCCTCAACGAAGTCAGCCTCCACCAGGCTGGCCCGCTCCAGCGGGAGAGAGGCCTGCAAGCGGTCGTTCACGGTCATGGCACCTTCCAGGCGACCGAGGATGATGCCTGCAGTGCCCCGGGCGTCGATGACCTGCTCCGTCGCTGTGTCCATGTCGGCGAGGGCGGTGTCGAGTCCGCCCTGATCCCCGTTGGCCACGGCATCTCTCAGGGCCACGAGGGTGTCGAAGACCTGAATCGTCGCCGGCGTGCCATCTCCGAAGATGGTCGCCGCCAGCACACCTTCCTGTACGCGAACCCCCTCCCCCACCTCGACGCTCAAGGCCCGATCGTCGTTCTTGACGTTGAGCGCATCGTCCACGGGGGCTACGTCACCCAGAGCCCCTGTAAAGAGGAAGCCGTCGGCATCGCGGGTGTTGGCCAGATCGGCCACCTGCGTAATCAGGCTGCTGATCTCCTCGGCGATGAGGGCTCGATCTTCGGCGTTGTTCGTATCGTTGGCCCCCCGCAGACCGAGAGACTTCACCTCGTCGAGGAGGGAGATCACCTCTTCGAGCACGCCATCGGTTTCTCGTAGGCGGTTGTCCACCCGCTCAGCGGATCGCATGTGGCCATCGAGGCGGCTGATGCGCAGATCGAGATCGTGCAGACGCTTCGCCGCCAGGGGGTCGTCAGAGGGTCGGCGAACCCTGAGACCGGTGCTCACCTCGTCGCTGGCGTCGTTCATGCGGCTGCGAAGCATCTCGAGACGTCGTCGAGGTGATTCGAACCGGTTGCGCTCGGACACTCGCATGCAGTTTTCCCCGAAATCCCTATCCGCCGCTTCGTTTGGCCTTCATGTGAAGGCGATCTCGAAGAGGCGGCGCATTGGCAAGCTCCCCAGACATCGGCTTATGCGGCCGGTGACATGAGAAGAAACATCTTCAGAGGGCCAGTTCGGCCCCCCTTCCAGGCTCACCCCACGAGGGCGAGGACAGAGTCGAGCAGCTGGTCCACCGTGGTGATGACCCGGGCGCTGGCCTCGAAGTGACGCTGATACTTGGTCAACTCGATCATCTCGTCGTCGATGCTCACCCCCGTCACCGAGTCGAAGAGGCTCTGAGATTGCTCCGCCTCGACGGCTTTGCGGTTCATCAGCTCTTCATTGTCGGCGGTGGTACGGCCCACGGCGTACACGAGCTCACCAAAGGCCTCCCGGACGTTCACTCCGCCGAGATCGGCCAGCTCGGCGCTGTCGAGATCGGCCATGGCCAGGGCATTCGTGTTCCCTTGAGGCAGGCCCAGCCCATCGGCTGCGGCGGCGACGCGATCAGGGTTGGCCAGCATGTCGGGATCCACGGCGATGGTGCTGGCGGCGCCCTGCACATCGGCCACGCCGGTGAAGATGTCCCTGCCACCGACGCCATCGAGGCCCACACCGCCCTGGTGGGCGGCATTCACTGCCGTGGCGAAGCTGAAGGCCAGCTGGTCGAGGGTGGCGCGCCACTGGGGGATGTCGTCGTCTCGCACGCTCACGAGGCCACCGAGCTCGCCCTGGCCCAGGGCGCTGGTCACGTTGCGCGCTCCACCACGCCGGTTCACCACCTGCACGGCCATGAGGCCGTTGTTGTCGGGATCTGGCGAGGTGGCCAGGGTGAATTGATCAGACTTGTCGACGAGCAGATCACCGCTGGCGAGGCGGACCGAGGTCATGCCGCTGGGCTCGGTGATGATGTTCACCTGCACCAGCTCGCTCAGACGCCGCAAGGCCTGATCCCGCTGGTCGCGCAGATCAGCAGCCTCCTGCTCGTCGAGCTCGCCCCCGGCGATGCGGGGGTTCAGAGCCGAGACGATGCCGGTGAGGGTGTTGATCTCGTCCACCTTGGCGCTGATCTCGCGATCGATGGTGCCCTGCATGCTCTGCAGATCGCCGTCGAGGTTGCGAAACGCCAGGGCGGTCTGCTCCGCGGCGAGGAGCAATTCTCGGCGAGCGGCGTTGTCGTCGGCCTGCTCGCTCAGAGATCGAGCGGCGTTGAAGAAGCTGCTCATCCGGGCGCCGATGTCGTTGGCCCCCTCAGTTTCGAACAGCCGCTCCACGGCGTTGAGCGTTCGCCCGCGAGCGTCGAGGTAGGCGTAGGCGCTCTTGTCCCGGCGCACCTGAGCGTCGAGGAAGCTGTCGTAGCTGCGCAGAATGTTGTCCACCCTGCTGCCTCGGCCCATCCACTGGCCGCCGTAGCGTTGAGGCTCCTGGATCCCCAGCACGGTCTTGCGCCGGGTGAAACCCTCGACGCCGGCGTTGGCGATGTTGTGACCCGTGTTGTTGAGGCCCGTCTGGCTGGACTGCATGCCCGAGTGGCCGATGCCCAGGGTGCGAAACAAACTCATACAGACTCCTCAGGACACGGTGACGGCCCGAGGCGGCCGCGCAGGCTGACGTCGCCCGGAGGCGCCATAGGTGCCCCCGGACCGGCGGCCGAGGTGCTCCAGCGCCCGGGCCACGGTCTTCTGACCGGTCGTCGCCAGGGCCTTGTTGGCCTCGTGCATGCGCTGCACTTCGCCAAGACGTCGTCTGATTTGATGCCTGATCTCGCTGAGCTGAGAGCACCAGGGCTCCTCGACGGCCTTGATGATGGCCGAGAGCGATCGCGACTGCGCCGAGGTGGGGAGCGCCGTGATCACCTGATCCATGCGCATCGCCCGGGTCTGCTCCAACACCTTCTGGGCGTTGGCCACCACCTTCTTTTCGATGAGCGCAGCTCTGAGGATGCCCTGATCGAGATGCCTGAGCGCGCGCTGCTCTTCGGCGAGGGCCTGGGCCATCCTGCTCAGGGCGGCCTCTTCATCGATCAGGTGGTCGAGCAATGCGGCGAGGGCCTGCTCGAGGGGGTCGAGCGGTGCACCCTCGTGGGGCGTCCTCGAAGCGTCGGAACGCTGCCTGGCGTGTTCGGTGTGCATCTCGCCTCCTGCTCAGGGAGGCGAAGTCGCGATGTTGTGCAGAGTTTCGTCGAGGCCACAGCAGGTACCGTGACCATCAACGGTGAGTTCAGCCCTCGAGCTCCGTGGCCTCGTCCACCATCGCCGAAGCGATGGCGTCGGGGTTCACCTCGTAGCGTCCCTCTTTGATGGCCGCCTTGAGCTCGGCCACCTTGGCGGCGTCGACTTCAGAGAGGCCGTCCGTGGCCTCGCGCACGGTGTTCACCGCAGCGCTGTTCCCCTGAAGCTTCACCGTGTCCATGCCAGTCGCAGCACCCTTGGCCGCCGGGGCGTCTTTCGACCCGAGGGCCTCGCCCTTGCCGCCTTTTGCTTTGGCGGCAGAACGGGACCGGGCACGCTCAGCCTGCTCTGCAGGTCCATATCCGCCGATCCGAATGGCCATCTTTACACCTCGTCAACCACCGTGGTGGCTGTAGTCGTTTCAACCCACACATCGTCGGCCTTTTCCGGGACTTGAAGACTTTTTTCACAAAATCTTCAGCGCCCCTCAAAAATACCGCGCGGGGTTAAGGTGTGATCAAGGGTGCCAGCTTATCAAGCCGGGTCAACTCTGCGCGTGATTGCGCCTTCGCCTCTTCCTCCTCGTGTGAGTGGCCCTCGAGGGGCCGTTCTTCTGCGTGATCGTGTACGTGCACATGGCGATCGGCTCGGGAGAGCCCCAGCCAGGGCAGCGGATCTTCGGCTTTGCCGTTGCGCCGCACCTCGAAGTGCAGGTGCGGGCCGGTGCTTCGCCCGGTGCTGCCCACAGCGGCGATGGTCTGGCCCTGGGCCACCTCGTCACCAGCCTTCACCTCCAGGGCGCTGGCGTGGGCATAACGCGTCGTCAGGCCATCGCCGTGGTCGAGGTAGACCACCTTGCCGTAACCCTTGAGGGTGCCAGCGAAGGCCACCTTGCCCGGCAACGCTGCGCCGATTGGGCGCCCCGTGGGGGCAGCGATGTCGAGACCCTTGTGATGCCTCTTGGGGCCACCGTGCAGTCGGCGAGGGCCGAAGTGGCTGCTGAGCCGCCCGGTGGCGGGCATGGTCATGGTCTGGCCACGATGCACATAGGGGCTGTCTTCACCCAGCTGCACAGGGCGAGCGCCGGCGGTCTTCTTCGCCGCACTCGCAACCTCGACGCTGGACGCCGGGACCTGCGGCCCCATGGGGTTGGGCCCGATGCGCTGAGCAGGCAGCTTCGCTCCCATTGCAGGGGCCGAATCGCCGCCGAGCTGGGAGACGATCAACTCGGCGAGACCCAGACCACCCTGCTTACCGGCGATCTGGGCGTACTCTTCGTCGAGCAGCTCGGTGTACATCTTGCGGGCGAAGCTGGGCTCGTTGCCGCCCCCCTGCCCTTCGCCGAGCTGCACCGTCTGCCGCATCGATTTGAGCATCTGATGCATCATCAGCGCCTCGAACTGGGCCGCCGCGGCCTTCAACGTCTCGTCACCACCGCCGGCCTTCCGGGCCAGGGCCTGTTCCGGGCGTTGAGCGGTCTGCGCCTTCAAATGGGCTGCGGCGGTGGGATCCATCAGAGGATCTCCAGCGTGGCATCCAGGGCCCCGGCCTGATCGATGGCCTGGAGGATGCTCACCAGATCTCTGGGGCTGGCCCCGAGGCTGTTGAGGGAGCTCACCAGTTCATTGAGGGTGACCCCTGGCGCCACAACGCGCAGGCCGCCGGGTTGCTCTCTCACCTTCAATTTGGCGTTGCGGGTCTTCACGGTACGACCCGGTGTGGCCACACCTGCGGGGATGGCCCGCTCGTCCACCTTGATGGTCACGGTGAGGTTGCCGTGGGCCACGGCGACGGACCGCACCCGGACCTCCTGGCCGATGACGATGGTCCCTGTGCGGGCGTTGAAGACCACCTTGGCCTTGGCGTCAGGGCTGACCTCCAGGCGCTCCATGATGGCCATGAACTCCACGGCGCGGTGCTTATAGCCGCCGGGGATTTCGACCTGCACGGTGCCAGAGTCGAGGGCCTTCGCCACCTTCGCGCTGCCAAACTCACTGTTGATGACTTTGCTGATGCGAGCGGCGGTGGTGAAGTCGGCCCGCTTGAGCTGCAGGGTGATCTTTTTCTGGTCCACGAAGTCCGTGGACACGCCCCGCTCCACAATGCCACCTCGGGGCACGCGGCCTACGGTGGGGTGGTTCCGGGTCTCGCTGTTGCCCCCAGGGCCCGTGACCGAGTAGCCGCCCACGGAGACAGGCCCTGCGGCCACCACGTAGACCTGACCATCGTGTCCCCGCAGGGCGGCGTGCATCAGCTCACCCCCTTCGAGGCTGCTGGCGTCGCCCACGCTGCTCACCTTGATGTCGAGGCGGTTCCCCGGGCGGCTGAAGGGGGGCAGCTCTGCGGTCACCATCACAAAGGCCACGTTCTGGGTACGCACCGCCGCTTCGAGGCGGATGCCGTACTTGGCCATCTGGCTCGCCAGGGCCTGGTTCGCCATCAGGGTCTGCTCAGTGTCGCCAGTGCCGTTGAGGCCGGTGATCAGGCCGATGCCCCGCAGCTGGTTGGGGCGCACGCCGCCGATCTCCACCAGCTCCTTGATGCGGGCGCTGTGGGCAGCGGGCATCGCCGTGGCCAGGACGGCGCTGATGATCAGGATGGCTCGGATGAGGTGGTGCATCGTCTCGCGCTCTCTTCAGGCAGCCCTCAGAAGGGCCAGATGTAGTCCATGGTCCGGGTGAACCAGCCCTTGTCGACGCCGTCGCTCATGGCCCCGCGGCCGGTGAACTCGATCTGGGCGTCGGCCATCTCGGTCGAGCTGATCTGGTTGAGGTTGTTGATGTCGTTCTTCCGCACCACCCCGCTGATGTAGAAGTGGTGCTCCTCGTTGTTCACCAGCAGCGTGCGGTGGCCTTCCACGAAGAGCAGGTTGCCCCGGGCGTTCACCTTCTTGACGATGGCGGGCACCGTGGCGCTCATCTGCTGGTTCCGGCTGCCACTCCCACTGCCTTCGAAGCTGCTGTCGCTGGCCAGGTTGATGAGCTGCCCCTCGTCGCCGATCTGCTCGATGAAGCCGTTGTTGGTCCTCAGCTGCTGCATCAACCCCAGAAACGCCCGCACGTTGGCGGTCCGCTCCGTGGCCTTCGAGGTGCTCAGGGCCGTATCCTGGGTGGCGCTCGCTGACTCTTCGATGGTGACGATGACCACGTCGCCCACTCGCTGAGCCCGGTTGTCGGCTACGGCGTCGTTGACCCCACTGTTGGGGCTCCACAGCGATCCTGCGCTGTTGTTGCCGCGCTCGGGCTCCTCGAGAAACGTGTAGGGCCGCTGCTTGGGCGTGTAGGCGTTGATGTGGTTGGGCCCGCAAGCCACGAGGCCCCCTGCGACGGTGGCCACCGCAAGAGCGGCCCACTGTAGACGGCGCATCATCACTGACCTCCCACGATGACTTCACCGGGGGCCGCGACCCGACCATAGACCAGGGTGTTGCTGGCGAGGTTGCGCACCTGCACCTGAGCCCCTCGGGCCCCCTCGTAGCTGAGCATCTCGCCCCACGCAGAGACCTCGAGGATCCCTCGGCGCACCCTCAGGCGCACCCGATCACCCCGACGCACCATGGGGGGTGCCTTGAGTCGGCCCCGCTGGAACACATCGCCGGGCTTCATGTGCGCGGTGAGGCGGGCGCCGACGATCTCGTCGGCCCCCTCGGCATGATCTCGGGGCAGCGTGCTCGACGGCACCCGCACCGAGCGCAGAGCATCTTCGGCGACAATCTCCCCCGCCTGCAACGCCACGCCGGCCTGCCAGGTGTTCACGTACAAATCGACGAAGGCCTCCACGTGGAGCGTGCGCACCTGGCCGTCGCCGAGGTGATGCTCCACCTTCACGGGGACCACACCGCGGTAGTCGCTCTCCTCGGGGAGCACCACCACCGTTCGGGTACCGCCGGGGACCGTGGCGTCGCTCAAGGGCCCCACCCGGACCTCGGCCACGTCGGCGAGATCGTGGGGCATGGCCTCTTCGATCCTGGCCCTGATGGTGGCCGACAGCCCCGTGGCCTTGAGGGTGCGAGTGCCCCGGGTGATGACCAGCCGCGAGGGCAGCTTCACCTTCGCCCCTCGGGTACGACCGGCGAGGCGGGTCTTCAGATAGGCCGAGGTGAGCACCCGGTTGAGCCCCGGCTTGGGCGCCGGGCCGAGATCGATCTGCGCCATGCGCGCACGGTCCGTGCGGTTGAGCCCCGACAGCCGCGCCACGGCGCCGAGCTTGATGCGAGGCGCGGTGATTTGTGCGGTCTCTCGGACCGTCACTGTCGGTGCGCCGTGGGCCACCAAAGGCAAAAACCCACACACGGCGATCATGAGAGCGAGGCGCATCATCCCACCCCTCAGCGCAGGTTGCTCAGCTCTCGGAGCATCTGATCCGAGGCCTGAACCGACTTGCTGTTGAACTCGAAGGCCCGCTGGGCGGTGATGAGCGAGATCATCTCCTCCACGGCGGTGACGTTGGACATCTCGAGGGCTCCGGACTGCAGCACCCCGAAGCCCGGAGTGCCTGGGGTGCCCTGCTGGGCGTTCCCACTGGCGGGGCTCTCTTGGAACAGGTTGCCCCCCATGGCCTTGAGGCCCGCGGGGTTCACGAAGGAGGCGGTCTGAATAGTACCGGCATTGACGTTCTGGCCGTTGGCGAGCTGGGTGCTCACCACGCCGTCTTCGCCGATGCTCACCGAGACCGCGTCCACCCCGACTGTGATGGGGGGATCGAGCAAGTAGCCACCAGAGGTGACGAGCTGGCCCTGCTCGTTGCGCTGAAAGGCGCCGTCCCGGGTGTAGGCGAAGCCCTGGCCGTTGGGCAACTGCACGCGAAAGAAGCCCTGACCCACGATGCGGATGTCGGTGGCGTTGTTGGTGACCCGCACCGCGCCGTCGCCGAACTCTTTCTGCACGCTGCCGGTCCGGACACCATTGCCCACCTGAATGCCCGTGGGCTTGCGCACGCCCTGAGCCACGTCGGCCCCCGGAGCGTCCTGGGTCTGGTACATCAGATCCTGGAAGTTCACCCGGGACCGCTTGAACCCCGTGGTGTTCACGTTGGCGAGGTTGTTCGAGGTCACGTCGATGAAGGTCTGCTGGGCCTTCATGCCCGTGGCGGCGGAGTGGAGTGATCTCAACATGGTCGAGTCCTTTCAGGATCCGTTCAGGACCCGCTTTCAGTGCCGCTCGGGCCTCAGGGCCTGGCGATGTCGGTGGCCGCCTGGCTGTCCATCTGCTGATAGGTCTGGATCGCCTTGGTGTTGAAGTCGAAGACCCGCTGCGTGCGGATCATCTGCGTCATGGAGCTGATGGCGTTCACGGTGGACTGCTCCAGCCGCCCCTGGATGACCTGGGTGCCGGTGTCTGCCTGAGGGTTGGCCCCCTGAGGGGCGCTGTACAAGCTGCCGCCCTCTCGGATCAGATCCTGTGGGGCATCGAACTTCACCACCTTCAGCTGACCGATCTCATCGCCCTGGCTGGTGATCTTGCCTTCGAGGGTGATGGAGATGTCCTTGGCGTCGTCGGGGATCTGAATCGTGCCCCCGCTGGCGTCGATGATGGGCAGCCCCTGGTGACTGACCAGGGTGCCATCGGGCCTCAAGGTGAGGGCGCCGTTGCGGGTGTAGCGCGGTTGACCATCGGGGCTCTGCACCTCGAAGAGCCCGCCACCGGCGAGGGCCACGTCGAGGGTGTTGTCGGTCTTCTTGAGAGCGCCCTGAGCCCAGAGGGTGTGCCGGGCGTTGTGGCTGGCGCCGATGCGATCTTCGAGGAGCTCCCGCTTGGGCTCGGGCACCCCTGGGGCCTGCTCGGGATCAGAGATGCGCCCCTCCACCTCGGTCCGGATCGCCTCGAAGGTGTCCTGTTGACGCTTGAAGCCGGGAGTGAGGGCGTTGGCCAGGTTGTGGCTGACACTCTCGAGGGCCCGCTCCTGGGCCATGGCTCCCGTCATGGATGTGTAAATGCCGCTGGCCATCACAGCCTCCGTCAAGCGCAGGGAAAAATCTGACGGGGAGTCCTAGAGCAGGGGGTGTGCCAGCCGAACAAACCACATACAATCAACTGAAAACACTAGGCACACCGAAATAAAGAGCACTCAACACCGAAATAAAGACGTCAAGACACTGACGAGTTTCTGGCGTGGTCGTGGGGGATTTGACGGTGTCGGTGGGTTTGCTGCCAGGCAGCTGCAGAGTCAGGCCAGCGCCTCTGCAACCTGCCGCGCGATGAGCAGCGACAAGGCCATGATGGTCACCTGCGGGTTCACCCCCACAGGGCCGGGCATCACGCTGGCGTCGGCGAGGTACAGGCCCGGCAGATCAAAGCACTGACCATCGGGGCCCACGACGCCCTGACGGGGATCGCTGTGCATCCGGCAGCTGCCCATCAGGTGGGCGGTGAAGTACTCCGTGTCCTTCACCTTGGGCTCGAGGGCCTTGAGGCGGGCGATGTCGTCAGGAGACTTCAACACCGGCATGTGGAAGAACGGGGTGTAGACCTCACGGGCGCCCACGTCGAAGAGCATCTCCGCGAACATGCACACACCCCTGATGAACCTCTGCTGATCTAAAGGCTGCACGTCGTACCGTACCCGCGGCTGGCCCATGAGGGTGGAGATCCGCCCTGCAGAGGAGTCTTCCACCAGGATGCCCCCGAGGAACATGTAGCGTTGTGCTTCGAGTCTCGCCTCGAGGCTCTCACCGAAGTCGTGGGAGAAGATCATCGACATGAAGGGCAGCGGCAGTGAGCCCGGGGCCAGGAGAATGCCCTCTGACTCGAACTCGGTGCACTGGTAGGCCTGGTGAGTGCCTCGAGCTGAATCCACTGGTGTGTCGAAGCGGGCGAACAGCTTCACGTTGGGGTGACACGTGAAGTGGCGGCCCACCTGACCGCTGCGACGACCGATCTTGTTCTTGAGCAATGCTACGGGGGTGTGTACGGCGCCGCAGGCCATCACCACCGCTCGGGCCTTGATGGTGAAGGGTCGTTTTCGCCATCGGCTGCGTCCCATGACACCTGCCGCCCGGCCGCCTTCGATGAGCACCTTCTCTACTTTGCTGTGGGCCAGCACTCTGGCCCCTGCCCTGCCTGCCCGAGGCAGCCACGACTGCAGGCTGCTCTGCTTGGCCCCTGATGGGCAGCCGCTCACGCACTCGTTGCTGCCGACGCAATGCACCTGATTGCGACGATTCACCGAGAGCCGCCAGCCCTTTCGCTCTGCACCCTGCCGGAAGACTTCGTTGTTGCCTCCCTGGCTGCCGGGATCCTGCTGCCGAGCGTTGATGGTGGCCTCGACCTCGTCGAAGAGGGGCGACATCGCCTCGGGGCTGAGCTGTTCGAGGCCGAAGTCTTGCACCCACCCGTCGAGGATCTTCTCCGGGGTACGCCAGCACATGCCGCCATTCACCACCGTGGTGCCGCCGACACAGCACCCTTCGAGGTATGGGATCGGCGCCTTGCCGGCGATGAACGTGGAACCGCCGTCCCGCAGGATTCGCCCCATCATCTGCAATACGTCGGCAGAGTAGGCCTCGGTGTCGTGGTGGCCGCCTTCCTCTACGATGGTGACCGTCAAGCCCGCTTCAGCGAGGGCGGCGGCGGCGGCACCGCCCCCTGCCCCGCTGCCCACCACCACGACGTCGCAGTGGAGGGTGTGGCGATCGTCACCGGGCAGCTGGTCGAGATCTTCGATGGGGGGTGGCTCGGGGGCGAAGGCGCTCACGACAAATAGCCCTCAGGTGAGACGTGCTCCGTACCCAGAGGCTCCGGTGTCGGTGGCAGCTGACGGCCGACGTCGGCCTGCAACAACGCCTCACGGAACTTCTTCCTCGCCAGGCGCCAACCTCGACGATCGACCCCCATACGGGCCTCGATGCTGGCCTCGGAGTACACCCCGAGGCTGATGAGCACCTTGAGCGAGGTGAAGAGCAACCGAATGGGGCGCAGACGGCTGTAGAGCACTTTGCGCAGCCGCCGAACCCGAGCCTCGGGGCTCAAGGCGCTCAGAGGCCTGAGCCTCCACCCCATCAGCGGACCACCCCACTGCAGCAACCAGATGCCGAGCACCAGCCCCCGACGCATGTACCAGGGGAAATGGCCGATGAGGTCTTCCAGACGCCTGACGACGGAGGTCACTTCTGTCGCCGACATGCCTGGAGGCCCTACAGCCTCGACGAGGGCCTGCACTGCCCGGCGAGTCCCGGAGCTGAAACGATGGCGAGGCCCCATAGGCGTCATGAATCGCCATCTCCACGCACACGGGCGGCCTGAGCGTCGTGGCTGCAACGATCGGGGTGGACCCCCTTCCCGAGGATGGCCCCCCGCAGCCTCTCCGTGTGACCGAGCCACACCTGGCGCACGGCCTCGGGCACGGCGTGGTCTTCGAGCGTGTCTTCGAGGATGCGCAGGCGTCGGTTGAACTGCCCGCCCATGATCGGCAGGCGGGCGTGGGCCTTCACCACCGGCTGACCCTCGTAGGACACTTCGGCACCGAGCATGCGGGCGGTGAACTGCACCTCGTGCTTGATCAACCGCGCCTTGTCCCGGCCGAGGAACATGAAGCCGATCATGACGTCATCGAAGAGCCGGTCGTAGAAGTCGGTGATGATCGAGGTCAGCCCTTCGTGACCACCGACGGCTGTATAGAGTTCAGGTCGCTGAGCAATCATCGCAGTGAGCATGCCCCGAGGTGAGGGTCGGAAGCCAGCCTCTGACGCATCAACACCCGCCGGCGTCAGTGGGCACGATGGGGAGCAGACGGGCTCGACCGCCTGTGGCTTCGAAGAAGTTGTACAGCCGGGGGGCGTCGTCGGGCCCGGGGCGGGTGAAGGCGTCGACGGCGCGTCGGTATCTCGATAGACGCCCGGCGTCGAGGGGGGTTTCGGAGACGACAACGATCCCCACGGGCCACACGCCTGGTGCCTTGGGCCTCACCCCGAACCGCTTCACCAGGGTGCGACCATCGACCCGGCATCGGCCGTCCGCCTTCACGGTGCCGTCCGCCTGAGGACGAGGGTTCGCGAGGAAGCTGACCGGCGCGACCTGCTTGGCCGGGATCAAGCCCATCAAATACAGCTCGAGATCTGCATAGGGCACCAGGTTGCCTCCATTCCCGGCAAGGCCCAGAGGTCCGTCCGTAGCCGAGCTGATGCGATAGACACCGGGGCCGACCTCGGCGATGGAGCCAGGGGCGCCTCCGCCGAGCTGACCCCCCACGTCGGCGTACCCCCAATGATCGACCAGCTGTGGGCTGCACCCTTTGATCTCCAGACGGTTGGCGAAGGGCCGCAGCAAGCCCTTGAGGGCAGGACCCCGTTGCAGACCATCGACGCCGGGCAGCACCACCACGCCATCGAGCATGGGCCAGCTGCGCATGACCCAGCCAGGCACGTCGAAGTCTCTCGCTGGTCCCACCCCCCTGAGCGGGCGCTTGACGAAGGCCGAGGCGCGGTGGCCCATGTCACCGAGGACCGCCCCGTCGACGAGGACGATCACATACATCCACTGTGTCGGTCGCTCACGGCCCAGCTGCCGGGCGAGGTGACGCGCGATGTCAGCGCCCCCACCAGGCGACCTGGCCTTGCGTAACCACCGGGCCCCCGACAGGTTCATGATCTCGCCGCTCACGTGCAGATCGCTGCACAGCGCCCTCGGCGGCGCGGGCCACGGCTCCGGGACGCTCGCCGTCGGCTGAAGACGCGCACACTGCCGGGCCCAGCTCGCCGAGTGAGATCTGACCTGAGCGGCCACCATGTCCACAGCTCGCCGGTGGCTCTCGGCCACCGAGCGTGGGCCGTCTTCTTCTGCCAGCTGAGCGAGTTGCTGATAGGCGGCGCTGAGACGCGCGAGGCGCTCGTCGAGATCTCCCGCCCGGCGCGCGAGCTCGGCGCAACGCCCTCGATCAGGCGTCCGCGCGAGGGCCTCGTGGGCCGATCGCCAGTTCACCAGGGCCCCTTTCACTGCGCCGGTGAGCTTCGCCACAGTCCGAGAGGCCATGGTGTAGATCTCGCCGCCCCCTTCATCCGACACGCTGATGCCCTCGGGGAGGTCCTGAGGGGTCCACCCTACGAGCCACGTCGCCCACAACACCAACACGACTCGGGGTGTGAGAGAGGCGCATCGAAGGCGGCGTATCGAAGTTGGCTGGACCATCCGGGAATTCATCAGTGGGGGTGAAACGGTTGACTCGGTGCGAAAGTCTGCCCTATGCACACGCTCCAATTCATCTTAGAGATACTCACTTTTGTGAAGAACTCACCCATTTACTCATCGACGAGACGACGGAGAAAGCTGATGTCGCGCTCTCGCCAGGACCATATCGCCCTGAGCCGCCCGGCGCCGCTCATCACCGCCCTCGGCCGCGCCCTGATCACCTCCGGTGTGATGGTGGGCCTCGTGGCGGGCCTGAGCGTTCCAGCCTTTGCCGCCCCCATCAAGACCAAAGAGAAGGCCAAAGAGGCGGAGAAGATCGCCACGGTCCGCTACAGCTACGAGGCGTGGTCCCGAGCGGGGGACAAGCGCTACGTGCTGGTGCCCGAGGCCACCGAGATCGAGGTGGGCAATCTGCCTGATCGCATCCGGGCCCTCTTCACCAAGCTGGTGTCTAAAAAGAAGGGCTCCTATGGCAAGGCCCGCCTGGCGTTCAAGCCCGACGCCGAGCAGACGGGGGTGGTCTATGTCTACCTCGACACCGACAAGGGCGCCTACCACCCCATTGTGATGGCGGAGACGGTGTACACGTTCACCGAGAACGGCGCCTCGAAGGTCATCTTCCCCAAGAAGCAGGACGACGGCTGGACTCGGGCCGACGTGCCTCAGCCCGCCTACATGCTGTCCCTGCCCCTGCATCAGGTGCTGCCCCCCAACGAGATCACCAGCGTGCTCGTGCAGCTGCCCAGCGGTGATCTCATGACCCGCGATGCCGCGGTGAGTCGCCTGAAGTCTGGCGACGAGGCCCTGGTGAAGGCCTTCTGGGGCAATCTCGACAAGGGCGGTGACGCCGCCCTCGCCACCATCAAGGCGGCCCCCCTGCTGGGCATGAAAGATCTTCAGGGCCGCCTGCTTCCCGTGCTGAAGATGGCTGACAAGCGGCTGCGCTCTGCAGCCCTCACCGGCCTCGACGGCATGGACAACAAGAAGGTCAACGCCGCCATCCGCAAGATCATGGACGACGATCGCGAGGCTGATCTCAAAGATCAGGCGGCGGCGATCCTCAGCAAGAGCAAGGATCCGAAGTTCAGTACCGCGGCGCAGTACCACGCCCTGCGCAGCGAGAACCCCGAGATCGTGAAGCAGGCCGCTGTGGGCCTGGGCAACAGCAAGGAGAAAGAGGCCGGCGAGCAGCTGCTCAAGATCCTCAACCACGCCGACGCCGGGGTCCGCGACGCCGCCATCGCCAGCCTGCAGAAGCGGGGTGACTTCAAGGCGCTCTCCGCGGTGCTCGCCGACAGCAAGCGCAAGGCCGAGGTCCGCACTGCCGTGGCTCAGGCCCTCATCGGTGGTGAAGACAAGACCAGCCGCCACGATGGCCTGATGTACCTGGTGGTGGAAGGTGAAGGCCCCGAGAGCGCCGTCGCAGCAGCGGCCCTCACCGACTTCGACGACGGCAAGACCTACGACGCTCTGGGCAAGGCCCTGAAGCACAAGGCCCCCGAGGCCCGCATCGCCGCAGCCAAGGCCCTGGGCACCCTGGCGAAGCCCAGCGCCCTCAAGCCCCTCGCCGCCGCCGGGGCCGACGACGCCGAGAGCGGCGTGGCGGTCCTCGACGCGGTCCGCGCTGTCTACGGCGCTCAGAACTTGGACTTCGTGCTCAAGGGCACGGGGGAGAGCGACAAGCTCCTGCGCCGGGCGGCGGTGTCCACCCTCGGTGATCTCGTGGCCAAGGGCGGCGCCAAGATCCGCCGCAAGGCCCTGAGCCCCCTGCGCAAGCTCGCCGGAGACAGCGAGGCCCTCATCCGCGCTGCGGCGGCCCGCAGCTTCGGCATCATGAAGGGTGACGACGTCAAAGACGATCTGATGAAGCTCGCCGACGACAAGGCTGTCGAGGTGCAGCGCGAGACCGCCCTGGCTCTGCAGAGCTTCCCCGGCGAGCAGAGCGTGAAGTTCCTCATGGGCTACACCCAGTCCGAAGACACCATGGTCCTGGCCCACGCCCTCGAGAGCCTCGGCACCCTCGAGGCCACCGAAGGCCTCGCCCCTGCAGCGGAGAACCGTGCCCACAAGGAGGCTCGGGTCCGTCAAGCCGCCACGGGGGCCATGGTGAAGATCGGCTATGTGATGACTGGCAAGGCGCAGCAGTCGCTGATGTCGTACTTCAACGAGCTGGTCTTCGACAAAGACGCCGAGGTTCGCCGTCAGGCCGTGGAAGGTTTCCGCCTCGTGAAGAACGGCGGTGCCGTGAGCGCCGCGTTGGGCCCCCTGGTGCAGGATCCTGATCTCAAGGTGCGCAAGGCTACCCTGATGGTGGTGGCGAGCACCCACCACCCCAGCGCCGTCGAGGTCATCGCCTCTGCTCTGGAAGACGACGAGCTGGAGGTCCGCAAGGCGGCCATCGAGGCCTTCAAGGCGCTCAAGCTCAAGGCTGCTCTGGAGCCTCTCAACGCGTTTGTGGGCAAGGAAGCTGACGCCACCCTGGTGCAGGCGGCGAAGGATGTGATCAAGGGCTTGAACTGAGCGGACGGCCATCCGTCAGGCCGTCCGCTCACAGCGCAGCTGCTCTGGCTCAGCCCTTCCGGATGTGCTTGAGCGTCTCGCTCAGGTTGCGCTGCGCCTGAGATGGGCCTTCCGCCTTGCGCGTATCCACAACAGCAGTGGAAAGACGCGGATCAGCCACTGAGTCGTCATCCCCCTCTTCGAGGAACGCCTGAGCCCCCATCTCCATGGCGCCGGTCATGTCACCATCCGGTGGCAGCTCGTTCTCGAACTCCCCAGTCTGATCAGGCCGTTTGATCTCGTCTTCGAGATCATCATCGGCGAACAACTCTTCACTCACGTCGACCCCCGCCTCAGGGCTCGCCGGGACCGGTGTCGCCACGGGGATCGCCTGGGCAGGCTTGGGCACAGGGGACGGCCGGGGCGCATCGTCCACGGACTCGTCGATGATGGACACCGCCATCGTCGCCGCCATGGGCGCTTCCCCAGCGGGGGCAGGATCCACCAGGGAGGCCTCGTCGTCCGGGCCATCCTGGGTCTGCTCGGACTCGTCGAGAGGCATGGCCTCTTCCGAGAGATCGATGGCCTCCTCTTCGGGGATGGGCGGAGTCGTGGGGGTCGAGGCAATCGAGGCCTCACCAGCCTTGTTTTCGAGGCTCGATGTCTTGGAGGCATCCTCTGACTTTGCAGAGGTCGCCTTCGACGGCAAGGGGGTGTCCGGCGTGTTGGGCTCCCCCTCTGGCGGCGCGCGATGCACCTCCTTTACCTCGGGGATCTCCCGGGAGGTGAGCGAGATGCGCCCCAAGGTGGATGCCGGCTTGCTCGGCGACGGGCGCCCTGCCGAGGCGAGGCTCGCCTTGGGCTTTCGCGGCGCGATGACCGGCGTCGGCGAGGCGGTCAGAGGCTCAGAGGGCAACGGCTCTGAGGCACCGGCCCGCTCAGGCTCGGGATCGTCTCCCTCTGCAGGGGTCTCTTCGATCTTGGGGCTCGAGCTGACTGTTCGGGGGGCTGCGGTGGGCACCGAAGGTACCTCTCGGGCGCCCGCCTCCGGGGGCAGGGCCACTTGACCGCGCTCCGGGAAGCCCGGCAGCTCTACCGGCGGCTCGACGAAGAAGGGTGCCTGACGGGCGTCCAGCAGCTCCACCAGCGTCTTCGAGGTCCAGATCTGGGTGAGCACCTGATCGATGTTCCGAGGGCGCTTCGCCGGATCGTCCTGAGTCATGAAATCGAAGATGTCGTCGATGTCGGTGCTCAAGCCCTCCACGACGTCGCTGGGCATGGGCGAGCGGCGGCCCGGCAGCCGCCCGACCAGCATCTCGTAGAGCAAGATGCCCAGGGCGTAGATGTCTGCTCGGGGCCCCGGCGTACGGCCAGGGTGGAACTGCTCCGGCGCCATGTAGCCCACGGAGCCGAAGCCCACATAGGCCTGCACCATGCTGCGGCCGTCCCGCTCCACGATACGGGTCATGCTGAAGTCGGAGATCTTCGCGTTGCCGCTGTCGTCGAGGAGAATGTTCTCCGGCTTGAGATCCCGGTGGATCATGCCCACCTCGTGGGCAGCCTTCAGGCCGAGCGCCACCTGGATGAAGTAGCGCATGGCCACAGGGGCTGGCAGGGCGCCTCGATCGAGGAGCGTGCGCAGGTTGCCCCCAGGGGCGTATTCCATCGTGTAGTAGGGCGGATCGTGCAGCGTGTTCTGATCGAGGATCTGCACCACGAAGGGGCTGATGATGGTGGCGTGCTTGCGCACCGCCAGCAGCAGCCGACGGACGATCTCGTCCTTCTGTTGTGGCGTGAAGTAGCTGAACAGGTGATCGATCGTCTTGATGGCCACAGGACGATCGATGCTGAGCAGGCGACCTCGCCACACCGTGCCCAGGCCACCCTTGCCGAGTGACTCGTAGCGCAGGTACCGGGCGTCGAATTTCACACCCTGTTGCTCTTCGAGGGCCTCGGCGGCCTTTTGGGCTTCCGCCTGCTCGAACTGCTCCCCGAAGTAGTACCGGGCGTCGCCCTCAAGGGCGCCGATGCGATCTGGATCAGCATCGACCACTGCCTGCCCTGCCCGCGTGAGCTTGAGCAGATCGCTGCGGCGGTCGAGCGTGACGAATCCGTAGCGCTCGAGGAACTGAATGTACTGGGCAAAGCCCAGGCCCAACCCCCGCTCGATGATGCGGCGGATGTCGCTGGCGTAGGGCTTGCGGCCGTCATCAAGCTCACTCTTGACGGTCCTGAGGACCAGGATCGCGTCCTGGACCACCTTCGGGGCGTCTTCGCTCATGCCATTCTCCGGGGGTGTCCCGTGGTGTTGCCTGATATTGCTCTAGTATGCCCCTCGCCTGTGATCAAGCGTGGCGGTCACAGAGGCGGTTTTGCCCACCTTCAACATGTAGATCAGCCGATCCCCTTCGAGGTGTCCGGAGAGGTGGATCGACCCGAGCCGGGCTTCGATCCCCCGCAGCGGACTCGCGTCTACAGAGAGGCTGTCGGTCTGTTCGAGGCTGCGGGCGAGATCGCCGGGCTTGAGCCAGGCTTCGAGAAACATGCGCCGCGGGCCTGGCGCCACGGGCTCTACGATGATGCCCTCCATGGCCTTGAGCGCCTCGGTGCCGAAGGTCATCATCACCGCAGTGCGGCCTCGGCCACGGGGCTGGCGAAGGTAGCCGATGGGCAGCCCGCCGTTGTCCAGCGTCCATCGCGGGCCCACGGGGGTCATCTCCAAGCGGGCCTCTGATCCCAGGGGCTCGCCATCAGGTGGGATCGCCCCATCGGGGCCGATGGCGACGGCGCCTACTCGGGGGACCGGCTCTCCATCGTGGTTCTGAAACCCGAGAAAGACCGCGCCCTGGGCTTCAGGGTGGCTGCCGGCGAGGGGGCCAGAGTCGGGCTGGGGCACCGGCAAGGCCTCTGGGCCCACCACTGCGGGCAGCACGGCGAGCATCAACACCGAAGACAACGCCGGATGCCCGGCGCCGCAGCCGCTGATCTCATCGATGAGGCGCTCGGGGGTCTCTGGCATGTCCGCCAGCTTGATGCGCTCCACGAACGGCACCCGGCCCGCGGTGATTTGAAACCCCGCTGGCGCCTTCGCCGAGGCCTGCTGGCCAAAGATGGGGGGCACCACGACGGCCTGCCACGCTCGACGCCCTCTCGCCGTGAGCTTCACCTCACCTTCGAGGTTGATGCCGGCGTTGTCGACGTCGAGCGTCAGATCGATCTGGCGCGCCACGCGGCTCAGGCGCTGCCAGAGGCCCGCGCAGGCGGCGGTGAGGCCGGCGATGGCCTGGAGCACCTCGAGACGCTGGGTCCCTTCGAGGCGGGTGGCATTGAGCAGGCCGAGGTGACCATCGATGGCCGCTTCGAGGGGGGCGATGGCCTCCGGCCGCAGGCTCAAGGCCATGGCTTTCTCACCGCGCGGCCAGCGCTCCCCCGTACGCAACGCCAGGGGAAGCAGCGCCTCCGGCTTCACCGCGGGGGTCGCCGCAGCGACGACGTCGATGGCGCCGTGGGTGTCACGGACCCGGGCCACGACAAGGTGCCCGGACTCATCATTGTATGCGGCCCACAGGGTGTCTGCAGGCCAGGGCACCGCCGAAGCCCACTCTGGCGGCGGCGCGCCGACGGCGTACGGCGACCAGCCCAGTCGCTGCGCCACCGCGGTCAGGGCGCGCTGAAGGGTGGTGGATTGTGCCACGCCGAGGGTGACGCGGGCATGCCACACCGCTGGGGGCACATCGGCGAGGGTGGCGTCCACAGCCCCTTGAGTGCCCAGACTCGCCAGCGCCGGTGGTGGATCACCTGCGAGCACCTGGATCAGCGTGCTCAAGGTCTGGGCCATGGGTTTACCCCCCACAGCGCCGAGGGTGATCCCGATGGGCGTGGTTCGGCGGAGGCCCCAACCCTTTGAGGGCGCTTCGTTGCCCTCCGCTGCGGAGAGCTCGCCCATGGCCAGATCGTCCAGAGCGTCTTCCAGACGCTGACGCAGGGCGCGCCAGGCCTCGGCGGTCTCCCCTTCGGAGCCGAGGCCACGCTCCAGCTTCGCCGCGAGCTTGGGCAAGCGATCCAGACGCACAGTGGCGAGGGCCAGGGCGTCGGGGACGTCTGTATAGGCTGGTGGAGGTGGTGGAAGTGGCTCAGAAGGTTGCTTGGGTGTGCCGCCACACGCAGCGAGCAGCAGCAACGACATCAAACCTGCACATGAACGCATGACGCGAGGAATGGTCACCTCACCCCTGACGGCGGCGGCGGATCAACCAGAGCGCTGGCACGATCAACCACATGAGCGGGTTGTGGGTGGTCGGCCCTGCGCTGCACTTTACGCCCTGAGAAGCCTCCTCTGCGGCGACCACAGTGAAGGCACCCGTGAGGGTTTTGTTGGTGTTGTTGGGGTTCACCACCGTGACATCCCGCACACCAGGCCGGGCATCTTCGAGGACCTCCACCTGCCAGAACAGTGTGCGCTTGAAAGGGTCATTCGGATCGCTGGCCACCAGCCGAGGCTGATCGAGGGCCTTCAGGCCGCCGCCTGTGATGACGATGCTGGCCCCGCAAGCGAAGCCTCGACCGACGATGGCCATATTGAAGGTCTCTCCGGGCTCCACCTCTCCGGGCACGACCTGCTCGACGGACTCGAGGATGGTCAGCTCGTCAGGGCAGGGTCCGCCGACCTCGGCGCCGCCGCCACCACCGCCTGGGTTCACTGCCCCACCAGGGCTGCCGGTGCCGCCCACCACTTCGAGCAGCCCGTTGCCCACGGCTTGAGTGCCGTTGGGGTTGGTCACTCGAAGCTGCACCCCACCTGCAGGGGCGTCGGGCTCCACGATGATGAAGCTGCGGATCCCAGAAAAGCCCGGGTGTGTGGTCGATCGCTTCACCACCTGGGGCGGCGCATACGACGTGATACGCGGGTTCGAGTACTCGAGGGTGGCGCCGTTGTCGAAGCCCTTGCCCCAGATCCACATGGAGACGTGCCGCCCAGCTCGGATCGCCCTCGGGCTGGCGCCGGTGATCTCGTCTACGTCGCCATCGCCGGGCTCTGGAGGCGGCAACGTGCCGGGCTCGACGATCTGAAAGATGTTCTTGCCCACAGCCGTAGAGCCGTCGGGGTTGGTCACCTGAATATCGACGGGGCCCACGGGGACCTCGGCGTTGATGCGCATGTAGTAAGTGATGCCGTCGTACTCGCCACCCTCGCTGTCGGCCCGGGCCACCAGCTCATAGGGCAACGCCTCGTCGTTCACCGTGGCCTGGCCGATGCCAGGCTGGCTGAAAGTGATCTCGGCGCCAGGGGCGAAGTCGCGGCCGACGATCCACACATTGATCTGCGCCCCCTGCTCGCCGAAGCGGGGGCTGGCGCGGGTGACGACGTCCACGGTCCCCCCCTGCTGCGGGGGCATGGGCTCAGGCTCGGGCTCTGGGTTCGGATCAGGATCCGGGTTCGGGTCGGGATCCGGGTTCGGGTCGGGATCAGGGTCCGGCTCGGGCTCGGGGCCAGCGGGCAGCACCTCGAAGATGCCCATGCCTGTCGACGAGCCCCCATCGGGGTTGGTGACGGTGATGTCACGCGGACCCACGGCGGCACCGCGCTCGATGTCGAAGGTGAAGGTGATGCCGTCACCGCGACCGCCATCCACCCTCGACGCCTCGGGCACCACCTGAGGGGCGCCGCTCGCCGTGATGCCATCGCCGGAGATCTCCACCTGAGCGCCCTGGGCGAACCCCCGACCCACGATCCAGATCGAGACCCCGTTGCTCCCTGCCTGCACTGCCTGCTGAGAGGCAGAGGTCACGGCATCTACAGCAGAGGCCTGCTCGGGGATCGAAAGGCAAATCAACCCCAGCAACATGGCCAGAGCAGAGTTTATGGGGCGTGTGGGCAAGATGCACCTCCTGGGCAAGGTCGTCACCGACCTCACGATCTCGGGCCCGCAGTGTAGCAGCGGCAGCCGAGGTGCGGAAAGTCGAGCAGTGTCGAGAGGCGCCAAAGCCCCTGTCAGGGCTGGGCCAGCACTTGCACCTCGTGGACCTCGGAGAGCGTGGCGAAGCGACCCTTGAGCTCTTCGGTGCGCACGATGTCGAGCAGCTTCTCCTCCAACTCTGCCTTGGCTGTCTCGTAGCCATCGCTGCGGGCAGCCTTGGCCTTTTCGAGCCAGATCACATGACACCCGAACCGGGTCTGCACTGGAGGGCTGATCTCATTGGGGGTGTACATCGCGAAGGCGGCCTCGGTGAACACGGGATCATATCCGCCGGGGTTGCTGAAGGGCGGCAGGCCCTCCCCCTTGGCCATCAGGCCCATGGCCCGTGCCGGCTCCGCGTACTGGGCGACGTGATCGAGGAACGCCTTGCGGCTCTCGGGTGAGGCGGAGAGTGTTTCGGCCTGCACCTGGGCACACAGCGCCCGCATCCCTTCGGCCTGTGCGGGATCAGTGGGCGACTTGCCGTCTTCAGTGGTGATCACCCAGTGGGCCACGAAGCGCAGCTCGGGATGGTTGAAGTACCCTCGCCGGGCGGCATATGCCCGTCTGAGATAGTGCTCGGGCAAGTTGCCGGGGCGCACGTCCGCCTCGAACTGGTCCCGTAGATAACGATGGATCAGCACTGGGCTCACGGCCCCTCTGACATCGGGATGATCTGCGAAGCCTGCCGCAGCAGCTTCGATGGACAGGAGCTCGACGGCCACGAGATGATCTACGGCCTGACGAGGGGTGTCCTCTGGACGCTCGGACAACCACTGGGCCACGGCCGAGGCCGTGATGGAAAACTCCACGCCCTTGTGGGTGCCCGTCGCCACCACCTCGCTCTGCGCCGAGGCCGAGCCGACCCACACAGCGCTCAGGCATCCGAAGGCAGCCACACAGCCCAACACACCCCCAAGCCATGCCTTCATTGGACCTCCTCGCCTCCGCCCTTCTCAGAGAGGGCCATCAGCTCGAGCCCGAGGTGCCCGACGGCGGCAGCAGCAAAGATCAACAGCCCACCGCCCACATAATCACGGACGGACAAGTGCTCGATGCCCAGGATGATGAGCGGCACCACGGCCACAACACAGCCGATGCCCAAAAACCCCGCCGGGCGCCTCACGCTCGCCACTGCTCACCTCTCATACCCAGATCCCATACCCTGTGAGACACAGCCCGCCCACCATGGCCAGCATCACCGCTCGGCGCCGACGGCCTGTGGGGGCCGGCCGGGGTCGGAGCAGATCGGAGCCGATGGCCAGCCCCACCAACAACCCCAGAAGTACCAGGCCCACCTGGGCGATGCCTGGTGCCTGAGGAAACCCCTGGTAAGCCCCTTCAAGGCAACCGGGCCAGAGGGCTGCCCCCAACACCGGACCGGCCACCAACCAGCCACCGAGCCAGGGGCGAGCGCTGCCGAGGGAGCTGGCATCGTCGGCGTTCTGCCAGGTCAACGCCAGCTCTTCGGCCCCTGCCCCACCGCGCCGGCACCACAACAACGCCGCGACGAGGTAGGCCATGGCGCCGGCGAGCGCCACGGCGCTGCCAGAGAGGGTCCAGGCCCCCTGGGGCAAGTGAAACGCACTCAGAGACCACCCGAGAGGCACACCGAGGAGCAGCGCCGCGATCGACCTGCGCCAGACGCCCAATGCCAGCAGGGCCAGGGGGGCCACCAGCAACACCGCCCAGCCCGGTGTAGGCTCCAGCCCCGCCATGGACATCGGGGCCACCATGATGGCCACCTGGGCGGCGATGGCGGCCCCGAGGAGGGGGGCAGGAGAGGGCCGGTGATCGTGGAGTGCCGTCGTCACCTCAGGGCACGATCTTCCAGGTGAGGACCATGGGCTGATCACCCCGCATCAGCTCGACTTTGATCGCCTCGGCCTCGGCGAGCGTACCCCATGCGTGCATGAACTGGCTCGGCCGCGCGAGGGACTCACCGTTCACGGCGATGAGCACGTCTCCGGCTTTGATCTGGCGACAGCCGGCCAGCAGCCCGTCACGGCGAAAGGCCACCACCTGATGGCCGACGAACTGGCCGCCCACCATATGGGGTTGGACGTCGATGGAGGCGATGAGTCGCTGGGGCCCCTGGGCGATCGCTTTGTCGAGCACACCGCGCTTGAGGGTGAGGTTGCCCACCCCAGCCTTTGCCCCACTTCCCTCTTCGGGGAGCACCACGATCCGTGGCTGGGCCACGGCGAATGTCGACGAGACGAGAGTCAGCGCCAGGACGAGTTCAAGCCTTTGACGAGCGCTCAAGCCATGCCTCCACGATGTTCAGGTGGGGCTCTGCGCCCCAGCATTCACCAAAAATTTCCCGCTCGACCGCCTCTACGGGCGAGGCATCGGGCTCCGCCGCTTGCAGGATGGCCTTGAGACCCGCGAGGGCTTCAAAGTCTCGCTCGGCGAGCATATGGGCACATGCCTCCGCCGCCACGCGAGCCCCCTGCCCTTCGGGGGCCACCATCTCCACGAGCCCCAGGGACAACGCCTCGCTGGCGGTGAGGTCTTCCCCCGTCCACAAGAGCCTGCGGGCCACGCCAGGGCCCACGAGCGCGCGCAAACGCCGGGCAGCGCCCCAGGCTGTGGTCACCGCCAGCCTGATCTGCCGAAACCCGATGATGGCCCCCGGGGCCATGAGGCGGAGGTCACATGCCAGGGCCACCTCGGCCCCTCCGCCGAGGGCGTGGCCATCGATGGCGGCAATGATCGGCATGGGCAGGCCTTCGAGGCGACGGAGCGTGTGCTGCATCGTCTCCGCCATCTGAGCCCCGGACTCTGCCGTGGTGAGGGCAGCGAGATCGTAGAGATCACCACCGGCGATGAAGCGATCACCTGCGCCACAGAGGACCACGGCCTTCACTTCGCCCCGGGGCACGCCCTCGAGGCAGCTCACCGCCTCGCCGAGGGCAGTCATCGTGGTCCGCGCCAGGGCGTTTCGGCGGTGCGGGCGGTTTACGCGGAGCGTGGCGATGGCGTCGTCACGGATCAACTCGACCTCACCCTCACGACCAAACGACAACGTCTTCATGGGGCTGTGTTGCCTTCACCCAGCTGCCGACGGGCCTCGGCGACGAGGGCCCGAACATCCGGTGCATCATGGCTGGCGAGGATCTCGAGGAAGTCGTTGGCCCGAGGTGTCTTGAGCACCGCGAGGGCCAGCACCGCCACGTGCAGCATCTCTCGATCGCGGGGATCAGCGAGGTCGATGAGGACATCTTCGGCCCGTGGGTCCCGCAGCTCTTCGAAGGCGCCGACGATGCGCAGCTTGATGGTCTTGTCGGTCTCCACCTTCACCCGCTTCACCAAAGCGGGCACAGCATCTTTCTCACCGAGGGCGGCGAGGCGATCCACGGCTGCCATCCGAATGGAAGGCGACGGGTCATCGAGGCGGCCCTCCACCTCGGCGCGTGGCAGCGTGAGCACCGCCTTGTACCCGCCGAGGGTGGCACTCACCTCACCGAGGGCCTTTTTGGAGAGGGCCTCGAGGGTGGCCTTGGGATCAGGACCTGCCGGCCCCTCTGCAGTGTGCTCAATCACCACAAACTGGTTGTCGTAGGTCTCGGTCTCCTCGAACTTCACCTCCAGCGTCCACACCACCTTGGCGGTGCTGTCAGGGGCGGCTTCTGTGAGCAGCCCCTCGCCGGATGTAAATCCATAGACCACTTGGGCCCCTGCCCGAACCTTCCAAATCGGTCCCGAAACGGCGGTGTGCTCCCCTGGGTCGAAGCCAGCGGCCTCGAAGGCGCCCTTGAGGCCACCTTCGAGGGGTGGCAGGGGCAGACTCACCGGACGCCGATCTGCGGGCGTGCCGTCCACCACCCGCACGCTCTTCAAGAAAACCTGTGCTTTTCGAGGGGCTGCATCAGGTGCTTTGGCGCTCTGCTCTGCCTGTGTCGTGCTGCCCTCAGGTGCTTTACCGCACCCGAAAGGCGCACACATGCACATCAGCATCAGGGCTGTACCGATTCTGTGGGATCGAGCTCGGTTAGGGCTGTCGTTCGAGGTGGAGGCGAGGATCATGGCACTCCAGAAAAGTCTGAGCGGCCTCAGGCGTCGTTCAGGGCCTCGAGGCCTTCACGGGCCATCATCACCTCTCGGGGATAGCCGCTCGCAGAGAAGATGCGCTCTGCCTCTGTGTAGTACTGGCGGGCCTTCGTGGGGTCAAGGTCGCGGGTCAGGTCCCCCTGCAACAGCAGCCCCCGACCTCGATAGAACGGGCTGTGGGCGAGATGTACGAGGCCCAGAGCCTTCTCGAGGGTGCCGCGACCCTCTCGGGTACGGTGTTGCCACATGTGCATGCGGGCCATCTTGTCCGCCACCTCGAAGGCCAGCTCCGGGGCCACACCTTGTCGCAGCTCCGAGAGCCGGTCAGCCTGAGCGAGAGCCATGTCACAGGCCTCGAGATCCCCCCGGGTGGCGGCCTCATTGGCGAGGGTCAGATAGACGTGCACCGCGAGGTTGGCACCGATGGCCTGTGCCTGGCCCAAATCGGCGAGCGATTTGCGATCTGCGTCGGTGACCGCCGCTCCACCTTGAGCAGCGGCCCGCACCCGCGCCATCAGCTGCAGCCCCTCAACGTCCTCCACGGTGAGATCTCCGGCGTAGCGCGCCGTGGGGTGCTCCACCAGGGCCTGCACGCAACGCTCTCCGAGGGACTTACGGCCCGACGGCCGAACCACATGACGGGCCACGGCCTCGGCGAGCCCTGGGCCGGCGAGGGACACGTCGAAGGGCACCTCGGCGTCCACGGCGAGGGCAGGCCCTGTATCCCAAAGCTGCACGAGGCGACGCCGATCAGGGTGTGCCTGATGGCCGGTGAGGTGCACGGCATACCCGCTGCGCACAAGGCGAGACCAGTCGTCGTAATCCGGTGCGGCGTCGGGCGTCATGGCGTGCAGGTAGAGCAGACACGCCACGGCCTGCTCTGCGCGCCAGCTGGCGACCAGCTGCGCATCTGCAGAGAGGGCCATGCCCGGGGCGTCCCGGTTGTCGATGGTCTCGTCGAGCACCAGACAATGCCGGTGGAAGGCCTTCATCAGGTTGGGCGCCGTCTGCGCCATGCACTGCAGCGCCTGCACGCTCTCGATGACCACCGCCACCCACGTGGCCTGTCGGGCGAGCATCGAGGTCTGCCGATCGAGCTTCTCGAAGAGCGACGTGGGATCACCGGCCTCGAAGCCGTCCATCAAAAACAGCGTGCGATTGAAGTGATCACCCTCGTGCATGCGCACCCGGGGGTGGATCGCATCGGCGGGTGTGGCTGGGGCCTTCACCACGTCGATCTCGCGGTTGCCCACGGCGGTGGCGAACCGCCCCTTGGCCTCGGCGCCGGAGCACAACACCAGCACCAGCCGAGGCTCTGCCCCGGCCCGCATCAGCCAGCGCGTCAAGGTCTCTACATGGGGAGTCATGGGATCGAGGGGGTGATCCTCGATGGCACCCACCTCTACGGCGGCGGCCTCAGCGGTGAGCGGGCGCACGCTCCAGATCGAGTCTTCAAGCAGTAGATCCATCGGCGTCCTCTCCCTCGACAGGTTACGCAGGTCTGTGATATTCGGCGAGAATCCACCATGCGGTGGAGTGAGCAGGTGATCGGCGCCTCGCCGCCGGTCCGACACCCGAAGAAAGGGCTGGTAACAGATGAGCGCGCATTTCGGAAGGTCGCAGCCCATGTTCACCCGAGGTGGCCTCCTGGCCCTCGCTCTGGTGTGCCTCTTCAGCGCTGACGCCATCGCTCAGAAGAAGGTGCGCAAGCCCTACCGCGGCATCAACCCTGGCGTGACGGATACGGTCTACGGCAAGACCAACCGCACCACCCGACGCACCACGCTGGTGACCTGGGTGGGTTTTCGCATGGAGGGCGATCAGGGCCGGGTTTTCATCCAGACCAACCAGCCCAGCCAGTACACCCTGGCGCCTGGGGCTCGGGACGAGGTCATCGTCGACCTGGAGAACAGCCGCCTACAGAGCCGAAACGACGGTCGCTCCCTGGACACCTCGGCCTTTCCCACTTCGGTGCTCTCAGTGAAGGCCCGACAAGTCAGCCGACGCACCACGCGGGTGACCATCAAGCTGCGTACTCCCGGACCCTATGACATGCGTCAGCAGGGCAACTACCTGTTCCTCGACTTCCGCCCCCCGGCGCTCCTCGGCGGCGAATCCACCACCCTGCGCACCCCTCAACCTGCCACACCTTGAACCCATCGGGCCCCAGTGCTCCTCCTGCTCATCGCCCTCTGGGCACCTCATACTGACGCCCTGCCTGGCCAGGATGCGGTCTACGACATCTCCGCAGATCAGGTGGAGATCGAGCTGAGCGCGCGCTGCCCTCAAGGCGACGTGGTGCTCCAGCGACCCACGATGCGTGGATCTGGAGGCACGCTTCAGGGCAACCGGCTGGAGCTGTGCCTCCCCGACGGCAAGGCTCAGGGCACAGCGCTCTCGTGGCGCAGCCCCCAAGGCACGCTCCACACCGAGACCCTCACTCTGGAGGGGGCCCAGGTTCGAGCGACGGGCGTCACGGCCACGCGCTGCGCCTGCGCTCACCCGCCCTGGCGACTCACCGCCAGTACCGCCGACGTCGATCTCGCCCAAGGCGCGTGGCTGAGCTGGCCCGTGCTCTGGGCAGGGCCGGTGCCCGTGGCGACGGCGCCACGTTGGTATTTGCCCTTCAGCGATCGCCAAAGCGGTTTTCTGCTGCCGCGCTTGGGTTACGACGCCGAGGAGGGCGCCTATGGCTCGATGCCGATCTTCTTCACCTTGGGTGAAGGCGCCGACGTCACCTTGAGCCCCGGCTGGCGTGGAGACTTGGGTCCCAGCCTCGGCACTCGCCTGCGGTGGGCGAGCACGTTCGAAGATTCAGGGCAGCTCGACCTGCTGGCCCTTTCTGATGGTCATGTCCAGGTGGAGGGCGACGGCGTCGCCCGATGGGCCCCCTTCTCCCTCACCACTGAAGGCGTGCTCTCGTCGAGCCGTGCGCTGTATGCCATGAGCCACCCTGACTGGCGCGCCCGGCAGCGTGATCACCTGTATGGCACCATCGGCGCCGTGCTCGGTGAGGGTGATCTCCTCATCGGTGTGCAAAGCAGCCATCTGACTGACTTGAGGCAGCCTGGAGGGCGGCTGACCGATCAGCCCGCTACATATCAGGTGCGTCCTGCGCTCTGGGCCCGCTGGATGCAGTTGACAGGGCCCGTCCGCCTCAACCTCGATGGTCGCTTCGCCCGCCTGAGCCGGCCTGGAGGGGCAGACACAGACCGCATCGACCGGGCAGACCTTCAGATCAGCGGCGAGCTGCCCTTCTGGTGGGGGCCTCTGGCGTTTCGGCCCACCTTCGGAGCGCTGAGCGCCCACGCAGGCACCGCAGAGGGCAACACCGCCTCCCGTACCACAGGGCACGTGGCCCTCGAGACCACGGCGAAGCTGCGGCGGCGTTTCCCGTGGGGCAGCCACACCTTCGCCCTGACCGCCTTCGGCCGGCTCTCCGACGAGCTCGTGGGCGGTGATGCCGAGCTGCGCACGCTGTCGGCCGAGCCTGCCCTCGGCGCCCTCAAGTCCCGCCGCGGGGGCGCCCAACTCGGCCAGACCTTGCGCGCTGGCACATGGCGTTGGCAGCTGGCCGCCATCCAGGCCTATGAGCAGGCAGATCCCGTGGCTGACTTCGAGCCCCTGCTCCTCTTCACCGACGTCAGCGGCCCATGGCTACAGATCCAGGCTCAGGGCAGCGGCCCCGACGCGGTCTATGCCCAGGGCCGCCTGGGGCCCGCCACTGGCCATCACCTGCGGGCCACGTGGATCCGCTTCACCGAGACCGCGGAAGCTGTGCACCCGTGGCTGCGGACATTGTCCGTGGCCAATGGTGGCCTTTACGCCTCGGGCCTCGGGGTCCCGGTGCGCACCCTCACCGACGCCCGCATCCCTGGGACGCTGAGCCCCGGGGCCTCTCTGTCCTTCGGCCGCTGGCAGCTGAGCTACGACGCCGGCCTCACCGCCCTCGATGACGGCTCGGGGATGACCTTCCTCGGTCATCAAGGCAGGCTGGCCCACCAGGGCCGTTGCGACTGCTGGTCCGCCGCCCTCGTGGCGAACCATGATCGCGGCCGCCCATGGCCTGACCTCTGGCTGTCTGTGGCGCTCTACTGAGGGGCATCTTCAGTGCCATGGCGAGATCGTGTATGAACGCCTGCACCTTCCTTGAGCGAGAAGAGAGCCCATGAACACCCCCCGAGCCGAGGGGCGCTGGATGGCGCTGCTGCCCTCAGGCCTCCGCAAGCTGCTTTTGTGGTTTCCCGAGAGCTGGCGCATCATCGACGAGAGCCGGGATCGACCCTTCGGCACCTTCGAGCGCAATGTCATCCTCGTCGCCGCCGTGGGTCTGGTGGTGATGCACTTCTTTGGTAGCTACACCTACTTCATGGGGTGGTTCGGCCTCGATTTGAGGCGCTCGGGCAGCCAGTACTTCGATCTCTTCGCCCTGCTGCAGTGGATCGCGTTCTGCGTCATCGGCTACCTGCTGATCCCCGCAATGTTCCTCAAGGCGACGCGACAGCGCCTGCGGGATTACTACTTTGGCTGGAAGGGCACCGGCGATCACATCGGCGTGTATCTGGTGCTGCTCACCCTGGTCCTGATCCCCGTGGTGATCGTCTCCTTCACGGAGGAGTACCAGAAGATCTATCCGTTCTATCCGCACGCGAACCGCTCGTGGATGGATCTGCTGGTCTGGGAGCTCGCCTACGGGGTGCAGTTCCTGTGTCTGGAGTTCTTCTTTCGAGCCTTCATGCTCGAAGGGCTTCGGCGCGCCATGGGCCACAGCGCCATCTTCGTGATGCTGCTCCCCTACTGCATGGTGCACTTTCAAAAGACCTGGACTGAGAGTCTCGGCTCGCTGGTGGCAGGCATCATCCTGGGCACGATGGCCATGCGCTATCGGTCGATCTGGGGCGGGGCGCTGCTGCACTGGCTCGTGGCCATCGCCATGGACGTGGCCAGCCTGTTGCAACAGGGCAAACTGCCACCGGACAAGTGGATGCCCTGAGCGATCCCCTCAACGGGCTGTTGTGATCAGTCCGCGCTCTGGAAACTCTACCCCGAGTAGATGCGCCCGGGCCTCACCCACCAGAAAGCACGATCCGGTGACCAGCAGGGGCGGGGCCCCCTTGCCTCGAAGCGCGTCCAGCGTAGCCCCCACAGAGGTGTTCGGGCCCACCACAGGCTGCATCGCGGCCACCTCGGGGATCTCCGCCAGGGCCTCTGCGGTCATCCGGCGTGGGTAGACAGGCGTCACGAGGTGCAGCGCGCCGATGTGTCGCTGCAGAGGCGCGATGACCCCGGCGACGTCTTTGTCGGCCATGGCCCCGAAGATCACGGTGAGCGGCCCCAACTCAGCATCGTCGAGCCACGCCGCCAGGGCACGAGCAGAGGCCGGGTTGTGGGCCACGTCGAGGATCACCCCGTCGAGGCGCTCCCCTCGCCCGGGCCAGCGCACGGCGGTGAGGTGCGATCGGTCGGGCGAGACGCCCACAGCGTCGACGAGCGCCATGGCCACCGCTGCGTTGATGCGTTGATGCGCACCTGGCAGGGGCAGCGGCGGCAACCACTCGGCGTGCTCGGGCCCGATCTCGACGAGGGGCCCGGGCCATCGACAGCGCACAGCCTCCAGGGCCTCACCCTGGGCCCCCGTGATGGCTGGGCGGCCTTCACGGAAGATGGCCACCTTCTCACCGGCGATGGCTTCGAGGGTGTCGCCGAGCACGTGCACGTGATCCAGGCCCACGCTCACCACCGCCGAGGCGACAGGCTCACAGACATTCGTGGCGTCGAGCCGGCCGCCGAGGCCCACCTCCCAGACCGCCACGTCGACGCCGGCCTCGGCGAAGATGCCCGTGGCCATGGCCCAGACAGCCTCGAAGAACGAAGGCTTGATGCCCTGGCCTTCGGCTTGTTCGAGCACCCGATCCGCCCAGCGGCACAGAACCTCTTCAGCGACGGGCGCGCCATCAACTTGGATGCGCTCAGTGAACTGGACGAGGTGGGGCGAGGTGAAAAGGCCCGTGCGCACACCAGCGCCCCGGAGCAGCGTCTCGGTCATCACCGCGGTGCTGCCCTTGCCGTTGGTGCCCCCGATGAGCACTGACTGGTACTTCGACAGCGGGTGCTCGAGCATGGTGGCGAGGGCCTTGGGGGTGCTCAGATCGAGCTTCTCGCCAAAGCGCGTCAGGTTGAAGAGCCGCTGCAGCGTGGCGGCGTATCGATCGCTCAACCGAGGGCTCCGAACTCGTGCTTGAGATCGAGGTACTCCACGAGGCGCTCGAGGCGACGGGGATCAGAGACGAGCACATGGGCCTCGTTGGCCTCGGACACCACCCCCTGCCCTGCCATCTGGGCAAGGATCTCCGCGCATTCGTGGTGCGCGAGCCCGAGCTTCTCTGCCAGCTCGGTGATGCCATAGAGCACTTGGAGCTTGCCGTCGAAGACCTGCCCCTCGCCCTGCCCCAGCATGCGCAAGGCGTGGGCCACCCTGCTGAGCGGGTCGCGGAACATCAGCAGGGTCATCTCCCGGTTGGTCTGGGCGAGGCGGTCGGCGAGGCGGCGGATCAACTTCAGCGCCACTTCCCGGCGATGATGGATCAGCCCGTCGAAGGCCTCTGGGGGCACCACCAGCAGCTCGGCGTCTTCCAATACGGTGGCCGTGGCGCTGCGAGGGTGGCGGTTGAGGGTGGCCATCTCTCCGAAGAACTCGCCGACGGGCAGGGTGGCGATCACCTTGTCGACCTGGCGCACCTGCTTGGAGATGCGCACTCGACCGGAGACGATGACGTACATCTCCCGGCTCTGGTCTCCTTCTCGAAAGAGCACGCTCCCCGCAGGAAACGAGCGCGTGTGCTCGGAGTCTTGCATCACACTCCTCCCTTCGAGATCACCCCCGCGTCGACCATGGCCTCGATGGTCTCGACCACCCGAGCGGGGCTGTGACCCTCAGCGTTCAGAATCGGCAGGTGCGCCCTCAACCAACGCAAATCGGCAGGTCGATCGACGTCGTACCAGAACGGCAGCAGTCGAGGCTCCAGCCCTGCAGCGCGCCCTCTCTCGAGGGTCTGCCCACACACTTCATCGGTGCCCCAAGCGACCTGCTCGAACAATTTCGGGCAGGGGGCATCGAGGCCGAGCAGGTAGTACCCCCCATCACAAGCCGGCCCCAACACACACGAATGGCCTTCGAGGATCTCAAAGGCCTGCGTAATGCGATCTGCGGGCATGGAGGGGCTGTCGGTGCCTACCACCACCACAGGACCCTGCCCGGCGTTGAGCAGACCATCAAAGGCCGCGGTGAGTCGATCGCCCAGATCGCCGGGCCCTTGGGTTTCGAGTCGAAGAAAGGGGAAAGCGTGCTGAAGACGAGCCCAGAGTGGATGCTCGAGATCACCTGCCCGCCAGATGGAGACCCCTCGACCCTGAGCGTGGGCAGCACCTCCGAGGCGCTCCACCACATCTTCCACACACGCGGCGTGCAGGCGGGCGGCCCACTCGAAGCCAATGCCGTGCTCGCCCTGCGCCAGGCGGGTCTTCACCGTGCCAGGGACCGGTGCCTTGGCGAAGATCATCAAGTGGCCCTGGGATGATCTCTCGGTGCCGCTCATGGCAGCACCTCTCTGCCGATGACGTACAAAATCTTCACCCCAGCCTGAAAGGATCCCTTGATGGTGCCGGCCACCTTGCTCTGGCCTGCGACCCGCCGCCGGTAATCAACGGGCACCTCCGCAGAGGGAATGGACCGACGGGGGGCCTTGACCTGCATCTCCACCGTCCAGCCAAAGTCTTCATCGGCCATCTGCATCCGCTCGAGGGCGGACCACGTCACGGCCCTGAAGGGTCCGAGATCCGTGAACTCGACACCGTAGAGCCACTTGATCAGCGTGCATGCGAGGGTGTTGCCGAAGCGGGCCTGCGGGGTGAGCGCGCCGGCCTCAGCCTGGCCTCTCACCCGCGAGCCGATGACCATCTCCGCCTCGCCTGCTTCGATGGGGGCCAGCAGCGCAGGCAGATCATCGGGGTCGTCGGCCCCGTCGCCATCGAGGAACACCACGACATCGGGCGGATCAGCGGCCATCCAGCGCAACCCCCGCAGGCACGCGGCGCCATAGCCCCGCTGACCTTCGTAGAGGGCCACTCCGCCATGGCGCTCGATCACCTGATACGTGTGATCTGAGCTGCCATTGTCCACCACCACCACCCGACGGATGCCGCGGCCCTTCAGGCCATCGAGCACCGTGGGCAGACTCTCCTCTTCGTTGAGGGCTGGGATGAGCGCGTCCACAATCATGGCGGCGCACTATAGGCAATCGCCCTGCGATGGGCCAGAGAGTCCGCCCCTCTCCGATGCGAGATGAGACGTCGGGCGTTGTGCAAGCCGATTGCTCGGCGATTCCGCTGGCTTTGAACAGGAGACTTCCGTAGCGTTCGGCTCCCACGCGGCGCACGTGATCTGGCTGTCCCAGGTCCACAGAGGGATGAGGCATGGGCTTCACCGAGCACTATGATGTCGTGGTCATCGGCCGAGGCCGGGCTGGCCTCGTCTGCGCCACCCTCCTCGCCCGGCGTCGGCTGAGGGTCAGGCTCATGTTCCCCGTGGGCAAGCGCCCGAGCACGCTGCCGCCGTGCATCTTCGGCCATACCCGCTCGGCCATCGTCCGGCGCACCCTCGACGAATTGGGGCTGATCCACGGCCTCAAGACCCAGCTCGAGACGCTGCAGCCCCTCACCCTCAGCCTCGGCACACGTCGAGGCACCTTGCCCGTAGATACAGCAGATCGACGGGCTCAGCTCGCCGCATGGTGGCCAGAAGACACCTCTGCCGTGCACGCGATCCTCGATCGGATCGAAGGATACGGTCAGGGCCTTGATCCGCTGCTCACCGGAGACGTTGAGCTGCCACCAGAGTCGTTCAACGCCCGGCGGGCCTGGCGCAAGGCCCTGGGCCAGCAAGCCACCGGTCAGCTGCTCGATCAGCCCCCTCAGTGGACTGAGCACCCTGAACTCCAGCGCCTGCTCACGACGCTCCTCATCGTTGCCGGGCGCCCTCAGGATACCGGCGATGGCCCGATCACTGCCGGTGGCGCCCGGGCACTGTGGCATTTGGGCCACGGCATCGCGCAGGTGGCCCCAGCGCCGGAGACGGCACCCTGGGCCCGAGATGGCTTCGACGCCTTGCTCGCCCGAAAGCTCGAGTCCAGTGGTGGCGCCTTCAACCCCGAGAAGCGCGTCAGCGGACTCCTCGTCGACAAGGCGGGGCGCCGCGCCGAGGGGGTCGTCACCACAGAGGGCGCCCAATACAGCGCCGACACCGTGATCTTCACCGATGATGACACCACCCTGAGCACGCTGTGGCGTGGCGCGCCGCTCTTTGCACCCAGTTGGATCGAGGCTGTGCACACAGGTCGACGAGAGATCGATTCTGCTCACCCGGCCGGACCTCTGATGGCCTGGTCTGCCAGTGACGACAGCCCCCTGTATCTGGTGCATCAACGGCAAGATCACCTCGAGATCGCCGGACCTCCAGAGGCCACCCTGGACGCCGCCGCCATCGATCCCGCCATCGCCCTCGACCAGGAGCCGCCGATCTATCGCCCAGTGGCGCCTCGGATGGGCGAGGCCATCGACCCTCTCAACCTCTTCGCCGCCCCCATGCGCACAGGTCTGCGCAACCTGCTCCGGGCAGGTGGCTGGCTGCTGCCGGGTCTCGGCTTCGAAGGGGTGTGCCTCAGCGCATGGCAGGCGGCGGCCTGGACCGAACGCCTGAGCCCGCGGCGGCGACGCCTGGGCTGAAACACCAGGCGAAGACAACAAGGCTGTTGCCAGCGCCCATTGTTCCTGCTAACCAGTCTGATTGTTTCAACATTCGCGTTTTTTGCCCCCACCTCAAAACGAGGGGGGGATGGGAGCGTCACCCACCCGGTGACACACAGACGAGGGCATTGAGTCGATGACCAAAGGTGAACTGATCGACATCGTCGCTCAGCGAGAGGGCTTCAACCTCAAGAAGGCCGAGACGGTGGTCAACACCATCTTCGACGCCATGACCGATGCCCTCAAAGAGGGCGATCGTGTCGAGATCCGCGGCTTCGGCTCGTTCGAGGTCCGGCACTACAACGCCTACAAGGGGCGCAACCCCAAGACCGGCGAAGAGGTCTTCGTCCGGGCGAAGAAGGCCCCCTTCTTCAAGACCGGCAAAGAGCTGCGCGAGCGGGTCAACGAGTCCGACGCCCCCATCGAAGACTGAGCGCACGGCCCTCTCCTTCCGCACTTCCCCTCCCCATTGACAGCCCCGCGGTGATCCAGTCATCACCGCGCCAGCGCCACCATTGACGGTGAGGCCGCTCACAGTTACATGTTGAGGAACACCCGTTCAGCCCCGAGAGCGCGTCACCCGCTCTCGAGAAACGTTGCCCATGAGAGACTTCGTCCACCTTCACCTGCACACTCAGTACAGCCTGCTCGACGGCGCCATCCGCATGAAGAAGCTGATGCCTCGGGTGGAGGCTGCGGGCATGAAGGCCGTGGCCATGACCGATCATGGCAACATGTTCGGGGCCGTGGACTTCTTCAAGAAAGCCAAGAAGGCCGGCATCAAGCCCATCATCGGCAGCGAGCTCTACATCGCCGCCGAGGGTCACACTGATCGCAGCAGCCGCAAGCGCCATCACATCGTGCTCATCGCCAAGAACCACCAGGGCTACATGAACCTGGTGCGGTTGAGCAGCATCTCGTGGCTCGACGGCATGCACGTGGTGCCCCGCATCGATCTCGACCTCATCGCCCAGTACAAAGAAGGCCTCATCGGCCTGAGCGGCTGCCTCGGTAACCAGATCGCCCAGGCGGTGCTCAAGGGCGAAGACGACCAGGCCATCGAGCTGGCCACCCGATATCGCGACGCCTTCGAGCCTGGTATGTTCCACCTCGAGGTGCAGCACACCGGGCTCCCGGACCAGGACAAAGTCAACGCCGCCTATCGCCAGATCGGCAAACAGCTCGACATCCCTCTGTGCGCCACCAACAATGTGCACTACCTCGACAAGAGCGAAGCTCGGGCCCACGAGGTGCTCATCGCCATCCAGATGGGGCGCCCGGTCTCCGAGGTCGGCCGCATTCGGCAGAGCACCGACGAGTTGTGGCTCAAGCCCCCCGAGGTCATGTGGGACCAGCTCGGCGCCGACTACCCCGACGCCCTGGAGCGCACCGTCGAGCTCGCCGACATGATCGATGTCGAGCTCGACCTCGGCAACGTCTACCTGCCTGCCTACCCCGTGCCCGATGGCCACGACACCGACTCGTGGCTCGTGCACTGCAGCCAGACCGGCCTCGAAGAGCGCTACGCAGAGTTCGCCGCCGTGGGCAAAGAGGTCGACAAGGCCGCCTACCAGGACCGCCTCGACATCGAGCTCAAGATCATCATCCAGATGGGGTTCCCGGGGTACTTCCTCATCGTGCAGGACTTCATCAACTGGGCCAAAGACCACGACATCCCCGTGGGCCCGGGTCGTGGCTCGGGCGCCGGCTCGCTGGTGGCCTACGCCCTGCGCATCACCGACATCGACCCCATCCCTTATGGCCTGCTGTTCGAGCGATTCCTGAACCCAGAGCGCGTGTCGATGCCCGACTTCGACATCGACTTCTGCATGAACCGCCGCGGCGAGGTGATCCAGTACGTCACCGAGAAGTACGGCCACAACAACGTGGGGCAGATCGCCACCTACGGCAGCTTGAAGGCCCGCGGGGTGATCAAAGACGTGGGCCGGGCCCTGGGCATGTCCTACGGCGAGACCGACCGGCTCTCGAAGATGGTGCCCGACGTGCTGGGCATCACCCTACAAGAGGCCATCGATCAAGAGCCCCGCCTCAAGGCGCTCTACGATGAAGACCAGAACATCAAAGATCTGATGGACATCGCCCTCAGCCTCGAGGGCCTGCACCGTCAGGCGGGCATGCACGCCGCGGGCATCGTGATCGGCGACAAGCCACTGTGGGACTACTGCCCGGTTTTCCGAGGGGCCAACGACGAGATCGTCACCCAGTTCGCCAAAGACGAGGTCGAAGAGGCGGGCCTGGTGAAGTTCGACTTCCTGGGCCTCAAGACTCTCACGGTCATCGACGACGCCCTGCGCATGGTGAACCGGGACCGACCCGACGATCCCCTCGATCTCAACGCAGTGGGCCTGAGCGATCCCGGCGTCTACGTGCTGATGGGCAAGGGCGAGACCGACGGCGTGTTCCAGCTCGAGTCTTCGGGCTTCATGGAGCTGCTGAAGAAGCTCAAGCCCGACAAGTTCGAAGACATCGTCGCCGCCGTGGCCCTCTACCGTCCGGGGCCGATCCAGACCGGCATGCTCGACGACTTCATCGAGCGCAAGCACGGGCGCCAGGAGATCACGTACGCCCACCCGGTGCTCGAGAGCATCCTGAACGAGACCAACGGGGTCATCGTGTATCAGGAGCAGGTGATGCAGATCGCCCGGGAGATGGCGGGCTTCAGCCTTGGCGGCGCCGACCTGCTCCGCCGCGCCATGGGCAAGAAGAAGCTCGACGTCATGGCGGCCCAGCGCGTGGTCTTCATCAACGGCGCCAAAGAGAAGGACATCCCCGAGGAGATCTCCGCAGGCATCTTCGACCTGATGGCGGGCTTCGCGGCCTACGGCTTCAACAAGAGCCACTCCGCGGCCTACGCCCTGCTCACCTATCACACGGCCTATCTGAAGGTGCACCACCGGCCCCAGTTCATGGCGGCCCTGCTCACCAACGACAAAGAGAGTACCGACAAGGTCACCCGGGAGATCCGCAGCGCCCGCGACGCCGGCATCGAGGTGTTGCCCCCCTGCGTCAACGAGTCTCAGGACGACTTTGACGTGGTCGAAGGCAAGATCCGCTTCGGCCTCGGCGGGGTCAAAGGCGTGGGCGGCACCGCGGTGGACGCCATCATCAAGGCCCGCAACGCCGACGGCCCCTTTGTGAGCTACCGCGACTTCTGTGAGCGGGTCGACCTCAAGCGCGTGAACAAGAAGACCCTCGAGGCTCTGATCAAGGCCGGGGCCCTCGACTGCTTCAACGCCCCCCGGGCCCGGCTCATCGCCGCCATGGAGGTCCGCATCGAGCGGGCTCACCAGGCGCAGCGCGACAAAGCCAGCGGCCAGGGCGACATGTTCTCGATGTTGTCGAGCCCCACAGGGGGCAGCGTGGACGAGCTGCCTGCAGACATCCTCGCCGTGGAGGAGTGGTCGGAGAAGGTGCTCCTGGCCAACGAGAAGTCATCTCTGGGTTTCTACGTCTCCGGGCACCCCCTCGACCGCTTCGCCGACGAGATCGGCCGCTACGGCGTAGCCAGGGTCGAGCAGCTAAAGCGCATGGACAACTTCTCCCAGATCAGCCTCGCCGGCGTGGTCACCGCCCTGCGGGTGCGGCCCTTCAAGAGCGGCAACGGCCGTATGGGCATCCTCACCTTCGAAGACCAGACCGGGGTGGTGGAAGCCATCTGCATGGGAGACGACCTCGATCGCTTCGAGCACCTGCTCTCGAGCGACGAGCCGCTCCTGGTGCAAGGCCGCCTTCGGGTAGAACACGAAGACGGTCGGGTCGAGGTCTCTCTGCGCATCGGCAACAAGCCCCGCCGCGGTCAGCCCGTCGATTCGGACGCCCCGCCCGCGGTGATGACCCTGCTCGAGGTCCGAGCGCTCAAGGCCCGAGGCCTCGAGATCGCCATCCCCACGGCCTCGGTGGACCGCGCCCGCCTGGAGAAGCTGCGGGCGCTACTGCTCAAGGAAGAGCACCACGGCCGGGTACCGCCGAGTTTACGGTTGATCACTGAAGATCAATGCGACGTGCACATCGAGCTGCCGGGCTTCAAGGTGAGCCCCACTGACGATTTGCAACATGCGGTGAAGCGGCTGCTCGACGGGAACGCTGAGATACGGATTCTCTAGAGAAGGCGGTTAGAGAGTCGACTTGGGCTGTGATGGGCGTTATGGCTGGGCCTTTGTAGGCAGTCGTCGCTGCGCTCCGCCTGCGTAGGCAACCGGCCTTCGGCAGTCCTGCGGACAGCCTCGTCGGTCGCGTACACGTACAGGCACCTGCTGAGGCAGGCACCTTCCCAGGTAGGCAGGGTCGCTCAGGGCTTCGCCCTTCTTGCTCGCTCCCCTGCGTAAAAAGTCAGTTCTGGTGTGACTTTGCGCTGATTCCGGCGCTGTTGGGGCTTTCGCCGAGCGCCGGGGCTCAGAGGCCTGCAGGTTCGCGGTAGATCGAATCCCAGCAGGCATGGGCAACAGGATACAGAAGAAGCTCTTTACGCAGGAGCGAGAACAAGTGAGCCTGCCTCCGGGAAGCCCGGCTCACGCACCGTCGAGCGTCGAGGACTGCGAATCGCAGCAGGGCGCATGCTGCGCAACGCAGACACCCGTCACAGCTGGAGTGTGACCATGGAGCAACTCCCATGAGGGACGAAGATCCTTTTGGGAAGTGTCACCCGGATTTGAGGATTTAAAGGCTGGCGTGAAGCGATTAACATCCGCGGTCTCACGTTTTGCTTCGAGGTGCCCCGGTGTTGCGCAAGATTTGGAAGATCGCCAGTCGAACCCTGCTGGCGATATTTGCCCTGCTCGTCGTGCTCATCATCGGAGTGAGCCTCTTCTTCGATCTCGACGAAGAGCTCAACGCTCAAAAAGACAAGTACATCCCCGAGATCGAGAAGCTGCTCGGCCGCAAGGTGCAGATCGGCGAGATCAAGACCACGCTGTGGCCCGATCTCGGCGCCGACATCACCGCCATCAGCGTCGCCGGCCGTGAAGGCGACGAGCTGCCGCTCATGAAGATCGCCCACATCAAGTTCGAGGCAGACTGGTGGGCTGCCCTCACGTCTTTCGGCAGCGACGTGCAGATCAAGGCCCTGGTCATCGACGGCCTCGAGGCCAACCTCGTCCGCGAAGCCGACGGCAGCCTCAGCTACGAGGACGTCATCACCCGGCTCACCGATGGACCACCCCCAGAAGAGGCCCCGGCCCCCCTCGACCCCGAGGTGGTGGAGATGATCAAGCAGGCGAAGCTCGACCGCATCGCCATCCAGAACAGCCGCCTGCACATGGTGGACAAAGGCACCGGCGGCGCCCCAGCAGAGACCTACATCAACGATCTGCTCTTCGAGCTGACCGACGTACAGCTCAAAGACCCCTTCGAGGTGAAGCTGCAGGCGGCGGTGCTCACCGAGAAGCAGAACTTCGACTTCCGGGTGAAGCTGGGCCCCGTGCCCATCGAGGGTGAGGTGCCCATGCCCGTGGAGTGGATCAGCCTCAAGGCCGAGCAGGTCGATCTCGCCGCGTTGACCCCCTACCTGGGCAAAGACGCACCGGTGAAGCTGGAGCAAGCGAAGCTCAACGCCGATCTGCGCATCGACGATCCCCTCGCTGCCGGAGGCACCATCAAGGCCCACGGCACCTTCGCCCTGGCCCCCATCGCGCTGCCTGGGGGCAAGCCCTTCGACTTCAAGCTCACCCCCCACCTCGACTTCACCCCCGCCGAGGGCGCCCTCGACATCGACGGCTTCGACATCGCCCTCGACGACATGACCCTGCACAGCACCGGCAGCGTCACCGGGCTCAACGGGATCCACCCGCAGTTCAAGGGGCTCAAGATCACCTCGAGCAAGCTGCACTTCGGCCGGCTCAAGGCCCTGCTCGGGCCGTTGATGCCTGCCCTGGGCCCTGGCGGCCGCCTCGACGGGCCCTTCGTCGTCGCCATGAACGCAGACGGCAACGCCGAAGCGCAGCAGATCGATCTCAACGTCGATCTCGACAAGGCCACCATCATCGTGCCCGGCAGCTTCAACAAGCCCAAGGGCGTGGCCCTGCACACCCTGATCGAAGCCACTCTCGGCAGCGACAGCCTGTTCTTGAAGCAGCTGCACCTCACCGCCGGCGGCATCGATCTGGCCCTCTCGGGGTCGATCAAGAACTTCGTCAACCCCGCCATCGACATCAAAGGTGGCACCGGACGGTTCAACATCACCGGCCCGGCGCGGCTGTCGCCGGCAGTGGCCCAGGCGATCCCCCCAGATGTGCAGCTGGCCGGCCAGGGCGGCATCGACATCGCCATCAAGCGCGCCGGTGGTCGCCTCGACGCCGAGGTGAAGCTGGGGGTGTACAACGCCGATCTCGACGTGCCTGGGGCCACGCTCAAGGGCAGCGGGGAGATCGACCTCACTGCCAAGGGCAAGCCCGGGGCCATGGCCATCACCGCCGTCGGTGATCTCAGCAACCTCGCAGTCGTGGCCGGTGACGCGCTGCGCAAGCAGGCGGGGGTGCCCATGACCCTCGACCTCAGCGCCGCCATCGGCAAGACCGCCATCGACCTCAGCAAGGGCAAGGTGCGGTTCGGGCCCCTCGATCTCAGCAGCTCCGGCCGCATCAGCACCGGCGGCGGCCCCATGAACGTCAAAGCCAGTCTCGCCCGGTTCACCCTCGCCGAGGTGGCCAAGATGGTGCCCAGCCTCAAGGAGTCGCCCTTCGCCTCGGCCACCCTCGGCGTCGACGCCACCTTCAAGGGCAACCCCGCGAACCCGGCCACGGTGGAGGCGAGCCTCAAGAACCTCTACTTTGCCCAGAAAGGCAGCACCCTCAAGGGTCAGGCCAGCGTCAAGAACCTCGACGCGCCGAAGATCCAGTTCGTGTTGTCGTCGCCCAACCTCGATCTCGACGCGTTGCTGCCCGAGGGTGGCGACGAAGAGGCCGAAGAGCCCGAATCTGGCCCCCCGAACCCTGTGCTCAAGCGCATCGACGGGGTGGGCACCATCAACATCGCCAAGGGCCGCGCCGGCGGGTTCCCCTTCAAGAAGATGGTGGGTCAGCTCACGCTCAAGAATGGGGTGCTCAACTTCAAGCGATTGAAGTTCAACGCCTACGACGGCGAGTTCGACCTCACCCCCACCAAGGCCAACATCGCTGATCCAGTACCCAGCTTCGAGACACGGGTGGCCATGAAGCGGGTGAGCGCTCAGAAGCTGCTCTCGGAGCAGATGAACCTGCCGGGCACCCTCGTGGGTCGCATCAGCACCGAGCTCACCATCAAGGGCCGGGGCGCCGAGTGGAAGGATCTCAAAGAGACCCTCACAGGCTCGCTCACCCTCGACCTCGCCGATGGGGTGCTCAAGACCCTCGATCTCGAGCAGGCCATCTTCAAACCCCTCAACAAGCGCTTCGGTGACATCATCCCCGTGCCCGCGGGTCGGGACGGCACCCGCCTGGGCAAGGTGAACACCCGGTTCAACCTCAACAAGGGCAAGATGATGCTCGCCGAGCTGCTCACCCTCGACACCAAAGAGGGCCCGCTCAAGCTCAACGGCGGCATCGGCCTCGATAAGAGCCTCGACCTCAAGGGGGAGCTGATGCTCTCTCCGAAGACCCTGGCCTCGGTCACGGGGGGCCGGCTCAAGATCGACAAGGCTCTCCCTGTGGCCCTGAGCATCGGCGGCACCCTCACCAAGCCCAAGATCTCCGGCATCGAGGGTGCAGCCCTCGCTGCGGCGCTGGCCCCTCAGGTGGCCAAGGCCCTCGGCGCCGAGAAGGCCCTGGAGGTGGCGAAGAAGGCCGAGGCCCTCGCCCGGGAAAAGGCCGCCGAGGCGGAGAAGAAGGCCCGGGAGATCGCCAACAAGGCCAAGAAGAAAGCCGACGAGGCCAAAAAGAAGGCAGAGAAGAAGGCCCGAGACGCGGCGAACAAAGCGAAGAAGAAGGCCGAGGACGAAGCCAAGAAAGCCTTCAAGGGCTTGTTCTGAGGCCCAAATCGTCAGAATGCCGAGCCATGTACGGCGTCTGACCTCCATTTCACCGTCAGCGCGCAGCTCTCAGAGTGGTGCTGACGATTGACGTCACCGGTGGCCCGTGTTAATCGCCTCCGGTCCTGGCGTCAGCGGCGCCCCACCTCATGGAGGACCCCCTTGTTTCGAGCTGCTGTGTGGGCTGGCATGACTGTGCTCTGTGGTCAGATGCTGATCGCCGAGAGCGCCCTGGCCCAAGCGGGCCCGGAGCCTGACGAAGATCCTGCGGACGAGAGCGCCGCCTCGGGGAGCGCCGACAAAGGCGACTCGAAGACCTCTTCCGAGGGCCCGAATCTCAAGAAGACCACCACCCCCGGTGCGAACCAGAAGAAGGCAAAAGCAGGTGCGAAGACGCCTGCGAAGGCGCCCTCTTCTCCCTGGGGAGCCATCGACGGCATCGAGCCCACGCCGGCCTTCGGCGGGCCCGACGTGCAGATGCAACCCGACTGGAACGCCGCCACCAGCCCCGACGCTGAGGTGAGCTACCCCTGGATCGAGCACCACGGCTACCTGCGAGTCCGAGCCGATCTGTTCCACAACTTCGATCTGGGCACCTACCGGCGCGATCTCAGCCTGTCGAGCTCCCCGGTGCCGCCCCCCCTCACCGAAGAGGCCGACCAGACCAATGGCCAGCCCGGTGACGAAGAGGCGAGCTACAACCAGGGGGCCAACAGCCAGGCCGGGGCCAACATGCGCCTGCGGTACATGCCCACCATCCACGTGTCGAAGACGCTGCGCATCAACACCGTCATCGACATCATGGACAACCTGGTCCTCGGCAGCACCCCCGATGGCGGCACCCGCTACGGGCGCCCGCTGCGGGCCGACGCCCCCATCGAGTTCACCAGCGACAACCAGCGCCCCATCGATCGCGAGTACGACGGCCGGGACGACGTGCAGGTGAAGCAGCTCTGGGGCGAGTGGGTGAACCCCCTGGGCACCGTGCTCGTGGGCCGTACCCCGAGGCACTGGGGTCTGGGCATGATGTGGAACAACGGGTACTGCCTCGACTGCAACTACGGCGACAACGTCGACACCATCATGGCGGTGGCCAACCTGTTCGACACCTACCTGTCGCTGTCGTGGGACTTCCCTGCCGAGGGCGCCACCTCGTTCTCGGGGCTGGACAACTACGACAACCAGCAGCAGGGCCAGCCCTTCGACCTCGACAACCGGGACGACGCCTTCCAGTGGACGGTGGCGCTGTTCAACAAGCCCCTGAGCCGCAGCGAGAAAGAGGTGCGCAACCGGGCCCTCAACGTGGAGCGCAAGAGCACCTTCGACTGGGGTGTGCTCAACATCATCCGCCGCCAGGGCCTCACCAGCGAGCTGAGCAACCCCGACGAGGGCCAGAACACCCTGCGTGACGTCAAGGCCTTCATGTACACCCCCGACGTCTGGCTCAAGTACCAGTACAACCCCAAGCCCGGGGTGAGCTACCGCCTCGAGTTCGAAGGGGCCCTGAACCTGGGTCAGATCACCGAGTACCCCAACGAGGTGTTGCTCCGTCGCGATCGCCAGGAGTGCCTCGACAACACCATCGACACTGCCAACATCGACGACTGCCCCTCCGATCAGGTGGTGCAGCCCCGAGAGCGCAACATCCAGCAGTGGGGTTACGCCCTCGAGTTCGATCACCGCATCAAGAAGTTCCAGTGGGGCATCCGCCACGGCGCGGCCTCCGGTGACGATCGCCCCATCGGCTTCGGGGTGCTCGACGACGCCAGCGTCGACGTGAACGATCTGCGCGACGACAGCATGAACGCCTTCTTGTTCGATCGTGACTACATCGTCGACCTGATCCTGTTCCGGGAGATCATCGGCTCGGTGACCAACGCCGCGTACTTCAAGCCCTACCTGCAGTACGACTTCGTCTACGAGCCCGAGCTCAAGGAGTTCTGGGGCTTCAGCCTCGGGGCGATGTACGCCTTCGCCCTCGACCCTGACGCCACCCCAGGTCAGAGCCGCCCCCTGGGCCTCGAGTTCGACCTCGAGTTCTACATCACCGAGGTGGACCGCTTCCGGTGGTCCCTCGCCTACGGCCTGATGTTCCCCTTCAGTGGCTTCGACCTGCTCGATCCGCAAGATCTGCTCCGCGGCGTGCCCGCGAGCGACGCCAACGTGCTCGCAGAGCCCTCTGCAGCACAGACCATCCAGATGAACCTGGGCATCGAGTTCTAGAGCACCCGAAACCGGCTCTCGGTTTCGGACACAGTTGTGTACTCTGCACAATGCAGAGCGCTCAGCAGCTACAGCTCAGAACGCACCTCACCGCCCACACCCCGACGTGAGCCCATGAGTGACGATCAGAAAAAGCCCTGGGGGGGTCGCTTCGACGAGCCCACCGACGCCTTCGTCGAGCGCCTGAACGCCTCGGTGGCCTTCGACCAGCGCCTCTTCGCCGAAGACATCGCCGGCTCGAGAGCCCACGCCCAGATGCTCGCCGCTCAGGGCATCTTGTCGGCGGAAGACGCCGCCGCCATCGACGCCGGCCTCGCTGAGGTCCTCGGCGACATCGAGGGCAAGCGCTTCGAGTGGTCCGTGGCCCTCGAAGATGTACACATGAACATCGAGCGCCGCCTCACGGAGGCCATCGGAGGTGCCGGCGGTCGCCTGCACACCGCCCGCAGCCGGAACGATCAGGTGGCCACGGATCTGCGACTCTGGCAGATGAAGGCCATCGACAGCCTGCTCTCGGAGCTCGACGGCCTCATCGACGCCCTGCTCGTGGTGGCTGAGCGGGACGGCGAGGCGATCTTGCCGGGGTACACCCACCTTCAGCGGGCTCAGCCCGTGCTCCTGGGGCACCACCTGCTGGCCTATGTGGAGATGTTCGAGCGCGATCGAGGCCGGCTGGTGGACTGCCGCGCTCGCACGGCGTACAGCCCCCTCGGCAGCGCCGCCCTCGCCGGCACCCCCTTCCCCATCGATCGCCAGGCCACGGCAGCGGCTCTGGGCTTTACTGCGCCCATGGCCAACAGTCTCGATGCCGTGGCTGATCGCGACTTCGCCGTGGAGTGTCTCTCCGCCCTCTCTCTGATCATGATCCACCTCTCCCGCCTCTCGGAAGAGCTGGTGATCTGGTCGAGCCAGGAGTTCGGCTTCGTCGAGCTCGGCGACGCCTTCGCCACGGGCTCGAGCATCATGCCCCAGAAGAAGAACCCCGACATCCCCGAGCTCTGCCGCGGCAAGAGCGGCCGGGTGATCGGCGATCTGATGGCGCTGCTCACGGTGCTCAAGGGGCTGCCTCTGGCCTACAACAAGGATCTCCAGGAAGACAAAGAGGCCTTGTTCGACGGTGTGGACACCACCCGTGATTGCGTTGTGGCCATGGCCCGCATGCTCCCGGCCACCACGGTGCGGGCAGATCGCATGCGGGCGGCCTGCGCCGCAGGCTTTGTCACCGCCACCGACGTGGCCGACTACCTCGCCAACCACGACATGCCCTTTAGAGATGCCCACCACGTCGTGGGTCGCCTCGTACGCTGGTGCATCGTCGAAGACCGCACCCTGGAGAGCCTCTCCCTCGAAGAGTTCAAGGGCTTCTCCGAGGTCTTCGAGGCCGACATCCTCACTGCGGTCACCGTAGAAGCCAGCGTTGCCGCCCGCACCAGCGAAGGGGGTACGGCCCCTGCCCGCGTGCAAGCGGCACTCGCCGTGGCCCGGGCCCGCCTGCAGGCCCGCCGAGGCGACGACCAGGGCCCTCGGTGACGATGTGAAACCCCTGGCCGCCCTGGCGCTGATGTCCGCCCTCACCGCCTGTGGCGTGGCGGGTCGTCCTCGACCGCCCGGGCCGCCTCCCCCTGCCTCCCCTGGCCCAGTCCAGCTCCGCACCACCCCTGATGGCGTAGAGATTCGAGTGCCCCTTGTGGGCGAAGACGCCCGCACAGAGGCCGTGGCCCACGTGTTCCGCAGCGATCACGGGGCGTGCAGCGGCTCTGCGCTCTGGAGGGGGCCGGCAGGGCAGTGGGTGTCCTGGCCCGGCGCGCTCCCGGTGGTGGTTCAGAGCCGCGTGTCACGTGGCCCCCTGCTGAGTGAGGCGGGGCCAGCGACAACGCTTCAACGTGGGGCAGTGCCCAAGGCCCCTGAGGCCCCCCTGGCCTTTGTGGGTGCCAAGGGGGTGGTGGAGATCACCTGGCTGCCCCCTGAGCGGGCGACGCACGTCCGCATTTTGCGCAACGGACACCTCGTCGCCGAGGTGGCGGCGGAGACATCAACGGCCACCGATACACCGGGGCCGGGTCGACATCAGTATGTGATTCAGGGTGTGAGCGCTCGGGCGATCTCGGAGCGCTCTGCAGGTGTGTATGTGAAGATCGCGCCTCGGCGCGTTACTCCACCAGGCCCTCGTCCTCAACGCTGAAGAACAGATCGCGACCGACGGCATCGACCTCGATGAGGTACTTGCGCCCCGCCTCGAGGGCGACGTTCTTCTTCACGTTGGCCACGATGGGACCCCGGCGGGCCATGCGCATGCGCACGCCGAAGGGGAACTCCCCGGGCTGAGCATCCTGGTACTTGGTCACGGCGACGGAGAGGGGCTTAAATCTGCCCTTCTGGCCCCCCATGACCTCGAAGATCTTCCGCGCGCGAGCCCGGAAACGCACCTGAGCCATGGCGTGCGGTGAGTCCGAAGCCTTGGCCGAGGTCCACTGGGTGAAGACGTCGGCATTGCCGCCCTGGCAGTTGGCGATCTTGATGGTGTACTTCTGCTCGCCCTTGACCACCATGCGGGCGAGCAAGGTGTCCTTCACCTTGACCTCCTGCACGGGCTCGTCGGCCTTGGCCATGACGCTCACGGCGGCGCTGGTGGCCCCACCGTCGACCTTGATGGCCGTACCGGCGACGCTCAGCTCGACGGCCTCTTTACAGGTGTTGTTGACCACGATCTCCGCTGGCGCAGACTTGGCCTTCTTCTTCTTGCGGCCCGCGTGGGCAGAGGTGGTCATGGCCATGGCTGCGAGTGCCACGATGGTCAACGAGAACCCCAAACGCTTCATGTATCCTCCAGGGTATCCGGGGTGCGCCCCCAAGTGCTGGGGGTGGACCGGTGCTTTGGAGGGGGTATTCACCCCTGAAGTACACTTCAGGTCAAGCGGCAATCTGATGGGGTTCTCGAGGGAGGGTCGTGGGAGGCGGACAGCGTTCAGTCTTCGCGGCGGTTCTTCATCCAGCTCTTGTTGCCGCCCTTGTTGTTGCCGCGGCTGAGCTCGACGTCTTCGTCTTCTTCGGTCCAGAAGCCGGAGCCCGTGGGGGCCTCGCCCACCGAGCGGCCAGACTGGTTCTTCTGGCGCTTGATGGCCGGCGTCGACAGATCGCTGCCGGGCACGGGGGTGTTGCGCACCCGGGCGTTCACCCGAGGGGGCACGTCGCCTTCATCCCAGGGCCCCTGGTTCACCCGAGGGGGCGGGGTGGTGTTGCGGATGCGATCACGGGTGGAGGGCCGCGTGGTGGGGCGGCTGGTGGCGTTGTGATCGTGACCCCGAGGCTCGTGGTGCTGGGGGCTCATCTCGCTGTGGCGCGTCATCGAAGGCTGCACAGGGGCGCTCACCTGAGGGGGGAGCGACTCCATCGGGGGCACCGGCGCGCTGCGACCGCTGTCATGGGTCGACGGCGCGTGGTGGTGACCACCATGGGTGCGGGTGTTCATGCTGGAGCCACCCGTGGATGACAAGTCAGCAGGCTGATGCTCTTCGAAGCCGGTGGCGATGACCGTGATCTTGATCTCGTCGGTCATGCTCTCGTCCACCACGGCACCGAAGATGAGGTTCACATCCTCGTGAGCCGCATCTTCGATGAGGCTCGAGGCCTCGTGGATCTCCGAGAGGGCCATGTCGACCCCGCCGGTGAAGTTGATCAAGATGCCCGTGGCGCCTTCGATGCTGATCTCGTCGAGCAGAGGGCTCGAGATGGCCGCCTGAGCGGCCTCAAGGGCACGGCGAGGGCCGCTGGCCTGACCGCTGCCCATGAGGGCGAGGCCGCGGTTCGACATGATGGTGCGCACGTCGGCGAAGTCGACGTTCACCATGCCGTGGTAGGTGATCAAGTCGCTGATGCCCTGCACGGCGTTGTAGAGCACCTGATCGGCGAGCCGGAAGGCGTCGAGCATGGTGGTCTGCTCATCGGTGATGGCCAGCAGGCGCTGGTTGGGGATCACGATGAGGGTGTCGACCTCGGCAGAGAGAGCCTCGATGCCGGCCTTGGCACGACGACGGCGAGCCTTGCCCTCGAAGAGGAAGGGCTTGGTGACCACACCCACGGTGAGGGCGCCCTGCTCTCGGGCCACTCGAGCGATGACCGGCGCAGCACCGGTGCCGGTGCCGCCGCCCATGCCGGCGGTGACGAAGACCATGTCGGCGCCGTGAAGCGCTTCAGCGATGAGCCCCTCGTCCTCAAGGGCAGCCTTGGCGCCGATCTCGGGATTGGCCCCTGCACCCAGACCCTTGGTGAAGGTGGCGCCGATCTGCAGCTTGGTGCCTGCAGAGTTGTACTCCAACGCCTGGCCATCGGTGTTGGCCACGATGAAGTCGACGCCCTTGAGTCCGGAGTCGATCATCGTGTTGACGGCGTTCCCCCCGCCACCACCGACGCCAACCACCTTGAGCCGCGCGTCACCCGAGTGGGCGACATACTCGAAAATCCCGCTCATCTAGTGCCTCTTCCCATCTGCCCGCAGGCCGTGCGTGTGGGCGTGAGGATCCAAACCCCCGAGCACACGTGTACGCAATGCACTGTCACCTGAACGCCCTTGAGCAAGGGCCCCCACAGTGTTGCGCATGTGTTCTCTCGAAGGACTGTTCCCGGTTCAGTTTATTGGAGCCGAAACGTGCCACCAACGCCTCGACATGACGCTGGACGCTAGCTCGCTCGACCCCGCTTTTCAAGGCGTTTTCAACCTCTTTTGGAATCCTGTTAAGGATCGTTGACCTATCGTGATTCACTATAACCCCCACCCCAGAGTTTCCGTAAGTTTTGGCGGGTCTTCTGCCACCACGAAGGGGTCTGGATCTGCCGTCGGGGGTTCACCCATTTGGGCGTGGTCAACGTGCCGCACTTCACCAGGCCGCTGCCAGTGGCGTAGCGCGGGTTGCGCACCACATCCACGAGGCCGGTGATCGCGTGGGGGGCGCCGGCGCTGGTCTGCATGCCCAGCACGTCTTCTGTGAGCTCCACCACGCCTTTCATATCAGCCCCACCACCAGTGAGGACCACCCCACCGGGCAGCCCGTCGACGAAGCCGCCCGAGGCGAGATCATCGGCGACGATGGCCAGGATCTCCGCCACGCGGGCCTCGATGATCTCGCAGAGCATGGCCTGCTTCACCACCCGAGGGCGTCTGCCGCCGGCGCCAGGGATCTCGATCTCTGCCTGGGGCTCGATGAGGCTGGTCATGGCGCAGCCCCAGTCCCGCTTCAGGCGCTCGGCCTCGACGGTGGGGGTGTGCAGACAATCTCTGACGTCGGAGGTGACGTGCTCTCCGCCCACGGGGATGTTGGATGTATGGAGCAGGCCGCCCTCTTTGAAGACCGCCACGTGGGTGGTGCTGCCGCCGATGTCCAGGAGCACCACCCCCAGCTCGCGATCCTCGGGCTTGAGCAGGAACTCTGCCGCTGCGAGGGGGGCATAGACGAAATCCTCCACGGCGATACCGGCCTGGGCGCAACTGGCCTCGATCTCGGCGGTGAGGGCGGTGTGGCCCACGATCAGATGGGCGTCGACCTCGAGGCGCACGCCGGGCATGCCGTGGGGCGCGGCGACGAAGCCGCCCTCGTCAATGGAGTAACCCCGGGGAATGACGTGCATGATGGCGTGCTCTGGGGGCAACTTCACCGCCTGAGCCAGATCGAGGGCCTGTTCCACATGCTGGGCGTTCACCCGCCCGCCGGTGATGCGGCTCAGCCCCGTGCTCTTGCGGCCGGTCATCCGCGATCCGCTCACCGCCACCCAGACGCTGCCAATCTCGCAGCCCGCCATGAGCCCCGCCTCGTCGACGGTCTTCTGGATGGCCTGGGCGAGCAGATCCCGATCGTGCACCAGCCCCTCACGGATGCCCGCGCAGGGCTGGCACCCCGTCCCCAGGATCTCCACGGTGTCGTCCGCCTTCAGCTCGGCGACGACACACTTGATGCTGTGGGCGCCCACGTCGAGGCCCGCGATGATCGCGTCGTTCTTCATCTTACCCTGGGCCCTCAGGCCCCATCCCCAGTGAGGGGGATCTCCTTGACGATGGCCCGGCCACCGTCGGTCTCCATCAAAATGTACGCTGCGCCCATACCGCGCTCGTCGAGGGTGTCGTACACCGCCTGCAGTCGATACAGCTTCTCTCCGTAGGATCCGCTCCCCAGGGCCACCCGGGTGCGGCCGAGCATCAGCTCGAGATCATCCCCGATGCCGATGTGCACGTTGCTCAGCGGGTGCGATGCCGCGAGGGGGGTCTCCATGTAGCGCTGATACAAGCGCAGCGCTGCGCGGATCCGCCCTCGGGCTTCCTCGGGGGAGGTCTCGTAGGTATCTGCCGTCATGCCGCTGATGAGGGGCAGGTCCCCAGCCTCTTCGGCGGTGGCCTGTACGAAGGGGGTGCCCAGGTGATCGACCAGGTGAAGCGCGCCGCCCTGGAAGATGACCGCCACGGGCTTCCGCTCTGCCCACAGCAGGGTCACGGTGTTGGGCAGCTTGACCTCGACCTCGGCTTCAGCCACCCACGGATCCCCCAGCAGTTGCTGTCGGGCCTCTTCGGGATCGAAGACGAAGGCGTTCACAGGCTGCTCGAGGCCGGTCAGCTGCAGCGCCATCTCCACTGACAGGTGAGGTGTGGCCTCTGCCTGGATCTGCCTCAGGTTGAAGTATGCCGAGGTCTTGGCATAGCTCCAACCCACCCAACCGAGCAGCGCGAGGACGATCAGGGCCACTGCAGGCTTCACCATGGCCTTGATGGGGCCCACACCTTCGATGACCAGGACCTTCACCGGCTCCAGGGCCGGGGCGATGGTGGTCATAAGGGTGTCGGCCACGGCGCGGTGTACCCCCGTGGGTGCCGCGGCGGCGTACTCACCCGTCGGCTGTCGGCGGTTGGCCTTGCTCTTCGGGGTCTTGCGAGCCGTCTTCTGGCCCGCCTTCCGCGTCTGGGCGGTGGATCGCGCGCGTCTCTTCACGATGCACCTCCTGGCGCCTGCAGCTCCCGAGCATATTGAGCCCGGTCGAGCAGCACCTCGATGAGATCGGGGAAGCTGAGGCCGATGGCGTTGGCGATCTTAGGCACCAGGCTCGACGGCGTCATGCCCGGCAGCGTGTTCACCTCGAGGACCACCATGCCCTCGGCGGTGAGGATGATGTCGGTCCGGGTCAAGCCGGAGCAACCGAGGGCGCTGTGCGCTTCGAAGCCCAGCGCCGTGGCCTGCTGAGCCGCCTCTTCGCTCACCCGCGGTGGCAGGTGATAGGCCGTGCCCCCGCCGAGGTATTTGGCGGTGTAGTCGTAGAAAACGCGCTCGGGGGCGATCTCCACCACGCCGAGGGCCCTGTTGCCGAGGCACGCCACCGAGAGCTCTGTGCCCTGGACGAGAGGCTCGACCAGCACTGCGGGATGCGCCTCACAGTCGTCGAGCGCTTTCTCGAACTCTGCCTCGGTCTGGGCAAAGGACACCCCGACGCTGGATCCGTCGGCGATGGGCTTCACCACCACAGGCAGATCAAAGGGCAGAGCGCCCACCGTGGGGCGATCACTCTGCGGGCGATCTTTGCGCCACACCACGTCGGGGAGCACCGACACACCAGCGTCGCGCATCAGTCGCTTGGCGATGCCTTTGTCCATGGCCAGGGCGCTCGCCAACAGCCCGTCGCCGGTATAGGGCAGCCCCATCCAGTCCAGCAGGCCTTGGATACGGCCGTCTTCGCCATAGGTGCCGTGCAATGCCAGAAACACCACCGCGGGCTGCACTTCGGCGAGCCGCTGGGCCAGATCGCGGCCGGCGTCGATCTTCACCACCTCGTAGCCCCGCTCCACCAGGGCCTTCTCCACGGCCTGGGCGGTCCAGTCGCTCACCTGCCGCTCATTGGAGAGGCCACCCCAGACCAGGGCCACCCGCTCACCGCGGAATCGGCCTTCCACTACAGGTGCGTTCATGAGGCACTCCTTGCAGGCTGGCCCGTGGCCAGCGCGGCCAGGGCGTCGAGATCGGCAGCGATGTCCACGGCGGCCTTCGGGCGCCCGTGGGCTCGAGCGCTCCGGGCCATGCGCCGCAGCCCTTCGAGATCGCTCAGGAGGGTCATCAGATGTTCGAGCAGCGCGCCGGATTCGAAGGTGTGCTCGGGCACCATCACCGCGCCGCCCGCGCTCACCAGAGACTGGGCGTTGGCGGTCTGATGATCGTCGGCGGCATGGGGGAACGGCACCAACAACGAGGGGCGGCCCATGACGGCGAGCTCTGCCACTGTGGTGGCGCCTGCTCGGGCCACGACCAGATCGGCCTGGGCAAAGGCCGAGGCCATATCGTCGAGGTACTCGAGCACCGTCACCCGCTCGAACCCTGCGGCGGCATATTGCTCAGCGGCTTCAGCGCGCCTGTCCGGACCCGCAAGGTGCGTCACCTGCAGATCGGGGAATTCAGCGCCGGCTCGGGCGAGGGCGTGGGGCAGATCCCGGTTGAGGGCACGGGCCCCCTGGCTGCCTCCGATGACCAGAACCCGGCGACCTTCCGGCTCCGGCGTTCTCTCGCTGGCGTCGAGGATGGCCCGGCGGACCGGGTTACCCAGACACCGCACCTTGTCCGCTGGTAGCCGGGACTCGGCCTCGGGGAAGGCGGTGTAGATGCGCTTCGCGAATCGACTGAGCATGCGGTTGGTGAGGCCCGGCACCGCGTTCTGCTCAGCCACGGCCACGGGCAAGCCCGTGAGCGAAGCGGCGAGGACCACAGGGCCGGAGACGTAGCCCCCAACACCGAGGACCACGTCGGGGGCGTGGCTCTTGATCAGTCGTCGGCCACGGGCGATGGCGCCAGGCATCGTCAACAGACTGCGCGACCGCTCCACAAGGCCAGCGTTCTTCAACCGACGCGCCTTCGCGGCGGTGAAGGGGTAGCCCAGCTCGGGGATCACCCGCGCTTCGAGGCCTTCAGGGCTGCCGATGAAGGAGACACGGTGGCCAGGGCCACGGGCGAGCCACGCCTCGGCGATGGCCACCGCGGGGTACACGTGGCCCCCTGTGCCGCCGCCCACGAGCGTCAAGGTACGGGTGCGGGTCATGACGTTCATCCCCCCTGCCCCACGGCCACCCCTGGAGGCGGCTGTCGCCGGGAGATGTTGAGCAACATCCCCGCCATCCAACAGGTCAACAACAGCGAGCTGCCGCCGTAGCTGACGAAGGGCAACGTGAGGCCCTTCGTGGGCACGAGGGCCATGACGACGGCCATGTTGGTGGCTGCTTGAAAGCCCAACATCGCCGTGAGGCCAAAGGCCAGCAGGCGGCTGAAGTCCGTCGTGGCCCGCTGGGTGATGACCCACCCACGCCAGACCACGAAGGCGAAGAGCAGGATCACCCCGAAGGCCCCCACCCAGCCCAGCTCCTCGCCGAGGATGGAGAAGACGAAGTCGGTGTGGGCGTCGGGCAGGAACGCCATCTTCTGCTTGCTCGCCCCGAGGCCCACGCCGGTCCAGCCGCCGCTGCCGAAGGCCGTGAGGGCCTGGCTGATCTGGTACCCGGTGGTCTTGTAGTACTTGTCGGGATCGAGGAACACCTGCAGGCGATCCTGCAGGTGCTGGAAGGTGAGCACCGCCCAGACGGCGAAGGCCACCGCGGGGCCCACCATGGCCAGCACATGGCGCCAGCGTGCCCCGGCCACGATCAACATCAACATCAGCATGCCGCCGCAGATCACCCCAGAGCCGATGTCGGGCTGCATGGCCAGCAGCCCGCCGATGAGCACCAGGATGGCCAGGTTGGGCAACCACGACTGACGCCACGAGTGCAGCCGGTCGAGGTTTCGCGAGAGCCAGCTCGCGAGATAGATCACGAAGGCGACCTTGATGAGCTCCGAAGGCTGGAACCGGGCCACGCCGAGGTTGATCCAGCGGCGGGCCCCCTTGACGCTCACCCCCACCCCGGGCACGAGCACGAGGGCCAGCAGGACGATGCCACCCCAGAGCATCCACGGGGCGAGGCGCTTGAGGTGATGGTGGGGCAGCAACGCCCCCAACATCATCATGCACAGGGCCGGGGCCAGGAACATCAGCTGCTTGTTGAGATACCGCGCGCCGTCGCCAGAGCTGATGAAGGCTGTCACCGAGCTGGCGGAGTACACCATCACCATACCGAGGCCGATGAGGGCGAAAACCCCCACCAGCAACAGACGGTCGTACCGATGCTGAGGCGGCGCCACCTGCGGGGTGAGGCCGTCGCCAAAGAGGGTGTCGCCTGGAACCCCCTCGGCGATCATCGTATCGGCATGCACGCTGGGCATGGCCAGCGTATCGGCGGTGTCGGCCACGTCAGCGCACCTTCAGGCTCGCCAGCCCCACGAGGGCCAGCATGATGGAGACGATCCAGAAGCGGACCACGATTTTGGGCTCCTGCCACCCGAGCTTCTCGAAATGGTGGTGGATGGGTGCCATGCGGAACACCCGCTTCCCCGTGAGCTTGTACGAGGTGGTCTGGGCGATGACCGAGAGGGCCTCGACGACGAAGAGACCGCAGATGATCACCGAGAGCAGCTCGTTCTTGGTGAGCACGGCGAGCATGCCAATGGCCCCACCGAGAGCAAGGCTGCCCACGTCGCCCATGAAGACCTGAGCGGGGAAGGTGTTGAACCACAAGAAGCCCACCCCGGCCCCGATGATGGCGGCGGCAAACACCGCCAGCTCGTTGGCCCCCTTCACCGACGGCAAGCGCAAATATTCTGCGATGTTCAGCTTCACCAGCCCGGTTTGACCCGCAGCATCGCCAGTGAGCACCGTGCCTTCCACCACCAGCTCGGTCCCTGCGGCGTAGGCCAGGATCAAGAAGGTGAAGGCCGCCACCATGACCGGCCCGATGGCGAGGCCGTCGAGCCCGTCGGTGAGGTTCACCGCATTCGACGTGCCGGTGATCACCACCATCACGAAGGGGATGAACATCCAGAGGGGCAACTCCCACGAGAACCGCTCGGGGCTCACAAAGGGGATGTAGAGATGTCGATCGAAGCCCCCTTCTTCGCGGAACAGCGCCCACATCACCAGAGCGGAGACCGTGAACTGGAACAGCAGCTTCAAACGTCCCGAAAGGCCCTTGCTGTTCTTCTCCTTGAGCTTCAGGTAGTCGTCGACGAAGCCCACCACCCCGAAGGCCACGGTGACAGTGAGCGCGGCCCACACGTAGAGGTTGGACAAATCGGTCCACATGAGGGTGGGCACCACCAGGGAGAACAACACCAGCGAGCCGCCCATGGTGGGCGTACCAGCCTTGCTGAAATGGCTCTCAGGGCCGTCTTTGCGGACCACCTGGCCGATCTGCCGGGACTGCAACCTACGGATGAACCACGGATGCAAGATGAAGCTGATCGCCAGCGCCGTGAGCATGGCGGCGATCACCCGGAAGCTGACGTATTTGAAGACCCGCAGCGGGGAGAAATACTCCTGCAGCTGCAGCATCAACCAGAGCATCATGGGCGCTGAGTCTCCCGTGCGTGCCTGGGGCGCGCGTCAGAGTCGATCTCTTCGAGGGCAGGGAGCACCTTTTCCAGGGCCACGCCGCGGGATCCCTTGAGCAACACTGAGTCTCCTGGGCGGACCCTGGTCCGCAAGATGTCGGCGGCCTCTGCCACCTCAACGACAGAGAGGACCGAATTCATCCCCGCCGTGCGTGCGCCGGCGGCGATCTCAGCCCCGAGGGGCCCCACGGTGAGCAGCGTGGGTGCGCCTGGCAGACCCGCCACGGCTGCGCCCACTTCCCGATGGGCCTGCTCCGCCCCCTGACCCAGCTCGAGCATGTCGCCGAGGACCAGCACGCGGGGGCCACCCCGCGTCATGGCCTCGAAGGCGGCGATGGCTGCAGCCATGGACTGTGGGTTGGCGTTGTAGCAATCCACCAGCACTCGGCCTCCGCCGGTGAGGGGGCGGATCTCCCCTCTCAGCTTGGGGGCCGTCACCGTGGCCAGAGCCCGAACCGCCTGGGGCACGCTGACGCCGAGATGTCGACCCACGGCGATGGCCAGGGCGGCATTATCGAGGTTGTACAGGCCCGGCAACTGAAGCTTCAGGGGCATGCGGCCTTCGCCGTCCACCCTGATTTCGCATCGAGCGCCTGCGGGGGTGTCGTGTCGAGCCACCCCATATCGAGGGGCCAGCACTTGGATGTGATCCCCGGGACGCCGCCCGGCGGTGACCAGGGCTGCCCGCAGGTACCGCGTCGTGAGCCATGGGTACGGCGCAGCAGAGGCCAGCACCGCGAGACCCTCGGGGTGCACCTGATCGAAGATGGCCCCCTTCTCCCGGGCCACCCCGGCGATGGAGCCCAGCTCTTCGAGGTGGGCCGCCCCCACGGCGGTGATGACCGAGATGTCGGGGCGGGCCAGCTGGGCCAGCCTACCGATCTCCCCAGGGGCGCTGGTGCCCATCTCCACCACGGCCACTTCGTGGTGCGCCTCGATGCGCAACAATGTGAGCGGCACGCCGAGGTGGTTGTTGTGGTTGCCGTAGGTGGCCAGCACCCCTTCGGGATCCCGGGACCGAAGCACCGCCGACACCATCTCCTTGGTGGTGGTCTTGCCACTCGAGCCGGTGATGCCCACCACCAGGCCCTGGAACCGCGCCCGGGTGGCGCTGGCCATGAGGCTCAGTGCCCGCTCAGTGTGGGGCACGGCGATGATCGTCGCGTGGCCCTGGCGCACGCTCGGGGGCACGCGACCGAGTCCGCTGCGGTTGACGATGATGACCGCGGCGCCTTTTTCGTGGGCCGCCTCTGCATAGTCGTGACCGTCGAAGTGAGGCCCTCGCAGACACAAGAACGCCTCGCCGGGCTTCAACGTACGGCTGTCGATGGAGACCACGCCCAATGGGCGATGCTCGCCGTGCAGCAGATGCCCCCCAGTGAGCCGACACACGTCGGCGGTGGAGATCAGGCTCATGATCCCCCTCCGTCATCGGGGGTCAGGCTCGCCAGAATCTCGGCAGCCACCTGCACATCATCGAAGGGGTGACGCACCCCGGAGATCTCCTGATAGGCCTCGTGGCCCTTCCCCGCGATGATCACCGTGTCTCCGGGCTGGGCCACAGCAAGCACACCGGCGATGGCCTGACGACGATCAAGCTGTACCCAGGTCTTACCAGGCTGGGGCCTTGGAGCCCTCGAACGCCCTGCATCCTCGGCCCCCATGGCGGCGGCCTCAGCGATGATCCGGGGATCTTCGCTGCGGGGGTTGTCGCTGGTGACGACGACGCCGTCGGCGTCGGCGGCGGCGCGACCCATGAGCGGGCGCTTGCCGGGATCCCGATCCCCACCACAGCCGAAGATGCACCACAGGTAGCCTTCGGTGATGGAGCGCACCGATTCGATGACCCGACTCAGGGCATCCGGGCTGTGGGCGTAATCCACGAGCACGGTGAAGCCCAGATCGTGAGGTACCCGCTCCATACGACCGGGGACCACCGCCTGAGACATGCCCTGCTCGATGGCCTCGACGGGCAGCCCGATGGCCAGGCCCGAGGCGGCAGCGATGGCCAGGTTGTGGGCGTTGAACTGCCCCATGAGGGGGGATTCCACCAGGAGTGGGCCTGCGGGGGTCTCAAGGTTGCCCGAGATGCCGTCAGCGTGCAGATCGAGGGCCTCGTAGCGCACATCTGCACGGCGACCCTCGCCATACCGCCAGGTCACGTGCTGCCGCTCGACCTGACTGGCGAGGTGACTCCCGAAGGGATCAGCCATGTTGATGATGGCCACACCCCCGACGCGCATGTGATCCCGGAACAGCTGCGCCTTGGCGTCGCCGTAGGCCGCCATGGTGCCGTGGTAGTCCAGATGATCTGGGGTCAGGTTCAAGAAGGCCGCCACATTGAAGTCCACCGCCTCGAGGCGATGCTCCGTGAGGCCCACAGAGCTGACCTCCATGGCACACAGCGCCGCACCACCATCGACCATCTCCGCCAGCATCTGCTGGAGATCTGGCGACTCGGGGGTGGTGTGATCGTTCGCCGTGAGGGCGGTGGGACCGTTGGGCGTGATCAAGGTATGGCCCACGGTGCCCACGAGGCCCGCGGTGATGCCTGCAACCTCGCACATGGCGCCCATGATGCGGGTCACCGTAGTCTTGCCGTTGGTTCCCGTGATGCCCACCATGTGCATCTGCCGGCTCGGATGCCCGAGGACTGCCGCCGCGAGCAGCCCCATCTGCCGGCGCGGCGCCGAGAGGGTGATCACCGGCACAGTGAGCGACGGCAGCGTAATCTCGGGGCCGACGGCCACAGCGGCAGCGCCCTGTTGCAAAGCCTGAGCGGCGAAGGTGATGCCGTGGGCTTTCTCCCCAGGAAGCGCCACGAACAGATCTCCAGGGCGCACCCTGCGGCTGTCGTGGGTCACACCGGTGATCATGGCTGGCGGACCAGTGATCACGGCGTCGGGGATCAGAGCTGCCAACGTTTTGAGGGAGATCGGTGTGGCCATTACATCCCCTCCCCTGTGCGCGCGCCCGGCAAGGCCAGCACCACGGTGAGCGTCTGCTCGGGGGCCAGCAGCGCCCCTGCTTGAGGCTTCTGCTCCACCACGAGGCCCGCGCCCTCGATCTCCACATGACGCCCGATGGGCTTCACCGCCGACAGCAGCTCCTTGAGCGACATGCCCCGCAGATCGGGGGTACGCACGTGGGTGGCTCCCCCGGCGATCTTGTCGCTGGTGAACCACCAGGGCGTCGCCTGGGCATCCAGCTCGGGGATCGGCTCCTGAACCTGCCGCGCGCTCTCGTGGGCATAGTGCTCCGTGGGTTGCACGCCCAGGTAGGGCAACACCTTGCTGGCGATGGCTGAGAACACCGGCGCTGCGGCCTTGCTCCCCGACTTGGCCTCTTTGGGCTCGTCCACCATGACGTAGATGACCACTTTGGGGCTCTGAGCCGGCGCAAAGCCCGAGAACGACGCCACCGTGTGATCTTTGCTGTACTTGCCGTTGATCAGCTTGCGGGCGGTGCCGGTCTTACCCGCCACCACATAGCCCGGTACCCGGGCGGGGGTGCCCGTACCGCCCGGCTGGGTCACCATGACCAGGGCCTCGCGGATCTGCTTCACCGCTTTGGGCTTGATGACTGTGCGCACCTCTCGCGGGGGGAAGTCACGGACAACCTCACCGGTGCCGTCGACGACAGCCTGAACGAGGCGGGGCTTCATGCGCACCCCGTCATTGGCCAGGGTGGCCATGGCCGTGGCCATCTGCAGCGGGGTGACGCTCAGGCCATAGCCATAGGCGTGGGTGGCCAGGTGAGTCGTGCCCCACCGGCGGAAATCGTTGAGCACGCCCCTGGCCTCGCCGGGGAGCTCCACACCGGTGGTCTCGCCAAAGCCAAAGGCCTTGAGGTAGCCGTGGTAGTCCGACTTGCCGAGGCGTTGGGCGATCTGAACCGCCCCGATGTTGCTCGACTTCTGCACCACCTCGTATGTGGTGAACGATTCCTCGACGTGGGCATCCCTGATGGTACGGCGGCCGAGCTTCATCCGGCCCTTCATACCGTCCCAGACCATGTTGGGCCGCACCACCCGTGCGTCCAGGGCCGACGCCACGAGCAAGGGCTTGATGGTGGATCCCGGCTCGAGCACGTTCACAACGGAGCGGATCCGTCGATCAGCGGCCTTCGAGCGGCGATACAGGTTGGGATCGAACTCTGGGGTCTGGGCCATGGCCAGGATGTCACCGGTGGCGGGATCGAGGACCACCACTAGGCCCTCCTTGGCCCTCATCTTCTTCACATGAGTGGTGAGTGCTTCCTCGGCCACCTGCTGGATGTAGCTGTCGATGGTGAGCACGACGTCGAGGCCACGCAGCTTCTCCGCGGGGAGATAGCCGTCGGTGAGCAGTCGCCGGCCTTTGGCATCTCTCAGTGCTTCGAGGGTGTAGACCTGACCCTGCAGATAACGATCGAAGGTCTTCTCCAGGCCGCCACTGCCCAGCCCGTCGATGTTGGTGAAGCCCAGGAGCGGGCCCGCCAGGGTGCCCTTCGGGTAGAAACGTCGGGGCTCCACCTCGACCACCACCCCCGGCAATTTGGCAGCCTCGATCGCCTTGGCCTCCTCCGGCGTGACGTGGCGCTTGAGCCAGACGAAACCCTTCTTGTTGCCTACGAGCTTGCGATGGATGGAGCGGCGATCCAGTCGAAGGATCTCGGACAGGGCCTGTACCGAAGCCTCCGCCTGCTCACCGAGATCCTGCCGGAAGGCACCCACGGATTTCCCATTGGCAGTGTTGGCCAGCACTTGCCCGCCGCGATCGCGGATCTGTCCGCGCCGGGCCCTCAAGGTCACCAGACGCTTGTGCTGCCGATCGGCCTTGTCCACGTAGTGTTCATGACGGTGCACCTGGAGCATCCAGGCCCGCACCATCAACACGGCATACACCACCATGAGCAGGGTGAAGACCGTCGACATACGACCGAGCCTCACCCCTTTCACCGCATGAGACCGGGTCGAGTCACCTCGACGCCGGGCGTTCCGTGAACGCATGCCCTTGGGCGGCGTGTGTCGAGGGCTCGTCGGTCGGCTGGACTTGTGGGTGATCTTGCGATTCCGTCGGCTCATGGCGCCTCCTCCGTATCGAAGGGGTCCACGGGCACCTGGATCACCTCGTGAGGCAGAGGCGTCGCCAAGCCTCGGGCGGCCGCAGCTCGGGCCAGACGCCCCGGCTCCAACTCATACTCGCGATCGATGTTCAGGCGGCTGCGCTGCTCTTGCAGATCCTCGAGCTGCGCCGTCACCGGCGCGAGCTTGTAGCTGGTGAACACATCTTGCTGAGCATCGTTCACCCCGCGGATCACCAGACCGGTGATGGCCCCCATGGTCAGCAGCGCCAGAATTGCGAACTTCATGGTGCCCTCCCTACAGCCGACGTAGACCACGGAGCACAGCGCTCCGGGCTCGGGGGTTGCCTTCGAGCTCTGCCCCTCGGGCCTTCACCGGTTTGGCGGTGAGATCAGCGAAACCCACCTCAGGGGCGTCGCTGGGCGGCGGGGGCAGTCCCCGACGGCCTCGAGGCGAGGTGATGTTTCGGCCGGTGAGAGCCGCAAAGGCCCGCTTCACCCGGCGATCTTCCAGAGAATGAAAGCTGATGATCAATGCTCGACCGCCGGGCTTGAGCAGATCAGGCAGCGCCGCCAGCAGATCGTCGAGGGCACCGAGCTCGTCGTTCACGGCGATGCGCAGGGCCTGGAAGGTCCGGGTCGCAGGATGCTTGTGAGACCGGGCCACGACTTTCCTGGGCATGCCCTCGGTCACCGCGGTGGCGAGCCCACGGGTCTCGTACGGGCCTTCCCCCTCAGCCCACGCCTTCATACGGCGGGCCACAGGGCCAGCGAAGGGCTCCTCACCCAGGCGACGCAGCACACTGGCGAGCTCTTTCTCACTCAACCGGCGAATCAGCTCGAGAGCCGTCTCTCCCGTGGTGGGATCCATCCGCATGTCCACCGGACCGTTATGGGTGAACGAGAACCCTCGGTGGCCGTCATCGAGCTGTGGAGACGAGACGCCCAGATCTGCGATCAGGCCATCGACAGGGCCCTCGGCGAGGACATCGGGCAGCGCCGTACGGAAGTTGCCTGCCACCACGTGCAGACGATCTGAGAAGCGCGCCAGGCGGGCAGAGGATTCCGCCCGGGCTTCGGGATCTTGATCGATGCCCCACAGGTGCACCCCAGCCTCCAGGAGGCCCTCCGCGTGACCCCCCCGGCCCAGGGTACAATCCACCCATCGCTCTCCAGGTCGAGCGTCGGCCAGCTCGAGGAGGGGCTCGAGCAGTACCGGGCGATGGCGGGGATCCGCTGACATCGATCCACCTTCGAGAGGGCTCCAAGCCCGCTCACATGTCGTAATCACTCAGATCGAGATCGGCATACCGATCAGGATCGTGGGTCTCGGCCCAGACGTCGACGTCCCAGACCTCCATGCAGTGCCCCTGACCGACGACGAAGCATCGACCGTCGAGGCGGGCGTACTGGCGCAACGCACCGGGCAACAGCACCCGACCCAGGCGGTCGAGGCGTGCAGTGCGGGCGCTGCCCTTCACCACTCGGCGCAGCACGTTGCCCACCGGCGAGCGGTCGGCTTCGACCTGGACCTTGAAACGCGTCCAGGCCTCGCCCGTGTAGATGCGCAAGCATCGATCTTTGAGGTGACGGGTGATCACCACCTCGTCGCCGGAGCTCAACGCGAGGGCACCCCGAAATGCCGCGGGGATGCTCACCCGGCCTTTGTCATCGACCCCGTGATCGTGCTGCCCCTCGAGATCGATGGGGCCATCCGATTCGGTCGATGGCGCGGGATCGTCGTGCTGCTCTCCGGTGGTCATTGTTCACTCTGTGGACCTCAGATCCACTTTTTCCCACGGTTTTCCACGTGGGTCATCCTACGCCGCGATGTGTTTGAGTCAACGTTCAAATCTCTGTTGGCGCATCAATAGAGCGACCCACCAGATGTTGAGTCCTCGGCCAGCAGCGATGGGCATATCTTGGGGTGAAACAGTTATCCACAAGTGCCTGTGGACAACTCTGTGGATAAGTCCGGTGATCTGTTCAGAAGAGTGGGCCTGTATCGAAATAGACTGCAGACACACGTGTGGCAGGTGCTCATCTTCGGTGGGAAAAGGTGGGAAGGCAAAAAAACAGCGATTTTTTTGCAGGCGTGTATTCGACGGCTGGCGTTGCCCGATCTGGAGAGCCAGCCCCTTCTGTGCACGGAAAAACCACGCCCCGAGGGGGTGACCTCGGGGCGTGGCGCAGAGCAGGACCGGACCACCTCCGAGGAGGTGAGCTCAGGGGTGGTCTCACCGAGCCGGCGAGAGACCTGTTTCGAGGTCGCGGGCGTGCATGGGACCAGATCGTCGGATCGGTGTCGTCACGCGGCCCTGCTCTACGCGTTCGATGTGAAGGCCCACTGGCCTTCTTGGAGGCGTTGCCTCAGAGATACCAGGCCACCATCATGTTGGCCTGCCATACGTTGAACTGGAGTGCCTCTTCCAGGGGCTCGCTGGAGCGCTCCTCCACCACCTCTTCCTTCAGGTGATAGGGCCCGGGCAGCCGAAAGCGCAGGTCGAAACCCACAGCGACGTGATCGCCGAGGTAGACCTCGAGGCCGCCTCCGGTGAACAGGCTGGTGCTCGCACCGTTGAGGTTGATGAGGTGGCCTGCCTCGTGGGCTCCGGTCCCCAACACCCCGAAGAGGGTGAAGTACTTGGTGGGCACCAGGTTGAGCATCAGACCCAGCTGGTACCGCGGCGACAAAATGCGATCGGCCTGACTGCCGGCTTCGTGATCGAGCTGCCAGCTGGCCTCGAGGCCCACGAACCTCAGAATCTTGGCCCGCGTGAGCAGACCATAGTGCATCTGCCCCACCTCGGGATTCTCGGAGACCTGGTCTTGTACGAAGCTGTAGTGGGCGCCTCCGCCGAGGGTGAACCAGCTGTCACTGTCGGCGGCAGCGGGACCACTGATGCACAAGCCCAGAGCGATGATGAGTGCGGCGATACGGTTCATGACAAAAGCACATTCTCTGCCCGGGGCGTCGTGGGAAGGCGACGAATCTCCCCCCGGTCAGATATGGTGTGAGCCCCGGAGATCGGGGGTACCCTTCGGTGGCCCGGCTGCCTGGGAGGGGTGGGAAGCGTCCCCTCTCAGACCCGTGGCTTTGCGTCCCGACCTCGCGGCCGGTTTGCCTTTTCGTTTGCCGGGGCGGCCCCTTTCACGGAGCGATCCAGGTGAGCGAGAGTGCGCACCATTTTCGCTGGCTGCCTCGGCGGGGGCTATGTCACGTCCCCGTCTGAGAAATGATTCGGCACCCTCAATCATCCCCTTAACCACAAAATCTTCTCTTTCCTCCACTGGGTCGATGATGACCCAGGCAGCGCTCTGGGCAATCCCCACTTTGGTGGTTAAAGTGCGCCCCATGAGTGCCCCCAAAAAATCGAAGAAGAAGCCCGGCCCAAGCGAAAAGGCCGCCCAGAAGACGCCTTCGAAGAAGGCTGTGGGCAAAGGCGCCGACGATGCGCCCGAGGTCAGCCCACCTCAACACCAGGCCCTCGCCGAGGCGGTGGAGGTCTTCAACAACGGCAACTACCGCCGCGCCAAAGCCATGCTCGCCGACGTACCTGCTGATCTCGAGGGAGACGACGCACGATGGCGCGCCCGCCTCGAGCGGGCGGTGACCATCGATCCGGTGTTGTTGGGGGTGGTGGGCCTGCTGGCCCTGGTGTGGGGGATCTTGTTTTTGAGGGTGAACTGAGCGGTCACCCGATCATTCAGTGATGTTCGCCGTGGCCATGGCCTGGTGGATTCCCGGCGACCTTCTGCACCCCCATCACCTTTGCGGCGATGACCGTGAGGATGGCGGCGCCAAAGCTCAGCAAGGCGCCCATCTTCGCCGCCCCCTGCTCTCCTGGAGAGGTCTTGAAGGCCACTGTGGCGACGAAGAGCGCCACGGTGAAGCCGATGCCCGCTGCGCAACCCACGACGAACAGATCTTTGTAGTTCATGCCCACCGGCAGCTTGAACCCGCCGAGCTTGGCCAGGTAGCCCATGACCCAGATGCCCAGAGGCTTGCCGATGAACAGGCCGGCGACGACGGCGGTGGTGGCGGTGCCCATGGCCCCGAGCTGCACCCCGGCGTTGAACAGACCGAAGAAGCCCAGGATGATCTCCACGGGGTTCTTCCACCAGTGCTCGAAGGCGTTGAGGGTGTCGGTCTTGTGCATCTCCTTCCAGTTGAACAACCCGGAGTCGGAGTGCGCGTGAGGCATGGTGGGGATGATGGGCACCAGAGCCAGGGCGGGGTGCACCCCGGTCTTGGCCATGCCCACCCACGACAAGATCCCGGGGATCAGCAGGTAGGGCCAGAAGCTGGAGATCTTCATGCGACGGAAGACCACACCGACGATGATGCCCGCGAGCACCAGCAGCAACCAGATGGGCTGAGCGCCCGAGGTGTAGAAGACCGCGAGGATGACGAGGCCGAGGGCGTCGTCGGCGATGGCGAGCAACAACAGGAACGGAATCGCAGGGTGACCGCCACCGAAGACGATGCGGGCCACCATATAGCTGAAGGCGATGTCGGTGGCGGTGGGCACGGCCCAGCCGTTGCCCAGGGCGTCGAACTCACCGGCCATGACCGCCACGAGCACGAAGACCAGCGCGGGTCCGGCCATGCCTCCGATCGTGGCGATGAGAGGTGCTGCGGCCTGCTTGGGGTTGTTCAAGGGGCCACCAGGCAGGGTGGCCTCCCAAACCTCTTTACCGGCGATGCCGAAGAAGAGGGCCATCAAGATGTCGTTGACGATGTAATGCGGCGTGATGCTGTAGTGGTCGCCGTGGGCGTGGCCCACGAAGCCATTGTGGAACAAGTCGAGGTGTACGAGGTGGTGATAGGCCTCGTAGTCCACGTTCGCCCAGATCAAGGCACCGACGGCACCGATGATCAGGAACATCGAGTTATCTAACAGGAACTTGATGCCGCGCATGCCCGCTCTCTTGTGATGGTTCCAGTGTCTGGTTATCGACGGGAACACGCCATTTCCACAAGAAAAGCGACACAGGTTTCAGCCTCGGTCGCCGCAGAGGCGCCGACGACACGCCCCAATCGCTGCTCCCCCCGCCCCTCGCCTTGAGCGCGCAGGCCCCCTCTGCTAAGGTCCGCCACCTTCTTCAGCGCCCCCTTCCCCGGCGCCATTCAGAGGAGCACCCATGATCACCGTCTCCGAGCTGTCGATGTCCTACGGGCCTCAGGTTCTCTTCGAGAATGTCGAGGTCACCTTCAACGCCGGCGAGCGCTACGGCCTCACTGGGCCCAACGGCAGTGGCAAGTCCACTTTCATGAAGATCCTCGGTGGTGACATCGAAGCCACCACCGGCCGGGTGAGCCGCCCGAAGCGTCTCGGCATCCTGCGGCAGGATCACTACGCCTACGAAGAGCACCGCATCCAGGATGTGGTGATGATGGGCAATGATCGCCTCTGGCAGGCCAACAGCAAGAAAGAGATGCTGCTGGAGAAGGGCGACGATCTCACCGACGACGAGGGCATGGAGCTCGCCGAGCTCGAGATGGCCATCGCCGAAGAAGACGGCTACACCGCCGAGTCGGAGATCGCCGATCTCCTCGAAGGCCTCGGGATCCCCGAGAAGCTGCATCTCAAGCCCATGAGCGTGCTCCAGGGTGGCGACAAGGTCCGCGTGCTGCTGGCACAGGCCCTCTTCGGTCAGCCCGAAGGCCTGCTCCTCGACGAGCCCACCAACGCCCTGGACATGGGCAGCATCCGCTGGCTCGAGGGCTTCTTGCAGGACTACACCGGCGCCCTGGTGGTCATCAGCCACGATCGCCACTTCCTCAACGAGGTGTGCACCAAGATCGCCGACATCGATTACGAGACCATCATCGTCTACCCCGGCAACTACGACGACATGGTGAAGGCCAAGGCCGAGGCCCGCTCGGCCCTCGAGATGGCCAACTCGGCCAAGGGCCAGAAGATCCAGCAGCTGCAGGAGTTCGTGCAGCGCTTCCGAGCGGGCTCCCGGGCCAGCCAGGTGAAGAGCCGCGAGAAGCAGCTCGAGCGTGAGCGCAAAGCCCTCGCCGATCTCAAGCGTTCGAACATCCAGCGGCCCTTCATCCGCTTCGAGATCGAGCGCCCCAGCGGCAAGCAGGTGCTCAGCATCGAGCACATCGACAAGCGCTTCGAGACTGCCCGGATCTGCGACGACTTCACGTTCCACATCTTCCGCGGTGACAAGGTGGCCCTCATCGGCCCCAACGGCATCGGCAAGACCACGATGATGCGCATGATGCTCGACGAGGTGAAGCCCGACGACGGCAGCATCGACTGGGGCTACGAGGCCAACCACGGCTACCTGCCCCAGAACCACGAAGAGCTCATCGAGAAGTCGGACACTTCCGCAGAGAACTGGCTCTGGGAGTGGAGCAAGGATACGAACAAGGAGTCTCTGCGCTCCCTCTTCGGCCGCCTGCTCTTCACCAAGGAGGAGCCCCTCAAGCCCACGAAGGTGCTCTCTGGTGGTGAGACGGTCCGCCTGCTGCTCGCCCGGCTGATGTTGCTCAAGCCCAACGTGCTACTGCTCGACGAGCCCACCAACCACCTCGATCTGGAGTCGATCCGCTCCCTCACCGAGGCCATGCAGCGCTATGAAGGCACCTGCGTCTTCATCACCCACGACCGCCAGATGGTGGCCGACGTGGCGACGCGCATCCTGGAGTTCTCGGAGGACGGCATCCAGGAGCTGTCCCCGAACCAGTTTGCTGAAGGGGCCTTCCTCGAAGCGACGCAGAAGTACAAGAAGTCGGGCTGGTGAGGCACCGCCTGTAGCGGACGGCCAGCTAAAGCTTTCGTGCCTTTGGCACCGCCTGAAGCGGACGCCTGCCCCGGCTTACGCCGGCGCAAAGCTGTAGCGGACGCCGGGTCTGCCTCCGGCAGCCTGAGCTGTAGCTTTCTAAGAGACTTATGGTGTGCCGGGTAGGCTTCTCGACCCCGATTGGGGCTTACGCCGGAACTGGTTCATCAAAGGGCCACAACCTTCGCGGTAGATGAGCCAACGCCCCCCAACTGATCTTCAAAAAAACTACAGGGAATTTGCCATAGGCAAATGAGCGTCCGCTACAGCTCTCGCCAAAGGCGAGGCGTCCGCTACAGGCGGTGCCAAAGGCACGAAAGCTTTAGCTGGCCGTCCGCTACAGACGGCGCGCAGCGCGGTCGTCCGCTCTACTGCGCTTGAAAGAACTCCACCATCATCTCAAGCAGCGCCGTGGGACCATCCCACGGCAGATCCGGCCGCGGCCCCGTGAGCCCGTGGCTACCTTCCGGATCGAGCACCGGCACCCGAATCGATGACGTGCCCACCCCAGGCGTCTCCACAGACCAGCGCAGGGGTGGATCGAGGCGGGGCAGTTCGAAGCCGTCAGTGCCGTCGCTGAGATCGTCCACGTCGAAGAGACCCCCCCCTTCGTAGCGCTCGAGGCGGGGCACCCCTTCCACCACCCGGTAATCGATGAGCACCTCATTGGGGGTGCGGCCATTGTGATCGTCGAGGGGCTCGTCGATGGACACCACCCCCGCGGCGCGGCCCAGGGCCACGGCTGAGGAGACCGGCAGCACCGAGTCGCCGGCGGTGGCCAGGATCATCAGGGGGCTGTTCTCCGTGGAGCCAGGGGTGGGCGTCGGGGGCGCGGCCATGGGATCTGTGAGCGGGGCCGGGCTCACCAGCTCTCGGGGCTCAAGCAGATGGGCCCGGGCGTAGATCAGCGGATCACCGGGATCGACAGCGGTCTGGTACAGCATCAAGAACCGACGCAACTCAGGTGTCTGTCGGCGCAGGCCCATACCCCCTTCGATGGCCACGAGGGGGCTGCCGGCGGGGTAGATCAGGCCATTGTGGCTGATCACACTGTCGAGGGCGTCGACGCGATGCTTCAGGTTGCCGTTGACGTCGACCACCTCCAGGGCCAGCGGATCACCGAAGGCCGTCACTTCATCGGCGTCGAGCGTGTATGGCGGCGTCTCCGCCAGCTGGCGCTGGTTGCGCACCTTCGCCAGGGTGGCCGAGATCTTCGGCGCCCGCACGGCATCTGCAGCCACCGTGATGTGGAACCCACCCTCACCGTCCACTGTAGCGGTCTGGGCCTCCCCTGAGGTGAGGTTCACCAACCGGACCATGTCACCAGGCACCAGCGGTGGCAGACGGGCGAAGGCTGCCCGAGGCGCGTCTTCATCGGGCACCCAGAATCGAAGCGCGGTGAAGTTGCTCTCTGGCGGATCACCGATGATCAAGGGCCCCATGATCTGGGCGACGGCGGAGAGCAGAATCGAGCGGTCCTGGGTGCGGGTGCCAATGTCGGTGAGACCGCCGCCTCCAGAGATGAGCGCGGTGGCGTCGATCTCCGGGGCCACTGCGCCCACCATGCTGGCGACCATGGCGCCGTATCCCTGCCCGGTCACAGCATAGGTCACGCCGGGGCCCCCAAAGTCCACCACGCCATCACCATTGAAGTCTCCGGCGAGGGCCCCTGCCCCACCGCCCTGGGCCGGAGCCCAACCGGCGAAGCCGTCGAAGCCCTGCAACACCCGAATGGTCTGGAGCGCGTCCACCACACCCTGGCGCAGCACGTCCCGGGTCCGGAAAGGATCAGCAGTGAAGGTGCCGGCTCCAGGATCGAGCACACCATCATTGTTCAGGTCCCGGGCACGCAGGCCCATGAACGCCGAGATGAAGGGGGCCATGCCCAGCGGCTCCAGGGCCGTTTCCAGGGCTTGTGTTTCTGCATCTGACAGGACCGCACCGTGGCCGTAGGCGTCGATGCTGCACACCGCAAAGCCACCCGCCGTGAGCGGACCAGCGACGCGGATCAGCTCGAACCCGGTGGCCCCGAGACTGTGCTGATACATCACGACGGGGAACGGCGCCTGATGCACGTCTGTGGCTTTGGGCACAGCGCACCACAAGGGTACCGTCGCGGCACTCGCCTCCACGGTCATCGCTGTGGTGTCGAGTCGGAAAATCGGTGCGGGGGCAAAGTTGCCCTCGGCCTGCGTGACGATGAGGCCGTTTTCGTCCACCTCGGGCTCCTCGATGAGGAGATCCGGCGCCACGAAGCGCGCAGACACCAGATAGTCGATGGTGGACACCGCCTGACGCACCCCGGCACGCTCCAGCTCAGTCCCTCCGAGCAGGATCTCACCGGCAGCATCGAGCAGGGACTCGAGATCTTCGGTGCGGAGCAGCAGAGGCTCAGGCGTGCCTTGATCTTTGAGCACCTCGATGGCCGTCACCCCCGGCGGGAACACGTCTTCGAGGGCCTCGAAGGGCCCCTGACCCACGAGGCCATGGCGTAGATCGAGCAGCGCCCGTGTCGCCGTTTGAGTGGTGAAGGCCCAAGTGAATGCCACAGACTGTAGATCCAGGCCGTGATCGGCGAGGGCTTGAGGCAACGCCTTGAGGGTGGCGAACTGACGGCTGTGATGAATGAAGGGAAAGGGTGAGCGCACCGGCTGGCCGTCCACGCCACGGACCTGATCGGTGATCACCACGGCGTAGGTGTGCCCTGGGCGCAGAGGCACCACGGGCCGGAGGATCAGGGTGTCGGTCTCCTTCTCGTAGAAATCTACGAGATCGTCCACCGAATCTCCCCCCTCGGAGAACACGTTGGGCTGATCGAGCACCCCGTCGCCGTCGCCATCTTCGAGAGGGCCAAGCTGCCCATCCCCATCGAGATCCTCCGCCACCGTCTCGAAGATCAGGTTGGGCTCCCCAGCCCGTGGATCTCGGGGAAACGAGCCGTCGGGATCATGCACCACGAGGGGGAAGTTGCCCCGACCCAGGTCGAGGGGGATCCGCTCTCCGAAGTGAGCCCCCTCGGTGAGGTCGATCACCCACAAGGGGTCATCGACGTAGGCACGACCGACACCACGGAGCAGCGTTACGTCGACGGGGGCGTCGAAGCGCACGGTGATCTGGCCGCTCAAACCGAAGCCGTCGAGCTCGAGCAGGCGTCGCCGCATCGAGCGGTTGGCTGCCGTGGGGGCCTGGATCGACAGGTTGAGCCGCAGGCCCGTCGTCGAGTCGGGATCAGGTCGCGTGAGCAGGTCGTTGGGAAACGGCACGTCGGGGATCGGGGTGGCCTTCATTTCGAAGACCACCATGGGTCCGGTGCCCTCCTGCGGAGCCGCGGAGAGCACTTCGGGCGGATCATCCGGCAGGCAGCCCCACAGCGCGAAGCAGAGGCAAGGCAGCCACCGGCTCAGATGAGGGCGTCGAGGCACCTGGGAAGAGGCAGAATCAAAAGGACTGTTCATGGGGGGCAGCCTACCACGATCACCGATGAGGATCGTGTTAGGCTCCCAGCACATGTGTGCCGTACTTCCGCTGTTGCTGCTCGTCGCCATCGCCCCCTGGCCTCTCGGCGCGCCCACCTGGCTGTCTGTCACCATCGACCTCGCCATGATCGGGGCTCTGGGTTGGATGTGGCGCGCCATCGTCAAGCCCGTACGAGAGGTCGGCGGGATACCCGTTGCTGAGCTGCCAGGCCATCCATGCCCGGCCTGTGGATCCACAGAGACGGAGCTGTGGGCTCAAGGCCGCCTGCCCATGGGCGTGCACTGCCGCCGCTGCGGGCGGCGCTCTGCCGCTGCGGAGATCGCCTCAGCGGCGGTGTCGAGTCAGCCCGCTCAAGGAAAGTCTGACCCCTGACCCCAATGTGCTCTAAGATGCTCCTCCATGGATGATCACGATCGACATCGCCCCACCATCAAGGGGACCCTGCCGCCGAGCGTCGCCGCGGGCAGCGGGACCGAGGTGCTCAGCGATGCCTCGAGCGATCGGGGCTGGGACGCCGACGCCGTGCTGCCCATCGAGCTGCCTCGTCAGACCGCCTACGAGATCGAGAGCGATCTCGCCCGGGGCAATATGGGCGCCATCCAAATCGCCCGTGATCTCACTCTTCAGCGTCGCGTAGCCCTCAAGATCCTCGACCCCAAGGGCCCCGTGCCCGGTGCCGCCGCTCGATTCCTCGAAGAGGCCCGCATCACCGCTCAGCTGGCCCACCCCTCCATCGTGCCCGTGCACGAGATCAGGATGGGCGACGACGACCGGCCCTTCTTCACCATGCAGCTCATCGAAGGGCGCACGCTCAAGGCCATCCTCGACGGGGTGCGCGATGGCGATCCTGTGCTGGTCAGCCGCTTCAGCCGTGTGCGACTGCTCAACCTGTTCATCCAGGTCTGCATGGCGGTGGCCTATGCCCACAACCGTGGGGTGATCCATCGCGATCTCAAGCCCGAGAACATCATGCTCGGTGAGTTTGGTGAGGTCTTCGTCATGGACTGGGGCCTGGCGAAGATCATCACCACCGACGTCGCCGAGCCCATGGTGGGCGGTCGAAACAAAGACGAGTCGTATCGCACCCGCATGGGCGAGATCACCGGCACCCCGGCCTATATGAGCCCCGAGCAGGCCATGGGGCTCATCGATGTGCTCGGCCCGCACTCCGACATCTACAGTTTGGGCACCGTGCTCTACGAGATCCTCACGGGTCAGCCCCCACACACGGGCAACTCGGTGCAGGAGATCCTCCGCCGGGTGCGCGAGAGCGTGGTGACCCCGCCGAGTGAGGCCGCCCCTGAGCGCGAGATCCCCCCTGAGCTTGATGCCGTGGTGTTGCGATGTCTGGCGCGGGATCCCGAAGCCCGATACACCACACCTCTGGAACTCCGCGACGAGATCGAGGCGGCGATGACCCCGGGCAGCCGCACGGGCATGCACCGCCTGAGAGGCACCCAACACACCCTGCGCGAGGCGCACCGGGCCATGCAGCAATTTCGAGACCTGTCCCGTCGCCGGCGACGGGCCGCTCGAGAGTTCGCCGAGGCCATGTCGGAGCGCCTGCCCACTGATCTGCACAGCGAAGTGGAGCGCATCTGGCACCTGGAGGATCATCTGAAGAGCCTCCGGCTTGAGGTGGATCAAGCCTTTGAGCACGCGGTCTCCCGCTATGCCCAGATCCTCGCGGAGTCGCCTGACCACCGCGAGGCCCGAGAGGGCCTGCGCGACATCTACTGGTACCGGTTCCTCGAAGCAGAGCGCCTGCAGGATCACAGCGCCATGGGGGTGTTCAAGGCCCTGGCGGCGCTGCACGATCCTCAGGGGGCGCTGTCACCTGCCCTCGAGGGCCAGGGTGCTCTCGTAGTGGTGAGTGATCCGCCTGGGGCGCAGATGACGCTCTACCGCGTGCACGACGAGGGCCGCCGACAGGTCCCCGGGCACCCCCAGCGCTGTGGTCCCACGCCGCTGGCCCTCGACCCGTTGCCTCGAGGTGTCTACCTCGCTGTGTTGGAGCTCGAGGGGTACGACACCCTGCGCATGCCCTTCGAAGTGGGCCGCCAGGAGTCAGTGGAGCTGCGTCCCACCCTCTGGCCCATAGGGGCCTTGCCGGAGCAGATGGCGCTGATCCCTGGTGGGCCCGCCATGCTCGGGGCCTCGGCCCGTGAGCTCTCGGCCCGCCCCCGGGCGCGCTTGCGGGTGGAGACGTGTATGGTGGCTCGAGAGCCGGTGACGCTCTCGGCGTATGCAGACTTCCTCAACGCCCTCTACACGCAGGACCCCCAGAGCGCTGCGGAGCATGTGCCCAAGGGCAGCGATCTCGACGGCATCTGGCAGCTGGGCACCAGTGGTCGCTGGTATTTCACCCTGCCTGGCCCCACGCCGGTCACTGGGATCAATCTCGCCTCCGCTGAGGCCTACTGTCGCTGGCGACAACAGATAGACGGACAGCCCTGGCGCTTGCCCCGTGAGCACGAGTGGGAGAAAGCCGCTCGGGGCCCCGAAGGCCGCGCGTACAGCTGGGGCGATGCCTGGGAGCCCACCTTCTGCAGCTGTGCCGAAGGCCCTGAGGGCGGTGTACTTGCCCCCGTGGGCAACCCTCAGGACGAGAGCCCGTACGGGGTGAGAGATATGGTGGGGGGCATCAAGGAGTGGACCGCCACCGCCCACCCCCGAGATGCCCGTCATCAAGTGGTCAAGGGCGGCAGCTTCCGCAGTCACCGTGCCACATGCCATCTGGCCAGCCGCCAGTTCGTGCATCGAGAGGCCCAGGTAGACGACATCGGCTTCAGGCTGGCCCTCGATCCCCCACCCCGCTGAGATCCTCGGGGCAGTCCACTCTCGGAACGTGATCGGCGATGCGCGTGATCATCTCGTAGTGGATGGTCCCTGCCCAGTCGGCGAGCATGCTCGCGGTGATCACCTCATCACCCTGCCGCCCCAACAACACCACTTCCTGCTCCAAGTGCACGTCGGGGATGTGCGTCACGTCCACCATGGTGATGTTCATGCACACCCGACCTCGAACAGGCGCTCTGCGGCCGCCGATGAGCACATGGGCCATGTTGCTCAGCCCACGATCATAACCGTCGTAGTACCCCACCGGGAGGATGGCCAGCCGCGTGCGATGTGTGGTGCGGTGGGTACAGCCATAGCCGATGTAGGCCCCCTCGGGCACCCACTTCACCTGAGCGATTCGGGTCTTCCAGGTGAGGGCCGGTGTGAGCGCCAGGGGGGTCTGGCCTGTGAGCAGCGTGGCCACTCGGGTCTCACGAGACGGCCATAGTCCATACGCGGCGATGCCCACCCGCACCATCTCGAGCTTCTGCCCCGCCCAGAGCAGCGTCGCGGCGCTGTTGGAGAGGTGACGCATCTCGAAGGTGTGTCCTGCCGCCTCGAGGGCCGCGATCTCCGCTTCGAATCGGGCCAGCTGACTGCGCGCGTAGCTGTGATCTGTGGTGTCTTCGATGTTGGCGAAGTGGCTCGACACCCCCTCCAGGGTCAAGTGCGGCGCCCGACGCACACGATCGGCAAGATCGAGGGCTTCTTCGCCACACACACCCTGTCGGTGATTACCCGTCTCGAGCTTCAAGTGCACGCGGGCCTCTACGTCGAGGGCGGCGAGACGATCGATGGTCTCCCGGGTGTAGACGATCAAACGCAGGTCGAGGGCGGCGGCCTCGGCAAGATCGTCAAGAGGCACATAGCCCGTCACGTGGATCGGCACGTCGATGCCGTGATCCCGGACCACTCGGGCTTCATCGAGGCTGTCGACACAGAGCCATTGGGCCCCCCCGTCGATGAAGGCCCGCGCAGCGAGAGGGATGCCGTGACCATAGGCACCCCCCTTCACCGTCGGTGCGACCATGATGCCGGGTCTGAGGTGCCCCTTGAGGACATCGATGTTCGCCGCCAGGGCCGTCGAGTTGACCTCACACCAGGTTCGGTTCACAGTCATCAGGTCACACGCTCAATCAGTCTCAAGGGCATCGGCACGATTTCCGTTGACCCATTTTGTAGTGCACGGTCGACGCCCTCACTCGACGGGCGTCGACCTCCTCTCTCATGCCTCAGGGAGCGCCCATGGCCGACTCGAGCAGCCGACGCAATCGCTTTGATCCGTTTCTGCACAACGTCGATGGCGCGGAGCAATCCCGAGAGCCACTGGTGGTGCAGCGTATCCTCGCCGCCCTCGAGGGCAAAGAAGTGCTGCTCGCCGTCGATGACGGGCGCCTCGAGGTGGTGCGCTATCAGGGGCCGCTGACGCTGATCCCCGAAGGCCCTTTCTCCATTGGCCTGGGGCAGCCCGTGTCGATCAGCTACCACCGCGAGCTGCGCTATGCCGCCTTCCGCAGTCGAGTGCAGAGCACCGAGGGCGGGCAGCTCAGGCTCGAGCGCCCAGCCCAGGTCATCTTCTGGCCTGGGCGAGAGAGCATCCGGGTGGACTCCACCCTCGGGGCACAAATCACCCTCGAACACGACGGTGATCTCTACCCTGCTCAGGGGCTCGACATCTCCATGGGGGGTGTAGGCGTGAAGGTCACGGGGCCCGAGGCCCTCGGCGCCGGCGAAACGTTGGTGGTCCATCTCAGCTTCGACCAGGAGCAATTGCAGCTGCCTGCCCATGTACGCTCAGTGCATCAGAGCGGAGAATACAAGCGACTCGGTCTCGAGTTCGGCGCCGCCAGCGACGCCCTCGCCGTACGCATTCGCCACGCGCTCCAGTACGGCACCGCCCGCGCGCTGCATCCGAAGATCTGACCCGTCAGGCTCAGTTGAGCACCCGGCCGCCCTCGACCAGGTGAGCCGGATCGATCCCCATGATGCCCAGAGAACGCCTCCAGAGATCTTCGCGGGGCCACTGAAACACCAGATCGGTGCTCGCTTCGCTGGTGATCCACGCACCCTGGGCGATCTCGTTCTCGAGCTGGCCGGGGCTCCAGCCGGCATACCCCACCACGAGCAACATGCACTCTTCTTCTGCCCTGCACATGCGATGCAGGGCTTCACGACTTCGGCTCACCGCCACCCCTGAGCACACCTGCACCGTCTCTTCGAAACACCAGCCATCTTCGTGGAGAATCCAGAGACTGTGAGGCTCTACGGGGCCGCCTTTGAGCAGTCGCGCATCCGGAGCGCCCGGCCAGTGCAGATCGAGGTTGCGGGTGATCTCGGCGTTGCGATGTTGGGTGGGCTGATTGATCACCAGCCCCACGGCCCCCTCGTGGTTGTGCTCGATCATCACCACCACCGAACGATGGAAGTTGGGATCGGTGAGCTGTGGGACGGCGATCAGGATGCCTGGTGCAGTGGAGAACGACATAACCCAGATGTCTGCTCTGCTCCGCCTCGGGTCAAGAAGAAAACCCACCCAGCCTCAAGTGGCTGAAAACTCAGGCACACCGAGGGCGCGGCTCATGGCTGCCTGGTCAGGCACCAGGGCCCGCCAGCGCCAGGAGTCGGGGCCCAGGATCAGACGACGCAGCGGTCGGTGCTCATGGCCCCAGGCCCCCTCGCACACCAGGATCTCGTCTGGCTCGGGCTGGTGGCGTGTGTCGATCACCCGCACTCTGGTGCTCAGCCCCTGAGGCTGAAGGGGCGAGCCATCGATCCCCACCACCACCCCGAGGTGATGGTTCCCCAGGGCCATCATCGCCCCCACGGGCATCAGGCCCACAGTGGCGATGAAGGTGTTCACCAGGACGCCACCCAGGTGTGCCGGAGGGCGCCTCAACAAGGTGAGCCCCGCTTCGAAGGGCGTCACCGGATCCGCAAAGGTCGACCCCTGCACAAGCTCCAGCCACAGCGAGATCAGAGCCAGCAATCGGCTGCAGTGGAGCGGGGGCGGAGCGCCGCCGAGTCGGGGTGCCCCTCGACCCGCTGGACCCAGAGCATGCTCCACCGCAGTGGAGACACGCCGCATCAAGCTCGGCGTCCAGCGGCTCTGCGACCAGAGCTGAGCCAGCGCCAGGGTGTGCCTCAGCTCAGCGGCGTCGAACAGGCCCTTCGGGATGTCGTCTACCCAGGCCTGCCCGGCAGGGTGCAACAAAGCCGAGAGGCCCAGGGCGTTGACAGTCTCCGAGGGCAGCGAGAGCGCTCTGGCGAACTTCAACGTGAGTGCCGCCGTCTCCACAGCACGGCGGCTCACGCTCGGTCCTGGTGGTGGCTTGAGCAGAAGGGCGGTCATGAAGTCGCCCTCGATCTCAAGCACATCTCTGAGCAGCGCCACCACCCTTCGGGCCCTACGCAGGTCTATGGGCCTGCGGTTCAGCACCCTGGCGGTCTCTGCCACAGCCTGTGAGAACGCCCAGATCGCCTGGGCCCCCCGTGGGGCCTGGATCTCCCCTGGGAGATGACGGCGAGGCAAGAGCCGCATGTGGTGAGGCCCCTCTGGGAGGGGCTCACCGGTGACCAGGGCGGTGAAGTGATCTCGCACCGCCTCCATCGTCAGGTGAGGCGGTATGGACCAGCCACCGGCCTGACGAGCCTCCAGACGCTCGAACAGTGGCGACAGCACCTCGATGTCTTCTGCGGTGAGCCACAAGGCCTGCTCGTTGATGCGGGGCAGCCTCAGGTGCACCATCACCCGCACCGGCCCATCGCGCTCGATCATCTGCGCGGATTGGATCAACCGCGCCACCACACGTGGATCAGGGGTGCCCCGACCTCCGCACAGCTCGGCGAGGGCCATGATCACCGAGCGGCCGTGCAGATGCACCAGAGGGATGTCTCCGGAGCTCAAGCTCGGGGGCAAAGCCTCAGTCATCCACTTGCTCCAGGAAAGACTTCAACAAGTCGGGCAAGCTCTGTTGCGCGTCAGGCTGCTCAGCGGGCCTCTTCACCGTTCGAGGCGTCTGCACCGACTCGAGATATGCACTCACCAGAGCGCTCACCTCCGAAGCCCCCTGCCCCGGGCTTGCCTCGGCGGCGGTCTCCTCTTCTTCAAGCTCCACGTGGGTGATCTGCTCCACGGCCCAGACAGACTCGTCGAAGACCATCTCGTCGAGGCTCGCCAAATCAGGCTCGATGACGTGTTCGAGGCTGACCTCGACCTGTCGAGGGATCTTCGGCGGTGGAATCACCGCATCCACCAGTGTCTGCGGATCGAAGATCAACCCCTCGCCCATCGCCTGCTCCCCATCGATGAAGGCGAGGGTATCCCGGGAGATCGGCTCCACCTCGAAGGGGGTCGCCTTCAACGGCACCACCCAGGGGGGCTCCTGGATGCTGGACAGGGCGTGCCTCAGGCGACCCTCTGACTCTGGCGTCGACACATGGCGTTTGATCTGGTCCACCATGATGCGGCCTGGCGGGCCCAGCCTCACGAGACCGTACACCGCAGGCCATCGCGGATCGTCCGCGGCCCAGGGATGCTCCACGGGGTTGATCTTGTGACTGAGGGTGCGCATGGCTTCAGGGCCACCGAGGGCGCCCAGTGCCTCGCAGAGGGCGCGGCGCTCGCTCGCAGGGCGTTGCTCGAAGACATCCTCGAGGATGCATCGACCCAACGCCTCGGCGGCCTCACGGCCTCCAGCTTCCACGAGACCTCTTGCTGCGCTTCGACGCACCATCGCCTCAGGATCGTGAAGCAGGGGCACCAGCCAGTCCACCAGGCGCCCGGGGCGACGGCGGGCCAGGGCCTGAGCAGCTTGGGTGCGCACGTCACGGTGGGTGTGTCTAAGGGCCAGCCTCAGGAGCACCGTCCCCCCATCACCGAGGGCCCCCTTTTCCAGCAGTCGCAACAGCTCGAAGGCTTCGTCTATGGCCCCCGACTTCAGACGCTCCGACCAGCGCTCCAGCGATCCGAGGCCTTGCTGATGGAGCAAGTCGCGCAAGAAGTTTCGCCCAGGGCCCTCTGGCACCACCGCGAGGGTCTCCACCACCCCATCGAGTTCGAAATACTCCTCTGTGGCGAAGAACCACCTGATCCAGAGGTTGAAGTCCCGCTCGTCGTCGAGATACAGCGCCAGGGCCTCGATCACCTCGGCGCTCACCAGCGCCCTCTCCACGGCCTCGAGTGAAAACAGCACGGCACTGCTCTGAGTCTGCTTGAGCCCGCACAGCGCCTGGAGGGTTCGACACACCGCGGCGTACTGGTTCCAGTGGCGACGAATTGCCGTCTCTACAAGCAATCGGGAGATCAGCGCGCTGAGACCCTTCACACCGAGGGGGGACGGCGCCCGCAGAGCGAAACATGCCAGCAGGTGCACCAGGTGGGCCACCTCGTCGGGGAACGACCGCTCCTCCGCCTGAATCAGCGCTTCGGCGATTTGGGGTCCCTCTGCAGGCAGCAATGCCTCGGTCTCGAAGGGATCTTCCTGTAGAGGGGTCACCGAGGGCATGAGGCGGTCTGCCAGAGGCTCCCCCAGCCCCGTGAGGCGCTTGAGCATTGTACCCATGGCCTCGAGGCTTTTGGGCTCGCCGAGGATCGCCCGCTCCCCGAGGGGGCTCACCGTGAGCCAGCGCACGCTCTGCACCGAAGCTCTGCTCCAGACCTCCGAGAGGTCGAGCTGGCCCCCACCCGGGCTCAGACAGGCGATGTATCCATCGATGAGGGCCCGGGCCTGGAGGGAGGTGAGCGTACTGTCGAAGCTCAGTCGCCGGATGCCATGACGAAACAAAATATAAGGGAGGTAGTTGCGCTGCTGGAGCGGGGCCTCGAAGACCACGTGACCCCGCGCCTGTATCGTGTTCGGCGACAGCAGCAGGACCAGCCCTGTGCTGGAGGCGATCTGCACCAGCCCCCTGGCCACGGTCATGGCCTGCGCTTCATCCTGAGCCCCAGTCACGACGAGGGCGCCGAGCTCAGCCCACTGGCTGAGTACTCCGCGGATCACCTCCTCTGGCAGGGTCTCGGGATCTGTGGCGTACTCCAAGAGCCAGCCTCCTCAGAGCCGAACGTGGGCGCAGTGTGTCATAAAGAGACATTAGCACAACCTCACCGGGGGGCGAGGCGCGCTCCAGTCACTGAAGCTCGGGGGCGCGGAGCGCCGCCAGGGCTTGATCGATCTCGTCGTCGAGGATGTACGGCGCCGGGCCCAACCGTAATCGCTCTCCCCGGGCATCGGTGTAAATGCCCAACCCCCTCAAATGGGTCACCACTTCGGCAGCCTTCGGATGGCGCACCGACACGAAGCCGCCTCGTCGGCTCGCCTCGCGAGGCGACAAGAGCGTCCACTGAGGGGGCAGGCCGTCGATGATGCGCTGGGTCTGGCGGCTGTAGAGCGCCTGCAATCGTTTCGGAGTCATGCCCTGCGATTCGAAAAAGCGGATGACCGCTCGTGCACGGTAGTGACTCACGGGATCATAGGTGCTGCCGGCATACCGGCCCGCCCCGCCCCCGCCGTACAACACCTCGCCGGGGTGGCGGGGGGCATCGAGCTGGGCAAACTCTGCAAACCACCCGGTGTAGACCGGCCGGTCCGTGCATCCAGCGGGGGTCCGCAACCAGCACACACCTTCGCCCCACTGCACATACTTGTAGCCACCACCCACCATGTAGATCGGATCAGGCCCGAAATCACTCAGGGCAAAGGGCCTCACCCCATACGCGTGATAGGCATCGAGGATGATCCGCGCCCCGTGGCGATGCGCAGCGTCGACACAGGCTCGGAGATGAGGCACGGCGTGGCCCGTGCCGAAGAGCACCGTGGACACCATCACCGCGCCGGTATCTGGCCGGATCTCCGAGGCGAGCCGCTCTGCGAGGGTGTCCACGGGCTGCGCGGGCACCCAGGTGATCTCCACCCCTTCTTCGGCGAGCCGCCGCAGTTGACGCGTGATGCTGTGAAACTCCCCATCGGTGGTGACGAGGTGTCGACGACGCCCTTCTGGGAGAGTGGAGAGACATCGGGCGATCAGCTCGTGGGTGTTGGCCCCCAGAGCAAACTCTTCCGGCCGGGCGCCGAGGTTCGATGCCAGCGAGGCTCTGATGTCATCTGCGCAGGCCAGCGCCCGGGACCATTTGTCGTCCACGTGGGCCGCAGCATCTTCGAAGGCCTCGAGCATGCCCGCTCGGGCCACGTCGGGCCACGCTTGATGAGAATGGCCGGTGAGCAGCACTCGGCCAGGGGTGAGAAAGGCGCTGTAGTGAGGCCTCAGCGCTCCGACGTCGAGGGGTCCGGCCTCAGGGGCGGGCGACGGCGCGTCAGTCATTCGACTCCCAGGGGTTCGTGGTCCTGACGGCACATCATCAGTGCCGTGTATGACCTCAGTCGTTCACACATCGATCATCAACACAGCGACCGGCGGGGCACTCGTTGTCCGCGAGACACTCCACAGGGCCCCAGCTGAGGGTAAAGGGCCCTCGCTCGCCCTGGGTGCCGTCGACGATGATGTTGAAGTCGCTGCTGCCACCCTCGGCGCCGTTGGCGGTGATCACCACCCGCTCCGAGAGGGCACCATCGCTTCCAGCGATGCAGTTGCCCAGGAGATCTCCACAGGCTGAGGTGACATAGAGCGATGCATCCCAGCCACCGATGGGGTTCACCTCCACCCGAACGCGCTCGCCGTTGGGCACCGAAAGAGCGTACGCCAGATCGCCACCGCGGGTGTCGTGACCTGTGCACACGTTGTCTTCGCCGAGGCGGTGATCATCTTCAGCAGCACGGGTGTCGCCGTTGATCTCACCACCAGCAGGATCGAGGGCCAGAGCGCCGTCGCACGTCTCGTTCAGCTGATCTGTACGGGCCTCATCCACCTGCACCTGCACTCGCACCCGACCACGGCTCGTCGCCGACGCCCCCTCGATGCCGAGGAAGTATTCCCCTGCAGGGAGCAGCGCCACGTCGAGGCCCACACCACAGGCGGCCTCGATCTCAGCGTCGCCACACACCGGGCTGATCCACGCGCCGACGGCGAAATCGGCGTCGAGGCTCACCCGCACGGAGGCGGGCTGCTCGAGGTTGAGTCGATACACAGCGTCGGGGCCGCCGATGCCGATGCAGCTGCCCTCGTGATCGTCCTCTGCCTGATCGAGGAGCACTGTAGTGCTGGCCTCTCCGTCCATGAAGACGAGGTTCTCGGCCTCGAGGCAGCTGTCGTTCGGCGGGGCGGCGCCCAGCTGGCGACTCTCGAGATCGAGCTGGAAGTCCCGCTGATCACCTCCGTCGACCCCTTCGACGATGACGTAGTACTGGCCCGCCCGGTCAAGGGGCACCCGCAGCTCTGCAGGGTTGATGCTGTAGAGCATGGGGAACAGGGGCGAGGGCACATCGTCGTTGCAGGCCAGCTCGGAGGCCGCCTGCTCACACACCGAGCGCACGCTCACCAGCGGATCACCGAGGGTGCCGGTCCCAAGACCAGTGACCCTGGCCATGAGCAGCTGGGGCTGGTCGACGTTGATCACGTACACAGCCTCGCTGCCCTCTCCCGGGGGGGCGCAGGTGGCCGTCATGACGTTGAGCTCGTTGTTCCCCTGAGGCTGGCCGGCCACGGGGGCTGGCAAACGATCGATGACCTGACCCACCCCACCAGCGAGGGAGATGGGGAGCGCGTCGCGGGCGTCATCACAGATGCGCTGCAGATCGGCATCGATGGCAGTGATGACGAGGCGGTAATCACCAGCCCCGTCCACGGCCCGAGCCCGGAGGATGTACTCCCCCGTGGCGTTGATGGGGAAGATGTCGATGGGCTCAGGCACGATGCCGCGGCCATAGCGCGTGGTCTGCTCGGGACCTACAGGGGGGATGAGGGTCACCTCGAGGGTGAGATCGTTGATGTCGATCTCAGCGTCGATGGCGAAGCGCTCACCGGCAGTCAGATGAATGCTGTAGTAGTCGTCGTCCATGGGGCACAGCCGGCCGTTCACGAGGCCGTCGACCTCCTGCTCGCCTTCGGCCCGGAGCACCTGAGCGGTCTCAACGGTGTCGTCGCCCACACCATCTTCACCGGCATCGTCGATGCAGACGTCACCCCCTTCGATGATCTCCACCTCGAGGGTGTACCGCACGGGGTTCACCAGCTCTTCGGGGCGCACCTCCACGTAGACAGACGTCACCGCACCGCCCTCGAAGGGCCCCACGGTGACTGACTCCAGAAGCTGCAGAGTCTCGGAGCTGCCCAGGGTTCGGCCATCGCCATTGACGAGGAACAGATCGAGATCGCCCGCGGCGTCGGCCTGGCGAATGCTCACCGTGAGCTGGGCGTCGGCGGGCACGTCGATCTGGTACCAGTCGGGATCGCAGCTCAGCAGATCGGGCCAGCTCTGGGCCCCCATGAGGACCTGAGGGGTGGCGAGGGCGTTGTTGGGCTCGAAAGCATCGTCGCCGTCGTCACAGATGGCGGCGACGCACTCGTTCTCCACGCAGGTACGCAGACCCACGCAATCGTCATCGTTCACACAGGCCAGCGGCTCGCCGCACACAGGACCCTCTGGGCCCTCGACGCAGACCTGGTTGCCAGGGCACTGCTCGTCGGCGCTGCACGGTTCACAGGTGTCGACGTTGCAGATCTGGCCAAAGGGGCACTGGTCGTTGTTCTGACACGTGCCGTCAGGGGGCAGGATGCACTCGGCGTTCACACAAACACGACCGTCGGGGCAGCCATCTCGAGCGCAGTCAAAGCCGTCGGCGCAGGCGCCATCGACACACACGCGGTCACCGAGGCAATCCACGCCAGAACGACAAACGTTGGCCTCGATGCAGGCGGCGCTCTCCACATCGCACAGCTGCAAGCCCGGACAGTGCTCGTCGAGGAAGCAGGTCATACACCGGTTGGTGTCGGGGTTGCAGAAGTCACCGGCGGCGGTGCCGACGCACTCTTCGTCGGATCCGCAGCCCGGCACGCAGCTTGGCGCCTCGCAGATGCGACCCTCGAGGCAGTCGTCGTCGGAATCGCACATGGCGGGCTCGAGGCAGGCCCCCGTAGTGGGATCGCACACCTGATCGCCGGTGCACGGGTTGGGCTCGCACAGATTGGGTGGGGCACCGCCCGCGCCGCCCATGCCGCCGTCACCGCCCATGCCGACATCCGGGGTCATCTCGCCCCCAGCGCCGCCTTCGTTCCCTGCGCCACCTGCGCCACCGGCGTTGCCAGCGCCCGCGGCGCCGCCCTGGTTGCCCGCGCCACCCGCACCAGCCTGTGGACCAGTATCCTGGGGCTCATCGTCACACCCGACAACGAGCGCTGCGATCACGAGGCTGGGGAGCCAGAGACTCCGCTTGAACGACAGCCGTTCCCACTTCAAGAGACGTTCCTCCGTCTTGAGGCGCTGGTCCGCCAAGGCCCAGGCTTGAGGCTGACTCTACGAGATGACCCCGCCTGGTTTCAATGTCGCGACCGCAGGTGATTTACGATGCGCTCTCCCTCCATCGGTCGAGGGGCCTGGCAGCTTGATTGACCCTCGCAGGCCACGGTAATGTCCAGCACCGAATCTGGCACTCGGGCCCCCACGCGATGTGGCCGATATCCCTCTGGCAGAGGTGCCTCTTTTTTTGAGCAGGCGCCACCAGATGGTTTTCTGTCCCCGTCTGGCCACCGCATCGACCCACCTGTGCACGGGGGAGTGATGTCTCCGCGTTTTACGCTCTCGACCATGGTCCCTTCACCGAGGGCCCTTCTACTTGCCACCGCCAGCCTCGTCTTGGGGCTGGGCAACACGGCCTTCGCCCAGGAAGAAGGCGAAGAGGATCCGCCCGAGCCACCGCCTACGGTGATCGTCGCTCCATACAGCAGCGCTCAGCCCGATCTGCCTCATCCGGGCCACGAGCTGGCCCCGGTGACCCTCAAGGCCATCCTCCGTGATGCAGTCTGTCCCACAGGGTACGAGGTGCGGTGGGACATCGACCGAAATGGCCTGTTTTCTGACGATCAGCAGCTCCTCCGCGGCGCCGAGCCCCTCGAGGGTCAGACGGTGTACAGCCTGAGCCAGACCCACCAGTTGCCCCGTGTTCAAGGCGACGAGGTGGTGGCCTACACCGTTCAGGTGACGAGCACCTGCGACGATCGGGCGGTGGCCTACGGCACCCACGCGTTCCTCGTGCGCGATTGGGAGCCAGATGGGGATCCCGCTCGATGGACCGCCGAGCAACGACGAGTGATGCGGCAGATCGCTGCCCGTGAAGCCCTCTGGAGCCGGCACCTCGCCGCGTCTCAGGGCCGCACGCCACCCGGGCCCCAGATGAGCACGCGCATCGTGCACCCCGGCGGCGCCCATCGAGAAGCGGTGACCGCCGCCGCCACCATCAAGTCCATGAGTCTCGGCGGGCACCAGCCGGCGTTTCCCCCCGACGCGGAGCTGTTCAACCCCGAGGGGGTCGTCCTCGATGGCCCCTGGAAGCTCGACAATGACGCCCGCTGGGCGGCGGATCCGCTCGCCGAGACCCAGCTGCGCCTGCTCCACACCCTGATCCTCTCTGGGGCAGGGTTCGAAGCGGTCAACATCGCAGACGAGATCAACACCTGCGGCATCGACGAGAGCGGCAATGAGCTGACGTGTGCCCCCATTGAGGGTACGGACGATGGCCGTGGGGTCTGGATCGGCGCCGCCCGGGATCAGCTCGACCTGTTCAGCCATGCCACGGCCCTCTCCGCGGTGATCTCGGTGCTGCCCACCCTCGGTGACGTTCCGATTCAGGTGGGCCCAGAAGGCATCAGGGGTCAATCGTGGCGCTGGCTCGCGCAGCAGATGATCGACCTGCTCGCCTCGGCACAGCTCGACGTAGGCTGTGGCGCCGGCGGCTGGGCCGCCGCCCTCACCCCTGCAGATGGCGCCGCGGGGTGCGAAGTGGCCGATCTCTTCGCCGGTCACTGGGCCATCATCGCCCTGAGCAGCGCCGAGGCTCAGGCCAGCGTCGGCGAGGGGCAGGCCACCCTCGTAGTGAACAACCGCGTCAAATACCGGCTCGCTGACTACCTTCGGGCCAACCAGCTCGGCGCAGTAGGTGGCACCCTTCGATCCACCGAGGCCACCGATGGCGGCGCCCGTCGCACCATCGAGATCAGCGGCGCCGGTGAGAGCAGCCATCAGATGACCGCCGTCGCCCTGTTGGGGGCTCGGTGGCTGGGGCTGCACACGCTGGCCCCTGGTGATGATCAACCCTTTGCCGGTCAGGGCTTTACCTACAGCACCGCCACCGCAGACGAGCTGAGGGAGATGTATGCTCGACTGCTCGCCTATGACGCCCAGGGTTGGCGTGATACGAGCGGCCGCGGCGCCCAGGGTGAAGTGAGCCGGCTGTGGTCCGCCGGTGATCCCACCTGTGGCGATATTCAGCGGTCCTACAATGTCGCCGCACGCTGCGGAAACACCTACGCCATGCTGGCTCACCAGCACGCCCTGAGCACCTTTGATCCCCCCATCGACCTCGTCGGGGTGAACGACTGGCGCCAGGACTTCGACGTCTATCAAGTGCGGGCCCAGAGCCGGAACATCTTCGAGCTCGCGCTCTTCGGCGAGACCACTGACTTGTTCTGCGACGGCGCCTCGATCACCTGTGATCTGGCGGGCCCCCCCATCACCTCTGCGTGGGCCTCCGAGCTGCTCGTACCCGAACTCGTCGAGCTCGGCCCCGTGGCCTCTGGTGCCCCAGTGCCCGAGGTGGTGAACGAAGGCTGTGCGGGCCCCACGGATGGCATGGTCAGGTTCAGCCACAACGAGAGCTTCGTCAGCGGCGGAGAGCGGCGCCTCGTGGGCTGGGACTGGGATGTGGACGACAGCGACGGCCTCTGGTGGGAAACCGGGGTGGCGCCGGACTTCACCAGTGACAACGCCTCGAGCATCTTCACCCACCGCTATGTGCAGCAGGGTGTCTACACCGCCACCTTGAGGGTGAGAGACGATCAAGACGCCTCCAGTACGATCACGCGCACCGTGACGGTGAGAGGTCTGGACAACCAGACTCCGGTGGTCGACGCCGGCGGGCCCTACACTGCGGGGCTCGGCGAGGCCGTCACCCTCACCGCCCATGTCCAGGATCCGAACATCGCCTGCGGCCAGGCTGTGACTGTCAGATGGGATCTCGATGATGATGGCGCCTACGATGACGGCGAGGGCATGTCGCTGGTCCTCGACGAGGCCTTCCTCGAGGGTCTTGCCCTCAACCGCCCCCATCCCATCGGGGTGCTCGTCAATGATGGTGAAGCGGCCACCGCTGCGCAGACCACCCTCACGATCTACGCCCCCAACCCCTCTGCCGTGCTCAACGCCACGCCGACACCGACTCTGTGTGACGTAGAAGTTGAGCTCGATGCCTCCGAGAGCTTCCATCCCGATCCGGCCCACCAGATCGTACGCTATCAGTGGAGCCTCGATGGCGAGCCCGGGTTCGAACGCGAGACCCGTGATCCGGTCCTCGTGTACCGATTCAACCGGGGCGGTCAGATCCCCGTGGTGCTCCGGGTCATCGACGATCAGGGTCTCACCGGACAGACCCTCTTCACCGTGGATGCAGGCGGTGGCAACCAGCCGCCCATCGCCATCCCCGATGCGGCGCTCTTCATCGGCGAGACGAATCGACCCCTCACGCTCTCGGCGCACAGCGCCTTCGACCCTGATCGGCGGTGCGACGATCAGATCGTGGAGTGGGCCTGGGATCTCGACAATGACGGGGCCTATGACGGCCTCTTCGATGGCCGCGGCGTCGAGATGGTCATCGACTCCGACACTCTGGCGCTCCTCGTGCCCGAGTCACCCCTCGGCACCGATTTGCCCACCCTCGTGGGCAGGCTGCGCGTGACGGACCGACAGGGTGCCACGGCAGAGACGACCTTTGGGGTGGTGCGGCAACCCACTGGCCCAGTCGCGGTCATCGAGCAGTGGCCCAATCCCGCGCCCATCGACACGATCACGGGTCGCACCGTCGTCAGCCTCGACGCCCGACAGAGCGCCCACCCAAACCCCGACATCGACATCGTCTCCTACCAGTGGGATCTCGATGATGATGGCATCTACGAGATCATCGGGGGGGGCGAAGCAGGGGCCATCGTCGACCTCGAGCGCTTTACGCTGCCCATCCCCACCCGGAACTCGATCCCCGACCTGAACATACGCCTGCGGCTGGTCGACTCTACGGGCAGCGCCTCGGTGACCCTCTACACCATCCGTCGGATGATCGAGGCCGTAGCACCCACCGCTGATGCAGATCCTCAGCCGTTCCCCGAGCCCGGTTACCATGTGCTCGTCGGTGAAGATCTGGTGCTGGACGCCTCGGGCAGCTTCGACCCACTCAACGAGGGCGACTACATCCGACGCTACCGCTGGGACTTCCTCGACGATGGCGACTACGAGATCGAGCGGATCGACGATGACGGCGATGGTGCTGAGGCCATCACCATCATCCCCGCCGACGAGCTGTTCGATCTCGGCATCGAGACCCCGCTCGCCCGATATCCGGTGAGGCTCCAGGTCCGTGATCGACAAGCCCTGCCCGGGGAAGACCTCACCTCGGTGACCCTGCACCCCGTGGGCCCCGTGTCCCGGGCGCTGGTTCAGCCCAACCCCGCAGCCTGCGGCCCCGACGCGCGGATCCTCTTCGACATCGCCGACAGCGATCACGGACACCCGGACATCGATCTGGTCTCGTGGGCGTGGGATCTCGACGGCGACGGCGAATATGACGACAGCGCCGATGCCCGCTTCTGGGCCCAGGCCTCGAGCTTCAGCTTCGACGGCCCCCTCGATGTGGGGCTGCGTCTGGAAGACAGCACCGGTGAGGTCACCGAGACGCGCTTTGCCCTCTCGATCACCGCGGGCAACAACCCGCCGGTGGTGGATTCCGGGGGCCCCTACCCTGTGCAGGTGGGCAGCGACTTGTTCCTCGACGCCAGCGGCACCTTTGACGTCGATGGCGACTGCGGCGACGACGTTGTGCGCTACCTCTGGGACTTTAATGGAGACGGCGAGACCGATCTGGAGGTCGAAGATCCCGTCGCCGAGGTGGACTGGGCCACCCTCGTCGCCCTCGGCGTCGACCAGCGCGGCACCTGGATCACCGAGCTCACCGCAGTGGACCGCCTGGGCGCCACCGCCGTAGCCCGCACGCGCCTGGAAATCTACGAAGGCCCACAGGCGATCATCACCTCAGCAGAGACCGTGGTGGGGTGTCAGGCCGATGTACAGCTCAGCGGTGCCCAGAGCTTCTCGGACGCCCCTGGTGAAGAAGGTGTCATCACCGACTGGGCCTGGGACACCGATGGCGACGGCCAGTTCGACGATGGCACAGGGCCGCAGTTGAGCTTCCGAGCCCAGGGCGATGGTGTACGCACCATCGCCTTGCGGGTCACAGATGGCGGTGGCCTCGAAGACACCACCCAACTCGACCTCACCATCAACGTGAACAATCTGCCTCCCGTCGCCCAGGTCGCTGGCCCTTATGTCACCGGACCCGTACGGGACGGCGAGGGGTTGGTGGTGGAGTTCCAGCCCATCACCATCGACGGCCGCTCCTCCTATGATCCCAACGCCCCCTGTGACGAGATCGTCGCCTGGGCCTGGGACACCGACGGTGACGGCCAGTTCGGCGCCGACGACGCCAACGGCGCCCCTGGACAGCTGGGATCCGACTACACAGGGCCCGTGATCGAAGACTATGTGAACCCCAACTGGTTGCCGGGGACCTCGCAGGTGGTCTTCTTGAGGGTGCAGGACGCCCGGGGCGTGAACTCGGCACCGACCCCTGTGGTCATTCAGGTCCGGGACAGCGTGCCCCCTCAAGGGGTGTTGTTGTCTCCTTCTGCCGACGAGACTCAGTGCATCGGCATCGAAGGCCTCACCATCGAGTACGCCATCTCCGACGCCGACGGCGACGCTCTGCTCCTCACCGTCCTTGTCGATGGCGAGATCCTCGGTGAGCCTCAGCTCGTCGACGTGCCTGAGAACGGTGATCTCCTCGAAGGCGATGTGACCTTCGCACCAGAGGCTGTGGACGAAGGGCTCCACCATGTGGCCTTTGTCGTCGATGATGGCGGCGGCCAGCCCCTCACACTCGACGCCGGCACTCTGTTGTTCGACCGTACGGCACCGCAAATCGCCGCCTCTGCGCTCCCTGTGGAGGGTGGCTGCTATCCCCTGGGTACTCCGGGGGCCGAGCTCGAAGTCTACGACGCCCTCGACCCCTTCCCTACATTGAGCCGCACTCAGACAGAAGGTGCGTGCACCCGCAGCCAGCGGCTCGTGGCCACGGACACCTGTGGCAACACCAGCGAGTTCGTTCGCACCTGGCAGGTGGGCATCAACCCCCGCCTCACCCTCGACGCCCCGAGCGAAGGTGTGCTCTCGGGCTCCACCAGCATCACCTGGGATCACGAGACCCCAGCAGACTGTCGCCTGGACGAGCCCACCGTGACGCTGGCCCGCCAGGGTGGCGGGGTTCAGGTCTACACCGAAGGCAGCCTCATCGATCAGCCAGGGGTGTACCGCCTCGACGCCCTCACTCGAAACTGCATCGGTGAAGCCTTCGTCAGTCAGCGTGAGTTCTCGATCAACGGCCCGCCTCAGGTGATGGGCACCCTGCATCACACCGTCGTCGAAGGCGAGCCGTTGCTCCTCGACATGAGCGGCTCCACGCCGCCCGAGGTGGGCGATGTCGTGGCAGAGTACCGCTGGGATCTTGACGGCGATGGTGACTATGAGCTGATCCAGGCGGCCGGTGTGCCTGTGGAGGCAGATGCTGCCCTGCTCGGGACGCTCGCAGGGCAGATCAACTTCCCCACCGATCAAGTGGGGGTGTTCCGCCCACAGATTCAGGTGATCGATGGCTTCGGCGCATCGACGAACGTCGCCCTCACCATCAGTGTGGTCGACGCAGCGCCACAGCCTGCGACCACGGGGCCATACTCGATCGTAGAGGGCCAGGCGTTGGCCGTCGACGGGCGCCCCTCCCAGCCCGGAAGCCCCCTCGACGGCCTCACGGGATATGTCTGGCGGTGGGGTGACGGTACCCCTGACACCAGCGGGATCATCGCCACACACACCTATACCCGGGACGGCGTCTTCACCGCCGAGCTCACCGTGATCGACCAGGACAGCCGGGCCTCGATCCAGGTCCCGGTTCGGGTGGTCGATGCGCCTCCGGTGATCGTGGAGCTCTCGGGCCCTGCGGAGCCCTTCGCTTCGGCGCCTCAGCGATTCTCCGTGTCGGCGCAGCCCGGAGTGGTGAGCGATCCACTCCAGGCCTACAGCTGGGATTTTGGAGATGGCACACAGGTCCGTGGTGCTGATCTCTTCGAGGTGGAGCACACCTTCGATGCGCCGGGCACGTACACCATCACCGCCACAGTGCACGACACCGACTCCGAGACCCGTGGCACCCTGGTGATCGACGTACGGGCTCCGAGCCTGCTCGAGGCCTTGGAGCAAATCGAGCGCAGCTGGGCAGATCGTGTAGAGGCCTCTCCACCGGCAGCAGCCAACACGCTCGACGGCGCCCGGTCCTCACTCGACCGGGCCCTGTGGTTCGCCCAGCGCGATGTCACAGGCAGCGCATTGAACGCCGCCGGTGCTCTCGTCCAGGCGCTCAGCTTCGCCGCTGGTCAGGGCGCCACCGTCGATGACTGGATGTGGCTGCTCCTGACCCAGACCCTCAAAGAGACCGAAGCCCTCAATGCCATCGTGGCCGAGCTCGACCTCATCGACGAGCGCGAGCGTCTCGCCGCCGAGCCCGTGCTCGTAGAGGCCCGTGCTCAAATGGCTGATCCCACCCTGCGAGAGACGATCGCCATCGGGCGCCTGGCCTGGCGCGCCAACGATGTGTGGCTGCAGATCTTCGCCGCCTACGATCTGCTCGCGCGCCAGCAGAGCCCATGCCTCGGGGGCGTCAACAACCGGTACTTGATCCCGCCACCGGGCTTCCAGGGCATCGACTTCCAGGTCAACCTCGTCGCTGATCGGGTCACCGAGTCCTTCGCCACTCTGGCCTTTGAGATCCAGCAAGTCCTCGACCTGGGCAACGCTCTACCGGGGCGTGCGGCGCTGTCGAAGGCCCTGCTGCGCATCCGAGAAGCCCAGCTCGCCCTCGGCGAGCCCGGGGGGATCGAGTGCCAGGGCCCCTGCATGAGCGACGCCCTGGCCCTGGAAATTCGTCTCGATCTCATGGACGCCAGCATCGCCTTGAGCGAGGCTCGTCTCAGCGGGCTCTACGACGGCCCGTGGCAGACGTGTCTTGCCAACACTCTGCGGTTCAGAGAGAACGTGTGGACGCAGCGCCTGAGTGAGGTGTGCGGTGCCGAAGATCAATGGGCTGCAGATGCCGAAGTGCGCTTCGACATCACCGAGCAGTTGCTCGACTTCGACTTCGATCTCTACTCAGCCCTCGATCACAGCCGAGACCAGGCAGGCCGATGTCTCGCGTTGAGAGGGTACAACCGATGCTTCGCACGGGTCGGCGGGGCCGACCCTGTCGACTTGCCCCCGATTTGTGGGGAAGCCCGGTGATGACACGCCATCCCTCAAGTCTTTGGCAACAAAAGGCGATGAGGGGAGGAGGCGTATGAGCAAACACAGCGTTTTGCCTCTGATCCGGTGCACTGCATACACTGATTCCTAAAGGGAGGGTGAGGCTGTGCCCCACCCTCTCCGCCACCATTTGGATGGACTGAAACATGCCGAGCCTTTCGAAGCTCTCAGGATCCCTCGCCGGCGTCACGCTGCTCATCGGCTTGATCCCCGGTGTCGTCCAGGCCGAGCCGATTTTGACGATGCAGGCGCCCGTAGAAGGCAGTTGTGTCGGCAATGATGACGAGATCCTCGGTACGCCCCCTCTGAGAGTGGGTGAGGTCTTCGAGGGGGCCGTCTCGCCGAACGGGATCGTGCTCAGCCTCACCCTCGAGGAGAACGAGGGGCAGAACGTCCTCATCGAGATCTTCGTCGATGAAGACATCAACGACGCCATCGATCCGGTCGAAGTCTTCGAGACCACCATCACGCCCTTTCAGTTCGATCGCGTGCCCGGTGAGCCCTACCAGGCCCTCATCGACGATCTCGCGGTGCCTGCGGACCTGATCTCCGATGGAGACGATCGGCTCATTCTGGTCAGGGCCACCAATGACGATGGTGATCAGGACGAAGCACAGACCACGGTGCGCATCGACCGCGCACCGCCCTTCGTCTACCTCGCCGACCAGGACTTCGACCTGCTCGACCAGTGCTATCAGGAGAACGCGCCTGATCTGGCCAACCTGCCCATCCAGGTCATCGACGAGCAGGATCCCAACCCCATCGTGCAGCAGTCCAACGAGGTCATCGGCTGTGTGAACCTGCGCACGGTGACGGTGACCGACAATTGCGGCAACACCCAGGACATCGAGCTCCGGGTGCGCACCAACGCCGTGCCCCCGCAAATCTCCATCGAAGGCATCGAGGAAGGCGCAGTGCTCTTCGGCGGTGCCCTCACCTACGACGTGCAGTCCGAGGCGGGCTGTCTCGAGGCCATCACTGGCACCCTCACCCGAGGTGACGATCCTGAAGGTGTGCTGATCCCCGGCCAGGAGATCGACGCCCCTGGTGCCTATGTGGCCAACGTCTCCGTGAGCGCCTGTGGCGAGGTCATCGGCCAGGACCAGGTGAGCTTCACCATCGCCGAGTTCCCGGAGCTGGATCTCGGCGGCCCCTACACCATCTCCCAGGGCGACGCCCTCGACATCGACGGCACCGGCACGCCCTTCCCCGAGGAGATCCCCGTGGAATGGGCCTGGGATCTCGACGGCGATGGCCAGTTCGACGACGGTGACAGCCCCGTGGTGCCCTTCGACGGCAACCAGCAGAACGGCGAATACCTCATCAGCGCCCGCGTACGGGCAGCGCCTGATCGCATTGCCTTCGCGCAGACCACGGTGACCATCGAGGATGTCAACCCCACGTGCGTGCTCGCGGGGCCCTATGAAGTGGCCGAAGGCGAGGCGGTGCAGTTCGACGGCTCGGGCTCTTCGGCGAGCCACGCCCTCGACCCGCTCAGCCTCTGGAGCTGGGATTTCGGCGACGGCCAGAACCTGAACATCGCCAACCAGCCCCGGCCCCGACATGCGTACGACGCCGAGGGCGAGTATCAGGTCACCCTCACCCTCAACGACATCGACTCGAGCTGTCAGGCCACCACCACGGTGACCGTTGTCGACGCCCGCCCCACAGTGCAGGGGGCCGGCCCGTTGGTGAACCCCGTGAGCGAGGGCGACGTGGCGGAGTTCTCCGCAGGCCTCCCCGCGCCGGGCAGCGCCGCGGAGCCCATCACCGGCTTCAGCTGGAACTTCGGCGCCGACGATCTGGAAGATCAGAGCGGCGCCGCCCTCACTCAGGTGCAGGCGATCTACCCTGACGACGGCACGTACACGGTGACCCTCACCGTCTCCGACATCGACTCGCAGACCGAGGTGCAGTTCGACATCGAAGTGGCTGATCTCCAGCCCGAGCCTCTGCTCATCGCCCCTCTGGTGGCGCAAGAAGGTGAAGACGTGGTCCTCGACGCCCGGGCGAGCCGGGCAGGCGGTGCCGCGGATCCCATCACGGACTTCCGATGGAACTTCGGGGATGGCAGCCCGGAGGTGAACGGCCTCGAAGAAGATCTGGTCACCCACAACTTCAACGAGCAGGGGCGATACACCATCACCCTCACCATCACCGACGAAGACTCCTCGACTCAGCTGCAGCGAGAGATCGAGATCCTCGATGCCGAGCCCAGCGTGAGCTGCCCGCCGCGCTTCGATGGTGTAGAGGGCGAGCCCCTCGTGATCACGGGCTGCATCGTGCAGGGCGGTGGTCTTGCTGATCCCATCGATCGCTACGAGTGGACCTTCGGGGATCACGAGGGCCCCGGTGATCCGCCCCTCTTCGTCGAGGACGACACCCCCGACGTGATCTACACCTACGCCGATGACGGCGTCTACACGGCCCGTCTCACGGTGTACGACGAAGAAGACACGGGCACGAGCACCGACGTGGCCATCATCATCGAGAACCGCGATCCGGTGCTCGAGATCGAGGCCTCTACCCTCAACGCAGCCCTCGACACGCCCATCACCTTCACCGCCCACATCGACGACGCACCAGGTGATGTGCCCCGGCTGACGTGGGAGATGGGCAACGGCGACGAGGTGGGCAACCTCGCCACCCACGAGTACCGCTATCAGAGCCGCGGGGTGTACCAGGTACGGGCCACCGTGGACGATGGAGACGGCGGCCGCGCCGTCGCCGAGCTCGAGATCCGGGTCGGCAGCGCGCCCCCCATCATCGCCGGCCCCCTCGAGGTCGAGGCCTCTGAGGGTGAAGAGGTGGTGGTCGAGTACGTGATCACCCCCGCCCTTCGGGACGAGGGGGTATACGATGCGCCGCTTCAGGTGATCATGAGCAGCCTGCCCGAAGGCGCCGTCGCCGAGATCAACGGCCCGCCCCCAGAGCAGGATCCGCCCGACGACACGCCCACCCGGGTCACGGTCCGCTGGACGCCGAGCTTCACCGACGCTGGCGACGCCCGCATTCGCTTGAGCGCGCGGCCGCCTTCGGGGAACGACGCCGATTACACGACGCAGATCCAGGTGGCCGACCAGGGCACGCCCATCCTCGCCGCCACGGCGGGTACGGCGGCCCGAGGCCGGGTGCTCCTGTTCCAGTACGGCTTCGATCCGCAGCTTCAGCGCGAGACCTTCACCCCCTGGGCCGACGTCACCGTGGGTCAGGGCACCGCGGGCATGGCGGCGGCGGAGGACGGCAGCCGCCTGTTCGTGGCCTCTCCAGGCACCGGCGGGGTCGCAGTGGTCGATCTCACCGGCGACACCCCGGTCCTCGCTCGGGTGGTGCCCACAGGCTACGACACCATCGACGTGGTGTACGGCGCTGGCCGAGTGTGGGCCCTCGATGCCCGAAACGGTACAGTGACCATCATCGATCCCGACACGCTCAAGGTGCTACGCACGGTGAGCACTGGCATCGAAGGCCCGGTGGACATGGCCTGGCTGCCCACGGGCACCGGCGGCCTCGGCAGCGCCCATCTGGCCATCGTGAGCCCCAACGCCAGCAGCCTGACCCTGGTGAACGCCGCCCGCGCCAACGCCGGGCTGCCCAACATCGTCACCGATACGCTGATCCTCGGCGGCCAGCCCCAGCAGCTGCTCGCCGATCTCCGTACAGGCACGGCCTACATCGTCGACGCCAAGGCCCGCCGAGTGCAGTCCGTGACCATCGCCGATCCGCTCCCCGCTGCGGAGAGCGTCGGCCTGGACTTCGCGGTCGAGGCCCTCGCCCTCGCCGATGAGGGCGGTGTGCTCGCAGCGACAGACGCCGGGGTGTACCGGATCCCCGACGATGGTGGCGAGCCGGTCCTGGCCTACGACCTGGTCACATCGGCCATTTTGAGCATCGAAGAGGTCGTCCGCGCCGAGCGCGGCCTCGCCCTCGCTGAAGGCAACCAGATCATCCACTTGAGCGCAGGCTCAGATGTCCCCGTACTCCCCGGCCCCGCCGCTGGAGTCAGGCAACTGTCTGCATTCATCGTCCCTCGACAGGAGGCGGTCCGTTGAGCATGAGTGAGCACTCAATTCACAAAGCGACCCTCGCAGGTAAGCGCTGGTGGACACCGGCCCTGATCGTGGCTCTGAGCCTCTGGGGCTTTGGCTGTGACGACAAAACCACCACCCGGCTGGCCGACGCGACGGTCGGTGGCGAGAGTGGTGATATGGGCGGCATCGGCGGCGACGCCGGCGAGGGCGGAGGAGGTGGCGGCGAAGACGTGGCCTGCTTCGAAGACGGCGAATGTGCAGACGATCAGTTCTGCGACATCGGCGATGCCGTGGTGGGCACCTGTGCAGATGGCTGTCGCCTCGACGCCTGTGGTGAAGGGGAGTTCTGCGACCCTTCGAGCCGCACCTGTGAAGAAGAGCGCTGCACCCGAGACGTGGACTGCGCCGACGGCGAGTACTGCAGCCCCGACGGCTGTACGCCTGGCTGCCGCACCATGCCCGACAACTGCGAGCCTCAGGGCGGCATCACCTTCCGCTGCGACGAGATGACCCGGCAGTGTGCCCCGCTCGTGGCCTGCTGCAGCGAGGACAACACGTGCGCCCTCGGCGTGGCCAACCAGTGCCAGGGCTCGGTGTTGCCCAACACCACGTCGTGCGCCAACGATCCCTGTGGCGCCTTGTGTGACGACAACAACGTAGACGAGGTCTGCGGCCCCGACGAGTACTGCAACGCCGACGGCCGCTGCGAGCGCGGCTGCCGCGAGGGCGCCCAGGATCCCGACGGCACCGCCTGCCCCGAGGGCGAGGCCTGCAACCCCGACACCCGCCTGTGCGAGGAGATCACCTGCCAGGCCGATACTGACTGTGAAGAAGGCTTCTACTGCGACATCAACGTCGGTGAGGGCACCGGGACCTGCGCCGAAGGCTGCCGCATCGGCGGTGACGACTGCGCCAACGGCCTCACTTGCGACGCCAACCACGTGTGCCGCGCCTTCTGCAACGCCGACTTCCCCTGCCCTGATCAAGAGGGCTTCTACTGCGACGAGGTGGCAGAGATTTGCCGCGCCCGGTGCGCCGCCCACGACGACTGCATCAGCGCCGACGAGTTCTGCAACATCACCCTGGGTCAGTGTGAGGAGGGCTGCCGTGACGATCTCGATCACGAGCCCAACAACGGCCTGGAAGATGCCACTCCTCTCAACCTCGTGGTGGGCCAGGTCTCCACAGGCCAGCGCACCCTTTGCCCCGCAGATGACGACTACTACGCCATCGACGTGCCCGAGGGTGGCCGCATCCGCATCACCCTGGACTTCGAGCAGGCCCCCGATCCGAACGTGCCCGGCGATCTGCAGCTCGCCCTCTTCGGCCCTGATGGCATGCTCATCGAGAGCCAAACCAACCTGGTGGCCCCCGAGGTGATCCTCTGGCCTGCAGCCCTCGACCAGGGTGCCCCCGCGGGCAACTACTCGGTCCGGGTGTACGGCGCCGCCGACGACGTGACCAACCAGTACGATCTCACCATCGAGGTTGCTGGCGGTGACGGCGAGCCAGCCTGCTTCCTCGACGAGTTCGATCTCGCCGAGCCCAATGACGACTTCTCCGACGACGCCCGCCTCATCGGTCTGCGTCCTGGCGGTGGTGTCGAGGTCTTCGAGCAGAGCATCTGTGGCGATGACACCGACTGGTTCACGTTCCCCATCAGCCCCGACGACGGCACGGAGATCGAGCTGACGGCGCTGCCCGGGAGCACGCCTGTGCTGGTGCAGCTGTTCAGCCCCAACCGGGTGAACAACGTGGCCCAGCCCAACTACACCACTGTGCTCGAAGACGGCGCAGTGCAGCCTGACGGCAGCACGGTCTGGACCCTGAACCTCGCCGAGGGCACTGGCGCCTTCGACGACTCACCGCGCTGGTTCGCCCGGGTGGTGGGCGCTGATGACGAGACCATCGCCAACTACCGCCTCTCCATCAATTTCAACCGCGCTGACCCCTGTGCCGCCGACGCCCTCGAAAACAACGACGCCATCGGCCTCGCGCCCCCCCTGGAGGACCAGGTCCTCCCCGACGCTTTGGATGCTCAGGGCCGGTTCCTGATCGGCGTGAACCACTCGATCCCCGTGGGGCTGCGCCTGTGCCCCCGTGATCGCGACTATTTCACCATCCGCGCCAACGAGTTCGACGTACTCACCGCCTCGGTGGTCATCGAGGGCAACGCTGGCGGTGACATGCAGGTGCAGTTCGTACGCGACGGTGTGCCTCAGGGTGTCATCGGCCGCGGTCGCATCGGCCAGATCAACGCCTTCTACCAGGTGCCTGCCGGCGCCGCTGGCGACGTGGCCATCCTCGTGAGCGGTGTGGTGGACCAGGCCTCGGCGAACTACGAGTTGGTGGTACGCCGCCAGCCAAGCGACGGCGGGAACTGCGATCTCGACCCGGAGAACGACGTCAACGGCCAGGGCCGCAACGACACCCGCGGCAGCGCCACCACGCTGGCCAACAACAACCGCGCGGTCTTCGAGAACATGCAGCTGTGTGGTCAGAATGGTGTGCCCGACGAGGACTGGTACGAGATTCTAGTGCCCGAAGACAACGCCCGTATCTCTGCTTCGGTGCAGTTCATCAACGAGTTCGGCAACATCGATCTCGAGCTCTACTACGAGGATCAGATCGGTCGTACCTCCGAGAGCATCACCGCCCGCAACGGCGAGCTGATCGATCGAGCCCTGAACCTGGGCCAGGCGGGCACCTACTACCTGCGCGTGTTCAACAATGGCGGTCAGGTGATCCAGAACACCTACAACCTGACCATCACCGCTGTGCCGGTACTGCCCTGCCCCCTCGAGGAGCGCATCTGCCCTGGTGGTGGGAACGCCTGTGCCGATGGCGAGCGCATCTGCGCTGAGGCCTACTTCTGCGCGCCGGACTATCGCGAGGGTGAGACCGACAACGACGACTCTGCCCGGGCCACGAGCCTCGGCAGCGGCGACGTGTTCCTCGGCGACACCTGGATCTGCGGCGGCAACACCAACGAGACCTTCGGCGAGCGCGGCCCCAACGTCGGTGACTGGTTCGAGCTTGAGGTGCCGCCGGGCGCCCACCGCACTGTGGCGGTGACCTACCTCGAAGCCACCGACGGCGAGGTCCGGATCACCGCAGTGGCCCGCAACCCCGACGATGACGTGCTGCCCCAGACGGTCTTCGCCTCCCGCTCGACCAACATGACCTGTCTCAACATCCGAGGCGGCCAGTTGAACGAGTCGGTGCTCATCAACGCCTTCAACGTAGGCCGGGTGCCCGACGAAGAGCAGCGTGTGGACTACTCGCTCTACGTGGTGGAGACCGATCTCGACGCCAACCCCGACGGCGAGTGTGATCTGCTCAGCCCCGTAGACAACCCGCAGCCCGTCGACCCGCTCACCAGTCTCCCCCTCAACAGCTGGAGCGAGGTCACCCTGCCCTGAGCAGGCGCCTGCTCTCCCCACGCCGAGCGCACTCCTGCGCTCAGGCGCACTTCACCCATATCCAGTTGTCTGCATCAGCGTTGTAGATGTACGCGGTGTGCTCGGCAAAAGCCGATACACCTGGAGAGGCGTGGTGTGGGCGGGCTCTCAGAGAGGACAGCCCAGGCAGTGCAGTCCGGGCAGTGCAGCCCAGGCAGGGCTCAAGCGAGGCGGCGGTTGGCCTTCTTCTTGAGCAGGCCAGCGGCGCGCTTGCGGGCCTTGCGGAGCTTGGCCTTGCGGGCGGCCTTGTAACGGGCGGTGTTGTTGCGCTGCTTACGAGTCTTCATGACAGAGTCCTTTTTGATAGAGCCTTGAGCGGCCGGCAGCCTAAACGAAGCCCACCCCAGGGTCAACGAGAACTGTCTCACCGATCTGGGCACTTGGAGATTCTCACCCAACAGCGGACCGAGACAGGGCCGCGAGGCACGAGTGAGACGTGAGAAACACCCGCAGGCGATGCCAAAGCATCGTCGAGGACGGTTTCTCGCGTCTCGCGAAGTACATCGCGGCACTGACGACGGGAGCTGTTTTGTGAGGATCGCTTATACATTTTCACGCCGCGAATCGCGGGCTTCCCAGTACAGGACCGTTTCCCCTATAGTGCCCGTGCCGTACAGGACACAGTGCGGCTCACGGTCATTGCTACGGAGGCCACACCTTCATGAGTCGACACCCAGAAGAGGATCGGGTGGTCATCACCGGCATCGGGTGTGTCACCCCCCTCGGTCACACCGTGACCCAGACCTGGGATGCGATCCTGGGCGGGCAGTCGGCCATGGCCCCCATCACCCGGTTCGATCCCAGCGGCTTCGGCACCACCTTCGCCGCCGAGATCAAGGGGTTCACGTCACCGCTGAGCGGGCACCACGTGAAGTGGTCCGACGACAAGGCCGCCTTTGCCAGCGCCGCTGTGGACGAAGCCCTCGCCGACGCGGGCCTCGAGCGCGGTCAGATTGCCCCCCATCGTATGGGCATCAGCGTGGGCGCCGAGATCAGCCGACCTGACCTGCACACCCTCGCCGGCCGCGTGCGCACGCTCAAGACCAGCAGCCCCAGCGAAGTCTATCGCTCCGTCGAGCCCCGGGACTTCGTGGTCATGGCCCCCTGGTTCCCGGCGAGCCACCTCGCCGAGCGCGTAGGTGCAGAAGGGCCCACGCTCACCACCAGCACCGCGTGCACCTCGAGCGCTCAGGCCATCGGCGACGCCATGCGGCTGCTCCGCCGCGGTGAAGTCGACGTCATGATCACCGGGGGCACCGATCGCCTCGTTGAAGAGTTCATGGTGGTGGGCTTTGGCCTGTTGGGGGCATTGTCCACCCGGAACGAGGCGCCCACCGAGGCCTGCCGCCCCTTCGATCGCACCCGAGACGGCTTCGTCCTGGGCGAGGGCGCCGGCTTCGTGATCTTAGAGCGCCTGTCCCATGCCAGGGCCCGAGGTGCCCGCATTCATGCAGAGCTGCTCGGTTACGGCTGCTCAGCCAATGCGTGGCGGATCACCGACAGCCCCCCGGACGGCCGCGGGGCGCGGCAGTCGATGATGCAGGCCCTCACCGACGCCCGGCTCAACCCTGACGAGGTGGACTACATCAACGCCCACGGGACGAGCACTCAACAGAACGACGCCTCGGAGACCGCAGGCATCCGCGGCGCACTCGGTGCCGCAGCTGACACCACCCCCGTGTCGTCGACGAAGTCGATGATGGGGCACCTCGTCGCAGCCTGTGGTGCGGTGGAGCTGATCGTGTGCGTGAAGGCCATCGCCCACGGGATCCTGCCACCCACGCTCAACTACGAGCACCCGGATCCAGCCTGTGATCTCGACTATGTGCCCAAGACCCCACGCACCTGCGACGTCAAAGTGGCGCTGACCAACGCCTTTGGCTTCGGGGGCAGCAACGGCACCCTCGCAGTGGCGCGCTACGAGGGCTGATCCCATGGAGATCGCCATCACAGGTGTGGGCCTGCTCACCCCACTGGGCTTGAGCCTCGAGGCCACCCTCGAAGGCCTCAAGGCTGGTCATGACCCTCGCCGCACACCCACGGAAGACGAGGGTGCGGCGGCCCCGGGGATAGAGGTGTGCCCTCTCCCCGAAGGGTTCAACCCCAAGCCCTTTCTGCGCCGGCGCAAAGATCTCAAGCTCATGGCCCGGGCCAACCGCATCGCCGTGGTGGCTTCAGCCCTCGCTGCCCGTGACGCGGGCCTCGAAGAGGGTGACACACTGAGGGCTGCGGGCCTGTTCATCGGTGTGGGCCGTGAGCCTGGCAACCTTGATGATCTCCTCCCCATGCTGAGCCACAGCCTTGGTGATACAGGTCAGGTCGATCTCGATCGGCTCATCGACGAGGGCATGGGGTGGATGAACCCTCTGTCATCACTCAAGACGCTGCCCAACATGAGTCCGGCCCACGTGGCCATCACCCTCGGCATCACCGGACACAACCACGCCCTCTGCGCTGAAGCAGAGTCGGGGGTCACGGCCCTCGAGGAGGCCCTGGTGGCCCTCGAAGAAGGCCGCGTGCAGATGGCCTTCGCCGGCGCAGCCGACAGCCGGGTGGATCTCACCGATCGCATCAGCGCAGCCCGTGCTCTGCAAGCCGGCGCCGAAGAGCCCACCCGCCTCGGCGAAGGGGCTGCGATCCTGGTCCTCGAGCCCATCGATGCTGCGCGGGCCCGTGGTGCGCAGATCAAGGGGGTGATCCGCCGACACGCTGACGACGGATCGACAACTGCGGGACCTTGGGGTGACTGTGGCGCAGCCACCTCGGCGATGAACCTCGTGAGCACCTTCGCGCTCAAGGGCCGTGCTCAGCACGGCACGCTGACGTTGACCGCCAGGCCTTCATCAGAGACACCGCGCGCCCCTGCGGCCCATACTCGACGGGGCATCGACGGACAGGCGGTGGCCATCACGGGCATCGGCCTGAGAACCCCCCTGGGGCACACCTTCGGCGCCTTCACTGAGGCGTTGCTCGCAGGGCGCTGTGGCAGTCGCACCATCACGCGCTTCGACGCTCGGCGTTTCCCAGTGAAGGTCGCCTGTGAGGTCGATGGCCCCCTCACCTTGCCCGACCCCCTCGAGGCGGCCATGGCCGGCCTCGAAGATCGAAAGGGCGAGCTGGCCCTCACCGCGGCCCTCGACGCTGTGGCCTCCGTGGGTGGTCTGCCAGTCGATGCGGGCCTCGTGTATGCCACGGGGTTGTCCAGCGCCACCGCCACAGAGCTGAATCAGGACTACGCCCCCTGGCTGCGCGATGGTGTGCTCGATCTGAAGGGCCTCGGGGCTCACAGGTTCTCCGAGCGACCCCAGTCGCCCTGGCGACACCGCGTCGATCGACCGGCGCGTCTGCTCCGCACTCATCTCGGGCTCACTGGCCCTTGGGGGTGTCACTTCAGCGCCTGCGCTGCCGGCTCGGCGGCGGTGGGTCATGGTGCAGATCTCATCCGACGTGGGGCCGCCCCCATGGTCCTCGCCGGGGGGGCCGACAGCATGGTGCACCCCTTCGGGCTGTTGCCCTTCATCCGACTGGGCGCCACCACCGAAGAGCCTGATCCCGCTCGCGCCGGCCGACCCTTCGACGTGGACCGCAGCGGCTTCGTCATGGGCGAGGGCGCGGCTTTCTTCGCGCTCGAGCCCTATGCAGCAGCGCGGGCAGCAGGGCGCCGGATCTACGGTGTGCTGTCCGGTTGGGGCGCGAGCCTCGACGCCTACAACGTCACCGCCCCACACCCGGAGGGTGCAGGGGCATCACAGGCCATGCAAGCCGCTCTGAGCCATGCCCGCTGGGCGCCCGACCGTGTGGAGTACGTGAACGCCCACGGCACGGGCACTGCGCTCAACGACGTCGCCGAGAGCCTCGCCATCCGCTCGGTCTTTGGCGACGCGCCCCCCCCAGTGAGCAGCAGCAAGGCACAGGTGGGTCACGCCATCGCAGCCGCAGGGGCCGTGGAGCTCACCGCCTGCCTAGCGGCCTTCGCCGGTGACGCGCTGCCACCGAACCCGCACACCGAGCACGTCGACCCAGCCATAGATCTCGACCTGGTGGGCCCAGTGGGTCGCCCAGGGGCGCCAGCGGCGCTCTTAAGCAACTCCTTTGGGTTCGGGGGGCAGAACGCCTGCCTCGCCCTGGCCCATCCCGAAGCCGTCGACGGCCATGGGAGCCTGAATTGATCGCCCCGACATCTCCCCCGACGGCTCTGCTCTTCGCCGGCCAGGGCACCCAATACGTGGGCATGGGGCGCATCCTCCGCGATCGCTTCCCCGAGGCCCGCGACGTCTTCGAGCAGGCTGATGCAGCACTCGGTGAGCCCCTCTCTCGTCTGATCTTCGAAGGCCCCGAAGATCAACTGACCCTCACGGCGAACACGCAGCCGGCGGTGCTCACAGTGGCCGTGGCCGGGTGGGCCGTGCTTCGGGCCCGTGGCTTTGTGCCCTCTGCCGTCGCCGGGCACTCCCTCGGGGAGTTCGGCGCCCTCGTTGCCTCAGGGGCCCTCGACTTCTCCGACGCCATTCGGCTGTGCCGCCGCCGCGGCGAGCTGATGCAGCGCGCGGTGGATCCCGGCGTCGGGGCCATGTCAGCCATCGGTGGCCTGGGCCCTGTGGAGATCACCCCGGTGGTCGAGTCGGTGAGCGGCATCGTCGGCATCGCCGCCGACAACGCGCCAGGCCTCGTGGTGATCAGCGGCGCTGCCGAAGCTGTGGCCGAGGCGAATGATCGCCTGGAGCGCTTGAGCGCTCGGGTGACCCCCTTGCCCGTCTCTGCCCCCTTCCACAGCCCCTACCTGGCCCCGGCGGCAGCGGGCCTCGGCGAAGCACTCGACGCCATCACGCTGCGACCGCTCCAGGTGCCCTACGTCGACAACGTGAGCGCCACCTGGACGACGGAGATCACCCCAGAGGCCCTCAAGGCACGCCTTGTGGCTCAAATCACCGCCCCGGTCCGCTGGCGAGAGAGCCTGCAGCAGCTGTTCGATCACGGCATCGAGCGCTTCTGGCACCTGGGGCCGGGCCGATCCAATCTGAGCCACGTCAAGCGCATCAAGCGCCGGACCCCTGTGGCCTCGCTCGACACCACCGCCGATCTCGACGGCATCTTGAACCTGCTTGGGAGCCCCTCGACATGAAGCACGCCGAAATCGCCCTCACCGGCGCTGGGGTGGTGGCCCCTCTGGGCCATGATCTCGAGGCCCTCGCCGCGGGCCTGCTCGAGGGTGCCACGGCCCTGAAGCCCATCGAGCACTTCGACACCACCCCCTTCCCCTGCGGCATCGGCGCCCGCGTGACCGACTTTCGGGCCCGGGACTGGGTGAGCAACCGCAAGAACCTGAAGCTGATGTCCGACGCGGTCCGGTACGGCCTCGCCGCCGTACGCCGAGCCGCCCTCGACGCCGCGGTGACTGCCGGGGAGCAGGTCGCACCAGATCGGCTCGGCATCTTCGTCGGTGCCGGGACCGCCTTTGGTGACACCCGCGACCTGTTGCCGGCCCTCGAGAAGGGTGTGGTGAACGACGGCGAGGGCTTCGACACCGTGCGCTTCGGCCACGAGGGCGTGCCGCTCATCAACCCCCTCTGGCTGCTCAAGGGGCTGAGCAACAACGTTCTGGGCTTTGCCTCCGCGGCCCTCGACGCTCAGGGCATCAACCAGAACTACTGCCACTCCGGCGCCGGCGGCCTGTTGGCCATCGGTGAGGCCGCCTGGGCCCTCGACGAGGGGCGGGCTGATCTCATCATCGCCGGGGGGGCCGACAATGCCGTGACCCCTGCCCGCCTCACGGGCTTCGGTCGCCTGGGCCTGCTCCTCGAAGCCGACGAGGCGCACCACATGCGGCCCTTCGATCGCCGCGCTCAGGGCTTCTGCCCTGGTGAGGGCGCTGGCTTCGTCGCCCTCGAGCGGGCAGATCATGCCCGGGCACGTGGGGCGCAGATCCTGGCCTATGTCCGTGGCTTCGGTCAGGGGCAGGCCGCGGCCCGACTCATGAGCCCTGACGGCGCCGTTGTGCTGCGGGCAGCGCAACGGGCCCTCGAAGTGGCTGGCTGGTCGCCCTCTGACGTCGACGCCGTCGCCACCCACGGCAACGGAAACCCCCGCTTCGACGCCCTCGAGGCCGAGGCTCTGGCGACCCTCTTCGGCGATCACAGCCCCCCCATCATCGGCGACAAGAGCTTGCAGGGCCACACAGTGGCAGCAGCAGGCCCGCTCAGCTTGCTGGGGCTGCTCGCCTGCAGCGCCCGCGGGCAGCTGCCCGCCATCGCTCACCTCGAAGATCCGATCCACGGCGGACTGGACTTCGTCTCTGGCACCCCTCGGGCAGCTCAGCCCACCCGCCTGCTGGTCCATGCTGCGGGCCTCGGCGGTCAGACCGCGTGGCTCGCCGTGGAGCGGGCTCAGGAGACAGCATGACGGCCATCACAGCAGTGATCACCGGCGCCAGCCGAGGCATCGGCAGAGCCATCGCCGAGCGCCTCGCCACCGACTACGAAGCCAAGCTGCTGCTCACCTACCGCAGCCGCGTCGAAGAGGCCGAGGCAGTCAAGGCCACCTGCGAAGCAGCCGGGGCCGAGGTGATTCTGCATCAATGCGATCTCGCTGAGGCCGGTGCAGGTACTGCGGTGGTGGAGGCCTGTCTGGATCAACTGGGCGGCATCGACGCCGTGGTGCACAACGCGGGCATCACCGACGACACTCTGGTCTTGCAGATGGGTGACGAGGCCTGGTCTCGGGTGATGGCGGTGAACGTCACCTCTGCCTTCGAAATGGCCCGGGCCGCAGCCCGACCCATGTTGCTCAACCGCCACGGCCGCATCGTGCACCTGAGCAGCGTCTCGGCGAGACGCCCCAACCGCGGCCAGGCGAACTACGCTGCGAGCAAGGGCGCCGTAGAGGCCTTCACCCGCGCCCTCGCTGTAGAGCTTGCGCCCAAGGGCATCACCGTGAACGCCGTGGCCCCGGGCATCATCGAGACCGAGATGAGCGCCTTCGTCCGCGACAAGGCGGGCAAAGACCTCAAGAAAGCCGTGCCGATGCGCCGCTTCGGGCAGCCTGGAGAGATCGCCGGACTGGTGAGCTTTCTGGTGGGCCCCGACGCCGGATACCTCACCGGGCAGGTCATCGGCGTCGACGGCGGCGTGGGGTTGTGACGGCTTCTTGCCCACCCCTTGCCCCTGTGCCAGGATGGCCGCCAACGGGTCGAGTTTCTGACATTCCACGATTGAGAAGGAGGGCGATGTGAGCCTCACCGCAGACGCGGTCACGCGAATCCTGGAGCAGCGGTACGACTATCTGGCTGCCCGTGTGGTCCTCAAGACCGCCGCGAGCAAATCGGGCCTGAGCGCCGAGGGGCCCTTCGACGGCAAGGGCGTCGAGGCCATCGCCGCTTACATCGAAGCCAACGGCAGCCGCGTCTCCACGCTGGTGGAGGCTCTCAAGGCCGCAGCCGCAGGTGGTGGTAAAGCCACAGCAAAGGCCACCGCAAAGCCTGCTGCCAAGAAGGACGAAGCCCCTGCGGAAGAGGCCCCTGCGGAAGAGGCCCCCGCGGAAGAAGCAGCTGAGGACGCCGCACCTGCGGAAGAGAAGAAGCCCACCCGCGGTCGCCGCAAGAAGACACCCGCCAAAAAAGACGAAGCCCCCGCCGACGGCGAGGGCTGAATCCTCTCCCCGACGCATCGGGGATGACCTCAACACATTGGGTTGAAGTGTGAGTGGGCGGGTGACCGCCCTCTCTCGAGGGGGCCTCCCTTTGCGATCCCTTATCAGAAGGCCATGAGGGCCTTGGGATCAGCATCGTTGCCGGCCTCGTCGGCGGCGCGGGCGGCCTCGAGGGCCTGCTGACGCCGCATGGACTCTTCCTGGCGGGCCTTGAGCAGAGCGGCCTCGATGTCGTCGCGGAACTTCACCTTGCCCGAAGCGATCTCGCGCAGCGAGGTGACGATGAGCTTGTTCTTGCCCTGAGGCACGAGGGAGGGCGCCCCCTTGCTCAGGTGGCGGTAGCGGCTGGAAGCCAGATGCACCAGAGCGAACTGATCGAAGCAGTGGTCCAGGCAATCTTCTACGGTGACGCGTGCCACAGAGGGCTCCTTTTGAACCTGATGGTCATTTTTTGATGCGGGGTACACACCCCCACTGCATCAAAGATACAGGGGCGAAATGATGGACTCGATGGTCCTCGGTGTCAAGGCCGCACGGGCGGGCGAAGGTCTGCACCACTTTTGACTCAAATCGGTCATCAAGCCGCTCAGCTCAAGTGCCGATGATCGAGGTATGGCTCGTTTTCACTTCCCACTCGCCCCGGTCCAGACGCTGCGCCAGCTCGACGTAGACGAGCAACAGCGTGCGATGCAGCAAGCGACAGCGCAGTATCAAAGCGCGCTGAGCCGGCATCAGGACCTCACTGCCCATCTGAGCATGCTCGACGCCCGTCGACCGCTCGACCCCCAGGGGCAAATCAACCACAACCGCTACCGCGCTCACCTCACCGAGCTGCTCGCCGAGCACCAGAAGGAGCTGACGGCTGCAGAGGAAGCCATGCACGTGGCTCGAAAGCAGCTGCAGCAGGCGCAGCAATCGCTCGAGTCGCTCAACAGCCTCGAAGCGAAACAGAAGGCGGAGTGGCTGTTCGAGCGCCAGAAGGCGGAGCAGTCCATGCTCGACGAGATGGCCACACTGCGGTTCGGGAAATCTGGCTGAACATCGAAAATCATCTGTAGCGTCTGTTGTGGCTGGGCCTTGGTAGGCAGTCGTCGCTGCGCTCCGCCTGCGTAGGCGCCGGGCCTTCGGCAGTCCTTCGGACCGCCTCGTCTGGCGCGTACACGTCGACGTACTCGCTGGCGCGAGCAGGTCTCCGGGTAGGCAGGGTCGCTCAAGGCTTCGCCCTGTTCGCTCGCTCCCCTGCGTAAAGAGCTTCTTCTGTATCTCGTTGCTGAACCCCGCCGGGATTCGACCTACCGCGAACCTGCAAGCCTCTGAGCCCCAAGGCTCGGCGAAAGCCCCAGCAGCACCGGAATCAGTGCAGAGCCACACCAAAACTGACTTTTTACGCAGGGGAGCGAGCAATCAATGCGTCAGCATTGAGCGACCCTGCCTACCCGGAAGGGTGTCCGCGCAAGCGGATGCCTGAACGTGTACGCGCCAGACGAGGCGGTCCGAAGGACTGCCGAAGGCCCGGCGCCTACGCAGGCGGAGCGAAGCGATGACTGCCTACCAAGGCCCAGCCACAACAGACACACTCTGAAGGTCAAACGAGGCGCTGCATCCGACGCCGGAGAATCTTCACCGCCTCGCTGTGCAGCTGGCTGATGCGCGACTCCGTCAGGTCGAGCACTGCGGCGATCTCTTTCTGATTGAGGCTCTGCTCGTAGTACAGCGACAGGACCAGCTGCAGACGATCCGGCAGCTTGCCGATCTCCGCAGCCAGGGCCGCCTTGAGCTCCCGCGCCAGGTGGGTGCCGAAGGGATCTCCGTGGCTGCCACCCTGGGCCGCCAGCTCCGAGAGCGACTCGGTCTGCTCTGCAGCCACCGGCGTCATGTCGTCGAGCGTCATGAAGGTGGTGTTCTCGTCTTCTGCCAGCAGGCGGGCCACCTCGTCCGCGGGCAGCTCCACCACCTCGGCGATCTCCGTCACCTTTGGCGCGCGCCCCAGGTCTGCCTCGAGCTTTGCTCGGGCCTTCTCGATCTGGTTGATGCGACCGCGGGCCGTACGAGACATGTGATCACAAGATCGCAGCTCGTCGAGCATCGCCCCCTTGATGCGGAACTCCGCAAAGGACTCGAAGCGGGTGCCCTTCGACTCGTCGAAGTGATCGATGGCCTGCAGGAGGCCCAGAGTACCCACCGAGATCAGATCGTCGATGTCCACCGAGCTGGGCACGCGGTGGATCATGCGCCACGCCACCTTGCGGACCAAGGGCGCGTGGGCCCTCAGCAGGGCATCCCGGCGGCTCTCCTGGCGACCTTTCTGGTAGGCCTTGGAGCCGTATCGGCGCAGGGCAGGGTTCACGGCTGACTCACGCTCCCGCAGACAAGAGGCGTCGCCAGAAGAACTGCAGGTTCCCCGTGGGCGGCCGGGCCTCGGTGTCTTCCATCAGACGCTCGGCGATCTCGGCGATGCACCGGGCGGACTCGCTGTCGGGGTAGCGATCGATGAAGAGACCTCGCTCCATGATGGCCCGGCCCACGCGGTTGTCGCGGAGCACGTGGCCCAGATAGTCGATGGAGATGTCGAGGTACTTGTCGGCCACACCGGTGAGGCGGCGGTAGACGTCGAGGGCCTCCTTGCGATCTTCCACGGCGTTCACCAACAAGGTGAAACGCTTCAGGCCGTGGGTCTGGTGGAGCACCTTCATCGTGGCGTAGGCGTCGGTCATCGAGGTGGGCTCCGGGGTGGCCACCACGAGGACGTCCTGAGCTGCGGCGTTGAAGTACAGCACGTTGCTGCCGATGCCCGCCCCGGTGTCGATGAGGGTGAAGTCGAAGGTCTCCTCGAGGGTGTCGAAGGCCTCGAGGAACTTCAGCACCTGCCCTTCGCTCAGATGTACGAGATCTCGCACGCCGGAGCCTGCAGGCAGCACCGTGACGTTCGGCGGCCCGTCAACGAGGATGTCTTCGAGGCGCCGCTCTTCATCGCTGAAGAGCTGCTCCAAGGTGGCCTTGGGCTTGATGCCCATGACGATGTCGACGTTGGCGAGGCCCATGTCGGCGTCGACGACGAGCACCTTCTGGCCCATCTGACCGAGACGGGTCGCGAGGTTGCAGGTGAGGCTGGTCTTGCCCACCCCACCCTTTCCGCTGGTGACCGAGAGAATGCGCATCCTGCGTCTGTCTCCCACAGGCGCCGAGGCCCCGCCGGCGAGCCGTCGGAGCGTCGATGCCTGATCTGTTGTGTGGCCCCATAAGGGGATCACGTTTGCCTTATGGTTGTTCATCGGTCCCTCTGGCAGTCAACGTGAACTGAACGTACAGACGAAGCCGTATGACGAAGTCCTGGTAACGCCTTCATGCTGCCTGCCTCAACGTGGACGCCCGCGCGACGATGCGGGCAGAGAGCGGAGCCGCCTCGGCCTGCTCGAGATCTTCGGGCACGCGCTGGCCGGTGGTGACCCACGCCAGAGGGCGGCCGGCGCGGCGCACGGCGCTGTAGACCGCGCCGGGGGCGTCGGTCTCGTCGAGCTTGGTGACGCACAGAGTCTCCACCCCCAGCTGGCCATAGGCGTCGACGGCGGCGAACATGTCGCGCTCTCGCGTACTGCTCGACACCGTGAGCACCAGCGAGCCCCCCCACCCTTCGGGGAAGAAGCCGCCGAGGGCGCTCACGTGCTCGGTATCCCTGGGGCTGCGCCCCGTGGTGTCCACGAGGACCAGATCGCGATCAGAGAATGCCTCGAGGGCGGCCTTCAGCTCTCCGGCGTCGCGGGCAATGCGCAGTGGGCACTCGAGAATCCGTGCGTAGCTGGCGAGCTGCTCCACAGCGGCCATGCGGAACGTGTCCACGGTGATGAGGGCCACGGTGCGGCCCTCCATCAAAGCCGCCCGAGCGGCGATCTTGGCGATGGTGGTGGTCTTGCCCACCCCCGTGGGGCCCACGAAGGCCAGCACGCGGCGGGCACCCGGTGCCGGCAGCAGATCGCCGCTCACGGGCATGCTGTCGGCCATCTCGCGGCCAAGGGCTGCGAGCAGTGCGCCGTCTTCGGGCGTGCAGCCCGGGCAACGCTCGCTGGCTCGCCGGGCGAGGGCCTCGGCGTGGGCCCGGCTGATGCCCACCTCGTTGAGCATGTGGGCCAGACGCTTCACCGTACCCCCCTCCTGCTCCGCCAGGCGGGCCTCGAAGGCCTCTACTTTGCTGGCGAAGACATCGACCAGGGCCTTGAGGCGATCGGTCTCTCCGCTGCTCACGGCGGCGACATTACGAGAGGGTGCGTGCTGGGCTGTGGGCTGAGGCGCCGCTGCGGCTTCAGTGATGCCTGCAGCTCGGCTGAGCGGGCCGGGCACGCCGGTGGGCGCGCCCCCCTTGAGGGCCTCGAGGCGTCGAGCGAGCTCGGGGTTGCGGGCGCTCACCTCGGGGGCGATGCGGGCGGCCATCTCCCGGGCCTTGGCCAGGCCGATGCTCTGGTCCGACGTGCGGGCCGCCTCCCGGCCAGGCTGGCGACGAGGGGTCGCCGCGGGGGCGGTGACCTTCTCCATGCGCCGATAGGCCGCAGCGCCGGAGCCCGGGCCGGCCATCGCCGGCTCCTGGGGGCCTCTCGCGGTGATCTCCACGAAGGTGCCATCCGTGTCTCGACCGCGTCGGGTCTGGATGATCACGGCCTCGGGGCCCAGAGACGCCTTGAGGCGGGCCACCGCCTCGCTCATGGTGCGGCCACGGAAGTTGTGGGTCGACTCCATCTCGTTACCTCAGCCCTTGGGGCATGCCCTCTGCCATGGGCGGCAGGGGGATGCCGCCACCGATGATGCCTTCACTGTTCACCTCGACCCCCGGCGCGATCTCCCGAGTGGAGATCACCCTCAGCCCGTCGATGTAGGGGGTGAGCAGGTTGCTCATGGCCCGCCGCAGCTCTGGGGCGGTGATCAACACCGGCATCCAGTCGCAGGCCTGCATGTGCCCGGCGCCCTCGGCGGCCTGCTCCACCACCGCCTGATGAATCGCCGGGTCGATCACAAAGTGCAGATCGTTGTCGATTTGCTTCAGGGCCCCCCGCAGGTGGCCCTCCATGGCGCCGTCCATCTGGAGCACGTGCACCACACCGTCGGGGCCCCGCAACGTGGCGGAGAGCACCTTGTTCAGGCGCTGGCGCACACACTCTGCGAGGACCTCGGGGCTCTTGATGTTGGGGAAGTCCGCCATGGCCTCGAGGATCGTGCGCAGATCTCGCACGCTCACCTGCTCGATGAGCAGGTTCTTGATGACCTTCACCAGATCGCCCAGGTCCACCTTGTTGGGGATCAGGGCCTCAACCAGCTTGGGGTGCCGCTCCGAGAGGATGTCCACCAGGCGCTGTGCCTCGGTGCGGCCCACGAGCTCGTGGGCGTTCTTGCGCAGCACCTCGCCGATGTGGGTGGCCACGACGGTGGTGCCTTCCACCACCGTGTAGCCCATGCCCTCGGCCTCTTCCTGATCTTGGGGATCGATCCAGCGAGCGGCCATGCCGAAGGCCGGCTCCATGGTGGGCACCCCTTCGATTTGAGGGGCCTCTGCAGGATCAGGCACCAGCATCATCATCTTGCTGGGCATCAGCTCACCCTCGGCGGCGGAGACCCCCTTGATGAGCAGGCGGTACTCGTCGGGGGCGAGCTGCAGGTCGTCGCGGATGTGCACCGGAGGCAGAATCACACCCATCTCCAGGGCGAACTGCTCCCGCATCCGCCGGATGCGCTCCACCATGTCGCCGCCCTGAGCGGGATCGACGATGCCGATGAGGCCATAGCCCACGTGCAGCTCGAGCTGGTCGATGGGCAGCATGCCAGCGATGCGCTCCTCGTCGCTCACCTGGGGCGCCTCTTCAGTGGTGCCACCCAGGGCAGCAGCGCCTTCACCGCCACCAGTAGAGCCAGCAGCCTCTTCTTCAGTGGGCTTGTTCATGCGGGTCGCGAGCCAGAAGAGGCCCGCAGCGATGGCACCGAAGGTGAAGAAGGGCATGCCACCCGCAAAGATCATGAGCAACAAGATGCCCGCCACCAGCTTGAGCACCTTGTCGTTTCCCGTGAGCTGCTTGCCGAGCTCCGAGCCCAGATCGGCGGTGCCTGCGGCGCGGGTGACGATGATGCCCGCGGCGGTGGAGATGACCAGCGAGGGGATCTGGCTCACGAGGCCGTCACCCACGGTGAGCATGGTGAAGGTCTCGGCGGCGTCGCCGGCGTCCATGCCGAGCTGGGCAGTGCCCACGATGAAGCCGCCGATGATGTTGATGAAGGTGATCAAGATGCCGGCGATGGTGTCACCGCGCACGAACTTCGAGGCACCGTCCATCGCCCCGTAGAAGTCCGCCTCGCGCTCCACGTCGCGGCGCCGCTGCTTGGCTTCGTCTTCGGTGATGAGGCCGGCGTTGAGATCGGCGTCGATGGCCATCTGCTTGCCGGGCATGGCGTCGAGGGTGAAGCGGGCCCCCACCTCGGCGATGCGGCCAGAGCCTTTGGTGATGACCATGAAGTTGATGATGATCAGCACGATGAAGATGATGATGCCCACCACATAGTTACCACCCACAACCTTTTCTCCGAAGGCCTGGATGATCTGCCCTGCGGCCTCTCCCTGATCCTTGCCCTTGAGCAGAATCAAGCGGGTCGACGCCACGTTCAAACACAGCCTGAACAAGGTGGTGAGCAACAACACAGCGGGGAAGCCAGAGAAGTCGAGGGGCCGCTTCAGGTAGATGGCGACCACGAGCACTACGAGGGCGATGGTGAGGTTGAGGGCGAGCAGTGCGTCGAGCAGGAAGGTGGGCAGCTCGACCACCATCAGCAAGAGCAATCCCACCACCCCGCCGGCAAACCACATGCCGGAGAGTTGTTGGCGAATGCCCGTGCTTTCCACTGCTGCCATCAGCCGGTCTTGCCTTTCAGCTGGTACACGTACGCGAGAACTTCGGCCACAGCCCGGTACACCTCTTCGGGCACCGCCTGACCGACCTCACATCTCTTAAACAACAACCGTGCCAGGGGTTTGTCCTCGAGCATGGGCACGTCGTTCGCTGCGGCAATGCGGCGAATCCGCATCGCCACGAGGTCGGCCCCCTTCGCCACCACCACCGGTGCAGCGTCAACCCCTTGGCGGTAGCGCAGGGCGATTGACAGGTGGGTGGGGTTGTTGAGCACGACGTCGGCCTCGGGCACCGCCTGCATCATGCGGTTGTTGGAAAGCTCCCGGGCCCGGCGCATGCGGGCGCCCTTCATGAGCGGGTTGCCTTCCTGCTCCTTCGCCTCCTCCTTCACGTCGTGTTTGCTCATCTTGAGCTTCTCTTCGTAGAGGTACTTGTTCCACGCGAAGTCAGCCCCAGCGATGGCGATGAGGGCCAGGCCCGTGTTGAGCATGAGCTGCAGCACCGTGGACAAGATCGTCTCCATGCCCGCCATGAGGGGCATCTGCGAGAGCACCGCGATGCTCTCAGCGTCGGAGCGGATGGTGAGGGCCACCACCGAGGCCACCACCGTCACCTTGGCCACGTTGGTCACGAGGTTCCCGAGGGTGCGCTTGCTGAAGAAAATGTTCTTCAGGTTCGGCAGCGGGTTGAGCTTGGTGAGATCGGGCTTGAGGGGCTCGAAGGTGATCAGCCAGCCCACCTGGGCCACGTTGCCCAGGATCGCCAGCAAAACCACCCCGCCGAAGAGCGGCGCCAGCCAGCCCGCCATGAGGGCCACGATCTCCCCAGTGAACTCGATGAATGCATCCGAGGACTTCAATGGGCCCTCGAGCTCGCCAAAACACCTTCGAATCAGCGACGAGACCCCTTCTCGCAGTCGGCCTCCGAAGAGGGTCAGGTAGGTGAAGCCCGCGAAGACGATGAGCACCGTGGCCACATCGCGTGATCGGGCCACATCACCTTTTTTTCGTGCGTCCTCCCGACGCTTGGGCGTCGCCTTTTCTGTGCGTTCTCCCCCGCCGCCTTCGCTCACCGCTGCTCTCCGAGGAGCGGCACCACCTGAGCGGCCGATGACACGGCCTCTTCGATGACGTGGGCGATGGCCCCGCCTTCAGAGGGCAGGGCTTGCATCAGGACCACGAGGCCCAGGCCGATGGACAAGATGAAGCCCACGGCGAAGATGTTGATCTGGGGCACCGCCCGCATCGAGAGGGCCAAGCCCACATTCACGAAGAGCACCACGCAGATCACCGGCAGGGCCATGTTCAAACCCAGCGAGAACAGCCGTGTGCCCATGGTGAGGAAGATCTCCATGAGGGCGCCGAGATCGGGCGCAACCTGAGCGAGGGGCACCACGTCGAAGCTGTCGAACAAGGCCTTGAGCAGGAACAGGTGACCATCGACGGCGAGGAAGATCAGCACCGCCATGAGGTTGAGCAGCTGAGTGATGAGACCGTTCTGCTGGCGCGTGGTGGGATCGATGACGTTGGCCACCGAGAAGCCCATCTGCACACCCATGGTCTCACCGGTCATCTGGATCGCCGAGAAGGTCACCGTCGCCGCGAGGCCCATGAGGGCGCCAGCCATCAGCTCACGAGCCACCGCCGACAGCAGGAACGCGCCGTCCATCGAATCGACGAGCACGCCGCTGGGGGTCACCGGATACAGCGGCCCGGACTTGAGCACCACCAGGATGGCCAGCACCATGGTGAGGGCCCCCTTGAGCCTGCTGGGGATGCTGGCGGACTGAAAGATCGGCGAGGCCATCATCAAGGCCCCGATGCGGGTGGTGGCCAGCCCCAACGCCGTGGCAAAGGGGGTAATCGCCTCCAGCGTGCTCAACAGCTCAGCCCGGCAGGGTGTGCAGGTTGCCGATGACGTCGCCGGCAAAGGTGATCAGGCGCTGGAGCATCCAGTGGCCGAAGACCATCAACCCCGTGACGATGGCCACGATCTTGGGGATCAAGGTCAGGGTCTGCTCGTTGATCTGGGTGACCGCCTGGAAGATCGACACCATCAGGCCCACGCTGAGGCCCAGCAACAATGCAGGCATGGACAACTGAGCGGCCACCTTGAGGGCCTCGTAGAAGAACCCCACCACATAGTCGATGGTCATGGTTTATCCCGTGAAGCTGCGGATGAGGCTGCCGGCGAGCAGATTCCAGCCGTCGACGAGCACGAAGAGCATGAGCTTGAAGGGCAGCGAGATGAGCACCGGGGGCAGCATCATCATGCCCATGGCCATGAGCACCGAGGCCACCACCATGTCGAGCACCAGAAACGGCACGAAGATCATGAAGCCCATCTGGAACGCGGTCTTGAGCTCGCTGATCACGAAGGCGGGCACGAGCTGCATCATGCCCACGTCGTTGACGGTCTGTGGGTATTGAGCCCCGCTGGCCTGGACGAAGAGGGCGAGATCCTTCTCTCGGGTCTCCTTCATCATGAAGCTCTTGAGAGGCGCCACGGCCCGGTCGAGGGCCTCACCTTGAGAGATGGTCTCCGCCATGTACGGCACCAGGGCGTCTTGATGCACCTTGGAGATCACCGGACTCATGATGAAGACGGTCATGAAGAGCGAGAGCCCCATGAGCACCTGGTTCGGCGGAGTCTGCTGAGTACCAAGGGCCTGGCGGATGAAGCTCATCACGATGACGATGCGGGTAAAGCAGGTCATGGTGAGCAGGATGCCCGGGGCGAGGGTGAGTATGGTGATGAGCCCCAACATGCGCAGGGTGCTCACCCAGTCCCCTTCGCCGCCGCCCATCTTGAGTTCGAACTCGGGGAAGCTCATGGGGTTCATGGTGCCCGCCGGGGCTTCGAGGGGTGGGTTCGCCGGGGCCTGCCCGAAGGCGAAGCTCACGCCGACCATGACCAGAATCAGAGCGCCGAGCCAGATGGCCGGCCGCCGGGAGAGGGCGTACATGGATGGCTCCGAGGCTCAGGCGCCCTGCAACTGGCGGATACGGGTGAGCAGATCGGCGGCGACGCCCTCTTCTTCACCGTTGGCCTCGGGGAGCTCCACGGGATCGATGGGGCGGGTGTGAGGCCCCCGGGTGACGGTGTTGCGGCTCTGTGAGCTGGTCAGACCATCTTGAACCTGGGCGGCCATGGCCAGCAGGGCATCGTCCTCGCTGCGGGTCGTGTTGCCCCCAGTGGAGGTCACCTTCGACACCTGAGGCGCCGTGGCCCGAGGCCGGCGCTCGGGGCGCTCGGTCACAGGCACTTCGTCGTCTTCGAGCATGGGCACCCGGCCGGTGACGCTGTTGAGCACCTGGCTGAAGGCCGCCCGGGCTTTGCTGGCGGTCCCCTTGCCAGAGCGCTTGTCAGTGATGGCCTTGGGCGTGGGGTGGTCCACCATGATGGAGTCAGCCTCGAGGGCCCGCACCGAGTCGGTGTTGGGGTTGATCTTGGTGAGCATCTGCACCCCCTTGTCGCTGGTGCCCAGCAACACGTGCTCCCCGGCGACGTCCACGAGGAGCAGCCCGTGGCGGGGGCCGAGCAGATGGCTGCTCAGCGGCTTGATGAGGCGGCCATCGATGGCTCCGGGCTGACGCCGGCGCAGCTTCTTCACCCCCCACAGGCCGAAGAGGGCAAAGGCGAGCACCCCGATGAGGGACCAGTCGAAGGGCAGGTCTTCCCCTTGGGCCCCGATGTTGTTGGCGTGCAGCTTCGCAGGGGTCTCCGGCTCGGTGATGAGGGCCTCTTCGAGGCGCACCGGCGCAGCGGTCTCCAGCTCAGGTGCAGCGGCGGGCGTCTCCAATGCTTCTGCAGCAAGAGTCTCCGCAGAGGGCACCTCGACCACAGGCTTCGCAGGTACATCCTCAGCCACCGGTGCGGGGTCGGCAGCCTCAGGCGCCTTCGGCTCCGGGGCGTCGATCTGGGCGAGGAACGTGGCCCCAGCGGTGGGGGCGACAGCAGGCTTGATCGTGGGTCGACTCTCGGTCCGCAGCGGATCAGGCCCCGGATCGACGGCTTTCACCGCCACCGCCGGCGCAGCGGGCTCAGGGGCTTTCACCAGCAGCGCGGGCTCCACCTCCGGGGCGGGCATCACGTGGGCTACGGCACGGGCAGACGAGACCCCCAGGCCGGCGAGATCTTCACCGGGCAGCGGGGGCACGTGGGCCAGCACCGCCCCCTTGCGCACCTCGAAGCGCACCTTCTTCGCGAAGGACTTGGGCAGCCCCTTGATGTCGGTGAAGCGCACGCGGAGCACCACCGAGTCGGCCTTCTGATGAGACTGGAACATCAGGGTGCGGTTGATGCGGGCGTCTTCGAACTCGGGCCAGCTCTTGCGGACCTTCGCCGAGGTCAAGCGCAGACCGAGGACCACCCCATCGGTGAAGGCCTCGGCCCCTTCTGCGGTGAGGGGATGGTCCGCCGTGAAGCGGAAGGTCCGTCCCTCGGCGTGCACCACATGATCGACGCCGTCGATCATGGGCAGGGTGCCTTCGGCGCTCGCCAGACCGGCGAGCAGCATCATCATCGCCCCCAGGGCTACGCTCACATTGTGCCGCACAGACATCACCCTCACCTCCGCAGGTCGCACCTCGCCGGTGAGCGCTCCCCTGTTCCGGGGCGCCTCGGCGATTCGTCAGTTGTTCAGGTTGCGAGCGCGCCGGGCTCGGGCATCAGCCCTTGAGCTGTCGGATACGCTCCATGGGGGAGATGATCTCAGTGAGCCTGACCCCGAACTTCTCGTTGACGGTGACGGCCTCGCCTCGGGCGATGACCTTGTCGTTCACGAGAATGTCGAGAGACTCGCCGGCGAGCTTGTCGAGCTCCACCACCGAGCCGTTTGCCAGCTTGAGCAGATCGCTGATGAGCATGCGAGTGGTGCCGAGCACCACCGTCACCTCGAGTTCGACATCGAAGAGAAAGTCGATGTCTTGTACCTGCTCCTGGCTCATCTGAGGCATCCCTCCTTCACTGGGGGGGTGGAATTGCAGGGGGTGTGCCAGCATTCAAGCTGGGGTCGTGTTCCAGGGCTAGCTCGGCCTTTGGATCGGGCCGAGGCAAGACAGGGCGTACGATCCGGGCCGCGAGGTGGCCACCCTTCACCATAGGCTCTACCTCGAACTTGCGGTGTCCCGCCACCTTCATGGTCAACGGTGCGTTGACGTCTTGCGTCAAAGGGATGACATGGCCCACGTCGAGTTCGAGCAGCTCGCTCACGGTGATCTGGGTCTGGCCGAGCTCCACGCGGCCATCGACGGGCACCTCGTCGAGGTTGTACTCGATCTGATCCCGCCAGGAGTCGTCCTCCTCCTCGGCCTCACCCTGTGCACCACTCGACAAGTTGTGCCGGATCGGCTCCACGGTGCTGTAGGGCACCACCACCTGCAGGGTGCCCCGCAGGTCTTCGAGGTCGAGCTCGTAGCTGGTGAGCACCACCACTTCGGTGGGTGGCACCACAGCGAGGAACTGAGGGTTGATCTCGGTACGGATGTGCTCCCCCTTCAGGGGAAACACCGGGTTCCATGCCTTCTCGAGATCGGAGAGCAGGAACTTCACCACCTTGCGGATGACCATCAGCTCGATCGCTGTGAAGTCTCGGCCTTCCACACGCTCCTGGGCGTTGGTGCTGCCTCCGAAGAAGTTGTTCAAAAAGGCGAAGACGAGCTTGGCCTCCATGGCGAGGATGCAGGCCCCTCGCAGCGGGGCCATCTTCACCACGTTCAGGCAGCTGGGGATGGGCAGGTAGTTCAGGAACTCGCCGTACTTCATCAGGCTGGTGGACTCCACCGAGACCTGAATCATCTTGCGCAGCATGTTCGACAGCGTCACCCGCAGCTGGCGGGCGAAGCGATCATTGATGATGTCGAGGGTGGGCATGCGACCGCGGATGATGCGGTCCTGGCTGAGCAGGTCGTATTTGACCACGTCGAGGGCCGGGGCAGAGGCTTCCATGCCTCCGCCACCCATGGCCCCCATATCTCCGCCGTCGAGATCATCCTCGATCTGGCCGTCGTTGACCGCCGAGAGCAGAGCATCGATCTCGTTCTGCGACAGCAGCTGCTCAGACATGAGCCCTCTCGTCTTCGTAGGGTGAAATCAGAGGCACTGACAGCCTCGAACCTGTCACTGAACGATCCAGTCCACCATCCAAACGCCCGTAACCCGCCCCTTCGACAGGCTGGCGTTGATCCGGCGCACCATGGCCTTGCGCAGAGACTCCATGTTCTCGGGCCCCTGCACGTCGACGACGCGCTGGCCCGAGAGCAGCACGTTGAGCTGATATCTGATCTGGCTCTTGCGCAGGTCGATCTCGGCTTTGGTCTCTTCGCTGTCGAGTTGCAGGTTGATCTTGGTCTTGAGGTACCGATCACCACTGGGCTCGTTGAGGTTGATCACGAGCTCCTTCATATCGGTGTACTCGAAGCCTGTGGCCCCGGGGGCAGCCGCAGGCATGTCCTCCATCTCTTCAGGAGGCTCAAGGGCCTCTTCGGCGACGTCACCGGTCTCCGCGGCGGCGCTGGCGTCACCGCCCCCACCCAATACGACGTACGCAGCGAGGCCACCGAGGCCCAGGGTATTCACCAGGAGCATGATCATGAGGAGCTTGCTGCCCCCGCCTTTGCCCCCACCTTCCTCTTCGTTCTCTACTGTCTCGTCCGCGGCCATGTTCTCTCCAACGATGTCCTGCTCAGTCTCGACACCTGAATCGATGCCGACTTTTGGTGACATCTTCTGATGACATCTTCTGATGCGAATTGTGTTCCAAGTTCTACATCGGCGTCGGCAGGCCGAAGCGTGAGCCACTGAGTGCTCCGTGGTGGTATGACCAGTTCGACAGCAATGCTCTGCGATGTGCGAGCGCTTCTCGGGAGACAAAGGCATGACGAACGTGCGACCCACCCTGGCCCTGAGCGGTCTGCTCACCTTGCTCGCAGCCTGTGGCGACGACAGCAACACCTCGGCCACGGCGCCCAGCGCAGACACAGGCCCGGCAGATGCCGGCCCCCTCGACGCCCGGCTGCCGAGCGACATGAATCCGACACCGAGCGACATGATGCTGACACCCGACATGGGTTTGGAGTGTGAGCGCCCCGAGATAGGCACCTTCGAGACCCCCTTCGAGTTGATGGGTGACTGCATCCAACGTGACTTCTTGATCACCGGCGAGGCCACCCTGGTGATCCGCGGCGAGGGGCTGCCGCCGGGCACCCCCTTTGTGCTCGCGCTGGACGGAGACAACGTCTTCGCTGAGGGCGTCGCCGGTGACGATGGTGCCCTGGTGCACGTGCTCGAGCGTGTACGTCCGGGGATGTTCCGTTTGCAGGTGGGCACCCCCGGAGGCTCCACCTTGAGCGGCACGTTCGCCCTCGAGCAGCCCTGCGCCGCCCCCTTCCCCGATCTCGTGCTCTCTGAAGCGGACCAGTTCCAATCGGGCATGTTGACGGCGGAGAGCTGCTTCCTCGGCGGCCCGGTCGATCTGTATCGCTTCGACGCCGCGGAGTTCTCCACCCTCGCCCTCACGACTCGCTCGGAGGCCTTCGCGGCCACAGCGCAGGTGTTCTCCGCCAACGACGGACAACGGATCGCCGAAGCGGGTGACGATCTGGTGCTCGACCTGATGCCAGGGCCCTATGTGGTGATGCTCGCCGGCGGCATCGGCGCTTACGCGTACCAGGCTGAGCTGAGGCGCACCGACTGCGGCATCGATGGTGACGTGCTGGTGGACACCCCCATCATGGGCAGCTTCGACCTCAACGACTGTGATCCGTCAGAGCTACAGTTCAACGAGGGCTTCCCTGATGCCCGGGCAGACGTCTTCACCTTTGCCACCCGCAGAGCAGGCTTTCACCGCTTCGACCTGAGCGCCGAGCCCGGGACAGAGCTCCGGCTTACGGTGCTCGACGTCGACGGAGATCCCATGACGCCGCTCGGTGACGACGAGATGTATTTCGGCAGCGGACCCGAGCTGGCCCTGAACCTCGAGGGGGGCCTCTATACGGTGGTGGCGACGACGAAGCCGCTCTTCGAGGGGCCATACACCCTGGCGGTGACACGTTCGATCTCTCCGAACTGCCCGGAGAACGCAGAGACACCTCGACTGGAGCCCCCGTCGACGCTCACAGAGGCAGTGATCTGGGACTGCGAAGAAGGGATACACGACATCCCCGTGTTCGTGGACACACCCACGATGCTGACCTTCACAGTGAGCGCAAGAGACGGCCTGATTCAGGCGACGCTGATCCGCAATCGAGAGGTGGAGCAGGTTGGGCTGGCCACGTGCACCACAGAGGAGCAATGCAGCTTCGAGGCGATGTTGGAGCCCGGGGTGAGTTGGCTGCGCGTGCGCGGCGTCGTGGGGGACCGCTTCGACGTGGATGTGCAGTAGGAACCCCTGACAGTTCAGGTTGATTCAACCACTGACTCATGGCCCTATCTGCCTCTCAGCACACCGGATGAATTGGGAGAACTGAAGCAATGGGCTTTTTATCACGCCTCCTCAAAGGCAAAGCACAGCCTGCCGAGACACCGAGCGAACCACAGGCCGCCCCCACCGGTGAGAGTGGGAATCTGTGTGTGCAGATTCTGGTGCACAGCGAAGCCGATCAAGCCTTCGCCGAGCAGCTCTATGGCCAGCTTCAGCAAGCCCTGAAGACATCCGCCGCTGGCAGTGGGGATGGCTCTGATTTCGGCTCCGGAGCCATGAACCTGTTCTTCGCGATCCACAACCTCGAGGCAGGCAAGCAGGCCATCTGCGATGTGCTCGATGCCCATGGGGACGCCCGGGTCGTCGCCTGCGTCTCCATTGGCGAAGACGAGGCCCTCTGGTGGCCTGCGGACTATCCCTTTGTCTTCACCGCTTTGGGCCCCGCCGGCGTCAAGCCCGAGGCCACCAGCGCCGATCTACCGGGCCTTGCTGGCGCCTGGAGCATGGACACCCCTCAGGGCAAGATGAGCTTCTTGTTCGGCAACGGCTTCATGGTGGTGCGCAAGGGTTTCGACACCATTTCCGCTGCCCAGCTCACCGTACACGGCGGACAGTCCCCCTTCCCCGTAGACATCACCCCTGTCTGTGGTCCTGCTCTGGGCATCGCCTCCGGCGCGCTCATGCACATCGAAGGTGATCAGCTCTACTTCGCCAGCGGTGGCCCAGGCGATCCCCGCCCGGAGAGCCTCGATGGTCCGAGGACGATGGTGCTCACCCGCATCTGAGAACGAGAGAACTGGCCAAGTGCCGAATTGGGGAGTGATGGAGGTGGTGGCTGGGCCTTTGTAGGCAGTCGTCGCTTCGCTCCGCCTGCGTAGGCAGCTCTGTCGGCCGGCCTGCGGCCCGCCTTGGAGCTGCGTACACGTCGGCACGCTCGCTGGCGCGAGCAGGCCTCCGGGTAGGCAGGGTCGCTCAAGGCTTCGCCTTATTCGCTCGCTCCCCTGCGTAAAAAGTCACTTTTGGTGTGGCTTTGTGCTGCTTCCAACGCTGTTGGGGCTTACGCCTAGCGTTCATACTCAGAGGCTTTCAGGTTCGCGGTAGGCCGAACCCCGGCGGGGTTAAGCAACGAGATACAGAAGAAGCTCTTTACGCAGGGGAGCGAGCAATCAATGCGTCAGCATTGAGCGACCCTGCCTACCCGGGAAGGTGCCTGCGTCAGCAGGTGCCTGAACGTGTACGCGCCAGACGAGGCGGCCCGCAGGGCTGCCGAAGGCCCGGCGCCTACGCAGTCAGAGCGAAGCGATAACTGCCTACAAAGGCCCAGCCACCACCTCCGTCGACCCCCAATTCGATGCCCCCCTCACATGTGTGATGGAGCCATAAAAAAAAGCCACCTGACGTGGGTCGCGTCAGGTGGCCAGATGGGGTCTCTCAGATAACCAGGGGCCTGTCGAGGATCAGAAGGCGTGGGTCGCGCCCAATGATCAGGCGAGCTTGATAAATAGGCGTGCACACAGCGCTCTGGCGGACATGGGTCGACATCCACCGGGCCAGGTACACAGTTAGATGAAAAAAGAGCGCGCCCGCACCATAACGCGGGCGCCCCACTCTACAATCTATCGGACGAGCTGGATCACCTCCTGAAGCAGATTATCGGCGGTGGTGATCGTTCGTGCGTTCCCCTGATAGCCACGCTGGAAGGCGATCAGATCCACGAACTGCTCGGAGAGCTCTACGTTCGACATTTCCAGGGCCCCCGACTGCACCGCGCCGCGGCCGCCAGTGCCCGGGTTGCCCACCACAGCTTCGCCACTGGCGGGCGAGGCGATGAAGCCGTTGCCGCCCACCGAGACCAGCTCGGTGGGATCATTGAAGCGGGCCAGGGCCACCTGGCCGGCGATGCGGGTCTCGCCGTTGGTGTAGGCCATGTTGATGCGGCCTTGATCGTCGATGATGACGCCGTCGAGGCTGCCTGGGGCGTTGCCGTCCGTCTGCAGATCAGAGAGCTGGCTCGGCTGCAGGGCGTATTGCGTCACCCCCGAGGCCCCCGTGCCACCCCCCTGGATGTCATCGCCGAAGTCGAAGCTCACCGCACCCGCGGCGGCGTTGTTCCAGCCGATGGCCACCGGGTTGTTCAGGTTCTGCTGATCCAGGCGTCCGGAGTCGTTGAAGGTGATCGAGCCCACGTTGATCGACTCGAACTCGGCGTTCGGATCAGCAGGCGCCGCCAGATCTGAGGTGGGCACCTCCAGCGTCACGTCCCACTGACCCGCGTTCCCGGCGTTCGGCGTGAACACCGCCGTCACCTGACGGCTCACCCCCGTGCTGTCGTAGATGGTCATGCCCTGGCGGAAGGTGTCCGGGGGCTGGCCCGCCTCCGAAGGCTCGGGGTTCAGGTTCGCCTGCATCTCCACCGTCGTCGTCGCCGAGGGCGGCATCATCGAGGCGTCGAGCTGAATGTCGCCCAGGGCGGTGTTCACCGTGCCATCCGTGCCTGCGGAGAAGCCCTGCACGCGGTTGCCCCCAGGGTCTACCAGGTAGTTCTCGTTGTCGAAGCGGAAGGCCCCAGCGCGGGTGTACATGTTCGCCCCCGGCTGCTGTGGATCATTGGTGATGAAGAAGCCATCCCCGTTGATCGCCATGTCCGTGGGCACCCCCGTGGCCTTGAAGCTGCCCGCAGAGAACATCTTCTCGATGCGTTGCAGCGTAGCCCCCTTGCCCAGCTGATCCGAGCCGCGGGTGTTCACCATCATCTGGGAGAACGTCTCTTGAAAGTGCGCTCGGGAGGCCTTGAAACCCGTGGTGTTCGTGTTGGCGATGTTGTCGCCCACCACCGACACCCCGATCCCGTTGACCTGGATGCCCGAGTTTCCGGTGTACATCGATCCCAGCAAACTGCTCATCTCATCTTCCTTTCTTGAGGGATTTCAGGGAGGTGGTTCACTCCACCTCCACCACCTCGGACATCTTCACCCGGCGGTCGCCCACCAGGAGCTCTGGATAACCTTCGTCGAAGCGCACCCCGGTCACTCGACCGCGGGTCCGCACTTGAGACAACACCACCTCGCCGTCGGCGCTGGCGCCCTCCACCTCGATGCGATAGCGACCATCCGGTGTGGGGCCGCCCTCCTCGTCCAGGCCGTCCCAGGTGAGATCCACCGGGGCACCATCTGGGGACGAAGCACCGTCCATCGTGCGGACCAACTCGCCCTCGCTGTCATAGATGCGCACCGTCAGCTCCGACGCCGGACCGCCAGGGCGCACCTGGAACTCCACCGGGGCGCCGTCGATGCGCTCGATCTGATCACTGCCGGAGACGATGTCCCGACCCACGAAGGTCAGGGCCTCCTGGTTGTTGTTGCTGATCTGGCCCAGGGCCAGGCGGTTCACCCCCTCGTTCAGATTCATCATCTGCTCGAGCATGGAGAACTGGCTGATCTGCTCCATGAACTGCTCACTGCCCTGAGCGTTCATCGGATCTTGATTGGAGATCTGAGCCACCAGCAGGGTGAGGAAGGCCTCTTTGTCCATGCTGGCCTGCTGGCGATCTGCTGAAACCGTCTGCGCGGCGAGCTGATCGGCCTGATCGACGACGCTGATCGACACACGACCTCCTTTCTATGCCTTCAAACGCAAGCGCCCGGGGGCCGTCACCGGCGCCTCCGAGGCCTCGGGTTGAACCTCACCCCATCGATCTTCTGGTCCGTGGTCGAGGGCCTGGCTGTGACGCCTGCCGTCTCCCTGACCACTCGCCGTCTGTCCGAAGCCATTGCCCGGCTGTTGCCCCTCATGGTGCTGTTGCCCCACGGGTGGCTCGGCGGTTTCGATGGTGATGCTCTCTATCTGCAGGCCCTGTGCCATGAGTGCCGAGCGCAGCTGGCCTTCTTGCGCTCGGGCGAGGGCCTGCACGTCAGATCGCTCGGTGATCAGCCTGAGACGTACGTTCTGGCCCTCGATCTCCATCTCCATCTGCACTTTGCCCAGGGCTTCGGGCTGCAGGACCATCTCCGCTCGGCGGATCCCACCGTCAGTCTTCACCCGCAGTCCGTCGGTGATCTGACGCATGATCGACTCCGTGTCGGGCATGGTCGGCCGTCCCGGGGTCGAGGTCTGGGCGGGTGCGTTGTTGGGTAGAGGTGAGGTCACCTCCACAGGGGCGTTGATCGATGCAGCGGGGGCGTTGATCGACGCTGGCGCCGCGCCCTGAGCCGTGAGCCGGGTCGTGTTGGCGAATCGGCCCTCGCTGTGGCTCTGTCGCTGACCCTGTTGTTGGGAACGAGCGTCAGCCTCTGCCCCATCATCAGAGGCGGACTCCGACTCGAAGCCGGCCTTTTCGGAAGCGATCTCCTGTTTTGGCTCTGCGGCGAGGTCCACGGCGGGCGGCTCGATTGACGGAGCTGCTGGTGTGCGTGCCCCCTGCACCACAGCAGGCATCTCGAATCGAACCGCCTTGGGCACGCTCAGCTCGATGGACTCCAACACCATGTCGTCTTGAACTTCGAGGATGACGCTCGAGTCCATGTCTCTGCTCTTGAGCGCCAGCGCATCGATGCGTACGGAGGGCTGCTGCGTAGCGATTTGGACACTTGGGGCCTGACCTGACCAGCCTGGAGCTCCAGAGCCTTGCGTCCCAGCGGCGCCAACGCTTCGGGTTGATGCAGCGATCTCCGAGACGGTCACCTCCGCAGCTACGACCTGCGGAGCCTTGACTTGGGGCGTCCCCATCTCATCACCGCTGACTTCACCACTCTGCCCAACGGGCAATTGCACACCGACGGGCTGCAGCACAGTTTGAGAGCCGAGAGGCCCATGTCCGAGAGAGTGATGCTTCCCCTGCCCTGCTTGAGGCATGCCCCCGGTGACCTGAGGAGGAGTGCTCATCGACAGTTGTTCATTGACCAGAGCTGAGGCGTTGAAAGCCATCACCGAGGCCATGTCGACCGTCTCGTCCTGACTCTCGCCAGCTTGCTCGGTGGCGTCTTCACCACTGTGTGGGGCCCCCTCAATCGACTTGGACGACGCTGGGGCCACAGCGCCTGTGAGCAGCGCCTCGAAGCCCTCACCTCCGAGCGACTCACCGCTCTGTGCCGATGAAGGCTGGCCACTTTGAGCCCCAGCAGGGCGCACCCCGCCACCGAGGACTGTCTGCATGACTGTCTCCTATCTTCCAAAGCGATGCTGTGTCCCCATTGTTCGGGGAGATCGTAGATCAGTTGGTCTGTCTGGCCTTGCGGGCCGCCATCATCTGGGACAGCCGCGCCGCCACCGAGGGCTCCACCTCGGCGAGAATCTTCGCAGCCTGACGATCTTTGAGGCGCATGAGCACCTCCACCACCAGGCTCTTGTCCATGCGGGCCACCACCTTGCCCGCCTTCGCCGGCTTCATCTTGTTGAAGACCGACGCCAGCCGCTCGATGTTGGCCTCGTGCTCGGGACCCTCTGCAACCTTCTTCTGATTGTCTGCTTCTTCTTGAGCGCGCTTTTTCTCCGCAGCCACCCGAGCCTGCTCTTTCTCCATGCTGGCGGAGAGCTCTTCTTGCACCACCCTCAAGGCGGCGTAGCGAGACTCGAGATCGGCGGTCATCTTGCCCAGCCGCTCGATGCGACGATCAGCCTCGAGAGACTTCCGGTTCGCGGCGCGCTCTCGGGCCCGGGCCTGACGGAAGAACCGGAGCACCTGGCCTTGATCCATGAGGTTGGCGGGGTCGAGCGTGTCGACGGTGTCCAGGGGTGAGCCCGGCTTGGGCATGACTGGCAGCTCGTAAGGCACCTCGGGCACCTCGTCTTTTTTGGCCATTTTTTTAGACGCCTTGGCAGTCTTGGCCGGCTTCGACTCCGCCGCCTTCGGTGGCTCCGTCTTGTCCTGGGCCATGGCGGGCGCCGCCACGAGGAGCGCCAACAACGCGATGCGTGTCATGCCCCACCTCCTGCCCTGCGGGCGATGGCCGTGAGCTGTTGCTCGGCTCTCTCGAAGGTGGCGTTCTCTTCCACCCCCTGCTGCAGCAACATGTTGATGGATTCGATGTGGGCCACCGCAGCATCCGCAGCGGGATCACTCCCCTGCTGATAGGCGCCGATCCGAATGAGATCTTCCACCTTCGCCCAGGTGGCCATGAGCCGACGCACCTTGCCCGCTGCTTGCTGGTGCGCCTTGGTGGTCACCTCGTTCATGCAGCGGCTGGCGCTCTCGAGGATGTCGATGCTGGGATAGTGGGCCCGAGCGGCGAGGGCGCGGCTGAGCACGATGTGCCCGTCGAGGATGGCTCGGGAAGCGTCACCCACGGGATCGTTCATGTCGTCCCCCTCGACGAGCACGGTGTAGAGCCCGGTGAGGGTGCCTTCGCCGTCGTCGTTCCCTGCCCGCTCGAGCAAGCGAGGCAACAGGGTGAAGACGCTGGGGGTGTACCCGCGGGTGGTGGGGGGCTCACCCACGGCGAGGCCCACCTCGCGCTGCGCCATGGCGAAGCGGGTGAGGGAGTCCATCATGAGCAGTACGTGCTGGCCCTGACGCCTGAAGTACTCCGCAAGGGTGGTGGCGAGCCAGGCAGCCCGGATCCGGATCAAGGGCGCGGTGTCGCTGGTGGCCACCACCAGCACCGAGCGCTTCATGCCCTCGGGGCCCAGATCGCGCTCTACGAAGTTGCGCACCTCTCGGCCTCGCTCCCCGATGAGGGCGATGACGTTCACGTCTGCTTCGGTCTGGCGGGCCATCATGCCCAGCAACGTCGACTTACCCACGCCGGAGCCCGCCATGATGCCCAGGCGCTGACCGCGACCGCAGGTGAGCATGGCGTCGATGGCCCGCACACCCAGCGACAGCGGCTGACGCACCGGCGCTCTGAGCATGGGGTTCGGGGGGTTGGCGTACAGCGGGGCCAGCTCGGCCACCTCGGGCATGGGGCCACCGTCGAGGGGTCTGCCGAGCCCGTCGATGGCTCGACCGAGGAACGCTGGGCCCACCGGAGCCACGGCGCGAGACTTCATGGGGCGCACAGGGCAACCCTGGCGCACGCCTTCGATCTCACCGAGGGGCATCATCAACGCCGTCTTGGCCCGAAAGCCCACCACCTCGGCCACCAACGGTACTCGACCGGGGATGTCCACATGGTACAGCGCGCCGATGCGAGCCTCAGGCACCACGGCCTCGATGACCAGACCTACCACCTGCTCTACGCGGCCGGTGAGGCTCACCCCCAGGGCCTGATCGGGCCGGCCGAGGGTGGCGATGCCTCGGCTCAGGGTCTCCCAGTCCGGGGCGAAGCGATCGAGCAGGGAGGCGCTCATGAGGTCCCCTCCTCCAAGGCCGCCTGAAGCATGGCCCCTTCGAGGGTGGCGATGCGCTGGCGAATACGGGCGTCGGCGGTGATGCCCTGAGTCGCCACTTGAAAATCGCCTGTCTCCAGGGTGTTGTCCTGCACCACCTGCACCGTGAAGGCAGCGCCTACACCCTGCGCCAGCTCTTCTTTCTGAGCCGTGAGGTACTCGAAGTCATCGGCAGAGGCGCTCACGATCACCTCTTCCACGGGCTCCATCTCGGCGATGACCGACTGCACCTGGGCGATGAGATCTGCCGGGCTCAGCCGCAGATGGGCACGGAGCACCTGCTCCGCCACCTTGCATGCCAGGGTGATCACGCTCACCCGGTTGCGCTCCACGAGGGCCTCGCTGAGGCCTTCGAGGGCCGTGAGCGCGTTGAGGTACTTCGCCTTGTAGGGCTCGAGCTCCGCCACCCCTTGCGCCCTGCCGTCGACGAGGCCCTGCTGGAACACCTCCTGGTACAGCGCCCCCAACAGCTCTTCAGGGATCTCAAAGACCGGTGGGGGTGGAGGCTCGGCGGGGGCCGCTTGCTCGGGCGGCGCACTCTCGGGCTCCACCACAGGCTCCGGCGCAGGCTCTGGTTCGGGGGCCGCCGGCGCCGCGGGACTCCAGGGGCGCACATCGCCTGCGGGGGCATCGGTGAGCCCCCCGACGCCAAAGACCGCCGAGGAGATGTGTCCTTGCTCTTCTGGTCGAAGAATCGCCATTCAGCGTCGCCCCTTACACATACTGCTCGTCGCCGCCGCCCTTGGCGATGACGATCTTGCCCTCGGCCTCGAGCTTCATGGCCAGGGCGGTGATCTCGCCCTGGGCCTTCTCCACCTCGCTCAGCTTGGTGGGGCCCATGACCTCCATGTCTTCCTGGATCATCTCCGCGGCGCGGCTCGACAGGTTGCCGAAGATCTTGTTCTTCAATTCGTCGGCGGCCATCTTCAGGGCGTACAGCAAGGTGTTGTTGTCCACCTCCTTGAGCAGGGCTTGAATGCCGCGGTCGTCGATCTTGAGCAGGTCCTCGAAGACGAACATGTTGCTGCGGATCTCGTCGGCGAGATCGGGGTCGATTTCCTGCAACTGCTCGAAGATGACCTCCTCCTGGCTCTTCTCGATGCTATTCAAAATCTCCGCCACCATGAGCACGCCAGAGGTCTCCTGGCCGCGGCTCGTCACGAGGCCCTTCATCTCGGTCTTGAGAGCCTCTTCGATGTCGCGGAGCACCTGAGGGTTCACCGACTCGAGGCTGGCCATGCGCAAGCAGACCTCCACCTGGGTCTCCAGGGGCAGCTGCGAGAGCACCTGGGCGCTCTTGTCGGGCTGCGTGTAAGCCAGAATGAGGGCGATGGTCTGCGGGTGCTCCTTGGCCACCACGTTGGCGATGGTCTTGGGATCGATGGGGTCGAGCACGGTGATCTTGAGATCCTGCTCGGCGTTGAGTTCTTCGATGAGCCGCTTGGCCTCGTCTTCCGCCATGGCCCGCTCCACGAGGTTGCGCAGGTAGGCCCGGCCGTCGGAGAGCATGAGCGGATCGTCGCCTTGGAGCATCTCGTGATACTCCTCGATGATCAGCTCCTGGGTGTCGTCGTCCACCTCGGAGAGCCTCACCTTGCCCATACCGTCGTTGAGGGCTTTGATCTCATCGACGCTGAGATGCTTGAAGAGCTCGCTGGCGATCTCCTCGCCGAGCATGATCAACACCATGGCGGCCTTGGCGTCTGGCTCCATGTCGACGGTCTTGCCTGGGGGTGGCATCAGGGCTCCTCTCTCGACTCAACGTGCGCTCCGAGCGCGCTCTCAGCAGTCACTAGACCATCTTGCCCGAGGCGGTCCGCAGCCAGGCTCTGAGCACGGCGGCGGCAGCTTCTGGGTCTTCGACGGCGATCTGTCTCACCTGCTCGAGGGGGGTGCCCTCGGCGATGTACTTGGTCACCTCTTCGTTGCCCGGCAGGGCGGCCTCGTCTTCGTCAGGGGCCGGCAGGGCGCCCTCGGCGAGGATCTCCACGTCTTCTGGGGGCGCCACCAGCCACTTCACGCCGGGGCGGAACACGAAGAGAATCAGCATCAGCGAGATGGCACCGATGACGCCGTACTTGAAGGCGTTGTCCATGAGGCGCTCTCGACTGATCACGTCGAGGGGCTCGTCCTCCGAGGCCATGGCGGGCTCGGTGAACTTGGAGTTCACCAGCTCGAGACGATCACCGCGCTTGAGATCGATGCTCGCCGCGGCGATGACCACCTTGCGGATGTTGTCGAGCTCAGCCTGGGTGAGCGGGGTGTAGGCCTTGATGGGGTTGCCGTCGTCGTCGACCTTGGGCTCTTTCTCTCCGGGCTTGAGCTTGGGCACCTCGTAGCGACCGTTCACCAGCACCGAGACCGACAGGCGGTTGAGCTCGGGCTGGGTGCGCTTGGTCCGGGTGGTCTTGCGGCTGGGCTCCGAGACCGTCGAGGTGGCTTCGCGGTTGCGATCGCTGGCGCTCCCGGTCCGCACCACGCCGTTGGCGCCGGCGTTGGCCGCCGCCCCAGCGTTGCCGCCCACGTTGGGGGCCTTGTTGCTCTGGGTCTCCACCACGCTCTGCTCGTTCACCGAGACCACCCGCTTGGGATCCACGTCTTTGTGTTCGATCTCGAGGGTTCGGGTGTCCATCTCCGCCTGCACCGCCACCTCGTAGTTCCCGGGGCCTACGATGCGCTCCAGCTGGCGGCTGATGGCCTGAATCAGGCGGGCCTCTTCTTTCGCCCGGAAGCTCTGGATGTCACCGCCGACACCGAAGACGTTGTCGGTGGTCTCGGTGAGGATGTTGGAGTGCTGGTCGATGACCACGACGTTGTCGGGGTTGAGGTTGGGCACCGCACCGGAGACCAGCCGCGTGATGCCCTTCACCTGGGCCTGACTGAGCGACTGGTTCGATTTCAGCGTCACCATGACCGAGGCCGAGGGGGGCCGGGTTTCCTTGAGGAACACGCTCTCCTTCGGCAGGGCGAGGCTCACCCGGGCTTTGCGCACGGGCTCGAAGGCGGCGATGGTGTGGCCGAGGACCTCTTCGCGGTGACGCCGCAGGAACTCGGCCTGTGCCTTCGCCGAGAGCGAGGTGCTCATCTGATTGATGTCGTAGCTGATGCGGCCGATGATGCCCTCGCTGGCGAGGCCCGCCACCACCGTGTCTCTCATGTGGGCCGGCACCTTGATGGTGCCGTCGGTGCTCATCTGATAGTCGATGCCCTTGTCCTGCAGGAAGCTCTCGATGCCGCCCAGCTGCTCCGCGGCGTACTCCGCCGGCAGGGCCTTGTAGTCGGCGTCGTAGGCGTCGTAGGCCAGGAAGCCCACCATGAGCAGCAGCAAAAAGAACATCATGCCGATGGCCGTCTTCTGCGGGCCCGTCAGGCGTTGGTTCAGCTTCGCGAGCTGCTGCTTGATCCGTGAGAGTAGGGTGTTCATCTACAACCAGGCCTAGAGGTTCATCCGCATGACTTCCTGGTAGGCCTCGATCACCTTGCTGCGCACTTTGGTGAGGGCCTTGAGGCTGATGTCGGCCTTCTCGAGGGCGATCATCATCTCGTGCAGGTTCTTGCTCTTTCCGGTGGCCACGGCGGCCACGGCAGTGTCGGCGTCGATCTGTGCCTGGTTCACCGTGTCGATCTGCTCCGAGAGGAACTCGGCGAAGGGCTTGCCGGTGCTCCCGGGGTTGATGGAGGCGGGGCCCACACCACCGTTGAAGCGCGCGCCGACGACGTTGTTCAGCGCGCCGTTCACCCCGCTGTTGACGCGGGCGCCGGCGACACCGCTCACCGCGGCGCCCACACCCCGCATATCTGGGAACATCAGGCCCGACATCACCGTTCCCCGATGGTGAGGGCCTGATTGGCCATGTTCTTGATGGTCTGGATGGCGGTGACGTTGGCCTCGTACCCTCTCGACGAGGTCACCATGTTCACCATCTCCTGGATCACGCTGATGTCGGGCTTGTGCACATAGCCCTGCTCGTCTGCGTGGGGGTGGTCAGGCTGGTATTCGAGGCGCTCGACGTCCAGCTCGGCGATCTCCGAGACCTCGACGGTGTGGGTCTGCTCGTGAATCTGATCCCCGAGCACTTCACCGAAGGCCTGACTGAGGGGCACGGCGCTCATCACCGGCGAGCGGCGCTTGTAACCGAGCTCGCCATTGGGGGCCGTGGTGTCCACGTTGGCGAGGTTGCTCGCGGTGACGTTCATCCGAGTGCGCTGGGCCGTCAGGCCCGAGGCGCTGATGCGCATGGCAGAGAAGAAGTCCATCAGCCGTTACCCTCCAGAATCGCGTACTTCATCATGGCGGCCCGACGGGTGTAGGCCTTGGTGACCGCCTGATAGATCAGGGTGTTTTCCGCGAGCTTGGCCATCTCGTGGTCGAGATCGACGCTGTTGCCGTCGGCGTCGGGGAGCACGCGAGGATCGAACTCCACGTCTGCTCTGGGATAAGCCGGGCCTCGCCAGGACATCTTCGACCCGGCCGTGGCGCCTCCGGCGTACTCCGGTGGAGTCTCGCCCTGAAGCACCTCGTTGAGCTGTCGCTCGAACTTCAGAGTGACGGGGGTGTATCCCGGGGTGTCGACGTTGGCGATGTTCCCGGCGATGAGGTTCTGGTTCTCGAGGCGGTAGTCGAGGTGGGCCTCGAGAGTGCGATCCAGGTTGTCGAACAAGATGGTCATACGCGGTCTCCTCTCGCCTCGAGCGACGCGCTGCACCTTCGCAGCGAGCGCCAGGGGCCCTGCCTCGCGTAAGGAGCATGGACCGTGCCAGCCCTGTGTTCGCCTGAAGAAGCGCCAGAAACCGTCGATGTCGTCAGAGGATCGTCAGGGCGTTGACATGGGCGTGTCAGGGAAGCGTCAGTCGAGGCCGGCGGCCTTCAAGATGTCGCCCCGTGAGCCTTTGGACCACGCCAGCAAGTCGAGCTCTTGCTGGGCCATGCGGTTGTAGGGTCCCTGTGGCCGCTGACGGCTCAACCCGTCGAGGACCTCCACAGCGGAGCGGGTGCTCCCGATCTTCATCAGGGACTTCGCCATGAGGAAGCGGGCCTCCTGCACGGCATAATCGGTGGGGTACTCCTGTACGAAGCGATCGAGGGCGGCGACGGCGCTGAGCCATTCACCCTGCTCGAACTCGATCTCTGCCACCCGCCATCGGGCACCTCGGCGGCGTGGGTCCGCCTTTTTACCTTGCCCCTCGTCGTGGAACGCGGCCACGGCGTCCCAGGCTCTCACGGCGAGGGCCCAGGCCTCCATCTCTTCGTAGACCTCAGCCAGCGCCTCGGTGAGATCCGTGCGCTCCTTCACGGAGACCGGGCCGTTGATGGCATAGCGGAAGATGTCTCTGGCTTCCTCCAGCCGGCCCTCCCACCGAGCCCGAGTGCCCTGGGACATCCAGTACTCGAAGTTGTCAAAGCGGTTGGGGTAGCTGCGATCGAGGTAGTCGAGGGCTCGGGCCGTGCGGAACTGATCGCCAGAGTCGCGCAGCACCCCAGCCATCTCGAGGTAGATCCGCGCCACGGCATCTTTCTCGGCGATCTCGCTGTCAGGGCTCAGCCCGCCCTGCAAGACCACGAGGGCTTCTTCCAGAGCACCAAGGCCCCGGAGCGCCTGCCCCACCCTGAGGTGAAGCTCCGCCCGTTGAGGGTGGCCTTCGATGACCTTGCGCTCCGAATAGAAGAGGCTCAGAGCTGCCAACGGGCGGTCATGGTAGATATAGTTGGTCAGCAGCAGGTACACCGCTCGAGGCCACATATACGGTGCACTCAACAGCGTGGGCTCTTCGGGGATCTGCTTACGCAGGGTCTTGAGCACCTCATAGTGCTGCCGCAGATCCCCTTCCTTGATGGCCTGGCGCGCCTGCTCCACGAGTACGGCCCCACGGATATAGTCCGTCTGTGCCGTGCGACTCACCCTACGCAGAATCCGCTTCCGCCACTCGGGCCTGTTGGTCAGCCGGCTCTGGTGCAACAAGGCCAGGTTCTGGGCCTGGGTGCCCGGCAGGGTGGTCTTCAGCGCGTTGAGGGCCTCCTCTGAAGCCTCGATGTCGGTGAGGCCGATCATCTGCGCGAGCCTCACCCGCACCATGAAGAACGGATGGGCCTCCGGCGTGTGCTCCAGGAAGGCCTCGTAAAGCCTGCGGGCCTGGTCGTGACGCCCCACCTGATTGAGCAGCTCAGCGAAACGAAAGATCGAGGCTGCGTCTTCCATGAGCAGCCCCGGCCAGTCCTTGGAGAGGCGCTCATAAATCATCAGGCTCTTGCCATACCGTCGGGACTCGTAGGCCAGCGCCGCGAGAGACAGCTTGGCGTACCCTACAAAACGACGACGATGGGGATCGTCGAAGGAGGCCCTGCCTGCTTCTTCGAGAACGGGCAGCGCCTTGTCGAACTCGTCGTTCTGAATGAACAACCCCGCGCGAGAGGCTCGAAAGTCAGGCTCTGCGGCGGTCTTCATGTACTTCTTCTCCCGCTCCCTGAGCCACTTGGTGGCTTTGCCCGGGGTGCGGTTGGCCATGAACCGGATGGCCATGGCCACATAGCGAAACGACGCCTGAGGATCGTCGTGGCTGGCCTCGGCCTGCAGCAACGCCTTGAGCAGCGCCTCCTCCTTGCCACGCCCCCTCAGGGACAAGCGATATCGCGCCTCGGCCACCACCCGCCACGCGCGATGCACGGCTTCGACGGGGGCGCGTTTCACAGGCCATCTGGCAATGAGGGCTTCGCACATGCGCATAGCCTTCACCACCCTGCCCTGACGCCACTCGTCGAGGCAGGCATTGAACGCTTCGCCCAGGGTGTCTTCCTCTTCGTCCAGCCCCGAGATCTGACTCACTGGGAGCGGCGGGTTGAACTCCCCCATCTTCATCGGATACGGCCGAAACGGCAGCTCATCCTCGATGGTGGCGCTCATGGTGGTGGGGCGGCCGATCTCGATGACCCATCGTCGGGGCAGATCGAAGACCGCGGATCGGAAGATGAGATCTTCAGCGGTGAGGGTGAAGGTCACCGTGTCCTTGCCATCGGCCTTGCCCATGGAGACCTCGGCGAGCAGGCCGTCGTGGAGCGGGCCCAACAACCGGTACAGCCCTCTGGGCGCCCCCGTGATGGCACACACCGGGTTGGGGCCCAGCGGACGCAGGGCGTCAGGGGGCAGGTTCGGCGTACACGTGGATTGGAAGTCTGCGGGGACCACCAGCTCGAGGCGTCGGTAGTCGCGCAAGGGCGCTTCGAAGATGTCGACGGGTCGGGTGAGCCCCTGGCCGTGCGACGCCGCGGGCAGAAGACACACCGCGAGCAACACCCACAGGCTCGATCGCCAGATGGGACCCTGCTGCGGCCCCGAAGTGGCCACGATCAGGCAGCATCCCCTGGGGAGAGCATGCCGCGCTTCTTCAGCTTCTCCACCAGGGTGGTCCGGTTGAGCCCGAGCAGACTCGCCGCCTGGTTCTTGTTCCAGGCGGTGCGCTCCAGGGCCTGTCGGATCAGATGATCTTCGATGTCGGTGAGCATGCCCTTGAGGTCGAGGCCTTCGTCGGGCAGGTCGAGGCAGAAGCCATCTTGCTTGCGGGCGCGGTTCAAGATCTTGCTGGGCAGGTCGTCGAGTTGGACCACCTCGTCCTGGCAGAACACCGAGAGTCGCTCGACGATGTTCTCCAGCTCCCGGACGTTGCCGGGCCAGGGGTAGGCCGTCAGCCGACGCATGGCGTCGTCGCTGAAGCCCTCTACACAGCGACCGCGCTTCTGCGCGAGGCGATCGTTGAAGTGATGGATCAACACGGGGATGTCCTGCTGACGCTCTCGCAGCGCCGGCAGCTCCACGGGTACGACGTTGAGTCGGTAGTACAAATCTTCGCGGAAGCGCCCTGCGGCGACCTCTTCTTCGAGCTCGCGATTGGTGGCGGCGATGACCCGCACGTCCACCTCGATGCTGCGGCTGCCGCCCACAGGCTCGAAGCAGCGCTCCTGCAACACGCGCAGCAACTTCACCTGCAGCTGCGGCTCCATCTCACCGACCTCGTCGAGGAAGATGGTGCCCCCGTGGGCGAGTTCGAAGCGCCCCTGGCGGCTGCCGGAGGCGCCGGTGAAGGCCCCCTTCACGTGGCCGAAGAGCTCGCTCTCGAGCAAATTGGCGGGGATCGCTCCACAGTTCACCGGGATCAGCGGCTTCTTGTGTCGATCGCTGGCGTGGTGAATCGCCCGGGCCACGAGCTCTTTACCAGTCCCGCTCTCACCGAGGACCAGCACGGTGCTGTCGGTGGGGGCCACCTTGTCGATCAGCTTGAATACCCGACGGATGGCGGGATCAGCGCCGATGATCGGCCGGTCGAGTGCCATGGGGTCAAGCGCCATCTGCTCCCTCAACATGGTCGAGAGCTGGCCATTTCGAGGCGCCCTCGGCTAGTGTTCGGGCCATGGATTTCGTGAAGTACCATGGCCTGGGCAACGACTTCGTAATTGTCGATGCACGTCTTGGGTCGGCATTCGATACGCAGACCTTGAACCAAGAAACGACTCGCCGGATATGTAATCGGGCCACAGGGGTGGGTGCCGACGGCGTGCTGCTCGTCTACACACCTGAAAACTCTGACGTTTCCCCCATCGGCATGAAAGTGTTCAATGCCGACGGCTCTGTGTCAGAAATGTGCGGAAACGGGCTGCGGTGCGTGGCGCGTTATGCGTGGGATCTGGGCGGCGTCGAGGAGGCACCCACCGCAGTGGAGACCGGCGCCGGGGTGCTCACGATTCATCCTGCAGCTGATCGCCGGGTGCGGGTGCAGATGGGCGCCGTAACCGATCATGGTGCCCTGACGATCGAGCACGCAGGGCGCTCGATCTCCGGTCGGCGGTTGAGCGTGGGCAACCCTCACTTTGTGATGACGACTTCTGAGTGGTCTATGGCCTTCGGTGAAGGCGATCTGACCGATCTGGCCTGCACGCACGGTCCGGGGCTCGAGGTACACGAGGCGTTCCCCCACCGCACGAACGTGGGCTTCCTCGGAGCGCGGGATCTCGATCCGCAGCCCTTTGTGGTCTGGGAGCGCGGGAGCGGGCTCACGGGGGCCTGCGGCACGGGTGCTTGCGCGGGTGCCGTAGCTCAGCTGATCGCAGAGGAGCGCACCTCGGGCACGCTGACGCTTCGACAGCCGGGGGGAGACTTGGTGATCGAGGTGGAGTCAGAGGCGGGGCTGTACCCGGTCTGGATGACCGGGCCTGCGGAGTACGTGTTCAGCGGGTGTTGGGGGAAGGATGGCTGACTCGCTGTCGCTCGCGAGAGAGTTTCGGGCACGGGCACGGGCACGAGTCGTACAGTCCTGAATTCTGGGATGAGTGTTCAGGCGCGTCGGGCCTGGGGTGTATTGGGCAGCGAAGCGTGTTCACGCAGTAGTACAGCCGTCGTGAGGTTCATGAGCCTTGGTGCAGACGTCGTGAAGAACGCGTAGTCGTAACCGAAGGCCAGAAGAACGAGGGCCCCAACACTGCCGTCATATAAGTCAGAGAAGTGTCGTGCACGTGCCCCGCGGAGGTGTGGAGGCTCTGGGGCTCGTGCTCAGGGTGGTGAGTTGGTGTGCAGCTGTGGTGATTCACCCGCAGGCGATGCCATGGCATCGTCGAGGACGGAAGCGCCGCAGATGTGCGCCAAATCGCCGCCCTGAGTGCGGGCCACAGAGCCGGAGCGCCGGAGCAAAATTAACGAGTCTTGCGGCCCTTGGCGGCGTGCTGGATGCGGACGATGGCGCCGTTGGCACCGGGGAGGCCGCCCTTGATGAGCATGAGGCCTTCCTCTTCCATGATCTCGATGACCTGCACGTTCTGCACGGTGGAGCGCTCGTTGCCGTACTGACCGGGCATCTTCTTGTTCTTGAAGACGCGGGCAGGCCAGGCGCACATACCGATCGAACCACCGTGACGGAAGTACTCGTGCACACCGTGGCTGGCCTTGGTGCCCTTGAAGTTGTGACGCTTCATGACACCGGAGAAGCCCTTACCCTTGGAGGTGCCGGTCACGTCGACCCGCTCGTTCTCCATGAACACGTCGGAGGCCTTGATGCCGTTGCCGGTCTCGAAGCCGTCGAGCTCTTCACCGGAGACGCGGAACTCCTGGATGTGACGCTTGGCGTACTGCTTGCCGTCACGCTCCTCCACGAGGCCGGCCTTCTCGAAGAAGCCGCGGCGGGGCTTGTTCATGCGGCTGATGCGCTGCTCGCCGAAGCCGAGGGTCACGGCGGTGTAGCCGTCGGTCTCCTGGGTGCGCTTGCCCACGACGGTGTTGCCGGTGACGTCGAGCACGGTCACGGGGACCTGGGTGCCATCTTCGCGGAAAATCGAGGTCATGCCGATCTTGCGGCCGAGAATGCCCTTCATGGGGGACTCCTTCCAGTTTGAGTGCGCTGTCTTCTCTGCAACACCGCCATCTGACGGCTGTTGCGGTGAGCGGTCCCGGAGTAGAGACATCACGAGACAGGCGGCGCGGAAGAATGCCCCCAGAAGAGCCGAGGGTCAAGGGGTTTGTGCGGTGAAGCGGATGGGGGCCCGGTAGACCACGCCGTCGGCGACGTAGACCACCCACCCGCCCGCCATCGTCGGTGACAGCTCGATGCGATCGTCGGTGTGGGTGAGCGGGATCGTCGGCAGGAACGCACCCTGTAGATCTGTGATGAAGAGATCGCCCCCGGTGAGGGTGGCGCCTTCATCCGTGGTGCGCTCAAAGAGCAGGTAGCGCCCTGTGGGGCCGAAGGTGGGATGCGCCCCCGATCCCAGGGCCATGAGCGTGCCGTCCACCACGCGATAGATGAAGAGGCCCGTCCGCAACCCCGAGAAGACCACGTGGGCGCCATCCGGAGCGATTTGCGGCCCGAAGAACCGATCGCTCAGATCGGCGGGGCTCACCTGGACAGGGCCTGACGCCCCCCGCCAGAAGATCGCGTCCCCCTCTACCCAGACATGACCCGCGGAGATCTTATGCGGTACGACAGCCTCACCATCGACGACCCGCTGGCCCAGCATGGGCACAGCGCCGACGGGTTGCTCGGGTGATCTCCACCCGAGAACGCCACCATCGGGCGACCACTCCGGCCGTATCCCAGCCCCCGGTGTGGTGGAGAGCACGCGCACAGGTGCGCCCGGTGTATTGGCCATGACTGAGAGCCCGCGTCCTCCAGGCCCGGAGAGCGCCACATGGGCGCCATCAGGTGAGAGCAGCGGGTGGTCGAAGGCGCCGGCGACGAGGGGCTCGGGCTTGCCGAGGCGAGCCCAGGGCTCAGCGACCTCCTGACCCACCGCCGTGGTGCCCTCTGAAGGTGCGTCTGGGGTGTGGCCCTCTGCAGACCGCCGGCTCATGAAGAAGCCCATGCACACCACCAGCACCCACAGCCAGCCCATGGTGCCCGCCCGCTGCCCGACGCCGCACCCGCTGCTTGTGGTGGATTTTCGCGTCACTGAGCCCGGCGTCAGGGCCCCGAGGCTGCCGCCATCAGCTCCTACGAGCCCGCCGTCTGAGTGGAACGGGTTCGTGGGGCCGCCATCATCAGGTTGTGGCTCGGGGTACATATCTGCAGGCACCCCCTCATCATCAGGCGCAGGCATCTGCATCTGAGCATCGCTGATCGCCCCACCATCGACTTCGCTGACTTCCGCATCTTCAGGCGCGACAGCATCTGGCATCTCTGCCCCCATGTCTGTCACCTCTGGCGTCTCTGCGTCGATCTGCTCGAGGCCCATGTCTACAGGCACGGGCTCTTCGACGCCCATGTCTGACACCTCTGCGTCTGCGAGAGACATATCGGGGGGCACCCCGGCGTCTTCAGCGCCCTCCTGGGCCCGCATCATGCCCACAGAGCACCACACCCGCTGGCCGGCTCTCACGTCACAGCGCCTCTGAGCGACTTCAAAGCCTGGGGCCCGGGCCTCCACGGTGTAGGCCCCTGGGGCAACATCGAAGCGCCAGATGGCTTCTGCGCCATCGGCGGCGCTCATGTCGCCCGTCTCGACCACCCGCACAGTGGCCCCATGCACCCGCACTGAGGGATCAGCGAGGCCGGCCCCTCTGTCTTCGAAAACCACCCCCACAAGCCCGCCAGGCTCGGCCTCCTGCGGGATCGCCCCGACCTCGACAGCCACGGCGTCAGCGAGGGCCTCTGCCATACGTTGTCGCGCTTGGGCATCGGCAAGCAGGGTCGCGTCGATGTCACACCGGTTGATGAAGCCCAGCTCCAACAGGGCCGCGGGCATAGCCGTGTTCACCAGCACCGAGAAGTTCGCCTGCTTCACCCCTCGATCTCGAAGTCCCCACGTCTGCAGCAGAGCGTTTTGAACAGCCTGCGCCAGAGTTCGTGCCGCGGCACCAGCGCCGAAGGACACATAGGTCTCCGAGCCCGTGGCTGGCTGACCCTCGTTGGCGTTGGCGTGCACGCTCACAAAGGCTTCAGCGCCGCGCTCGTTGGCAAAAGCGGCCCGGGATCTCAACTCGATGAAGCGGTCGTCTTCTCGGGTGAGGGCCGTCGCAGCCCCCCGGGCCCTCAAGGCTTCCGAGAAGCGGAGGGAGAGATCGAGCACCACGTCGGCCTCTTGCAGGCCACACCCCACGGCGCCTGGATCACGCCCGCCGTGACCGGGATCCACCACCACGAGGGGCTGGGCCGAGGCCACGGCCGAGGTGAAGAAAAATCCGCACCACAGCGCGATCCACGACGCCGCTGCTCTCACCATGCTCATCTCTCCTGGGGGGCTGTGCCGATGGTCCACGTACACTCTGTGTACCGTGTCACGGTACGATTCTGGGCCACGACAGGGAATCAGGTATGCTTAAAACCCGATGAGCGACGACACAGCACCCAAGACGACACCCGAGACAGTGCCCACACCTCCGCCCCTGCTCGACCGCCGGACCTGGACGCCGGAGCGCACCCAGCTCTTCGCTCGGGGTCTGTATCACGTGGCCGCCTGCGACGGCGTCGACCCACGTGAAGAAGAGGTCATCCGTCAGTTCCTGCGTCAGGTGGGGCTACCAGACGACCTCACCCCCCTCGCCAACGCCACCTTCGACTATGCCGAGGCCGCCCGCGGCCTGAACAGTATGTGGCTGCGGCGCATGTTCCTCAGCGCGTGCCGCGCCGTGGTCCTCGCCGACGGCAAGATCACCGAGGCTGAGCGGGACTGCATGCGCTCCATCGCCGCGGCTCTGGGCCTCGGGGAGCAGCTCATCACCCAGGAGGCTCTCCCCCGCATCCCCGAGCACGGCGAGGCGGACCCGGATCTCGCCCGCTGGATCGCCGAGCAACCTGTCGATCATGTGAGCTGGGACGACGAGGCTCAGCCAGGCTATTTCTGGGTGTTCCCTCACTCGGACCACCTGCTGGCCTACGATGCCCGCATCGAGGTGAGCCGCGGTCAGGGCGTGCTGGTCCTTCACGAAGGGGAGATCACCGATGTACTCGAAGCCGGTGACTACCACGCCACCCCTGCCCACCTCCCGGGCCTGAGCGCCCGCGTTCAATGGCAGGGTGGCCCGATCCGCCCCGACTTCATCTTCCTCTCGATGATGTCATCCTCGCTGATGCGCTGGGGCACCACTGATCCGATTCAGGTGAGTGACGCTGATCATGGTGTGGTGCCGCTGCGGGCCTTCGGCCGCTTCAGCCTCCGCATCAAAGATCCCCTCGCCGCTTGGCGCCGCTTCGGTCGCCAGGGGCCACTGCCCGCGGAAGAGTTCGAACGCCGCATCCGGCGCATCGTCGCGGGCCGCTTCGGCGAAGCGTTCAAGCAGGTCCTCAAAGATCATGGCGATCTCATCGAGCTGCTCAGTGATCCTCAACATGTGGTGGCATCGACGAAGCCCCTCATGGACGCCCGCCTCGCCGACGCAGGGCTCACCCTGAGCCGCCTCTACCTCGAGAACATCACCGCCCCGGCGAGCGTGCAGCAACGGGTGGCTATCCAGCCCATGACCCACGCCACCCACGGTCAGCTGGCGGCCCTCACAGGCTCGAGCCTCGGCACGACGACGTCGAAGCGCACCACGGGTCAGGCGCTCTATCCCTGTCCGCAATGTAGTCACCCGGTGCCAATGTCAGCGCGGTTCTGCAGCAACTGTGGTCACAACTTGAAGCGGCCCTGTGTCCGCTGCGGCGCGAGCATCTCCCTCAAGGCGAAGTTCTGCTCGGAGTGTGGGAGTCCTCAGCCTGAAGAGGTGGTACGGGGGGACGACGAGACGTTGCCGGATTGAGCGTGTGGGGCGCGGGCGATCGTCCGCTCAACGGCACGTAATGCCTTCGAAGGCCTTCCCACCGGCCCCCTTGAGCTTCTTGCCCATCTTCCGAGCCGCGCTCTTGTCAGCCTGAGCCCAGGTGGCCCCGCCGCCGTGAGCGAAGTCGGGCATGGCGCTGAAGCGGAAGATGTTGCGCTTGCTCCGGGCGTCGGCGGCCACCACCTCGAGGCCCACGTAGCGATACTTCACGTCGCCCTCTTTGTGATCCCGGCTCACCACCTTCAGCTTGACGTCTGCCGTGGGCACCTTCGCCTTGGGGGCTCCGGAGAGGCCCTCGCTGAGGGTGCAGCCCCGCTGCTTGAACATGCGGGCCACGTGCTGCACCGCGGCGCGCTTGAGGCCCTCGCTCGCCGAGCCCGTCACCGAGAGCCGCAGCACCGCCCGTCGGCGGGCAGCAGAGGCCTTGCGCTCCACCGACTTCACCTGCTGGCCGCCCGAGGCGTCACCGCGACCGCCGAGGATGGCCAGGATGCGGGCCTTGCGGGACATCTCCGCCATGAGCACGCCGGGGGACTGCTCGCTGGACAGCAGGATCGAGGTGTCGAAGGTCTTGAGGGACTCGGAGACCACCGGAGAGAGCTTCTTCAAACGCTCGAGATCCGCCTGGAGCTCTTTCTCGTACACGTCGGCGGCCTCACGGCGATCCAGAGCCGCCCGTGCCGTCCAGCCACCCTCTTCGCGGCGGAACCCGATCACCTTGATCAGCTCGGCGTGCTCGAAGTCGGTCTGGGATTTGATCTTCTGGTCGATCTTCTGGTCGATGCCCGTGGCGTCTTCGCTGGTCTGCGCTTCGACGGTGGCCGTGACCTTGGCCGTGATCTGCTCCGACACCGCCCGGCGGGCGTCGAGCACGGCCCGCTGTTGGGTGTCGCCGAAGCCGTCACCCCACAGGCTGCCGCTCGGTGCCGGGGGCAGCTTGTCCTCGGGGATGGTGTTGCTCGACTGTACGCCCTGACCGCCTCCACCACCGCCAGCGGCACCGCCGCACCCTGCAGAGACCAGGGCTACAGCAGTGAAGAGCGCCGCCGAGAGCAGCGGACGGGTCGATTTGAAGCGGTTTGCTTTGAAGGACTGTACGAGCGAGCTGTGCATGATCACCTCCGGCGCCGAGACGTTGCCTTCGACGCCACTCGAGACGCAAGATTCTTTTGAGTTGTAGCGAGGACTCGACGTGTGTGTTGCGTTGCCCTGGAACGATGTGGCAGATGCAGCAGTGCAGCCCGGCGATGCCCAGAAAATGCGCCGAAGTGCAATCTCTGGGAATATGCCCCCGATCCAGGGCGTCGACGGGGCGTCCATGAGGATCAGGTCAACAACGTTCGACCGCTCAATCACCGGCATTCGACCGAGCCGAACTCGGCCGCGGTGCCACTGACAGAGGCCCACTGACAGAGGCTAAGGTAAGCTCCATGAAATTGCTGGCCATGATGATCGCCGCCGCCCTGATGCTCCCCATGATCGGCTGCGGCAGTGCCCCGAAGCAGATGGACAAAGAGAGCATCCGCGACAACGCCGATGCTGCCGATCGCGACATCGATCGCGAGTCCGACCGCAACAAAGAAGAGATGTAATTCATCTCGACACGGGTCGACGTGAAGCGCCCTTCGACGTTTTGTGCGCTTCTCCGTCGATTCTTTGAATGGTCCCCTTCCCGGAGCGTTTGAGGCTGCGAGGAAGATGACCTTTCACTTTCGCTCATGCCCTCACCTTGAATTGACCGTGGGCATAAGCGCAGACTGAATTTTCTACCCAGGGGGATCGCGGATCCCGAACGCCCCACGGCCCACGGATTGAACTGACGTGGGGTTTTTGGCGCACACCGCCAGGAGGAGTACACCATGTTCAAGCGCGCACAGATGTTCGCCATTCTCGTCTCGATCTCCCTCTTCGCCTTCGCTGGCTGCGGCGGCGGCAAGGTCTACGAAGGTGGCAAAGATGGCACCCCCGCTTGGGTCAACCAGGGCGGCGGCGCCATGAAGGACAAGGCTTTCTATGGGGTTGGCGTGGCCCAGGGCGTGAGCTCCATCAGCCTGCGCCGCTCCACCGCCGACGCCTCGGCCCGCACCGAGCTCGCCAAGGTGTTCACCACCAAGGTGAAGAACCTCATCAAGAGCTACGAGGCCAGCACCAACGACGGTGAGAAGGAGGCCTACGAGGCCCACCGCCAGGAGGCCACCAAGGCCTTCACCGAGATGGAGCTCACCGGCGCCCAGATCGTCGACCGCTACTACGACAACGAGCAGGGCGTGCAGTACAGCCTGTCCCGTCTCGATCCCGACGCCTTCGAGGCCCAGCTCGACCGCATGGCCAAGCTGAGCAACCGCGCCAAGCAGATCATCCGCGCCAACGCCAAGAAGGCCTTCGAGGAGCTCGACGCCGAGTCCGAGCGCAACGCCGAGTAATCACGGCGCTCACCTGAGCCCACCTCCCTGGACGCCCCGACGTACACAACGTCGATTGGGGCTTCCCACCCCCCCCTGCCTCCCCCTATAACAACCGCTCCGAACACGCTGTCGGCCGTCGAGGTTCGCTCTGAGCCCCGCCGGCCCACTCCAGGCGAGGAGCACGCATGCCAGAGCTTCGGCGGGACCCCATCACTCGACGGTGGACCATCATCGCCACCGAGCGGGCCTGGCGGCCCAGAGACTTCGTGCACGACCCGAGAGGGACCGCCGAGGTCGACACGCGCCGCCCCTCCCCCTTTGCCCCGGGCAATGAGCACCTGACGCCGGAAGAGATCTACGCCCTGCGCCCCGACGGCTCGGCGCCGAACACGCCGGGCTGGCAGGTGCGGGTGATCCCCAACAAGTATCCAGTGCTCGCCGTAGAGGGTGGCCTCGACCCCCAGCCCGAGGGCCTGTACGACCGTATGAACGGCCTCGGCGCCCACGAAGTGATCATCGAGTCGCCTGATCCGGCCTTCAAGCTGCATCGTCTACCCTCTGAGCACCTGGTTTCGGCGCTGCGGGTGTATCGCGATCGCATGGCGGACCTGCGCGGTGACTTCCGCTTGAAGTACAGCTGCCTCTTTCGCAACCAGGGCGCCGCCGCCGGGGCCTCGGTGGCCCATGGCCACGCCCAGCTGGTGGCGCTCCCTGTGGTGCCCCCGGAGGTGCAGCTGCGCCTCGACGGCAGCAAGTCGTGGTTCGAGGTCCGCGGCCGGAACGTCTTCGACGATCTGATCCGCCAGGAAGTAAGCCAGGGCGATCGTCTCGTCTACGACAACGGCACCTTCGTGGTGGTGACGCCCTACGCCAGCATGCACCCCTTCGACATGTGGGTGATCCCTCGGGCGCCCCAGAGCCACTTCGACTGCACCGACGAGGGCCACCTGTCGGGCCTCGCCGACGCGCTCCAGCAGGCCCTCGGCCGGCTGGAGGTGGGCCTCGGCGATCCGGCCTGGAACCTGATGTTGCACACGACCCCCTATGCCCTGAGGGGTCCGGGTGATCAGGCGCTGCCCTGGTACCGCTGGCATGTGGTGATCCAGCCCAAGCTGACCCAGGTGGCGGGCTTCGAGCGCGGCACGGGGACCTACATCAACCCTGTGGCCCCAGAGTCTGCGGCGCAGTTTCTCCGTGGAGTGAGCCCATGACCGCCCCGATCCGTGTGCTGCACCTCAGCGCCGAGGTGGTGCCCTTCAGCAAGACCGGCGGCCTCGCCGACGTCGCTGGCGCCCTGCCCCCGGAGCAGCGCGGGCTCGAGGGCTATCAGCGCATCGACGCTCGGGTGCTCACCCCGCTGTACGGCTTCATCGATCCTGCTCGCTGGGGTCTGAAGGTGAAATCTGCCGAGCGCTACATCCGCCTCGGTGGGCAGATCTTCAAGGCCCGGCTGTGGGCCGACGCCGAGGATCACACCTGGTTCATCGACTGCCCTGGTCTGCTCGATCGCCCCACGCCTTACGGCGCCCCCGGCCAGCCACCCTACGCCGACAACCCGCTGCGCTTTGCAGTGATGTGCAAGGTGGCCGCTGATCTCGCCGACGACTTCGACGTGGTGCACCTGCACGACTGGCACGCGGGGCTGGCGGCGGCGTATCTGCAGGGCAAGGTGCCCACCATCCAGACGATTCACAACATGGCCTACCTGGGTCTGTGTGATCCCGCTTGGGCCGACCGCCTGGAGATCCCCCAGCACCTGCGCGGCTGGCAGGGCATGGAATTTCACGGACAACTGAGCATGCTCAAGGCGGGTCTGGTCTGCGCTGACATGATCACCACGGTGAGCCCTCGCTATGCCCAGGAGATCCAGGGTGAGCCCGGAGGTCAGGGCCTCTCGGGGCTGCTGGCCCACCGCGGCGCCGCGGTGCGAGGCATCCTGAACGGCATCGACGAGGTGGCCTGGGATCCGGCGAACGACGCAGCCCTGGCGGCGCCCTACAGCCTCGAGGCCCCCGAGGGCCGCGCCACCTGTCGTGAGACCCTGCTGAAGATGATGTCCTTCAGCCCGGATCCACAGCTCCAGCGCCCCATCATGGGGGTGGTGGCCCGAGGCACGTATCAAAAAGGTTTCGATCTCCTCGTCGACGCGGCGCCCACGCTGGTGGCTCAGGGTGTACGGCTGGTGGTCCTCACGGCCGGCGAGCCGAGCCTCGTGGAGCGGGTGCGGGGTCTCGCAGTGGAGCACCCTGACGCCGTGGCCCTCTATGTCGGCTTCGACGACGGGCTGGCGCGACGCATCTACGCAGGCTCTGACTGTGTGCTGGTGCCCAGCCGCTTCGAGCCTTGCGGCCTGACGCAGCTCATCGGCATGCGCTATGGCTCGGTGCCCATCGTCCGGGCCACGGGGGGCCTCGCCGACACAGTGGAGCACGGCGTCACCGGCTTCACCTTCGACGACGCCACCCCGGAGGCGCTGCTCTCCGCCACCGACGCCGCAGTGAAACACTTCGGCGATCGCACGGCCTGGCGTGCCATGCAGGCCCGCTGTATGGCCCAGGACTGGTCATGGGCCGGACCGGTCCGCAGTTATCACGGTCTGTATTCGGAGTTGCTGAGCGCCCCATCTGGTGTTAAGCGCTCCGTTTGAAAGCACTCGAACAGGGAAAGATCCGCATGTCCGACGAAGCCAAGGTGGCCCAGAGCCCCCGCGAGAAGGTCCTCGCCCGCCTCGACGATCTCAACGCCCGCGCCATCGCCGGCGGTGGCCCCGCCCGGGTGGAGCGCCAGCGCGCCAAGGGCAAGATGACCGCCCGAGAGCGCGTCGAGGCGTTCCTCGACGCCGGCAGCTTCGAGGAGTTCGACCGCCTCAAGACTCACCGCTGCAATGACTTCGGCATGCAGAACGAGAAGATCCCCGGCGACGGCGTGGTCACCGGTCACGGCACCGTGGACGGCCGCAGGGTCTTCGTCTTCGCCCAGGACTTCACGGTCTTCGGCGGCAGCCTGAGCGGCGCCTTCGCAGAGAAAATCTGCAAGGTGATGGATCTCGCCATGAAGGTTGGGGCCCCAGTCATCGGCCTCAACGACTCCGGCGGCGCTCGGATCCAGGAGGGTGTGGAGAGCCTCGCCGGCTACGCCGACATCTTCCTGCGCAACACCCTGGCCAGTGGTGTGGTGCCTCAGATCAGCGCCATCATGGGCCCCTGCGCTGGCGGCGCGGTGTACTCGCCGGCCATCACCGACTTCACGGTGATGGTCGAAGAGAGCAGCTACATGTTCATCACCGGCCCCGACGTCATCAAGACGGTGACCCACGAAGAGGTGACCCAGGAAGATCTCGGCGGCGCCCACGCCCACGCCACCAAGAGCGGCGTGGCCCACTTCACCACCCCCGACGAGCACACAGCCCTCGACCTGGTGAAGGAGCTGTTGTCTTTCTTGCCCTCGAACCGGGCAGAAGATCCCCCCTTCGTGGCCACTGAGGATCCGGCAAACCGGGAGTCACCCGAGCTCGACGAGTTCGTGCCCGACAACCCGAACAAGCCCTACGACATCACCGGCATCATCAAGTCGATCGCCGACGACGGGTACTTCCTCGAGGTGATGCAGGCCTACGCCCGGAACATGGTCATCGGTTTCGCCCGCTTCGGCGGCCGCTCGGTGGGCGTGGTGGCGAACCAGCCCATGGTGCTCGCCGGCTGCCTCGACATCGACGCCAGCGTGAAGGCGGCCCGCTTCGTACGCTTCTGCGACGCCTTCAACATCCCCCTGGTGACCCTGGTGGACGTCCCTGGCTTCCTGCCGGGTACGGCTCAGGAGTGGGGCGGCATCATCAAGCACGGCGCCAAGCTGCTCTACGCCTTCGCCGAAGCCACGGTGCCCAAGGTGACCCTCATCACCCGCAAGGCCTACGGCGGCGCCTACGACGTGATGGCCTCGAAGCACATCCGCGCCGACATCAACTTCGCCTACCCCACGGCGGAGATCGCGGTGATGGGCCCCGAGGGGGCGGTGAACATCATCCACCGCAAAGAGCTGGCAAAGGCTGAAGACGTCGATGCCCGTCGCACTGAGCTGGTGGACGAGTACCGCGAGACCTTCGCCAACCCCTTCCGGGCGGCAGAGCTCGGGTACATCGACGAGGTGATCATGCCCCGGGAGACCCGGCAGAAGATCATCCGTAGCCTGGACATGCTGCAGGACAAGGTGGACACGATGCCTGCGAAGAAGCATGGGAACATTCCTCTTTGAGGCTTGTGGCTCGCCTTGCGGTGCTCTCGCTGCGGTCTCGCTGACGCTCGCAGAGAGAGTTTTCGGGCACGGGCACGGGCACGGGCACGGGCACGAGTTGATTCGGCCCTGGACCCGTGGCCCTGCCTGAACTCAGGACGACAGTTGTCATTGATGCTGAGTTGATGCGCTTCAGCGCAGCCTGAGAATTCAGGTCTTGGGGGGTATGGAGGAGGTCAGAGCCTTCGCTTAGAACAGTGCAAGGCCAAGGAAAGCCTCCACCACTAAAAGCCTACGAGCGGAGTCATGCTGGGCCACGGGTCAACACCCGTAAAACTCGTGCCCGTGCCCGTGCCCGTGCCCGTGCCCGACAAACTCTCTCTGCGAGGGATGAGCAGGGCTACTCGTCAGCGCCCGCGCCAGCGCCCGCAGCAGCCGCAACCTCAGCAGCATCAAGCGCCTTCCGCCACCGCTTCTCCAGCTTCTTCCCCACCCCACCGAGGGCATCGATGGCCGCCTTCACCCGAGCGCGGCTGATGTCCTTGCCCAGCAGCTCCATCGTATCGAAGAGCGGGGTGGACACGGCCTGACCACTCAGCGCCACGAAGAATGGCTTCAGAAAATCACGGAGCTTCATCTCCGAGAAGCCCGCCGTGGCCCGCATGCTCTCGCTGATGGCATCGGCGTTCCATGCCGGCAGCGCTTCGAGACGCCACCACCCCCAGGTGAGGGCCTGCTTCACCTCGTCGGGCGTCTTCCCCTTCACGACCAGATCGTCGGCGGTGAGGGCGATGCTACCAGCGAAGAAGTGCGACACCTTGGGGCCGAACTCGCCCAACGTGTTCATACGGGTCTGCACCAGCGGCGCCAGAGCGGCGAGACGATCAGCGTTGAACGCCCAATCGATGAGCAGCTTGGCCACCCCCGCGGCGTCGTAGTCTTCACGGATGTACCGACCGTTGAGCCAGCTGAGCTTGTCGATGTCGAAGATCGGACCACCCAACGAGATACGATCGAGGGTGAAGGCTGCCTTCATCGCCTCGAGGGTGAACTTCTCCTCACCGTCGGGCATCGACCACGCCATCATGCCCAGGTAGTTGATCAGGGCCTCGGGCAAAATGCCGAGATCCCGGTAGTACATGATGCTCGTCGGGTTCTTCCGCTTGCTCAGCTTGCTCTTGTCCTGGTTCCGCAGCAGCGGCATGTGACAGAGCTTGGGTGCTTCCCAGCCGAAGTATTGGTAGAGCAGCATGTGCTTCGGCGCTGAGCTGATCCACTCCTCACCACGGATCACGTGGGTGATGCCCATCAGGTGATCATCCACCACGTTGGCCAGGTGGTATGTGGGCATGCCGTCGCTCTTGAGCAACACCTGCATGTCCACCTGACGCCACTCGATGCGGGTCTCCCCCCGGAGCATGTCTTCGAAGACGCACTCCCCTTCACGGGGCACCTTCATGCGAATCACGAAGGGCTCACCTGCCGCAGCCTTGGCGTCCGACTCAGCCCGAGACAGATCGACGTAATCCGAATCGGGGCTGATGGGCCCGTCGTGCTTGGCGTTGCGCTTCGCCGCCAGCTCCTCCGGCGTGTGGAAGCACCGGAAGGCGTGGCCCGCGTCGAGCAGTTGCTGAGCGTACTGCCCGTAGATGTCACCCCGCTCGCTCTGGCGGTAGGGGCCGTGGGGGCCGCCGACGTCAGGTCCTTCGTCCCACTCGAGGCCCAACCACTTCAGCGACTCCAGGATCATGGCCTCCGACTCCGGAGTGGAGCGGGCGCGATCGGTGTCTTCGATGCGCAGGATGAACTGGCCGCCGTGCTTGCGGGCGAAGGCCAGGTTGAACAGGGCCATGTAGGCGGTGCCCACGTGGGGATCGCCGGTGGGTGATGGCGCAACTCGAGTACGCACGGTCATCTGAAGGCCTCCTTCGGGCTGGACGTTCAAGCAAGGACTCGGGGATCCACCCCAGGAGTCCCCTTCTCGCTCGGGCGGCGGATTGTGCCCGGGGTGGGGTCGATTCACAAGTCTGGAGGTAGACGCTGGGCCGTCGTCTGGTGTACCTACCCCCCCTGGCGCTGTCCCCGCCGGCAGCGACACCTTTCGAAGGGTTTCTCCGTGCGTCGTCTCGTCCCACTGTTGTTTTGTGCTGCCCCCGCCCTGATTGCGGGGTGCACCAACTTCCTCGGGAGCTCCCAGATCAGCGAGTGCATCGCCGATCGCGATTGCGAGAACGGTTCGCGCTGTGTCTCCAACTCGTGCGTGATCCTCTGCTTCGACGACAGCGAATGCCCGGCAGAGACGCCCACGTGTTTTCAACGACAGTGTGTGGCGCCTTTACAGACCGACACCGACGCTGCGTTGTCGGACATGAACATGTCCGTCGACGCCGAGGCCTCTGACGCTGGCCTTGAAGATGCCGCCGCCCCAGATGCAGAGATGGCTGACGCGGAGATCCCCGATGTGGAGATCCCCGACGCCGAGCTGCCCGATGCGGAGATCGACGACGCAGCCCTCGACGACGCAGCCCTCGACGACGCAGCACTTGGTGACGCTTCGATCCCTGACATGGAGATCCCCGACGCGGAGCTGCCCGATGCGGAGCTGCTCGACATGGAGGCGCCTGACGCAGAGTTGGGCGACGCGGAGATCCCCGACGTAGAGGTTCCCTGAGCATACCCCTGCTGCAACCACTGCAGCGACCGGGTATCCTCACCCCATAGGGCCGGCCCGTGACCGGCATGTGGCCGACAGGCCGAGGAGTACTGATGGGCTATCAGATCAAGGTCCTCCGGGACATGTGCATTGGCGCCGCCACCTGTGTCGCCGAGGCGCCGAGCACCTTCGACCTCGATGACGAAGACATCGCCGTCATCACCGATCCTGCCGGTGACACGCCGGACGACATACTTGCCGCCGCCCAGGGCTGCCCCACCGACGCCATCGTCATCATCGATGACGAGACCGGTGAGCAGGTCTGGCCCGAGGCCTGATCTGACGGAGGCGAGATGTCGCTGCGCATGTTGTTCACCCTCATGGGGGTGGTGAGCGGTCTGATGGTGGGGGCGGTCATCTATACCAAGGTGATCAACCCGCCGAAGACCGGACGCAGCAATATCGCTCAGCGTCGGGCGGTGGATCGCCTGTGCTACACCCAGTGCAACCAGAAGGCGAAGGTCCACGCCAAGGAGGCCTCCGACGAGTATCAGCTCGAAGGCATGGCCCGGATCTGCATGTCCGAATGCATCCAAGCGGCCCTCGAAGAGGCTGACCGCTTCAAGCGAGAGCGCTGAAGCCCGCCTGCTCTCACTTTTCAGATTGCTCAGTTCAGATTTTCCAGCCAGCCCCTGCTCAGATTTCTGAGCACCACCCCGCATTTTTGAAGGCCTGCTGCAGGTATCTGTCCCGTTCGTGAACAGATGGGGCCTTTTGAACATGAGCACGAGTTTTGCTATTCCCCCCGGTCGTCGATGTTGCTCACCTGGAGGTTGGCCCATGAAGATGCAGTGGTTGATGGTGGTCGGGGCGCTGGCATTCAGCGCCTACGGCTGTGATGACGAGGAGTCCGAGGGCGGCGGCGGTGCCGGCGGAGAGGGCGGTGTAGTCGCTGGCGCCGGTGGCGGCGTGGAAGGCGGCGCAGGCGGCGAGGCCGGTGCCGGTGGCAACGCTGGCGAAGGCGGCCAGGGCGGCAACGCCGGTGAAGGCGGTCAGGGCGGAAATGCCGGTGAAGGCGGCGCCGGTGGCGTCGTGCCCGAGAGCTGCGAAGAGGCCATGAGCCAGGACAGCTGCGAGGCGCTCCCAGAGTGCGTATGGACCGGCGACGAGTGCGCTCGGCCCATCACCCCTCAGTGTAACACCCACGAAGACGAGGCGAGCTGCGCTGATCAAGATGGCTGCTACTGGTGGGCCGAGGTCTGCCAGGATGTGCCCCCGCCCATGGGCTGTGATCAGCCCCGGGCCGATCTCTGCATCGCCGCGGGCTGTGAGTGGACCCCCGACGGCTGCCGCGCCTTCCAGCCTGCCTGTGAAGAGCTCCCCGAGCCCGCCTGCGGCGCCCGCGACGACTGCCGCTGGCGCAACCAGGCCTGTGAGACTGATCCCAGCGGCCTGCCCTGCGCCGAGCTCGAGATGCGCGACTGCGCCATGATGGCCCGGTGCCTCTGGCAGGACGACGTCTGCGTCGACCGCCCTGATGGCGCCTGCGCCGAGCTGGACGAGAGCCAGTGCCTCGCCCGCCCGGACTGCGAAGCTGAGTACGCCGAGCCCCCCTGCAACTGCGACTGTGAGCCCGAGGCAGAGGATTGCGTCTGTGACGGATGCGAGCCGGTCTTCGTGGGGTGCGGTGAGCCGAACCAGCCTGGGGGTGACTGTGAAGATCTCGAGCCCGAGGCCTGCAGCGCGGACCCCCGCTGTGAACTCATCGGCGGGGAAGATCCCTGCAACTGCTTGCCCTGCGCTCCGGACCAGGACGACTGCGAATGTGACTGCCCTGACGTCGAGGTGCCCTTGCAGTGTGTCGAGCGCCAAGACCCTGAAGGCTGCTTCGATCTCGACCCCAACCTCTGTGGCCAGAACCCCCGCTGCCAGCTCAACGAGCGCGTGATTTGCGGCGATGAGCCTGGCCAGGGTGGTGGCGGCGCGGCCCCTGGTGGGGGCGCCGGCGAAGACGGCGGCGAGGGCGGTGTGCCCGGTGAGGATCCCCCACCGCCGTTCCCTGGTGAGCCTGGGGAGCCCGGTGAGCCTGTGGAGCCCGGCGAGCCCTGCTTTGTGGAGCTGGTGTGTGAGCCTGTCCGCGATCCTGGGAACTGCTTCGACCTCGACATCGAGCGCTGCGAGTTCAGCCCCGAGTGCGAGGTTCAGGACATCGAGATCTGTGACGAGCGCGGTGGCTGCGAGGTGCAGCTGATCTGCGTGCCTGGTCGCCCCGTGGTGGAGGGTTGCTGGGACTATGGCGACGCCGAGGCCTGCTGGTCCGATCCGAGCTGTGAGTGGTTCGAGGGCGGCGGTGGCGGCGGCTTCTGCGACTGCTTCATCGACGAGAACGGCGAAGAGATCTGCTTCTGTGAGGAGCCCTTCCCGGGTGAAGGCTTCTGCCAGGAGCGCCGCGAGCCTCCCGTGGATCCCTGCTTCGAGTTGCCCCCCGATCTCTGTGAGCAGAACGGCGAGTGTGCCCTGCTCGAAGGCCCTGGCGACATCGACTGTCCTCCCGGTGAGCCTTGCCCTGAGCCCTTCCCCATCGACCAATGTGTGCCCGTCTGGCAGTTCTGTCAGAACCTCGCTGATGACGCCTGTGAGGCTGATCCTCGGTGCAACTTCGAAGAGTTCGAGATCTGCAACGATCTGCCCTTCCCCTGCCCTGAGGGTGAGGACTGCCCTGAGCCTGTGCCCCCCTGCCCTCCGGGTCAGGAGGACTGTGACTTCGGCGGTGGTTGCGAGGTGGTGCGCCAGTGTGTCGCGGCCCCCAATGGCTGCGTGAACCTCGATCCCGAGGCCTGCGCCGAGAACGACGCCTGCGTCACGCTCGAGGGCCCTGATGAGGGCGCCTTCGCCTGCTGGCCCGTAGATGATTGCTGGGGCCTCGACGTGGCGCTGTGCGACCTGCACCCCGAGTGCCGCGTGGAAGAGGGCTTCGGCGGCGGCGACTGCGGCTGCGAGATCGACGAGAACGGCGAAGAAATCTGCTGGTGCGAAGACGGCGCCCCTGATCAGTGCGTGCCCGACGACGACTTCCCGCCCCCTGGTGGGGACTGCGCGGCGGTCCTCTGCGAGGAGGGCTTCATCTGCATCGACGGCGAATGCATCCCCGGTGGCCCTCCGCCGCCTCCGCCCCCGGAGCCTGGCATCTGCATTGCCACGGGCTGCAGCAGCGAGATCTGTGCCCCTGAGCCCGTGAACTCGCTCTGTGTGTTCCTGCCGGAGTATGAGTGCCTCGAGCTGACCCGCTGTGGTGTGCAGGCAGACGGCAGCTGCGGCTGGGACCCGAACGAAGCCTACCTCAACTGCCTTGCCGGCTTCCGCGGGGAGTGATCCCAGCGGCCTCCGCCCCCTCCTTTTTGCAGTGATCGCGCGGCGATCGTACTGCGCCTTGCCCTTGAGCCGGCCCTGGTCTAACGTCCCCGCCGATTGACCTCCAGGGAGCGCCGATGTTCAAGCGCGTCTTGATCGCCAACCGTGGAGAGATCGCCGTCCGGGTCGCCCGCACCCTCAGGGACATGGGCATCTCCCCCGCGGCCATCTACTCCGAGCCCGACCGCCACGCCCTCCACGTCCGAATGGCCGACGTGGCCGTGTGTGTAGGCCCCGAAGCTTCTTCCGAGAGCTACCTGAACATGGACGCCATCCTCGACGCCGCACGGGCCGTCGGCGCTGAGGCGATCCACCCCGGGTACGGCTTCTTGTCGGAGAACGCCACCTTCGCCCGTCGGGTGAAGGCGGCAGGCCTCGCCTGGATCGGGCCGCCCCCCGAAGCCATCGAGACCATGGGCGACAAGCTGCTCGCCCGCCGCACGGTCACCGCCGCTGGGGTGCCTGTGGTCCCAGGCACCTCTGATCCGGTCGCAGATCCGGAGCACGCCCTCGCTGTGGCCACCGAGGTGGGTTTCCCGGTGATGATCAAGGCCTCCGCTGGTGGCGGGGGCAAGGGCATGCGCCGCGTCGACGATCCCAGCCGCTTCATGTCCGCCCTCGAGGCCGCCCGCCGCGAGGCCGCTGGGGCCTTCGGCAACGACGCGGTCTACATCGAGAAGTTCGTCGTGGGCCCTCACCACATCGAGATCCAGCTGTTGTGTGACGATCACGGCAACGCGGTCTACGTGGGGGAGCGCGAGTGCTCGGTGCAGCGCCGTCACCAGAAGGTGATCGAGGAGTGCCCCAGCCCCTTCATCGACGACGACCTCCGCACCCAGATGGGCGAGGTGGCCGTCGCCGCGGCCCGGGCCTGCAATTACAGCGGCGCCGGCACCGTGGAATTCATGGTGGGGGCTGATCGCAACTTCTACTTCCTCGAGATGAACACCCGCCTGCAGGTGGAGCACCCTGTCACCGAGCTGGTGTACGGGGTGGATCTCGTCGAAGCTCAGGTCCGCGTTGCTGCTGGGGAGCCGCTTCCCTACACCCAGGCCGATCTGCAGCCTCGGGGCCATGCCATCGAGTGCCGCCTCTACGCAGAAGATCCGCGCACCTACATGCCCAGTCCGGGGCCCATCTCCGGTGTGCGCTGGCCGCAGGGGACCGGGGTCCGAGTGGACGCCGGCATCGACGAGAACTCCGTGGTGCCCATGGCGTATGATCCCATGGTGGCCAAGCTGTGCACGTACGGTCGTACCCGCGCGCAGTCCATCAGCCGCATGCACCGCGCCCTCTCGGAGACGGTGGTGTTGGGTATCTCCACGAACATCGAGCTGCACCATCGGATCCTGAAGCACGCCGACTTCGTCGCCGGCCAGTACGACACGGGCATTCTCGACACGCAGCTGCCCGATCCAGCCACCCCTTCTGAGGAGTGGCCCGAGGCTGTGTACGGCGCCCTCGCCGTGGCCCAGGAGCAGGCCGCGTCCACCCGTGGGGCTCAAGGCCCTGCGTCCACTGAAGGGGGCCCGAGCCCCTGGCGGCTCGAGGGCCGCCGCCGCGCGCTGTGAGGGAGGGGTGATGCGCTACACCATTGAAGGCCCCGAGGGCCCCGTCGACGTTCAGCTCTCCGCTCACCCAGAGGGCGGTCACCTCATCCAGATCGGCGACGCGCCCCCCAAGCACGCTCACGTGCATGTGGGCGCCACCGAGATCCACGTGGTCATCGGGCACCGCTCCCTGGCCCTGCGCCGTGGCGCCCGGGGTGATCGCACCCACGTCACCTGCGAAGGCTTCGATCAGGTGGTGCAAGTGGTGGATCCCAAGACCATGCGCCGCCGACTCGCCACCGGCGCCGGTGGCAGCTCCGGCGAGCAGCTCATCAGCTCGCCGATGCCCGGCAAGGTGGTAGCGGTCCTGGTGGAGCCCGGCCAGACCGTCGAGGCAGGCCAGGGCGTGGTCATCGTCGAGGCCATGAAGATGGAGAACGAGCTCCGCGCCGAAGAGGCCGGGGTGGTGATCTCCGTGGAGGTCTCTGCAGGTGATCTCGTCGAGGGGCAGGCAAAACTGGTCCGAATCGGCCCGATGGGTTCAGATGACGACGATGCCCCAGCTGATTCACCCGCCTCATGACCGACTCGGGCCTGCCCTCGCGCAGGCCCTCGCCTCTCATGACGACTCAGAGGGGCCTGCACGCTGCCTGATCACGCTGCCCAGGGGTACGGCCTACCAGTGGATGGGGGCCGCCCTCGCTGCGGCTTACCGTGATCACCTCGAGCGACCGCAGATTACGATCTGCCTCACCGAAGACGGCGGGCCCGTGCCGCCTCGGTGGGCCTCACCCTGCCCGGCCCTGCCACTCTCTACTTCTGCAACTCAACTGCAGAGCATCTTCGCGACGCTCCCGCCTCCACAACACTGGCGCCTCGCGCCCTTTTCGGGGCTCACGACGCCCTCTTGGGCTCACACCGTCTGGGTGCAGGATGATCCGCTCTCTGCGTGGCCCCCCGCTGATCGCTGGCCAGGGCTCGGTGAAGGGCTCCTCGTCGCCGGTGCGCCGGCATCAGGCCGCAGCACCTGGCTCTACAGCAAATGCCTACCTCGAATGGCCTTTTGCCCCCCTGGCGGCGGGCCCCCGTGGTCTCTGGCGGTGTGCACGCCGGGCCTGCCCCCGATGGAGGCCTTGTTGGCCGCCCTGGGCCGCGCCCTGAAAGTGAAGCCAGAATTCGCCGCTGTGGACGAGGCCTTTGCCCGACGCGACGCTCGAGGGCCGATCCTGGTGGCCATCGAGGCCCTGGACCGCTGGCTGGCTCACCCCGCTCAGAGCCTCGCCGCCTCAGCAGCGCTCACGGGCTGGCTGGAGTCGGGGCGCCCCATCGCCGTCGTGGGCACCCTCGACGTGGCCCACGCCGCCCGCCTCGGACAGCTGGGTGAGCTCGGGCGGTGGCTGCAAAAACGCATTGTCTTCATGCCCTCGCCTGGCTCAGAGGGCCTCGCAGCGAGCCTCGAACACCGAGCGCAGATCGCCGGCCTCAAGTGGGCCCCCGGGGCAGTGGAGTACATCGTCACTGAAGCCATGCGCACCGCCGCCCCTCTCGCAGAGCTGGCATGGCTGACCCACAATGCCCAACGCAGGGTGACGCCTGAAGGGGTGTTGCCGCGACCAGAGAGCCCCTGTCTCGCCGAAGCCCTCGACCTCTGGCTTGAGGCGCTCCCCCGAAAAGCTGCGCGGGCCTGCTTGAGCCTCTGGCGGAGTCGGGGCCCGGAGAGCGGCCCGGATCCCAGCGCCCACATCGAGCCCGAGGCCCTCTCTCAGGCCCGGGTCGTCCTCGCAGACAACGCCTTGTTGCCCCTGGGTGGCGGCCGTATGCGCCCGGGCCGGCCAGAGGCCCCGCTCGCCGATCATCACTGGTCGTGGTGGCGACTCTGGCCCACACTTCACAGCGACGCCGCCTTGGCCTCTGGGCAGCCTGCACCTGCGGAGGGCCATCTTCAAGAGCTGGCTCAGGCCGCCCACGCAGCGCTCGTGCGCTTGCGCACGCGTCTGCCCCACGAGGCCCCGACACTCCGAGGCGCCATAGAGAGCCTGATCACTCTTCGCCAGGCCCTCGGTGACGATCCAGAGGGTGGACATCTCTCAGGGGCCTTCGATGGTCACTGGCAAGCGATCCAGCAGGCTCGCCGGCGACACGATCTCGACGAGGCCCGCCGGCAGGCACGGCGCGCGGTGGACGTGGCCCGAGCCCTCGTGCGCCTGCGCCCGGAAGAGCCTGAGCCTGCACGTACGCTCAGCCGGGCGCTGCTGATGCTCGGGGATCTCTGCCTGGAGCTGGACGCCTTCCCTGAAGCGCTGAGCGTGCACGAAGAGGCCCTGGAGATCAGATCATCCCTCGCCACTGCCCGGCCAGAGGCAGTGGTGTATGCCCGAGATCTCACCGTCGCCCTCGAACGCATGAGCGATCTGTACCTCTTACAGGATGATCTCCCCTCTGCGCACCAGGCCCTCACCACCGTACGTAAAATGCGCGCGGGCCTCGCCGAGGCCCACCCTGACGACACTCGCCTCGTGAACGATCTGCTCGTGGCCCTGACCCGGCTCGGCGAGCTCGAGATTCACGGTGGGGGCTGGTCGAGCGGGCTGAGATCCTACCGAGAGGCCGCAACCATCGGCCGCCGCATGCTCACCGCTCAGCCGTTCGACGAGCACATCGCGCAGATGGCCTGGCAGCTTGAGCATCGTCTGGGCACCCTCTCTCTGGGGGCAGGTGATCTGGAGACCCCCCGGTCGATGATGCCCGGGGCCCTCCACCTCGCCGAGCGCTGGGCCCACCGACCCTGGGGTGCCGCTGCGGCCGTCCGCAGCTTGATCTTGCTGGTGGAGGTGGAGCTCGCTGCTCGGCGCCTCGATCAGGGTCTGGCCTATGTGGCCGAGATCTTCACGCTGCTGCGCGATCTCGGCATGGCCGCCCAGCTCGTGCCCTGGTGGGCCTGGGCCCTCAGGCTCGCTGGCGCCCTCCGCTTTGCCCTGGCGATCCAGTCTCGTCAGAAGCCCACCCTGGCCTTCGAGCGCCTGCAGTTGAGCTGGCGCCTCTGGATGGCCTGGCTCGCCAGTGATCATGGTGATGCCCCTCTGGACGGCCTTAATCCCCGCGATGCCTGGATCGACACCTCAGCCGCCCTCGCTGATGCAGCCCTGGCCTTGGGGCACGAAGGCACCTGCCTGAAGGTGTGTCGGAGCCTGCTTCGCTGGTACGGCCTTGGTGAGGGTCTGCCTGCACACCAACACCGAGCAGGGGCGGTGGCCTGGAGCCGCCAGGGGGATCTCGCAGCATCGAAGGGGCAATGGCACAAAGCCGCTCAGGCCTGCGAGAAGGCGATCGCTCATCTCGACGTACTCACTCGTCTCGAGGCAGGGGATCAACGACACGGCGTCGAGCTGGAAGACGCCCGGATTCGGGCCGCGCAGTGGGCGGCTCAGGCCGCAGGTGGTGGTACGGGCACGCCCAGGGCTTGAAGCACCCCATCGGCGACCCGCATCCCGTCGAGGGCGGCGCTGACGATGCCCCCGGCATAGCCCGCCCCCTCGGCGCAGGGGAACACGCCCGAGTGGCTCGGGCTCTCCAGACTCTCGCGGCTGCGCACGATCCGCACCGGGGCGCTCGATCGGCTCTCCACCCCCACCATGACCGCCTCGTCGGTGACGTAGCCGCGCATACGGGCCTTGTCGAACCAGCGGAGCGCCTGATCGAGGGGGCCGGTGATCCGCTCAGGCAACGCCTCTTTGAGATCGACGGCGTTGAGGCCCGGTCGATAGCTGCACACGGGCAGCTCTGTGGAGACTCGACCCCTGAGGAAGTCCGTGATGCGTTGGGCGGGGGCTTTGAACTTGCCCCCACCGGCGGTGAAGGCCATCTGCTCCAACCGGGCCTGCCACGCGAGGCCGTCCAAGGGGCCCTCGCCGAAGTCTTCCGGCCCGATGGTGACCACCATGCCGGAGTTGGCGTGGCGTGATCCCCGAGCGTATGGGCTCATGCCGTTGACCACCACACCGTCATCTTCGGTGGCCGCGGCGACGATGAAGCCACCTGGGCACATGCAGAAGCTGTACACGCCAATGCCTGATCGGGTGCTCTTGAGGGCATAGGGCGCTGCGCCGAGCATGGGGTGACCCCCGAGGGGGCCATACTGAATGCGATCGATGTGGGCCTGCGGGTGCTCGATGCGCACGCCGGCGGCGAAAGCCTTGGCCTCCATGGCCACGCCGTGTCGATGCAGCATGCGATAGACGTCTCTGGCGGAGTGCCCCGTGGCCACCACCACCGCCTCCACGGGCACAGTCGTGCCATCACCAAGGACCACCCCCGTGAGCGTACGCCCGTCGAAGACCAGATCATCGACGCGGGTGTCGAAACACACCTCGGCGCCGGCAGCTTCGAGCCGTGCCCTCAACGCCCCGATGACCTTGGGCAGTCGGTTGGTCCCGATGTGGGGCCGGGCGTCGACGAGGATCCGCCCCGGGGCGCCACAGGCGGCGAGCAGGTTGAACACCGCCCGCACGGGCCCTCGCTTCGTGGCCCGGGTGTAGAGTTTTCCGTCGCTGAAGGTCCCCGCCCCACCCTCGCCGAAGCAATAGTTCGACTCGGGGTTGAGCACCCCCTCGCGGTTGAGCACAGCCAGATCTCGCCGACGCCCTCGCACCGCCTGGCCCCGCTCGAAGACCACCGGCTTCACCCCCGCTCGAGCGAGCTGCCACACCGCCCACAAGCCCGCAGGGCCAGCGCCCACCACCGCCACTCGAGGCGGCCCACTCAAGGTGGGCAGATCGGGCACCACTGGCGCATCGAGGGGGGCAAAAGGCTCGTCCACAGCCACCCGGGCGGTGATCTTGAGTCTCACCTTGCCATGGCGCGCGTCGATGGCCTTTCGAGTGATCTCAGCGCCAGTGATCCGGCTGGCGTCGATCTTCAGCGCTCGAGCCACGGTGGCCCCGAGACGCTCGGGCAGGGCCTCGTCGGGGTGCACGTCGATCTGGACTTCGGTGATCACTTGGCCCCCTCAGCCTTCGCCGGCCTTTGTGTCAGCGTCGGCTTCCGCCTTGGCTTCAGCATCGCTGCGCCGTTTGTGGACCATCCACGCCAGGCCGATGCTCAGGCCGTACAGGGCCAACAGCGGGATCGCCAGCATGGCCTGACTGTATGGATCCGGGGGCGTGAGGATGGCGGCCACCACGAAGGCGATCACCACGGCATAGCGCCAGAACTTGATGAGGCTGTGGTGCGTGATGAGCCCCACGAGGGCGAAGAAGCCCAGGGCCACGGGCAGTTCGAACGCCAACCCGAAGGCCAGCAACAGCCGGGTGGTGATCCCCATGAAGTCTTCGATGGCGATGTCGGCCTTGAGCACCGCTGCGCCGACGTCCACGTTTGGTTGCCCTGCGGCGACGACGGTGTGTTTGGCGAGGGTGATGATCGGACTGCCGAAGTCCTGCCCGTATCCAAGCAGGAAGGTGAACACTTCAGGCAGGATCAGGTTGTAGCAAAAGATGGTGCCCCCAGCGAAGCAGGCCGTGCTCAAGAACACGAAGGGCAACACCACCCGCTGCTCGTGTTTGTAGAGGCCTGGGGCGACGAACTGCCAGACCTGATAGAGGATCACGGGGATGCCCAGGAACAAGCCACCAAAGACGGCGAGCTTCAGATAGAGCACGAAGGCCCCGTGAGGGGTCCGGAAGATCATCTCCCGCTTCAGGCCCAGGTCGCCCTGGGCTTCGTTGATGGGTCCGGTGATGAGCTGGTACAGCTCCTCTTTGACGAGCCAGCACAACGCCCCGCCGATGAAGATGGCGAGCAGACACCGTACGAGACGGGTGCGCAGCTCCTCGAGGTGCTCCATGAAGGGGGCGCGGCTGTCCTCGAGCTCGTCCGGATTGGTTGGGTTCGCGCTCACGCTGCCCCTCCCCGCTCTGCCTCACCCTCACCGGCGTCATCGTCGATGGCCCCCTCACCGAGGGCTGCTTTGAGGGCCGCTGAGGGTCCGATGCTCGGTGCCTCGGCACGGGCCACCGGGGCGGCGCTCTCTTCCAGGGCGCGGGCCTCTTCGCTCGTGGGGATCTCCTCGGAGAGCGAGATCTTGCCTGCCTCTGGAGCGGCAACGTCGTCTACAGGGGCGTTGTGATCGTAGGTGCCACTCGTGTCCGCCTGAGCCTCTTCGGCTGACTCGCCCTCGGTGGCTGAGGCGTCAGCGGCCTTGGCGAGGTTCACCTCGGGGGTGGGGCCGGTCATCATGGGTGGCTCTGCGTCAGCTTCGCCGGCGATCTCGCTGTCGGGTGCCTTCTTCTCCGGCTTTTGAGTTGCCGGCTCAGGCTCTACGTCGAGGATCGACTCCGCCTCCCGCCACATCTCGCGGGTTTCTCGCTGAATCTGGTCCCGGACCTCGTCGATGTCCACGGCGTCTCGGAGCTCCTGCCCTGCGCGTCGCAACATACGGATGCCCTGGCCGAGGGTCCGGGCCACGGCGGGCAGGCGCTTGGGCCCGACCACGACGAGGGTGACGATGGCGATGACCACCAGCTCGGTGAACCCGAGCCCGAAGAATGACATTCAGAACCTGCCTTCGACGTCATCGAGATCGCTGGTATCGAACGTACCCGCAGCCTTGGCCTTCTCTGTGGGGGCGGTCTCCGCCTTGAAGGGGAGCCGCACCGAGCGACGGCCTTTCGCTGCGAGCAGCCCGGTCTCGATGTCGATCTGCTCAAACACGACGCCCTCGGGGGGATCAGCGGTGAAGTCACCTTGGGGGATCCCCGCGAGCGCCCGCTTCATATATGCCAACCACACCGGGAGCGCCACCCGGCTGCCAGTGACCTCGTCTCCGAGCCGCCGCGCATTGACGTCTGCGCCGAGCCAGACGCCGGTGATGAGCGACTCGGTGAAGCCTACGAACCACACGTCGTACGCGTTGGTGGTGCCGGTCTTTCCGCCGGCCACCTTCTTCAAGCTTCGGGCCTTTGCCCCAGTGCCTGCGTCGACGACGCTCTTCAAGAGATGCTGCACAAGGAAGGCGGTATCGGCAGAGACGAGACGCACCCGAGGCTCGCCGGCCCGACGCAACATGGCATCGAGCTTGGGCCCCGTGGGCGCCCACGGATCACCGAGGGCGGTGTGATCTTCGTAGATGCCGCCCCAACGATCCTCGACCCGGGTGATGAAGACGGGCCTGGGCTGCAGGCCCCTCAGAGCGAAGAGGCCATACACCTGTACCATGTCCCAGGGGTAGACACAGCTGCTGCCCAGAGCCAGCGCCGGCCCCGGATCGAGGGGGGTGGTGATGCCCAGAGAGTTGGCCCAGCGCACCACTTCGTCGCCGGTGACGTACTCGAACACGTTGATGGCGGGGATGTTCTTCGAGTTGATGAGTGCTCGCCAGAGCAGGATCTCTCCTTCGTACTCCCGGCTGATGTTCTTGGGCTTCCACAGCTCGCCTCGCAAATCGTCGAAGCGGGCCACGGGCACGTCGGAGATCAGGGTGGCGAGGGTGTACTCGAGATCGACGGCCCGACTGTAGACGAGGGGCTTGAAGACCGAGCCCGGCTGGCGACAGCCCTGAAAAGCGCGGTTGTACTCTGACTGATCGAAGTCGAGGCCACCCACCATGGCTTCGACGTAGCCCGTCCACGGATCCATGCTCACCAGCGCGCCCTGGACCTTGGGCACCTGAGACAGGACCACTGTGGGTACTGTATCCGCAGGGTTCTCGGCCTTTCGGCCCCGGATCAACCGCACCGAGATGACGTCGCCCACGCGGAGCGCCTCGCCTGCATCTTTGATGCGGCGGTTGTTCTTGGCGTGCCGCTTACCATCTGCTTTGGCCTGGGCGTCGGTCTGGTGGGGTGCAGCCCAGGCCATGCCCTCTTTGAGGGGCAGACGCGCCTCGTGCACTCCCACCTGGACGGTGGCCTCTCCGGCCTCGAGATCTTTGACCAGAGCGAGGTAGTACCGATCGGCCTCCAGGGGGCCTTCGCCGTAGTGCTTTGCCGCCTTCTGGGCAAACTCGCCCTGCTCCGACGCCCCCAGATGCGCAAAGACACCGACGAAGCCATGCCGCTGCCCCAGAGAGAGCAAGCCTTCCCGCAAGCTGCCCTGACCTGCGGTCTGCCGATCAGCATCCACAGCGAGATGTACCCTCAGGCCCTTGCGGTACATCTTCTCTTCACCATACCGGCCCTGTACTGCCCTGCGGGCGTGCTCGGTGTAGTACGGCGTATGATCCCCGAAGAGATCCGGTCGATTTCGATGCAGCTTCAGGGGCTGGGCGAAAGCAGCGTCAGCCTGCTCGGACTCGATGAAGCCTTCCTGCACCATGCGATCGAGCACCCTGCGCTGACGCTCACGGGCCTTCTCCCAATTCAGGATGGGCGTGATGCGCCCCGGCGAAGGGGGCAAGCCGGCGATCATGGACGACTCGCCGAGGGTGAGATCTGAGACATCTTTGTCGAAGTAGTTCTGCGCCGCCGCTTGAACCCCATAGGCGCCGTGGCCCAGGTAGATCTGGTTCAGGTACAGGTACAAGATGTCGAGCTTGCTGAGCACGTGCTCGGTGCGCCGGGCCAGGATCGCCTCCTTGGCCTTGCGCACGAAGGATTTCTCGGTCGACAGCAGGGTCTTGCACAGCTGCTGAGTGATCGTCGACGCCCCCTCGACGATGCGCCCCGCCTGGAAGTTGGCCACCGCCGCCCGGGCGATGCCCCTGAAGTCCACCCCGCTGTGTTGGAAGAAGCTCTTGTCCTCACTGGCGAGGAACGCCTCGATGAGGTGCGTGGGCATCTGCTCGAGAGGCACCACGAGGCGACGCTCGGTGGTGAGCTCCGCCACTTGCCGGCCGTCACGGGCGAAGAACGCGCTCACCGTGGGCGGATCGTACCCTTCGATGGTGGGGGGACCGGGCAGCCCTTCGGCGAAGTAGATGTACGCCCACACCCCGGCGAGGCCGCCGGCGAGGGTGCCCGCAACGCCCAGCATGAAAATCAACCGGGGGATCCATCGCAGGAAGCCGCCTTTACGGCGGTTGGTGATGAGCAGTGGGCGGGGGGTACTCATAGGCGGCGCAGTGTAGCAGGCCCCGAAGGCCCAGTCTCCTGATGACCCGGATCGAGGGCGCCAATCGTCAGCGCTGGGGTCAGCGCACGGGCACAGGTACGAGGGGCAGCTGGGCCGGCGAGGTGAGCAAGTGCACAGGCCAGCCCTCGGCGCTCAGCGCGGCACCGAAGTCCGCGGCGCCCGGGCCGTGAAGCCAGAGCTGCTCTGGGGCCACGGCCTCGACGAGATCGGCGAGCCACGGCCAGTCCGCCTGGGGCCGGGCGTCGACGAGGAGGCCCTCACCGGCGGTGCTGATGCGCAGCGCCCCCGGGCGCCAGCGCCCGCCGCCGAGCCACTTGGGGGCCACAGAGGGCACCCCAGCCTGGGCGAGGACCTGACACACCACCTCGGCGGTGGCGCCATCGGGGACCACGAGGCGATCGTCGTGCGCTGTGGTCAAGTGCGCCTTGAGCCAGTGGATCAGGTTGCCGGCGTGAGGTCCCTTCGGATCCCGCACGGGCGGCACCCACAAAACCATGCGCTCCGCAGCTCTGGGCACCAGCCGAGTGCTCGTGGGGCCCACAACCAGGGTGCGCAGGCCGGCCCGGGTGGCCATGACCGCCACCCCGGAGGCCCCATAACCTGAGGCGAGCAGCTCGAGACGCAACCCCATGGCCACGCCGCTGTGACCGATGGGCAGCCCGATGGTGCCGGGCCATCGGCGAGCAAGACCGTCGCTGGTGAGAATCCGACCCCCGGCGGGGCGTTTCGCCGGCCGGTGGGTCCAGAAGGCCACGGGGACTCTGCGTCGAGGATCAAAGGTGATTCGCCCGACCTGTACCCCGTCGTTGTAGAGTACCTGCATCTCTTCCTCAGTTGGAGCGCCCCCTGTGATACCTGCCGTCGCCCTGTGCGGCAAGTTCGCGCCGATCACCCCTCAGCGGGCATCATGACGAGCATGCACTGGTTCCCTGTGATCCTGCTCTTGTTGGTGGTTGTGGCGGTGGTCCGCCTCGTCCGATGGCGCCGCCGGCGACGTGGGGGTCGACGCACGCGCCTCAAGTTCACCGGCACCGGTCAGGCCTTCGTGGGCCTCACACTCACCGTGGGCTTTGCCGCCATCAACACGGGCAACAACCTGCTCTATCTGCTCCTGGGCATGCAGTTGTCGATGATCGTGGTGAGCGGGGTGCTCTCTGAACTCGCTCTGCGCAGCCTCTCCCTCACCCGACAGCCCCCCGGGGAGATCTACGCGGGGGTGCCGTTCCTGACGCAGATCACCCTCACCAACAACAAGCGCCGGGTGCCCAGCTTCAGCCTCGAAGTGGAAGACCACCTCGAAGGGCAGGAGACCGCCAAGAAATGCTTTTTCTTGAAGCTCCCCCCAGAATCCACCCTGCAGACGAGCTATCGCATGACGTGCCCCCGGCGAGGCGAGCACCATCTCACCAGCAGCACCCTGAGCACCCGCTTCCCCTTTGGCTTCTTCCGCAAGCTCAAGCGGGCCGATGTGTCGACCACGTTGCTGGTGTACCCCGCCATCGAGCCCGTGAGCCCCTTGCTGCATCAAATGAGCGGGCGCCAGGGGCAGCAACCCCGCCAAGCCCGTGGCCACGGGCAGGAGTTCCACGGCCTGAGGGCCCACCGCCCGGGGGACGACATCAAATCAGTGCACTGGAAACGCTCCGCCCGCACCGGACAGCTCATCGTGCGGGAGCGGGCGGCAGATCACGCACGGACGATCCTGCTCGTGGTGCACGACGTGCTCGCTGAAGGTGTGGGCATGGCCCCGGCCTCTCTGACCGACGCCCTGGCCACCCTCGCCGCCTCGGTGCTCGCCCATCTGGTGGACGAAGGGGCTGAGGTGACGATGCTTCTGGGTGAAGACCGGTTCCTCGTCACCGCCGATCGTCGCGGCTGGCGTTCGGCGATGACCGCTCTGGCGCGTATGAGCACACGCCCTGCAGGCTCACCCCTGCCCGAGCTCGCCGGCGGGTTCTCCGGTGGGCGCATCCTCCTCACCACCCCCCTGAACACGCCGATGTCCGCCACCTTCGACCTTCGCCTCGAGCCTCAGAAGCCCCCGGTCGAGGAGACGCCCTGATGCGTTTTCGGCACATCCATCAGACCGTGAGCTATCTGCTGGTGCTCACCAGCACGCTGGTCCTGGTGACCTCTGGCGGGCTCAACCCCATCGTCAGCGGCGCAGCCTTGCTGGCGTTCCCTCTCAGCTGGCGATGGGGCCGCGCCGACGGTGAGCCCGGCAGCCCGATCGTCTGGAACCTGCTCACCCTCGGCGCCCTGGCCTGGGCGATCCTCGAGGGGCTCTCGGGGGCCCCCCTGCTGCCTGTAGGGGCGAACTTTCTCACCTGCCTGGTGATCAACAAGCTCTTCAACCGCAGCGCGTTGAGAGATCTGCAGCAGCTCTACTTGCTGTCGTTCCTGCAGATGGTGGCCGGCACGGCGATGAACACGGGGCTGCTCTTCGCGGTGGCCTTTGTGGGCTACATCATCTTCGCCACCTGGACCCTGATGCTGTTTCACCTGCGGCGAGAGGTAGAGGAGAACTTCCTGCTCAAGTACGAGCAGGGCCCACAGAAAGGTCGCCCCGTTCAGGTCGAGCGCGTGCTCAACTCCCGCAGGCTCGTGACCCGACGGTTCCTGGCCATGACCAGCCTCATCGCCATCGTCATCTTCACGGGCTCCACGGTGGTCTTCTTCCTGTTCCCCCGGGTGGGCTTCGGCTGGCTCTCTCAGGGCGCCCGAGATGGGGTGCAAATGACGGGGTTCAGCGATCAGATCGAGCTCGGCGGCCACGGCCGCATCAAGCAGGACAAGACCGTGGTGATGCGGGTGCACCTCGATCCACCTGAAGCCCGGCAGACCATGCCCTTGTACTGGAGGGGCATCAGCTTCGATCACTACGACGGAGAGCGCTGGAAGAAGACGCAACGTCGCCGCCGCGGCCTGCCTGTCGCCTTCGACGGCAGCGTCTCGATGCCCTGGGCACCACGCGACGCAACTGAGGGGCTGGTCCGGCAGGAGATCTATCTCGAGCCCATGGAGCAGCAGGTGATCTTCGGCCTCTCACCGCTCCTCTCGATCACCCTGACCGACGAGCGCCAGCCCTTCAAACAGAGCGGCCTCGATCTCGATGAGAACGGTGACGTCTTCTACAGCCAGACAGGGGCCCTCGCCTTTCGCTACGACGCCTTCAGCGCCCCGCCGAGGGCGCCCGACACCGCGTCGATGTCCCTCGAGGACTACCGCAGAGCGCTGAGCCGCCCGAAGATGGAGGACTTTGCGCGCCGCTTCACGCAACTGCCCGACGATCTCTCACCTGAGATCGAGGCCCTCGCCGACGAAGTTGTTGGCGACGCCAACACTGTGGCCGAAGTGGTCCACAGGCTCCGTAGACACCTGAAGTCGGATTACAGCTACACCCTCGATCTCGAACGTGATCCCAGCCGCCCCCCGTTGGAGGACTTCCTCTTCGCCCGGCGTAAGGGGCACTGCGAGTACTTCGCCACGGCCATGGTGGTGCTCCTGCGTACCCAGGGGGTCGCAGCCCGCACCGTGAACGGCTTTCACGGTGGCACTTGGAACGGCGTGGGTGAGTACATCGCAGTGCGCCAGGGTGAAGCCCACGCCTGGGTCGAGATCTGGTTGCCTGGGGCGGGCCAGTCTCCTCGGGCGTGGTGGCTGCAGGATCCGACCCCTGCGGCGGATCAGAGCGCCGTCGCCATGGAGACACCGAGCTGGTTCGCCCAGAGCATCGATGCCCTCAAGCTGCGCTGGTACAAATGGGTCATCGAGTACGATCTCGGTGCTCAGATCGAGGCCCTCCGCAGTTTCGCTCAGGGGCTGCGCTCGGCGTTTCGTGGCGCCAAAGACTTCATGCAGTGGCGCCCGGGGGACACCACGTTGTGGATCAGCGGCGCTCTCGCCCTGGTCTTCTTCGGCGGCTGGGCCTGGCGGCGCTGGCCTGGCCTGTCGAGCCCCCGAGGCGGCGATGCAGATCCGCGGGCCCGAGCCACCATCGGCGTCATCAGCAACCTCGAGTCGCTCTATGCCCGCCACGGGATCACCCGGCCCGCTCACCTGACGGTGCGGGAGTATCTCGATCTCCTCGAATCACGGGGGGCCCCGGGGCTCCCTCTGGCCCGGGAGATCATCTCCATGTATGAAGAAGCCCGCTTCGGTGGTGCGGCCATGAGCCCAGAGCAGCGCCGATCAGCATCTGCCACGCTCAAAGCACTCAAGGCGGCCCTGGACGCCGCCTGAACCCCGACTCGATCGGGCGAGAGACCGCCATGGCACCCTTCGACGAGATCGAGGGGGTGACCAAGTTCACCCCTCACCACACCCCTGGCCCCCTGAGCCCTGAGGCCAGCGCACTCGCCCCTGGCTTGATCGCCTGTCGCCAGCGCATGTACGCCAGGGGTCTCGTGGGCCTGGACCCCGCTCGATATGGGGGCGTGGGCTACGGCAACCTGAGCTGTCGTCTGCCTGGTGGGGGTTTCCTCGTCACCGGCACCGGCACCGGAGGGCTGGACACCCTGGGGCCAGAGCACCTCTGTGAGATCATCGACTTCGATCTCGAAAGCAACAGCGTCACCAGCACCGGCCCCGTAGCCCCCTCCTCGGAATCGATGACCCACGGCGCCCTCTATGAAGCCGCCCCGGAGGCCAGCGCCATCATCCACATCCACGGGCCCCTCCTCTGGGCCCACAGCGATCACCTCGAAGTGATGGTCACAGCCCCCGGCGTGGCCTACGGCACCCCTCAGATGGGTCGCGAGGTAGAACGTCTGCTCGACGCAGGCTTTGCCCAGCCGCTCATCAAGATGACGGGCCACGAGCATGGCTTCCTCGCCTTCGGCCCCACCTTCGTCGCGGCCCAGAGGGTGCTGGAGCAGGCAGACATCCAGGCGACGAAGATCGCCGATGCTCACCACGGTGCGCCATGATCGACCCTACGCCCGATGTGCCTTTGGGCGCCCACACCACGTTGCAGGTCGGCGGCACCGGCCGCTGGGGTGTCACGGTCGAGTCCCCTGAAGGCCTCGAGCCGGCCTTGCGATGGGCTCAGACTCGAGATCTGCCGGTGCTGCTCCTCGGCGGAGGCAGCAACATGGTCGTCGCCGACGAGGGCTTCCCTGGCCTCGTGGTTCGCCTGGGGTTCTCCGGCGTACGGCGACAGGCGGCCGATGGTGAGGTGTGGCTCACGGTGGAAGCCGGCCATGACTGGGATGCCCTCGTGGCGGCCACGGTGGAGGCAGATCTGGCCGGGCTGGAGTGTCTCTCGGGCATCCCCGGACAGGTGGGCGCGGCGCCGATTCAGAACATCGGCGCCTACGGTCAGGCCCTCGAAGACACACTGGTGGAGGTCCAGGCCTGGGACGCGATGCGACAATGTCTGGTCACCCTCGACGCTGCAGCCTGCGCCTTTGGCTACCGACACAGCCGATTCAAGGCAGATCTCCTCGAACACGGCCCCGGCCGTTGGATCATCACCGCCGTCACCCTGCGACTTCGGCCTGGCGCCCCAGCCACTCTCGCGTATGGAGAGCTCGCCCGCAGGTTTGCCGGCTCGAGCCACGTCTCGGTCGCCGAGGCCCGAGCGACCGTGCTCGATCTGCGTCGGGGCAAATCGATGGTCCTCGACCCCAATGATCCGAACAGCCGGTCTGCAGGCTCGTTCTTCACCAACCCCATCACGGGCCCTGCTCAGGTAGAAGCGATCGCTCGCATCGTCGGCGAAGATCCACCACAGTGGCCCATGAGCGACGCCGCAGATCGCATCAAGCTCTCAGCGGCCTGGCTCATCGAACGGGCGGGGCTGCACAAGGGTTTGCGTCGGGGGCCCGTGGGGCTCTCCGCGCGGCACACGCTGGCCATCGTCACCTCACCGGGGGCGAAGGCCGACGATGTCGCCTGCTTCGCCGCTGGCATCAGACGACGGGTACACGAGACTTTCGGCATCCGCCTCGTGCCCGAGCCCAACTTCATCGGCTTTCCTCATGACGGAGACGCGCTCCTCGATGCGATCACCCCGACCTCACTGTGATCACCGCCCCATGTGGTGGGCGCTCTCGGTCTTTGCTCTGTCGATGTTGATGGGGTGTGGTGGCCAGCAGCGCTTGCCGCCCCCTGACGACGATCCCGTCACAGATCCGCGAGAGGCGCAGGCTGATCCCGAAGGGCTCACCGAGAGCCCTCAGCGACCCGCCACCCGGGCGGAGGAGCTCGAGGCCCTGGTGAAGCATCTGGGCACCCTGCCCCCTGCAGATCACGCCCCCCTCATCGAGGGCCTGCCCGGCGACGTGCTCCAGAAGCTGCTGCCCAAGCTGCCCCCGGCGGCCCTCCCCTGGGCCCGGCTGCGTCTGGCTCTGCTCGCCGAGCACCAGCGCAAGCCCCGAGAGGCGCGTCAGCACCTCGCGGACGCCGTGGCCCGGAGCGCCGGGCACCCGGCGGCGGCGCGCATCGAACAGGTGAGGGCTCGAATGGAGGCCTTCGCAGCAGTGCAGAGGGGCCGACTCGGGGTTGTGTTGCCCCTCTCCGGGCCCTTTGGCGCCATCGGGAAGAGCGCCCTGCCCTCGATCAAGATCGCGGCGAAACGGGCCGGCATCAAGCTGGTCATCGAAGACACTGCAGGCAAGGCAGAGCAGGCCGCCCTCGCCGTGGAGCGCCTGGTCTACGAGCACAAGGTCCCCGCCATCGTGGGGCCCATCGGCGCCCTGGAGAGCGCCTCTGCCGCTCAGGTGGCTCAGCGACTTCAGGTGCCTCTGATGACGCTGACCTCACGGGCCGACGTCACCCGCATGGGCAGCTTCATCTTCAGGCACCGGCTCACCCCCGAAGCACAGGCGAAGACCCTCGCCCGCTATGCCGTCAAGCGCATGGGACACCGTCGCTTCGCCATCCTGTACCCCGACACTGATCACGGCCGGGCCATGACCCGCGCCTTCTGGCGCACCGTCGAGGCCCTCGGCGGGCAGATCAGGGGAGCCCAGGCATATGGTCCGAACGATGTGGACTTCAGCGATCCCATCAAGAAGCTGATCGGCCGCTATGAGCTCTCGATCCGCAAGAAGGATCCCCGCTGGGTGAAGCTCAACCGCAAGGCCCGGGATCGCGCTCTCCACGTGGCCCCCGAGGTGGACTTCGAAGCCCTGTTCATCCCTGATCGAGGCCGGCGGCTGCGCACCCTGCTGCCCTATCTGACCTACTGGGACATCGAGCTGAAGACCGATCGAGACATGCTGGCGAGCGATCTGCGGGGCAAATACAGCGGCAAGACGCCTCAGCTGGTCCAGATCCTCGGCGCCTCGGGTTTTGGCGATCCCAAGCTCGTGGAGCGACAAATCGAGCAGGCCAACAACGCCATCTTCGTCGACGGCTGGCGCCCGGAGTACAGCAGGAGCACCCGGTTCGCCCGAGCGTACGAGACCGTCACAGGCAAGGCCCCGGGGGCCCTCGCCGCCCACGCCTACGACGCTGCACGCATCATGTGCGACGAGCTCAAGCGGGCCGGCGGCAGGGACACGATCCGCAGGCGTTTGCTGGCTCTGAGAGATTATGAAGGTGTGGTGGGCACCACCCGATTCAATGGCAATGGCGACGCGGTCTTCGGGCTCTTCGTGTTCACGGTGCAGCCCGAAGAGGGGGTGGTCCCCCGCCGTGGAGATCGACCTGCAGGGAACTGATCCACCCATGACCACACACACCTGTTCCAAGTGCGGGCACACCCAGTCGGCCCCGGCGCCCTGTCACCGATGTGGCTTCGACTTCGAAAAGCACCCTGCCCCCGATCGCGGGTCTGCGGACGGGCACCAGGGGCTCGAAGCCCAGTGGGAGCAGTTGTCCACACGCCTCGACGACGCTGAAGGTCACGAAGCCTTCATCAAGGCCTGCGCCATCGCCGGCCAGCTCGAATTCGCCGGCCAGCGCTATCGCGATCTCGATCCTCAGGGTCTCGATGCTCGAGTGAACGCATATCGTCAGCGCGTGCTCAACGTCGCCCTCGCCCGCCTCGCCCCCCTCAGCTCCGATCGAGATCCTCGAAAAGATCGCCTGCGGGTGTTGTTGCTCATGCTCTTCGGGGCCGTGCTTCTGCTGGCATTCACCGCAGGCATCTACTACGCCGGCAGGGCCATGGAGCAGTCCTGGCTCCAGTGACGACGCAGGTCGGTTCAAGCCCCGCCCCCTCAAAGGCCGATTGGGGGCATGCAGGGCCATTGCGAGGGGGCTGTAAAGGCACTATGTTTCGCTTCAGAGCACATGGCTTTGTTGTTTGCCGACCGCTCTGCACGTGACGCAGATCAGATCGCTCAAGGCGCCCCTACATGGTCCAATTCAACATGAGCCAGCGAGAGCTGACGCTCAAGGTCGTGTACTACGGTCCCGCACGCAGCGGGAAGACCACCAACCTGCAGGCCATCCACAACATGGTGGCTCCCGGCAGCGCGGGTCGGTTGATGAACCTCGAGACCCGCGACGACCGTACGCTCTTCTTCGACTTGTTGCCGGTGCACTTCCGCACGCGGAACAACTTCCGCATCAAGCTCAAGCTGTACACGGTGCCGGGTCAGGTCTTCCACGACAGCACTCGACAGATCGTGCTGCAGAAAGCCGACGCGGTGGCCTTCATCGCCGACAGCCGCATCGCCAAGACCGAAGAGAACCAGGAGTCGTACGACAACCTGCTCACCAACCTCGTACGCAATCAGCTCGACCCCGAGCAGATCCCGCTGGTGGTGCAGTTCAACAAGCGCGATCTCCCCGACATCCGCACCGACGCGGAGCTGAACTCTCTGGCGGCCATCCGCAATACGCCGATCCATCGCTCGGTGGCCATCTACGGTGTCGGCGTGCTGGAGACCCTCAAGAGCCTGCTCTCGCTCACCTGGGATCACCTCGAGAAGCTCTACGGCGTCAGCGACAAGCTTGGCACTGATCGTACCGAGTTCCTCGAACAGCTCTTCAACCACTGGGATCCCCAGAAGGTGCGAGAGGGTGTCAACCTGTGAGCGACTCCATCCTCGATCGGGCCGTCGTTCTCTCGGAAGTCTTCGACACGGGTCTGCTCAGAGAGCTGTGCGGCACATACATGCAGCTGCTCCGTGCGGGCATCAAGGTCTTCGACCACGAGCACACCAAGATCGTCGATCTGCAGCCGCGGGGCGCCCTCGGGCAGTGGCCCGGCGCCGATCGGCAGGCCATGCGGGCCCTCGCCGGCTTCACATCGAACCTCATCCGGCTGCCCATCGGCCTGGAAGAGCGTCTGATCCGCGAGGAGCCCAGCACGGGCATCACCTGCCTCACGGCGCCCATCACCTACGAGGGCGACATCCTCGGTCGAGTGGTGGTGGGCCCCTTCATCCTCGATGATGCCCGAGGCGACGTCTCCCCGCTGGCCCATCTCTTCGACGACGGCAATGCGGCACTGAGCGAGCACATGGGCGCCCCGGGGCCTCGACAGGTGCTCACTCATATCACCCATGGCCCCCTGCTGCAGATGGTGGACGCCCTGCTGGCCACCATCAACATCAACTGCCATGCCGGGTACAAGGCCGTGCTCACGAGCCACATGCACCTGGAGTCGATCACCAACGCCTACAACGAGCTGCAGCGCAAGAACCGCAAGCTTCAAGAAAGCAACGAGCGCCTGCGCGAGCTCGACCGCATGAAGAGCAACTTCCTCGCCACGGTGAGCCACGAGCTGCGCACGCCCCTGACCTCGGTCATCGGATACAGCGAGATGCTCCTCGAAGGCCTCGCCGGCGATCTCTCCGGTGAGCAGCAGGAATATGTCTCCATCATCATGGAGAAGGGCGAGAGCCTGCTGCACCTCATCAGCGGGATCCTCGACATCTCCAAGATCGAGAACGGCGCCCACGACATCGTGCTGCAGCGGGCCCGGCCAGAGCAGCTCGTCGAAGGCGCCCTCTCCGCGGTGCGGCCTCAGGCGCAGAAGAAGCGCCTCGACGTCGCCGTGCGGTACGCGGATCAGCTGCCCGAGATCAAGGTCGACACCTACAAGATCAGGCAGGTGCTCATCAATTTGCTCAGCAACGCCGTGAAGTTCACCCCCGCGGCGGGTCAGATCCAGGTGCAGGTCACCGCCCAGGGTGCCCCCGGCGTACCCGAGGCCCGAGTGTTCTTCAGCGTGACCGACACGGGCATCGGGATCCCCGGCGACAAGCTCGAGCGCATCTTCGAAACCTTCTTCCAGGTCGACAACTCTTCGACACGGGAGTACGGCGGCACCGGCCTCGGCCTCGCCATCGTGAAGAACTTCGTCGAGTCCCACGGCGGTGAGGTGAAGGTCTCCAGCGAGCCCGGCCGGGGCTCCACATTCGCTTTCGACCTGCCTCTGGTGCCCCCACCCGTGGCTGAGGATGACGATCTCAACCCCCTGCGGTGATCACCCAGGGCCTGTGAAGTGAAGAGAAGATGACCGCACAACACAAGATCCTGCTCGTGGACGATCACGAGGACATCCTCAAGCTCGAGCACAAGATCCTCACCGATCAGGGCTACACCTGCGAGATCGCTCACAACGGCAGCGAAGCCCTTGAGAAGCTCAGCGACGGCTCGTTCCATCTGGCCATCCTCGACGTGAACATGCCCGACATCGACGGCTTCACCGTCGCCGAGCGCGTACAGCGCGATCCGAAGTACGGGCAGCCCTATGTCATCTTCGTCACCGCTCGAGCCGACGCCGAGAGCATGAGCGAGGGCTTCGCCACCGGCGGCGTGTTGTATCTGACCAAACCCTTCACCCGCTCCAAGCTCCTCGATGTGGTGAAGGCGGTCACCGAGATGGGCTGAGATGGGCGACGACACCCCCGAGCCGCCCGATCCCGAGCCTCCTGGGCCCGAGTGTCTGGTGGCCACATCAGAAAGCCCCACCCCGACGACGCACGCTGCACCGACAGAATCGCAGCGCATCGACGCCATCGCTGCGGTCCTCCGACGATACGGTCAGCGGCCTGACCTCTCCGACGACTGTGCCCGCCTCCATCGCCGAACCGATCTTGTGTCGTGTGACACCCTCGTCGAGGGCGTGCACTTCGACCGGTCACTCGACACTCTGCATCAGATCGGCGCCCAGGCGGCGGTGAGCAACCTGAGCGATCTCGCAGGATCTGGCGGCGCCGCGGGCTGGGTGACCTGGGCTCTGAGCCTCCCCACCTCATGGTCGCTCGACGAGCTTGTCGCCCTCACTGAGGGCTTCGTCGAGACCTTGAGCCGCGCCGGCGCCACCCTCGTAGGGGGCAACCTGAGCAGCACCCGAGGGCCTGCGGTGATCAATGTCACCGTCGGAGGTCCGCTGGCAGGGCCCCGAGCTTTGACACGCAGTGGAGCCCGCCCAGGCGATCGGATCTATGTCACCGGCCCCCTCGGCGAGGCGGCCCTCGGCTGGATGCGTCCGAGCCCTCACACCCGCATGCTCCGCCACCGCTGGCGCCCTCACCTGAGAGAGGCCGCAGCCCTCGCCCGGTGGCCTGGCACTACGGCGGCGATGGACGTGAGCGACGGGCTGCTCAAAGATGCCGAGCGTATGGCCCTCGCCAGCGGACTGGCGATGCACTTCCAGAGCGACGCGATCCCCGTGAGCGCCGATCATCGAGCGGTGATGGGCGATGATCTCTCCGCAGCACTCACCGGTGGCGAAGACTATGTGTTGCTCTTCACCGCTGATCCCGAGCTGACGCCGCCGTGCAGGGCCTGGCCCATCGGGCGCTGTTCAGCGGGTACGGGGCTCACCCTCGACGGCGCGCCTGCACGCGGTGCCGGCTTCGATCACTTCGAGCACGGGCCCTGAATGGACATCGCACTGTTCTGTGGCCTCATGGCCCTCTCTGCATTCTTCTCCGCCTCCGAGACCGCCCTCTTCAGCATCGGCAAGGTGGCCCGCACCCGCCTCGGGCAGTCCGACCGGCGACTCGATCGGATGCTGGCCCAGCTCATCGAGAGTCCTCGTCAGTTGCTGGTGGTGGTGCTCTTCGGCAACGAGCTCACCAATGTGGCGTTGTCCATCGTGAGCGCCACCATCGTCAGTGGACTCACCCCCGATCGGCCTCTCGCCGAGCAGGCGCTGCTCTCCTCCGTCATCGTGATCCCCGCGGTCCTCATCTTCGGTGAGATCACCCCGAAGACCATCGCCGCCCTCAAGCCCGAGGCGGTGGGGCGCGTGGTGGCGGGCCCTCTGTCGATCTTCGCCCGGGCCGTGACCCCGTTCCGCATCTTGATCCAGGGCTTCACCGACGCCCTCACCAAGCGTCTGGGACACAATCACCCGGGGGCAGACGACACCATCGACGAGCAAGAGCTGCGCACCCTCGTGGAGGTGGGCACCGAGTCCGGCATCATCGAACGGCAGGAGCGGGCCCTGATCATCAACGTGCTCGACTTCGGCGATCGATCCGTGGGGCAAATCATGACCCCCGGCGATCGCATCTGCGCGGTGTCGATCCAGAGCCCCATCCACGAGATCATCGAGCTGGCGAAGACGCATCAATACAGCCGGATCCCAGTGTGGGATCGGGATCCCCAGAAAATCGTGGGGGTGGTCTTCGCCAAAGATCTGCTGGCTCAACGCTGGGGGCTCACCCCTGCCCGGAACATCCGGGGGCTCATGCGGCGGCCCTACTTCGTGCCCCCTCACATGCAGGCCGAGGCCCTGCTCGAAGAGCTGCGCAAACGACGCACGCACATGGCGGTGGTGGTGAACGAGTTCGGCCTCGCCGTGGGCCTGTGCACCATGGAAGATCTGCTCGAAGAGGTCTTCGGGCCCATCACCGACACCGCCTCGGAGCGCAAGGGCGAGGAGGCGCAGCTGTGACCTTCGAAGTGCTCGCCCCCTGGCTCGTGGTGCTGGCCTGTTTGATCTCCGAGGCGTTCTTCGCCGCCTCGGAGCTCTCCATCATCTCGGCGAATACGATCCGACTCGAGGAGCGCACCCGCTCTGGCAGCAAGGGTGAGCAGAGCGCCGCCGAGCGCACGTTGTGGTTCCGCTCACACCCGGATCGACTCTTCGCCACCACGCTGTTGGGCACCAACTTCAGTACAGTGACCGGCTCTACAGTGGCCAGCCTCACGATGATGAAGATCGATCCGGATTACGGGGAGCTCTACGCCCTGGCCTTGATGTCGCCCCTGGTGCTCATCGGCGCCGAGATCATCCCCAAGACCATCGCTCAGGCCCAGGCCACCACCCTGGCTCCTCGCCTCTCTGGCCCGTTGATGCTCGTGCACCGGCTGCTCACGGTGCCCATCTGGGTGATCCGCGGGTACGCTCGGCTGCTCTATCGATGGCTGGGTCTCGAGGGTGTGCCCCGAGCCATGATCTCTCGAGAGGAGCTCGTGCTGCTCATGGAGCAGGAAGATCCACACTCGGAGATCGAAGAGGGCGAGCGGGAGATGATCGCCCGGATCATGTCTTTTGGTGATCTCAACGCCCGAGCGGTGATGATCCCCCTCGTGGAGGTGTGCGGCATCTCCCAGGAGAGCACCATCCGAGAAGCCGCGGCGCTGCTGGTCAAAGAGGGCTACTCTCGCCTGCCCGTGTTCCACGAGCGCATCGACGATGTGGTCGGCGTGCTGCACCACACCGATCTTCTCTCCGCTGACGACGGCGCCCAGACCGTCGAGCGCATCATGCGGCCGCCCCACTTCGTACCCGAGACCCAGGCCCTCGACGACATCTTGATCATCCTGCAGCGATCCGCAGCGAGCCTCGCCATCGTGGTGGATGAGTTCGGCGGCGCCGTGGGCATCCTGACCCTCGAAGATCTGCTCGAGGAGATCGTGGGCGAGATCAACGACGAGTTCGATCATGGTGATCATGTGTGGCGCCAGGTGAGCGAAGGGGTATACCTGGTGCAGGCCCGGGCTCCGGTGAGCCGCCTCAACGAAGAGCTGAGCCTCGATCTGCCGGAGAGCGAAGACTACGAGACCCTCGCCGGCCACCTGCTCGAGCAGTTCAAGCGGATCCCACGGCGGGGCGAGTCGGTGACCACCGAGCGCGGCATCGTGCTCGAGGTGAGCCGCGTCTCGCCTCGGGCCATCGAAGAGATCAAAGTGATCCTGCCAGGCTATGCGTCCAAGGCAGGGCAGAGTCGAAACACAGGAGAGCATCGACGTGTCTGAGGCCATGGCCCTGGTTCAACGACTGCGACAGCGCTTGAGCGCGGTGATCCTCGGCAAGACCGAGGTGATCGATCTGGCGCTGGTGGCGATCCTCGCCCGAGGTCACATCCTGCTCGAAGACGTGCCCGGGGTGGGCAAGACCACCCTGGCCCACGCCATGGCCCAAGCCCTGGGCTGTCAGTTTCGTCGCATCCAGTTCACCAGTGATCTGCTCCCCGCAGACATCACGGGCGTCAGCATCTTCGACCAGAGCAGCAGCACCTTCGAGTTCAAGCGAGGGCCGATCTTTGCCCAGATCGTGCTCGCCGACGAGATCAACCGCACCACGCCCAAGACGCAATCCAGTCTGCTCGAAGCCATGAACGAGCGGCAGGTCTCCGTCGACAACACCACATATCCCCTGCCCTCGCCCTTTCTGGTCATCGCCACCCAGAACCCCCTGGATCATCAGGGGACCTACACTCTGCCCGAGAGCCAGCTCGACCGGTTCCTGGTGCGGCTCAAACTCGGCTACCCTGCCCTCGCTGTGGAGCGTGACATTCTCAAAGGGCGCGGCGGCCTCAGAGCAGATGTCGAAGCCCTCACTGACGGTGAGGGGGTGCTGGCGCTCCAGGCCGCGGTGGACGCCATCAAGGTCGAGGATGTGGTCATCGACTACCTGCTGGCCATCGTGCAGGGCACCCGCAACAGCCCGCAGCTCAGCCTAGGGGTGAGCACCCGCGGCGCCCAGGCGCTCTTGCAGGCGGTCAAGGCCAGGGCTCTCCTCGAAGGCCGAGGCTATGCCATCCCCGATGACGTGAAGCGCCTCGCCGTGCCGGTCCTGGCCCACCGCGTTCAAAGGCTCGGCGGTGCGGATCATCTACAGGGTCAAGTCGACGAAGCGGCTCAACTCATCGAGTCTCTGGTGGCTCAGGTGCCAGTCCCCCTCTGAGCTGATTTTTGACTCGAGCCACGGCGCACCACATCTTCTTCTATGATGTGCGACTGACAGACGACGGCGAACATCCCATTCACACCCCCTTCACACGCGAGGTTGACGCTCGATGGCGACGATTCACATCTTGTACGGTACCGAGAGCTTCAACGCCCAAGAGTGCGCTGAGCGCGCAGGCGAGGTCCTCAATGCACGTGGTCACGCCGCTCAAGTCTTCGACATGGACGATGTGGACGCAGCGCAGCTGCCTCAAGCACCGGTCGTGCTGGTCATCACCAGCACCTTTGGCGACGGTGAGCCCCCCTCGAACGCTCAGGAACTCCACGCCGCACTGATGAGTGACGATGCCCCGCGGCTCGAGGGTGTGCACTTCAGCGTCTGCGCCCTCGGCGACACCAGCTACGAGACCTTCGCCCAGTGTGGAAAGAACTTCGACGCCCGCCTCGCCGAGCTCGGCGCCCACCGCTTTGCCCCTCGGCAGGACTGCGACGTCGAATATGAAGAGCCCTTCGAGGCCTGGCTGGAGCAAGTCATCGCCAACCTCGCTCAGCTCTGAAGGCCGCTGCTGGAGCAGTGTGGACACGGGCCGCTCCATCGGTTCTCTCCCAATCCTGTTCTAGACTCTGGTGGCATCGAGGCACCTGCCCTTATGATGGGGCCATAGGGTTGCTCGACAGAAGGTGCGACCCGCAACCATCAAAGCTCATCTCTCCAGCACACCCTGCCAACGACCCATACACAGCGTTATGTCGACGATTTACATTTTGTATGGCACCGAGACCTTCAACTCCCAGGGCTGCGCCGAGCAGGCCGGCGAGGCACTCACAGGTCGGGGCTACACAGCTGAAGTCCTCGATATGGACGACTTCGACCCCGACAACCTGCCGCACGTTCAGGTGCTGCTCATCGTCACCAGCACGTTCGGTGATGGCGAGCCTCCCTCGAACGCAGAAGATCTTCATGCGGCGTTGATGGACGACGACGCACCAAGCCTCTCCGGCGTGAATTTCAGCGTCTGTGGCCTCGGCGACACCAGCTATGACGAGTTCTGCCAGTGCGCCAAGGACTTCGACAGCCGCCTCGCCGCCCTGGGGGCAAAGCGCTTCGCCCCCAGACAGGACTGCGACGTCGACTTCGAAGAGCCTTTCGAGGCTTGGCTGGGTCAGGTCATCGCCGGTCTGGGCAAGCTCGATCTCTCCGCTGACGCTGCGGCTCCAGACGCATCGGAATACGACGAGTCTGAATACGACGAGTCAGCGTACGATGAATCCCAATACGAAGAATCCCAGTACGAAGAGTCCCAGTACGAAGAGTCCCAGTACGACGAGTCCGAATACGACGAGTCCGAGTACGAAGACTCTCAGTACGACGAGCCCGCCGAGGTTCTGACCCCACCGCGGCCCGTAGCCCGCCCACAGCCCACAGCGCGTCCCAGGCCCACCCCGGCCAAGGCACCCAAAGAGCCGGAGATCGGCTCCCGCAAGAACCCGTTCATGTCGACCATCCTGGTCAACCACAACCTGAACGGCGCCGACTCCGACAAAGAGACCCGCCACGTGGCGCTGTCGCTGCGCGGCTCCGGCATCGACTACAAGGTGGGCGATGCCCTGGGGCTGTTCCCTCAGAACTGTCCGGATCTCGTCCGCTGGACGCTGCAGAACGTGGGCTTGCGGGGCGACGAGGTGGTGGAAGTCCAGGGTCAGGCCATGACCTTGCTGGACGCCCTCACCCATCGGCTGGACATCATCAAGATCGACGCCCGGCTGCTCAAGCTCGCGGCAGAGAGCCGCTACGCCGGAGATCTCTTCCAGCCGATCGCCAACAGCGCCGACGCCCGCAAGGAGTACATCGGCAAGCACCATGTGGGCGATCTGCTCAGCCTCGCGGGCATCCGCCCCGACGCGGCATCTTTCGCTGCAGCGCTCAAGCCCCTGGCCCCCCGGCTCTACTCGATCTCTTCGAGCCCCAAGGCCCACCCCGGCGAGGTTCACCTCACCGTGGACGTGGTGCGCTATCACATGTACGGCCGCAACCGAAAAGGCGTGTCGAGCAGCTTCCTCGGTGAGCGCTGCCCACCGGGCAGTCGGGTGCCGGTGTATCTGCACCGCAGCCCCAACTTCAAGATCACCGATGACGACGACGCACCGATCATCATGATCGGTCCAGGCACGGGGATCGCCCCCTTCCGCGCCTTCCTCGAAGAGCGCGAGGCCCGCGGCGCTCAGGGCTACAACTGGCTCTTCTTCGGCGCCCGCCACGCCCACTGCGACTACCTCTATCAAGAGCAGGTGGAGCGCTGGTACCAGAGCGGCCTGATCTCACGCCTCGATCTGGCGTTCTCTCGTGATCAAGAGCACAAGATCTACGTGCAGGATCGCATCCTCGAGAACGGCGAGGACTTCTGGGAGTGGATCGACGCTGATGCCCACATCTACATCTGCGGCGACGCGAGCCGCATGGCGAAGGATGTACACGCGGCGCTGATGAAGGTGATCATGACCTACGGCCGCTACTCGGAAGGCGACGCCAAGGCCCTGCTCAAATGGATGAGCAAGAACGGCCGCTACCTCAAAGACGTTTACTAGGGCTCCGCGCCTTCGGCGGCGCCAGCCGCCGTGAGCGCGGCGATTTCACGCACAGCTGCGACTTTTCCTTCCTCGGGGTAGCGCTGCTACCCCTGCGGGTGAAAACCCGCATCTGCACGCAAACTCACCACGCTCACGACGACTGTCGCCACCTGCGGCGCTCCGCGGGGCCGTCTCACATGGACACTGGTCGGAATCATTCAGAAAAGGTCGCTGACCCACAACCTGAGCCCAGACAGGACCACGGGTCCGCGTATGTATCAACTCGTGCCCGTGCCCGTGCCCGTGCCCGTGCCCGAAACTCTCTTTTCACACTTCCTGAGGCACCCGACGAACAGATCCAGACTTCTGGGGTGTATCCCCATCATCCCCCCGCCCCATCACCATCGCCGGCAGGAAGGTCACGTCCGTAATCAGCGCCACCAGCAGAATCACCGCCACCATCAGGCCGAAGTAGAGGTTGGGCATGAAGGTGGCCGCCAGGAAGCTGCCGAAGGCCAGCACCAGGATCGACGTCGTCACCAGCAGCGCCGGCGTCGTGTAGGCCAAAACCTCCGTCACCGCCTGTTGTCGGCTCTTACCCTCGAGTCGAGCACGGTTGAAGTTCGCCAGGATGTGGATCGTGTCGTCCACGGCGATGCCCAGACAGACCGAAGCCACCAGCACCGTGCCGATGTCCAGGGGCTGACCGATGAGGTACAGCACCGCGCCGCCGGCGATGAGTGGGATCAGGTTGGGGATCATGGCGATGAGGCCCAGCTTCACCGATTTGAAGAAGATCACCAGCAGCAGGCTGATGAGCACCACCGCCGCGGTGAACGACACCAGGAAGGAGTTCACCACATAGCCGTTCATGCTTTGGTACAGGACGTTCTTGCCCGTAACCGTCACGTCGAGGCCCAGCTGCTTGGCCTTGCCTCTGATGTGCGCGAAGGCCTCCACGTTCTCCGAAGAGGTGGGAATCGTCCAGAGCACTGTGATGCGCAGCGTGTCGTTCTTCACGGAGATGCGATCGTTCACATCCATGCCCTGGGGCAGGCTCATCGTGTAGAGCAACAGCTCTTGGGCGATGGCCTCCTGAGTCTCCGCGAGGGCGTACTTCGTTGGATCGTCTCCGTGGAGCGATCGGTGCGTCGACTTGAGGATGTCGACGATCGACAGGGTGCGCGTCACACGTGGCATGTCTTCGAGCCAGATCTGAAGCGCTTCGACCTTCTTGAGGAAGGCTGGATCTTTGATGCCCTCTGCCTTGCCAGAGTCCACCACCAGCTCCACCCCTCGGGCGCCCCCCACTTCAGCCTCGATGAACTCGTTGGCCACACGGGCGGGGAAACCTTCCTCGAAGTACTTGAATGGATCAGAGTTCACCGTGTTCTGAGCCGCGATGGCGATTGCGCTCACCGACAGAATCCCAAACACCCACAGGATCCCTGAGCGGTTGGTCTGCAGCATTCTGGTGAAGTCCAGAGCCCTGCGCTTGCGGGCCTCGATGGCCTCTGCAGGCCGGGCCTTCTCCTTGAAGGGCAGGATGTAGAGCAGGGCCCCGAGCACGAAGTAGGTCACGTACCACGCCAGCAGGGTGCCGGGGCCCGCCATGAGGCCCAGCCCGCTCACCGGCTTGAGATCTGCGGTGATGAAGCTGAAAAAGCCCACCGCAGTGGTGAGGCTGGTCAACAGCGTAGGCAGGAAGTTCTTGAGCAGCGTGTAGTCTGCCGCCTCGCGTTTGGTGGCGCCTCTGCCAATCGCGCCATAGAACGTCACCATGATGTGCACCCCGTCGGCGATGCCGATGGCCAGCAGCACCTGGGGCAGGATGGCGGTGATGTTGGTGATCTCGAGGCCCACGAGACCCGAGAAGCCCATGGTGCCCATCACCGCGAGGATGACCACCAACAGAGGCAAGAACACGCCCCCTGCGCGGCGGAACAGCGCGATGAGCAACAACACCGTGAGGCCGAGCACCACCGGCATGATACGCTGCATGTCCATCTGCGCCGCCTCCATGAAGGCGGTGTTGATGGCGGGGCCGCCACTGATGAAGAAAGTGTGATCGCCCGCTTCGAGCTCTTTGATGATTTTGCGAGTGGCGTTCACCACCACAGGTGAATCAGGGGGGTTCTCGAAGCCCGGCTTCGTTTTGGCGAAGAGCATGGCTGTTTTGGCGTCGGCGCTCACCAGATAGTCAGGCAAGGTCTCGTGGGCCAGGGCGATCTTCTTCCGGGCAGCGAGGAACTCCGGGGTGATCTCCACGTCATCGGGCAAAAAGGGCTCGACGAGGATGTCGTCTTCTTCCGCGTGCACCCACTGATAGTTGGCCAGAGAGTCCACCCGAATCACGTCCGGGGCCAGCCACATGGCCTCAGTGAGCTTCTGCAACAGCTCCACGGTCTCCTTGTCGAAGACCCCCGAGGGGCTGTGCACCGCCACCACCACCGAGTCGTCGTTGCCAAAGCGACGCTCAAGAGCCTCGAGGTTCACCATCATCGGATCTTCCTCGTAGAAGAAGCCCTTGTGGGTGAAGTCGGCGGTGAGCTTCGCAAAGCCCGGCCCCATGGCGAAGACCGTCGCCAGGCCCAGCAACAGCGCCACCCAGGGCTTTCGGCCGATGAACCCCACCAGCGCGCGGGCGATGGCGGGGACCTTGAGATCGTCGTTCATGGCTGCCTCTCGGACATCAGAATCAGGGTCAGAAATAACGGGTGATGTTCAGGCGCAGGTGATCTGCCCGGTCGAGCAGCTCGAGGCCGATGGGGGTCTCTTCTTTTTGGGGCGCGTGATACCAGCGCACAGCGAGGGCCGCCGACCACGTGTCGAAGAAACGCTGCTTGTAGCTGAGGTTGGCAAGGATCTCCTCCTCGCGCTCGACGTCGACGATGACCGAGGCGAAGATCTCCGTGGAGTCCTCGTCGTTCAGGGCCAGGCGCCACCCCACGAGGGCGTCTCGCTGAAAGATGCCCAGCTGAAACTGCCTGATCTCCTCAGACACGCCGAAGTAGGACTGGCCCTCAACGATGAGCGTCGACTCCCCCCCAAATTCGTGGGGGATGCCATACTCCAGGCCCACGGCCACCTGGGTGTGATCACGATCTTCCACAGGGCCTGTGCCGATGATGGCGTCGCCGGTGTAGAACATGCGATGGGCCGCTTCGAGCTTGGTGATGAGCCCGAATTCGAAGACCTGCTGGTAGGTGCCACCCACCTGGAAGACCTCTTGGAACAGCAGCCTGGGCTGCATGGCCTGAGGGTCGAAGGTGAAGTAGGGCTGGCTGCGATCGGCCTGATGCAGGGCGTGCACCGAGATGTCTGCACTGCCGATGGTCTGCACGATGCGCGCAGCCCCCTGAGGCACCAGGGGCTCGTCGGTCAGCTCACCGTCTCGATCGGTCCGAATCGGGCGTCGCAGATCGAAGCCGCCGAAATTGGGCTCCCCAGCGCCAAAGGCCAGCCGACTGTTGGGGCTGGTGAAGATGGGTTTGACGAAGAAGGGCATGAAGTAGAGGTACAGGCGACCCCCGCTCCAGCCGTACGACGCCGTCACCATGGGCTCGCCCACCTTCTCGAAGTTCTCGATGTCGCTGTCGAGGTTCCTGCTGTTGAGTACGTCGGCGGGGTGGAACGCCTCGGTGGCGGTCCAGTTGACGATGTCGACGCCGATCTTGAGGCGAAAATCTTTGAGGCGCATCTCCGCCCAGGCCTCTTCCACGACGAAGGTGCTCCGCTGTCGATCGCGCTCGTCTACCCGGCCGAAGACTCTGAGCTTCTGACGAAATGGCTTCTGCTTGGCCTTGGCCTCGAGGCGCCCGAACAGGCCGATGGCCTGGTCGATGGTGTCGGCATTGTCGTCATCGGGAAACACCCTGCTCTCCAATGCCAGCTCTCCCCGGCTTTTGAAGCGCAGGTCTTTCTTGAGATCGGCATGGGCAGAGGTGGTGAGACTCAAGAGCGTGGCGCAGATCGCCAGCATCCGGCCGTGGGCCTGAGCAGACATGGCTCGTTCCGGTAGGGCTGAAAGTGGAGTAGGTGGGTGAAGTCTTAGAGGTCCTAACACAACTGCTCCCGTCGCCAGGAAGATGATGCACTTCGCGATACAGCCGAAAGCGTCCTCGACGGGCCTTCGGGCCCGCCTGTGGATCTTTCGACTGCCTCACTCGCGCCTCATCTTCCTGACTCGGTCCGCCGTTGTGTTAGGACCTCTTACTCTTCGAGGGCGTCGCGCTCGAAGTCATCAGTGTCGAGATCGACGCCGAGTTTTCGGTCATTCCAGGTGATGATCGACTTCTTCCGGGTCTGCTTGTTGTCCATCTCGATGGCGCCCCAACGCCAGAACTTCCCGTACTGCTTGTAGCCGCTGTAGGTGCCCACCTTGAGCAGCTCACCCTTGCGGTCGTAGAAGTCGATGCGCACGGGGGTCTGGTATTGCTTGTCCAACCACACCACCTGCTTGGAGTACCCACTGTTCTTGTCGATGGGGTAGCGCTCCATCTGCCAGCAGTCGCGACCCTTCTCGGTGACGTCGGCGAGGTACTTGTAGGTGAACTTCTCCACCTCGGGGCTCGACAGATCTTCGTAGGCGAACTCGCTGCCCATGAACGAGCCCGACTTGTTCCTCGAGCTGATGCGCTTGATGCGCTTGATGGCGGGCAGGTAGAGCCACTGATCGTCAGTGCCTTTTTTGTGGCTCCACGTGAGCATCTTGGTGTTCTTCACGTCGGCGGGGGCCTCGAAGACGATGAAGGAGCGATCACCATCTCCATCTCCTTCGAGGATCTTCGACTCCATCTTGCGCTCGGTGACATCGCCGTGGGCGTTGATCAGCTTCATGGCGAGGGTCGACGCCTCGGACTTGAACCCCTCGTTGGCGGCGTCGGCTTGCTTGGCGATCTCGAGCCCCCGCTCCTCGGGCGTACCGGCGAGCGCCGCGGTCGCGGCACATGTGAGCAGGCCGAAGGCCATCAGAAACGAGTGAGTGCGCATCTGGAATCTCCAGTGTTTCGGCTGTGCGAAAATCTACCGTGCATGACGATAACGAGAGATCCCACAGGATCAACGCCTCGTTGCTCTTCACTCTGCACAGATATTCAGGTGGTGTTCTGGTTGCGGCTGAATCGCCGAATGGTGGCCCGCTCGGGGCCGCTTCTCAGTCGAAGAAGTCACGTAGCTTGTCGAGGAAGCCTTTGCGCTGGGGCTGACCAGCGCCGCTGCCGCTGAGCGACTCGAACTCCTGCAACAGTTGCTTCTGGCGAGCGGAGAGATTGCTCGGTGTCTCCACTTGCAGGCGCACGAGCTGGTCACCGTGACCACGGCCCTGCACATGCTTGATGCCCTTGCCCCTCAGCCTCAAGATGCGGCCTGACTGCGTGCCTGAAGGCACCTTCACCTTCACCTTGCCGTCGAGGGTGGGCACCTCGATCTGGGTGCCCAGAGCCGCCTGGGGAAACGAGATGGGCACCTCACAGAGCACGTCGCTGCCATCGCGCTGAAAGAATGGGTGCGGCTCCACCTCGATCTCCACGTAGAGATCACCGGCCATCCCCCCTGAGCGGCCCTGCTCGCCTTCACCGTCAACGCGCAGCTTCACCCCCGACTCCACCCCAGGTGGAATCGGCAGGTGCAGCGTGTGCTCTTCACGACGTTGGCCAGTGCCGCCGCACACTGTGCACGGATCGACGATGAGGGTGCCGACGCCGTGGCAGTCAGGGCAGCTCTGCACCATGGCGATGAAGCCCTGGCTCACCCGCACCTGGCCCATCCCGCGACAGGTGGGACACTTTTTGGGCGGCGCCCCCCGGGGATCGCTGCCGGAGCCATCACAGGCCTTGCACGGTGCCGCGCGCTGGAAGGTCAGATCTTTCTCCACCCCAGTGGCGGCCTCTTCGAGGGTGAGCGTAATCCGGCTGCGGATGTCCCGACCATGTTGGGTGGAAGAGCGCCGGAAGAAGCCACCGAAGATCTCATCGAAGAGATCGCCGAAGATGGACCGCATGTCGTTGGGGTCCATGGCAAAACCACCACTGGCGCCAAATGGGCTCGCCCGATCGGTGGCTTCGTGGCCATAGGTGTCGTAGAGGCGGCGCTTCTCTGGATCAGAGAGCACGGCATAGGCCTCACCGAGGGCCTTGAACTGCTCTTCTGCAGAAGGGTCGTCGGGGTTTCGATCAGGGTGATACCGCAAGGCGAGCTTGCGATAGGCTTTCTTCAGCTCGTTGGGCCCCACGTCGCGCGAGACGCCCAACAGCTCGTAATAATCGGCCTTGTCGCTCACCCCTCGGAGTTCCCACCCACCCCGGCGTAGATGGCGTCGGCGATGCGGTAGGCCGACTGCTCGAGGTTCTGGATCGCGAGCTTGAGCTCTTCGACGTCACCCTCTTGCAGGCACTCTCGCAGCGTGCTGATGTCGCTGATGATCTCCTGCTGATCGGCTGCGCTGATGAGATCGCTGTACTCGTTGAGGGATCGCTCGGTGGTGTAGATGAGCCCCTCGCCCTGGTTCTTCAGCTCAGTGAGCTCCCGGCGCGTGGCGTCTTGCTGGCGGTGATCCTCGGCGTCAGAGATCATGTCCTGAATGGCCGACTCGCTCAGGCCACTGGAGATGCGCACCTCGACCCGCTGCTCACGGCCGGTGCCCAGATCCTTCGCGGCCACGTGCAAAATGCCATCGACATCCAGCTCGAAGGTCACCTCGACCTGGGGGATCCCCCGAGGGGCCGGCGGGATACCGTGGAGTTCGAAGCGGGCGAGCGACTGGTTGTCATCCACCATCTCACGCTCGCCCTGCAGCACGTGCACCGACACCATGGGCTGGTTGTCGACGGCGGTGCTGAAGACCTGGCTGTAGCTGTACGGGATGGTGGTGTTCCGCTCGATCATGCGGGTGAAGACCCCACCTCGGGTCTCGACACCGAGAGAGAGCGGGGTGACGTCGAGCAGGATGACGTCTTCCACTTCACCGGAGAGCACCCCGCCCTGGATCGCAGCGCCCACCGCCACGACCTCATCGGGGTTCACCCCCTTGCTCGGCGCGCGATTGAAGAAGGCTTCGACCTTCTGCTGCACCAGGGGCATGCGGGTCATGCCGCCCACAAGCACCACCGCGTCGATGTCGTCGATGGAGAGGTTGGCGTCGTCCAAGGCCGCCTGGCATGGCGTCAAGGTGCGCTCGACGAGGTCGGACACCATGGACTCGAACTGGGCCCGGGTGAGCGTGGCCTCGAGGTGCTTCGGCCCTGTGGCGTCGGCGGTGATGAAGGGCAGATTGATGTCGGTCTCGAGGGCAGAGCTCAGCTCGTGCTTGGCCCGCTCGGCGGCCTCTTTGAGGCGCTGGAGCGCCATCTTGTCCTGCTTGAGATCGATGCCCTCGGCGGCCTTGAAGTCGTCGATGAAGTGATCAAGCAGACGCATGTCGAAATCTTCACCGCCGAGGTAGGTGTCACCGCTGGTGGAGCGGACCTCGAACAGGCCGTCACCGACCTCGAGCACCGAGATGTCGAAGGTGCCCCCGCCGAGATCATAGATGGCGATGTGGCGGACGTCGTCCCGGTTGAGCCCATAGGCCAAGGCGGCAGCGGTGGGCTCGTTGATGATGCGGAGCACGTTCAGGCCGGCGATCCGCCCGGCATCTTTGGTGCCCTGGCGCTGATGATCGTTGAAGTAGGCCGGCACGGTGATCACCGCGTCGGTCACTTCTTCGCCGAGGTAGTCTTCGGCGACCTGCTTCATCTTGGCCAAAATGAAGCTCGACACCTCGATGGGGCTGTACGTGTCACCGCGAAGCTCGACCCAGGCATCCTGGTTGTCGGCAGCGACGATCTTGTAGGGGTAGCGATCGAGGTGATCTTCCAGCTCGGGCGTATCGATCTTGCGACCGATGAGGCGCTTGGCCGCGAAGACCGTGTCGGCGGGGTTGGTCACCGCCTGACGTTTGGCGATCTGCCCGACGAGTCGCTCGCCGCTCTCGGTGATGGCCACCATCGAAGGGGTGGTGCGACTGCCTTCAGTGTTGGGGATGACCACCGCCTCCCCCCCTTCGAGCACCGCTACGCAGGAGTTGGTGGTGCCCAGGTCAATGCCGATGATCCGCGACACGTAGGTCCTCTTGTCTCGACGCCCCCTTCAGGAGGCACAATTCCGGTCTACCACACATTGCCCGCGAAAGCGCAGCCCGTGAAAAAAGCACCTCTGGGAGAGGTGATTTTTCTGTCTCGTGCCCTGGTCTCTCGCCTCGGACTTATTCCTCGGGAGGCGCTGAGGCGACGATCACCATGGCGGGGCGTGCAAGCCTGTCGTGCAACATCCACCCCTTCTGAAACACCTCGACCACAGTGCCGGGCTCGGCATCGGCGGTGGGCATCTGGCTCATGGCCTCGTGGAACTGGGGATCGAAGGGCGAGCCTTTGGGGTCGAAGCTCGTTGCGCCGTGGCGCTTGAGCATCTCGGCGAGCTGGTTGAGCACCATCTTCACCCCCTGCACCACAGGATCGTTGTCGTCATCAGCGGCGCTGACAGCCCGGTCGAGGTTGTCGGACACGGGGAACAGATCCCTCAACACTCCGTCGATGGCGAACTTGCGCGCCTCTTCGAGCTCCCGGAGCATACGCTTGCGGCTGTTGTCGAGATCTGCAGCAGCGCGATAGGCTTTGGCCTTCCACTGGTCGAGCTCGTGCTTCATGGCCTGCTCGGTGCCGCTTTCGGCCACGGTGGGGCTGTCGTCGAGCCCTTGAGCCTCCCCCGCAGCAGCCTCTGCTGCACCAGTGGGGGTGTTCACGGCTTCATCGAGCGTCTTTTCTTCCTCTGACATGGGCTCCTCTACGCGTCCTTGGTCGGCGCAGCCTCTCTCTGATCAGTCTTCGGCATAGGCAGATGGGATCCAAAGAAGGTTTTGTCAACCCTTGATCCGATGTGACCCACACTCATGACGACCGCGATGCACTCTAGCTGATCTCGACGCCATCGTCCTGCTTACACTACCCTACACATCGACAATTGTCAGCAAGACAGTGTCGAGCAGGGCCCTGCCACGGGGGCTCAGGCGCCACAGGCCCTCGTCTCTCCAGAGCCAGCCGCGTCGCTCGGCAGCCTCTGCCCCGGTCCCATATCGCGCCCTCAAGCGCTCTGTGGTGCGCAGGCCACGATCAAGCCTGAGCCCCGTCATGATCCGTTCGACGTCGAGCTGCTCTTCGGTGAGCAGCTCCCGAAATGTCTCGCCGGGCTCTCCAGAGAGCGCAGCCTCCATGTAACGACTGGGGTGTCTGGTGTTCTCCCATCGCACCCCCCACCTGCCTTCAGCGCCGACGCCATGGTTGAAGCCGTGGGCCCCGGCACCGAGGGCCATATACGGCAACCCGACCCAATAGGCGCTGTTGTGCACCGCCTGCCAGCCCGCTCGGCCTGCGTTGGCGATCTCATAGGGTTCGATGCCCGCCTCGGCGAGCTTGTCCCTGGTGCCCTCGTAGATGGCGAGCTGGGCATCGTCGGGCACAGTGAGCACTTCGCCTCGGGCCGCCCGGGCGCCAAAGGGGGTCTGTGGTGCAATCGTCAGCTGATAGGTGGAGATGTGAGCGGGGCCGAGCTCGAGGGTACGCTCGACGTCCTCGAGGGCGCCCTCAACGGTCTGTCCCGAGATGCCTTGTATGAGATCGAGGCTGAAGTTCTCGAACCCCGCCGCCTGCAGGGCCATCACGGCACGACGATTGTCTTCGGCCCGGTTACGACGCCCCAGAGCTGCGAGGGTTTGATCGTCGAAGGACTGGGTGCCGAGGCTGAGTCGGTTCACCCCGACCGCTCTCAGGGCAGCAAAGCCCTCTGGGCGTATCTCACCGGGGTTGCACTCCACCGTAATCTCGGCGTTGTCCACGAGGCCAGTGCTCGCCCTCACCCCCTCGATCACCCGACCGATCTCTTCCGCAGGCCACAGCGCGGGTGTGCCGCCTCCGAAGTACAGGCTGACTGAGGGCCCGGAGAACTGTGGGGCGCGTATCGCGAGCTCGGCGAGGATGGCTTCTCGATACTGCGCGTGGGGGATGCTCGCCTGAACTGCGACGTTGAAATCGCAGTAGGGGCACCGCCGAGCACAGAACGGGTAGTGCACGTAGATGGCCAGCCCCTCGGCAGGTGCGCCAGAGGCAGGTTCGATCATCCAGTGGGGTTGAAGAGGGGGCAAAGGTGCTCCATCGTCCGCTCGCCGTGCAGGCGAGTTATAAATGAACCTCAGGTCGGCTTCGACCCCTCTCGTGCTCTGGGAGTCCCGCATGCACACCACAGCTCATGGAACACAGGCCGGCACCATCTATCTCGACTATGCCGCCACCACGCCTGTGGACCAGGGAATCGCGGCACAGCTGCACCAGCACACCCTGTCACACTTCGGGAATCCGAGCGCTGCGTATACTGAGGGCCTCGGCGCCCGGAGGTTGCTCGAGGATGCCCGAGATCGCATTTCCGCCGCCCTGGGCGCGGATGATCCATCGGCCCGTGTGCTCTTTACCTCAGGGGCCACGGAAGCCATGGGGCTCGCGATCCTCGGTCAGGCCACGGAGCGACCCCACCATGGTGTGATCGATGCGGGTGCACATGCCTGCGGACTCCAGGCAATGGCCCGATTGCGCAGGCTGCATCGATGGCGCGTCGACAGCGCCCCCCTCACTCCAGATGGCCGTGTGGATCCGTCGCGTTTGAGCGAACACCTCGATGTCCACACCCGACTGGTGGTCTTGACGCTGGCCAATAACGAGACGGGGGCCATCAATGATGTGGCGATGCTCACCACGCTGATCAGAGCCCACAGTCCACGGGCCCGGGTGGTCGTCGACGCCACTCAGGCCCTGGGCCGCCTGCCTCTGCGCACAACCTTCGAAGTGGCTGACTGTGTCGCCTTGAGCGCGCACAAGGCCCATGGTCCCAAAGGGGTGGGGCTGCTCTGGACCCGGTGTGCCCTGGAGCCGGTCTTTGGCGGAGGCGGCCAGGAAGGCGGCATGCGCGGCGGTACGCCTTCAGCGCCTCTCGCCTGGGCGATGTCGACGACGCTGTTACACGCCATCGAACGTCAACGCACCCGACCATCGGAAGAAGCGTTGCTGATCACACGGCTCGTAGATGGGCTGAAGGCCCACGTGCCCGAGGTCGTACTCGAAGGGCCAGAGGCCCCCCATCGACTGTGCAACCTGGCACTGCTCCACTGGCCAGGGCTCCCTGGCGGACCTTTGCTCAACGCCGTGCATGCTCGAGGTGTCTCGGTGTCCAGTGGCAGCGCCTGTCGCACTCACCACCGCACAGACTTCAGTCATGTACTCGAGGCCATGGGCCGTGAGGCGAAGGCCGGAGCATGGTTGAGGGTTTCTTTAGGCCGTGAGACCACCGAAGCGGATATCGACGCGTGCATTGTCCGGATCGCCGAAGCCGGCCAGAGCCTCGCACACCTTCTGGAGCCTACGAGATGAGCTGGCCACTGATGCTGGTGATTCGTACCGACGAGATTCATCTGAAGGGAGGCAACCGCCGCCACTTCTCCCGTCTGCTCCTGGCACACGTGAGATCGGTGGCCCGTCGCCTGGATCCCGAGGCAGAGATCTGGCAGGGACACCACCGCATCTTCATCACGCCCAAAGCGCCTGTCGTCCTCGACGCTGTGGCCGCTCAAGTGGCCCGCTGTCCAGGGGTGGCGAGCGTCAGCCCAGCGATGCGGGTGCCCCGTGACGTCCTCGACGAGCAGTCAGGGCACAGCGCCATGCTCGCCCCACTGCTTCAGGCCGCCCACGGCCTCTGCACCGAGGCCTGGCAGCACGATCCGGGGCCCTTCAAGGTGAAGACCAAACGCCTCGACAAAACGTTTCCCATCGACTCTCAGGCAGTGAGCCGCCTCATTGGCGGCCCGCTTCAGACGGCTCTGGACCGGCAGGCCAGCTTCAAACAGCGTGATCGCGTGCTCACGGTGGAGATCATGCGTCGCGCGGTGTACCTGTCCGCTCGACGTCTCGAAGGTGCTGGCGGGCTGCCTTCGGGCAGCACGGGTGGGGTCCTGTTGCTGCTGAGCGGCGGCATCGATTCCCCTGTGGCGGGCGATCGACTGCAACAGCGAGGGTGCACGTTGGAGGCGGTTCATTTCACGGCGCCACCTCTCACAGGTGCAGAGGCGGTGGAGAAGGTCAGGCTCCTCAGCCGCCTGCTGGGCCGCCGGCAGTCGCAGCCCCTGCCCCTGCACGTGATCCCTCTCACCAGGGTCTTCGAACAGCTGAACGCCCACTGCGATCCCGCTCACCGGCTGGTGCTGCTGCGACGACACATGATGCGGGTGGCCCACCACCTCGCCCACGCCCGAGGCCTCGGGGCCCTGGGCACCGGTGAAAGCCTTGGACAGGTGGCCAGTCAGACACTGGAGGCCCTCAGCCGCGCCCAGGGTGCCTTGCCCCCTGGGGCATTGATTCTGAGGCCCCTGGTGGGGGCGCACAAAGATCAGATCATCGCCGAGGCTCGCGCGTTGGGCACCTATGAGATCTCGGTTCGGCCATACCCGGACTGCTGCGCGCTGATGACCCCGGCTCATCCTGCTCTGCACCCTTCTGTAGACGCCATCGAGGCCGAGGAGCGCCATCTCGACATCGCGCATCTGACCCAGCATGCGTTGTCGCAGGTGTGCACTGAGCTGTTCGAAACCTGAGAAGAAAGGTGCCTTCATGAAGAAGCTGGCGATCTGGTTGGGGATCCTGTGCTGGAGTTGCAGTGGCCCCCGGGCCGATGCCGCTGTCCACGTGAAGCACTACCCCTGGCTCGCCGACTGGTCGGGGGCCCTGCCCTTGATGGTGCCGCTCGAGAGCCGGTTTCCGGCACCTTCGGGCTACACGCGGGTCAAAGCCGAGGGGTTCGGTGCCTGGCTCCGCGGCTTGCCGATCCGCATGGACCGGCAAACCGTACTCAGCCACTCAGGCGATGCCTTGTCCCGCCCGGCGGCGGCCATCGTCGCCCTCGACGTCGGCGCCAAAAACCGCCAGCAGTGCGCCGACACCGCCTACCGGCTCCATGCCGAGTATCTCTGGCACAGCGGGCTCGCTCGAAAGGCACGATATCACTTCACCAGTGGTGATGTTTCGACCTATGCCGCCTGGCTTGGGGGTGAGCGCTTCAAGATCAAGGGTCGAGGCATCACCCGGCTCTCGGGTCGACGGCGAGGGCACACCCACGAGACGTTCCGCCAATGGCTCGATCATCTGTTCATTTATGCGGGGACCCGCTCGGTGGCCCGAGACAGCGTCTCTGTGGCCAGCTACGGTGCCGCGCAGGGGGGTGACGTCTTTGTACAAGGTGGCAGCCCCGGCCACGCGGTGATCATTCTCGACATCGTCACCGACGCTGCGGGCCGTCGGCTGGCGCTCCTGGGTCAGGGCTTCATGCCGGCCGAAGACCTGCACGTGCTCGAGGCGCCTTGGGCGGTCGACGATGTGTGGTTCCCCCTCGAGGGTGCGGTGCAGACCCCTTCGTGGCCGAGCGCCTTCTCCCTGAGGGATCTGCGTCGCTTCAAGACCCCTGACAGTACGCGATGAGTCCGAGGCCCGCTGTCTCGCCAGGACCCCTCAGTATGCCCCCAGAGCGGTGCCCATCATCTTTCGGATCACCCTTCGGAGCAGTCGAGGCGACACCGGCTTGTCGAGGCACACCGTGTGTGACTGCTCTACGAAAGCCCTGGCATCGGGGGTGAACGCTTCGCCGGTGATGAAGATCAACCGGCGCGTCATCTCCGGCCACTGTGCTTGAAGGGCCTCGTGAAAGGCCGCCCCACTCATGTCGGGCATCATCACGTCACACAAGATCACGTCGAACTTCGCCCCTGAAGCCAGCAAGTCGAGGGCCGCACGGGCATTGGTCAAGGCCTCGACGTCGTGCTCGTCGGAGAGCATGCGTCTCAGGCTACGCCCCACGAGGGGCTCGTCATCGACGATGAGCACCCTGCCACGGGGTACGGCGATGGGTGTGGGCTGCGACGGCAGAGGCGTAGGCTCGCCACCGATCAACCCGCTGGGCAGCGCTACGCGGAAGCAGGTGCCCCCTTCGGCTTGGGCCGAGAAGCTCAGGTGGCCGCCCATGGACTCGATGATGTCTTTGGACAACGACAGGCCCATCCCCGTGCCCTGACCCATGGGCTTGGTGGTGAAGAATGGTTCGAAGATGCGATCGGCAATGTCCTCGGGCACGCCGATCCCCGAGTCGAAGACCTCGATGACCACCCAGCCATCTCCCTGGCGCACCCGGGCCACGACGCGATTCTGCTCGAAGTCTCCCTCAGGGATGGCGTGGGCGGCATTGAGGAGCAGGTTGAGGAACACCTGACTCAAACGCCCCTCGTCCACCACCACTGGGGCGGTGGGCTGGTAGTCGCGCTCGACCCGTGCCCGATGCTTGAACTCGTTCCGGGTCAGCTGAATGGCCGAGTCCATGATGCGCGCCGGGGAGATGGCCCGGGGCAGGCCATCAGGGCCTCTGGCGAGCAGACGCAGATCACTCACGACCCCGCGCACGCGATCGGCCCCCTCCCGAGCCTCGGCAAGGGCATCCCTCATCTCGTCGAGCCGGCTGCGAATGCCTGTATCTGTGAGCCCCGGCATCATCCCCTGGGCTTCGAACCACTGAGTGAGCCAGTCGAGCTCATGCATGGCGAACTCGAGGTTGGCACTTACGAAAGCAAGCGGGTTGTTGATCTCGTGGCTGACCCCGGAGGCCAGCGCGCCCACAGCGAGGGTACGGTCCATCTGCACCGCCCGCGCCAGAAGCTGCTGACGCTCGGTGACGTCTCGAGCGAGCAGTACGACCGCGTCTTCGCCTTCGTAGCGCACGGGGAACTGCAACATCTCCACCATGACCTGGTGGCCAGTGTGATGGCGCAACCGGAAGGTGCGCGGGCTGAACTGGTACGAGGCGCCCTGGGCGGCGAACCGCTCGAGGCTGCGGCGCTCTTCTGTGTGCACCATGTTGCTGAGGGCTTGCCCCAGCAGGGCCTCGCTCGAGGACAACCCCAGCAGATTGAGCATTCGTGGGTTGGTGTAGACGATCGCCTCGCCACGACACACCGCAAGAGCATCTGGCGAGTGCTCGATGAGGGCACGAAAATCACCTTCAGCGGCCTCGAGGGCAGTGATCACGCCCCGTACGTCGCTGAGGAGCGCCCAGACCTGGCCATCGGGTGTCTCGTCGAGCACCCGTAGTGTCACCCCCTCGGGGCACCGGGTGCGCACGACCTCAATGGCCGCACCTGCCTCGAGGCCGATGTGCTGGCTCAACGCCTGATCGACAGGAGACCAGTGCACGACAGACCCGCTCTTCAAAAAGACGACGGCATCTGCTCTGTGTGTGATGGCCTGCGCCCACCCCCGTGAGGTTTGCCCAGATGGCCGGTCACTCTCCCCCATGGCTCATCCTCCCTCAGACGACGCTCCATCATGAACCGCACGGCCTTTGCTGCCAAGGACCCTGCAGTGGTGATGGGACACGATGTCTCAGAGGGACGTCATCTGCTGGAGAAAAGTAAAGGAAAGGTGGCTCACCGCCAGTCGAGGATCACCTTCCCCGACTGCCCCGAGCGCATGACGTCGAAAGCCGCCTGAAAATCGTCGATGGGGTACTGATGGGTGATGATGGGCGTCACATCGAGGCCGCTCTGCAACATGCTGATCATCTTGTACCAGGTCTCGAACATCTCCCTGCCGTAGATGCCCTTGAGCACCAACCCCTTGAAGATGACCTGATCCCAATCGATGGCGGCCTTGTCGGGCAGAATGCCCAGCAGTGCCACCCGACCACCGTGATTCATCACCGAGAGCATGTCGGTGAAGGCGCTGACGTTGCCTGACATCTCCAACGCCACGTCAAACCCCTCGGTCATGCCGAGATCGCGCATGGTGTCGCGCAGCATACCCTCGCCACCCTCTGCGCCCGCCTCGGCGACATTGAGGGCCCGAGTGGCCCCGAGCTTGCGGGCGAGTTCGAGTCGATAGGGGTTCACATCAGTGATGACCACATGGCGAGCCCCGACATGCTTGCAAATGGCCACGGCCATACAGCCGATGGGCCCCGCGCCGGTGATGAGCACGTCTTCGCCCACGAGATCGAAGGCCAGGGCGGTGTGGGTGGCGTTCCCGAGGGGGTCGAGGATCGACGCCACCTCGTCGCTGATGTCGTCGGGGATCTTGAAGGCGTTCACCGCGGGGATGACGAGGTGCTCCGCAAAAGCCCCAGGGCGGTTCACCCCAACCCCTTCGGTGTTGCGGCAGAGATGCCGGCGGCCAGCGCGGCAGTTGCGGCAATAACCACAGGTGATGTGGCCCTCGCCCGAGACTCGATCGCCGATCTCGAAGCCTTTGACGTGGCTGCCGATCTCGGCGACGACACCGACATACTCGTGACCCACGGTCATGGGCACGGGGATGGTGCGCTGGGCCCAGTCGTCCCAATTGTAGATGTGCACGTCGGTGCCACAGATGGCGGTGTGCCGGATCTGGATGCGCAGATCGTTGGGCCCCACAGAGAGCCCTGGCACGTTCTGCATCCAAATGCCCGGGGATCGCTCTGCCTTGACGAGTGACTTCATGGATGTCTCCAGGCTGTGAGAGGCCTCAGATGATGTCGAGGGCCTTGCCCACCTTCTCGAAGGCCTTCAAAGCCCGATCGAGTTCGTCGATGCCGTGGGCCGCAGACATCTGGGTCCTGATCCGCGCCTCACCCCGTGGCACCACGGGGTAGGAGAACCCGATGACGTAGATGCCCTCTTCGAGGAGCATGGCCGACATCTTCTGCGCCAGCACGGCATCACCAAGCATGACCGGGATGATGGGGTGCTCACCGGGGAGCAGGTTGAACCCCAACTGGGTCATGCCCTGTCTGAAGAAGATGCTGTTTTCACGCAGACGGGTGCGCAAGCTGTCGTTGCCCTCGAGCATCTCGAGCACATGGAGCGAGGTGGCAGCGATGACCGGGGCGAGGGTGTTGGAGAACAGGTAGGGGCGAGCCCGCTGTCGCAACATCTCGACGATGGGCTTGCGAGCGGCCACGTAGCCACCGCTGGCCCCACCGAGGGCCTTGCCCAGAGTGCCGGTGATGATGTCCACCCGACCCAGGACCCCACGATATTCGGGGGTACCCCTGCCATTGGCACCGATGAAACCCACGGCATGAGAGTCATCCACGGCGACGAGGGCGTCGTACTTGTCGGCGAGATCACAGATGACATCGAGCTGGGCGATGTAGCCGTCCATGGAGAAGACACCATCGGTGACGATGATCTTGTGCCGAGCCCCGGCCTCAACTGCGGCCTTCAGGTTGGCCTCGAGATCGGCCATGTCGTTGTTCTTGTAGCGGAACCGCTTCGCCTTGCAGAGCCGGATGCCGTCGATGATGCAGGCGTGGTTCAGGGCGTCGCTGATGACGGCGTCTTCGGCGGTGAGCAGGGGCTCGAAGAGGCCGCTGTTGGCGTCGAAGGCCGAGGAGAACAAGATTGTGTCTTCGGTCCCGAGGAAGCTCGACAGCTTGGCCTCGAGGGCGGTGTGCACATCTTGGGTGCCGCAGATGAACCGCACCGAGGACATGCCGTAGCCATATCGATCGAGGCCCCGGTGGGCGGCGAGGAGCAGCTCGGGGTGGCTCGACAACCCAAGGTAGTTGTTGGCGCACAGGTTGATGACCTTCTGGCCCCCGGCAACCTCGATCTCGCTCTGCTGAGGCGAGACGATGATCCGCTCCTCTTTGTAGAGCCCCTCGGCCTTGATGCCTTCGAGCTGCTCGCTCAAGTGATCCAGGAACGCTTGGTGCACGGCACCCTCCTCAGTGGATGTTCTGCAGTCTGTAAAACTTCACAGGGCTCTTGTTTACAACCCTGAAGGCGGTGACTCAACGGGGGTGGATTCTCCCGACAACATTCGCGAAAGCATCTGCTGCCGCACGGGGAGCCTGAAGGTGAACCGGGACCCCTGACCCTCGATGCTGTCAGCGGTGAGCGCGCCACCGTGATGGGCCATGATCCGTCGACAGATGGCGAGACCGAGGCCGGTGCCCTCTTCGACACCTCGTAGCTGTGTGAAGAGCTTGAAGATGCGCTCTCCCTGCCGGGGGTCGAAACCCACCCCATTGTCGGTGACGGTGACGCTGGCCCACCGCCCACCAGAGTCGACCTTGCCAGAGATCTGTACTCTCAAGGGCCTCTCGGGGTGCCGGAACTTGATGGCGTTGTCGACGAGGGCCTGAATCAGCAAACGCATCTGCCGCGGCTCTGCCTCCACGACGGGGAGACGCTCGATGTGAATGGTGCCCTGAGCCTCTCGCAGGCTACGCCCCACATCTGTGGCCACCTCCTCGGCGACATGCTCGAGGGGTACGGGGGCAAACGGCTGGGCGTCTGTAGAGATCAAAGACAAGCTGTGCAGATCGCGCAGTAACTGCACCACCCGATCTGCTGACTGATGCATGCGCTCGAGGTAGTCCTGAGCTTCTTCGTCCAGATGCTTGGACGCTGGCCCCCGGAGCAGCTCGCCAAAGGCCCTGATTTTGCGCACGGGCGCTTGGAGGTCATGGGTGATGACCGCTGCAAAGTCGGTGAGGTCCTGGTTGCTCTGCTCCAACCGCCGGGTATGGGTCTTGAGGGCGAGATCGGCCTGCCACTGCTCGGTGATGTCTCGTACGAGCCCAGCCCACCCTCGGTTGCCGTCGCTGACGATGCGCACCTCTACACGCCGTGGTCTGCCCTCGAGGCTCAAGGGCATCTCCAGGGTGGCCTCGCCGGTCACCTGAGCCCGGCGCATGGCCACTCGGACATGCTCGACGTGCTGCTCAGAGACCCGCGCTGTCGTGAGGGCTTCGATGACAGCGCGACCTTCGAGGGCGCACTGAGCAAGCAGCGTGCGCTCCACCCGGGCCTCGACGATCTGTTGATCGGGATCGACCTTGATCAAGGCATCAGGCAACAACGCGAGCAGGGCCTTCTGGCCGTCAACCTGAGTCAGAAGCGCATCCCGCTCCTGCCGAAGCTTGTCAGCGAGAGGCGCCCCCTCAGTCGCCGGCTTCGCCTGCCCTGCGGCTGCCTCGATCTGCACCCGCAGCGCGTGTTCGAGCTCGGCGATGCGGGCGCTGGATTCAGCGAGGGCGCGCTGGATGTCAGCCGCATGCGCGTGAGCGGACTTTTGGGTGCTCGCGGCGAGAGCCCCCAGCACCAGACCGCCATACCCCACAGCCACGACCCCCCAGCCGACGAGCGTCCAAGGGCTATCTGCAGGGGTGAACAAGAAGACGAACTGCGCGATGGCCTGAATGCCCGCGTCGAGGGCCACGGCGAGGGAAATGTGCGAGTTGCGCTGACGCGCAAGGGGAAACGCCTTGGCAAAGCCCCCAGCAAAGATCAGCAATACCAGCCCGCTCCATGGCTGGGCCACGGGCCCTTCGCTCACGGGCAGTTGGGGCAACCCCACCATGATGATCGCGATGGCGAACAGAGCACCGGCAAGGGCAGGCTGAGCGGAGGGGCTCTTCTGGCGCCTCAACGACCATATCCACGCAAGCAACGTCAAACTGTGGAGTGCTCTGCTCAGCGGCACGGGCCACCCACCGAGGTCGGGGGCAAGGACCGCACTCACCTCGATGATGGAGAGCGTCAACGCACCAAAGGCGAGGTGGATTGCCCTTCGATGCCCCCGGCTCAACACCACCCCGAGCACGCTGAAGGCGACACACACGATGGCAAGGCTCCACCGATGTGCGATCCAGCTCGCCTCGATCAGCGCCTGCACGGGAAGACCTGTGTGTGGGAATTTCTGAACATCCTCGGCACTCTGGCGCTCGATTCGCGCGGATGATGAGTGTAAGATACCCGGCCCCGACACATCAGTGCCCGGGCCCAGGCGAGTGGGCCGTTTCAGGCACTCGAAATGTCGTTCATATTTGGAGCCTACAGGGGAGAGCGCTGATGAGCGAGCAGACAATTCCAGTGGTGAGCCTCGAAGACTGGACCTCCGGTGATGCAGATCGCCGGGCCCACTTCGCCAAGACGGTGGGCGACGCCCTGACCGACCTGGGCTTCTTCGCCCTCACCAACCACGGCGTGGACCAGGATCTCATCAAGAACGGCTATGCCGAGGTGCAGTCGTTCTTCGATCTGCCTGAGGCGGCAAAGAAGGCCTATGAGCTTGCCGAGCTCAACGGCCAGCGCGGCTACATCAGCGTGGGTCGCGAGCACGCAAAAGATCACCCGGTGCCCGATCTCAAGGAGTTCTGGCATGTGGGCCCCGAGATCCCCACGGACTCTCCGCACCACCCGGCCCAGAACTACGCCCGCAACCTGTGGCCCGCAGAGCTGCCGCAGTTCAAGCCCACCCTCCTCGAGCTCTACGGTCAGCTCGAGCGCTGCGCCGGCGCCCTCCTGGAGGCCTGCGCGATTTACGCCGGAGAGCCCGAGGGCCTGTTCCGGGACATGGCCATCGGCGGCGACACGATCCTCCGCACGATCCACTACCCCCCCGTGGCGGAAGATGCACACCCCGCAGCGATCCGCGCCGCAGCCCACGAGGACATCAACCTCATCACCCTGTTGGTGGAGTCCACGGATGAAGGTCTCGAGCTCCTGCAGCGCGACGGCACCTGGCGTCCGATCCACGCCCTCGACGGCCACATGGTGGTGGATTCGGGCGACATGCTGCAGCACATCACCAACGGGCTGTTCAAGAGCACGACGCACCGTGTGGTGAACCCCGCCGACGATCGCAGCCGCCGCTTCTCGATGCCCTTCTTCGTGCACCCCCGAGGCGAGGTGGATCTGACCCCCCTCCCCAGCTGCGTGGCAAAGACCGGTGGCGAGGTGAAGTACCCGAACCGCACGGCCCGCGAGTACCTCGATCTCCGCCTCGCGGAGATCGGCCTGAAGAAATAAGCTCCGGAGCTCCAGCCCCGTTCGCGGCCGCCTGCGGCGCGATGCGCAGCGCCTGTGCGGCGCTTCCATCCTCGACGATGCTTCCAGCATCGCCTGCGGGTGAATCACCACCCAGCCACTACACCTCACAAAGGCATTTGCCGCCGCAGTCGACCACGACCGGGACCTCCACTCCTCCGCGGGTTCGGCCTGATGTGGATTTCAGTTTCCCGGGTGGTACTTTTGGTGATTTGAGCGGGAACCTATTGGGCCCGAAAACCAAGCCCCTACCTCTCCAAGACATGCAGCCTCAGGCTGCACTGTCAGTACCCAACAGTGGCCAGCCCTACGGGTGCCTTTCCGCTCCCTCCGGCCGGCTACGCCGCCCTCCACTCGCTCCAAGACATGCAGCCTCAGGCTGCACTGTCCACACCCGTAAAACTCGTGCCCGTGCCCGTGCCCGTGCCCGAAACTCTCATTGCGAGCGCAGCGAGGACACCTCCGCAGACCCCTGCCCACTCTGAACAAAAGACAACACAAACCCAATCCCCACCCCAGCGATCACCCCCCAGGCAGCCGTCACCGCGGGATTGATGATGTCCAATCCGAAGCGCAGCCCGAAGTGCATCCCGATGCTCAGCCCTGCGAGCAGCAACATCGCGTTCCCCTGCTTGAAATTCGGCCGCAGGATGCCCACCACGAGGGGCGGTGACGCCGCCGCCACGAGGCCGTAGATCCCCAACTGAGCGAAGAGTCCCAGGGACTTGGGGGCGTCCCAGGCGATGGCCAGCGAAACCAGGCCTACAGCGACGAGTACATATCGGCTCATCGACAGACCCTTCTCCACCATCTTCTCGCTGTTGCCCGAGAGTGGAATCACCAGATCAGCCACCACCACCGAGGAGATCGACACCAGGATGCCGTCGAGGGTGGACATGCCCGCAGCGAGCAGGGTGATCAAGATGAAGGTCACCAGGTAGGGGTCGAAGGCCTCTTTGATGTAGTTCACCGTCACGTTGTTCCAGCTGCCCACCACCCCATCGAATTTGGCGTAGAAGCCTGCGAAGAGCATCAGGTTGAAGATCAGCGCAGTGACGATGGCCACGGCGAGGAACTGCCGGCGCACCTTCTTGTCGTCTTTGATGTAGAGCAGCTTGGTCAAAATGTGGGGCTGCAACATCAGGGCGAAGGTGATCACGAAGCTCGAGATGAACACCGAGAACATGTCGTAGTAGAGCTTGCTGTCGGGGTTGGTCCAGCTCGCAAAGCTGGTGCCGATGGCGGCGAGCTTCTCACCGAAGCCGTTGGTCAGATGCTCCCAGCCCGAGCCGAAGACGATGAGGGCGATGAACACCATGAGCACGCCCTGGAAGAAGTTCGTGTAGGCGTGCGCGTACGTGCCGCCCATGAGCACATAGCCGAAGACGAAGACCAGTACACCCACCAGGGCCCAGTGGTAATCGATGCCGAAGAGCCCGTTGATGATGATGGCGCTCCCACCGAGGATCAGCACCACGAAGGAAATGTAGAACAGCGTCAGGAAGGCGAACGTGAAGCCCATGGCAGGGCTGTCGTACCGCTTGCGCATCCAATCCGGCAGGGTGACGGCGTCGACGCTGCGGCCGATCTTCTGGAAACCGTTGCTCAACACGATGAGGGCACAGATGAGGCCAGCCATGGCGGAGATACCGTAGTGCGCCCAGGCGGAGAGCCCCTCGGTGTAGACGAAACCAGGGTTGATGACGAAGGTGGCCGTCGAGGCGATCGACGACGACATGGTCACCCCAGCGAGCAGCGGTGACATGTCACCTTTGCCCAGGGCGAACGACTTCAATGAAGACGTCTTGCGCATGCCGATGATCGACAGCCCGTACGTGGCCAGGGCATAGACCACACACAATCCGATGGCGAAGACCTGAGGGTCCATGACGGGCTCCTGACGCACATTGGTGTAAAGCGTCAAGGAGTATACACAGCGTTGTAGCCCTTGAAAGCCTGTTTTGCTGCATTGCAGCATTTACATTTCATCGCCTCGTGCCTTGTGAACACAGAGGCCCTCGGGGTCACGGTCTCTTTCACAAAAGTGGAAGACGTTGTTCGCCTCATGAATAGAGCGCGACTCGCCGACGTACTTGCCGCACCGTCTCGGGGTGAGCGTGGCCAGAGAGCCCGCCTCCTGAGGGAGAAATGATTGACGTTACCCGCAGTCTTCTGTTTCCGTTGCGGGCGAGACCCTGAGCGCGCCTTGGGAGGATGACGCTGTATTTTGAAAGCAGAGTTGTCAGAGGCGCAGACACATGAGGAGTAGGGCATCATGAAGAGCATCATCCGGAAGTGGCTGATCATCGGTCTGGCCATGGGCATCCCCGCGGCCCTCGCTGGCTGTGACGTTGAGGAAGACGACTGCGAGGTCGGTCCCTGTGCAGATGGCGGTGGCGGCGAAGGCGCTGGTGCCGGCGAAGGTGGTTCCGGCGGCGAAGGCGCTGGTGCCGGTGAAGGCGGCATGGGCGGCGCAGGCAACGAAGGCGGTGGTGCTGGTGCTGGCGGTGCTGGTAACGAAGGCGGTGGCGGCAGCGTCGAAGAGAACTGCATGGCTGCCTGCTCCGAGGTGGGCGTCTGCGCCGATGCCCTTAAGGACTGCGACGAGATGGCCGCAGCGAACGCCTGCATGACGGCCTGTGGCAGCGACTTCGATCCTCAGGACGTCATCGACGCCCTCGACTGCGAGACCACCCTCGAGATCGCCTCCGACAGCATCGCCGACGTGTGCGATGACGGCCCCGGTCCTGATCGCTCTGGTGGCGCCTGCGTGGGTGACGGCCGTGATGGTGTGTGCATCAACACCGACAACACCACCTGTGGTGGCGATCTCGTCGAGGGTGCTTGCCCTGGCGGCAACAACATCGTCTGCTGCGTCGATCACCCCTGTGAGACTGATCCCGGTGTCTGCATCGACAGCGGCGTCTGCGAGGACTCTGGCGGCACCCCGGTCGCTGGCCAGTGCCCCGGCAACGCCGAGATCCAGTGCTGCACCGAGTAATCTCGCCCCCCCTGCCCCGCCTCTTGCTCTTTTGAGCGCTCCCCCGCTATTAATCGCCGGCGTTTGACCGCCGGGCCACAGGGCCTGGGAAAGGCCCCGCCCGTGATTCAGGACGCTCGCGAACTCTCTGAAGGTGCCCTCGTAGAGGCTGACCTCTGTATCATCGGCGGCGGCGCCGCCGGGATGTCCATCGCCCGGCAGTTCCTCGACCAGTCTGCTCTGAAGGTGGTGCTGCTCGAGAGCGGCGGCTTGAAGAAGGACCCGAAGAGTCACGCCCTCAACCAGGGCGAGGTGGTGGGCCGCAACTACTTCAAGCTCGAAGATTCTCGCTCCCGCTACTTCGGCGGCTCCACCAACTGCTGGGCAGGCTTGTGTCTGCCACTGCAGGCGGTGGACTTCGAGAAACGCGATTACCTGCCGCACAGTGGCTGGCCCATCACCCGGGCCGATCTCGACCCTTTCTATGCCCGAGCTCAAGGCCTGCTCGATCTGGGGCGGTACGAGTACCGGTCGAAGCCGTGGGGTGCGGGCAAGCGCCTGCCCCTCGACTTGAGCAAGGGCCCGCTCGAGAGCGCCATCTTCCAGATGAGCAGGCCCACCCGGATGGGCACGGCGTGGCGTGATCTCTTCAAGACCTCCGAATCGGTGCGGGTGCTGCTCCACGCCAACGTGACCCGTCTGGGGCTCGCCGCAGGTGGAGGGGCCCTGGAAGAGCTCGACGTCAAGGTCATCGACGGACCTGGCTTCAAGGTGAAGGCCCGGCACTATGTGCTCGCCACGGGCGGCCTCGAGAACCCCCGCATCATGCTGGCCTCGAAGGATGTGAATCCCAAGGGTGTGGGCAACGACAACGATCTCGTGGGTCGCTTCTTCATGGAGCACCCTCACACCGACGGCGAAGGTGTGCTCGTCGCCTCACCTCACCTTCGGGACTGGGGCTTCTACAAAGTGCACCGCGCCCGGGGCGCCCGCATCTGGGGCATGTTCCAAGCCCCTGACGCCCTCATCAAGAAGGAGAAGATGCTCAACTTCTCCATGGTGCTGTTCCCCTACAAGCCAAGGGGCAAAAAGCCTGCCCACCCGCTCACCGAGGCTGTGGCCCAGGCCGTGGCAGAGACCGATACTCTGCTCGACGAGCCGCCGCCGGCGCCCCCGAAGGACGGTCCTCTGTTGCTGACGCTGGGCACGCCGAGCGAGCAGGCCCCAAACCCCGACAGCCGGGTGACCCTCTCCGACGAAAAAGATCCCCTGGGCATGCCTCGCATCGCCCTGGACTGGCGCATGTCCGACATCGACAAGCGCTCGATCAAGCGAGCCCACGAACTGATGGCCCTCACCGTCGCTCGGGCGGGCCTGGGCCGGATGAAGGTCACCCTCGACGACGACGAGAAGAGCTGGCCCAAACAGATGCATGGCGGCTGGCACCACATGGGCACCACGAGAATGGCGTCAGACTCCAAGTCTGGTGTCGTCGATCAACATTGCACGGTCCACGGGGTGGAGAACCTCTCCATCGCTGGCAGCTCGGTCTTCACCACCGGCGGCGCGGCGAACCCCACCCTCACCATCGTGGCTCTGGCATTGAAGCTCGCTGATCATCTCAAGGGGAAGCTCTCATGAAGGCCCAGCACACTCCGAGTCGCCGCGCATTCTTGCTGGAGTCCGTCCTCGCCGCCGGCGGCCTGGCCCTCCTCGCCGCAGGCTGTAGCGGCAAGCATGATCCAGGGCCCGTGACCCCCGAGGTCACCGCCCTCGCATCGAGCCGTGAGGCCGCCGATGCCGCGGCGCGCATCGGCAACGCCTGGCTCGAGACTCAAAAGGACAAGATCACCTACGCCACCCTCGTAGACAGCGTGCTCGGATCCGAGCGCCCGGCAAACCTCGCCACAGACGCCAAGGCCCTCAAAGCACGCGTCGCTGAGCGACATACTGCCGATCTAGAGGTCAACCGCATCACCGATCTCGGAGGCTGGGTGTTCTCCTTCACTGAGGTCCGGTTGTATGCCCTGGTGGCTCTGAGCAGGCAGTCGAAGGGCTGAGATCATGCAGCTGAGCGCACCCCGCTGGCTTCGACGCCCTCAGTGGCGTACCGATCAGCCTCCTCGTGAGGGGCTGCACCCCATGGCGGGGCCCATGGTCCTGCTGGTGCTGTTCCTGGTGGTCCTCCTGCGCACCGCCTGGGTTTCGGACGACGCCTTCATCACCCTGCGCACCGTGGACAACTTCGTCGAAGGGCACGGTCTGCGTTGGAACACGGGCGAGCGCGTACAGTCGTACACTCACCCGCTCTGGATGTTCCTGTTGTCGATGGTCTACGGCGTGCTCCGCCACCCGCTGACGGCGACCCTGTTGTTGAGCATCACCACCTCGATGGTGGCGGTCTGGTGGCTCGCCCGTCGAGTGGCTCTCACCCCGGGCCACGCCATGCTGGGCCTCACGGCGCTGCTGGTTTCGCGCGCTTTCGTGGATTACTCCACCTCGGGTCTGGAGAACCCCCTCACCCATCTGTTGTTGGGGGTGGGCATCTGGTACGCCCTGGCCCACGCGCCCGGGCCGCGCAAGCATCTCTTCTGGCTGACCTTCATCGCCGGGCTGTCGATCTTCAATCGGCTCGACACCGGGGCATTCTTCGCTCCAGCGGTGATCTGGTACTGGTGGCGCACGCCGGGCCGCCTCAAGAGCATCGGGGTGATGCTGCTGGCGATGACGCCCATGATCTGTTGGGAGATCTTCTCCCTGATCTATTACGGCTTCCTGTTCCCCAACACCGCCTACGCCAAGTTGAGCACCGGCATTCCCCTCGGGGCTCGGCTGCAGCAGGGCTTCTTCTATTACGCCAACCTGCTCGACACCGATCCGGTGACCTTCGTGGTCATCGCTGGCAGCCTGGCCCTGACCTTCATGCAACGCATGTGGTCCATGTTGCCCTGGGCCATCGGTTGTGTGTTGTACCTGCTCTACATCGTCTACATCGGCGGCGACTTCATGTCGGGGCGCTTCTTCGCGGGGCCATTGCTGGTGAGCGTCGCCCTGCTGATGCGTCAGCCAGTCCTCAACCCACCCCGCTTCTTGCTCGCCGCCGGCGCCGCGGTCCTCGCTCTGGGCTTTGTGGTGCCTGGCCCCACCCTCACCAGCGACGGGACCTACGGTGAAGACGCTCGCAAGGTGGATCATCGTGGCGTAGCCGACGAGCGCGCGGTGTATTTCAAGTACGCCAGTCTCATGGCCATGGGTCGTGGTCGCCAGCTGCCTTCGAACAAGTACGCCAAAGAGGGCCGCAAGCTCGCCAAGCGCAAGACGAAGGTGCACTACGCTGGCACCATCGGCTACATGGGCTTCCTCGCCGGGCCCGACGTGCACATCGTCGACGTCTACGCCCTGGGCGATCCGCTCCTCGCCCGCATGCCCCCTCGAGATGAGAAGAAATGGCGCATCGGCCACGTGATCCGGCTGACGCCCAAGGGCTACAAAAAGACGCTGTCCACTGGAAAGCCCCACTTCGTCGACAAAGGGGTAGCGGAGTACAACGAGGCGCTCTCTCTGATCACGCGCGGACCGATCTGGAGCAGTGAGCGCTTCGCCGCCATCTGGAAGATGAACACAGGGCACTACGACGACCTGCTCGATGTCGACCGCATCCGTGCCGCAGGTGACGATCGGGCGAAGGGCAAGAAGTCGAGCAAGTCACCGAAGACGTCCGACAAGAAGCGCACCAGCAAAACGCCTGGAGACGCCGGCAACAAGAACGATCCTTCTGCCCTCGAAGCGTCCGAGGCCAAGGACGAAACCGGCTCCAAGAAGCCGTCGACCCCCTCCAAAGTCCTCGGCCCCACCCGAGCCGCTGCACGCAAGAGCGACCGCGAGTAGCAGAGGGTAGATTCCGCCCTCTACACCACCGACCTTGCTCTCGACTCCTGGGGAGCCGTATCGTCGACGCTCCGATCTCGACGTACGAAGGGCCAGACGTGTTGTACGAGCGTATTGTCAGAGGCCGCCCGCTGCCGATTGGGGGCCTCTTCTGTCTGTTGCTGGCAGGCTGTGTGATCTCGGGGTGTGACGACGCTGAAGAGGCTGCTTCACCTGATATGTCCACCGGCGGTGTGATGATGGGTGGTGCAGGTGGCGCAGGCGGTACAGGGGGTGCGGCTGGAGGTCTGCCCGACGCCGCCCCACCTCCAGATGCGGCCCCACCTGCGGCCTGTAATGATGGCATCGATAACGACGACGACGGTCTCGTCGATCTCGATGATCCTGGCTGTGACGCCGCCCGAGACAACGACGAGACCGACCCCCCGGTTCCGGCGTGTAACGACGGGCTGGACAACGACGCTGACGGCTTCACCGACTTCCCAGCTGATCCCGGCTGTGGATCCCCCCTCGACAATGACGAGTTCAACGACGGGTCGAGCCTGCTGCCGGCATGCGCCAACGGCCTCGACGACGACAACGACGGCAAGGTGGACATCGCCGATCCTGGCTGCACCAGCGTTGCAGACCCTCGGGAGAACGATCCCGACGAGTTGCCCGGGTGCGCCAACACCATCGACGATGATGTCGACGGGCTCATCGACTTCCCCCGTGATCCCGGCTGCAGCGCCGCTGGTGATCCCGACGAGGATGATCCCCCCAACCCGCCGGCCTGCGTCGACGGGGTGGACAATGATGGCGACGGCTTCGTCGACTACCCCATCGATCCCGGCTGCGCCGGCACGGGAGACCGCGACGAGACCGACCCGATGGTGGCGCCACAATGCAGTGACGATCGCGACAACGATCGCGATGGCTTGACCGACTACCCCAATGATCCCGGCTGTGAATCAGCAGCAGACGCCCGCGAGCTTGGGGCCTGCGGTGAATCCTGGCCCGAGGTCTACCTCGACAACGGCGAGCCCCTCACAGGCACCACAGCGGGTGGCTCCTTCAACGCTGAAGGCAGCTGCGGCGGCACCGGCGCCCCAGAGGTGGTCTACACCTACATCGTGCAGACCCCACTCGAGGCCCTGGTGATCACGACCGAGCACGAAGAGACTGAGCTCGAGTCGGTGCTCTACGTGCGCTCTGATTGCCTGAACGGCGCATCTGAGCTGGCCTGCGCCCGGGAGCCAGTGGACGAGGTCGCGGGCAACACCCTGCGCCTCGAGACGGTGTCGCCGGGGACGTATTACATCTTCGTCGATGGCGCCACAGGCATTGGCGGCGACTTCGTCATCACGGTGGAAGAGGTGCCCGAGGCGGCATGCCTGAACACCCTCGACGACGACAATGACGGCCTCATCGACTTCCCCGAGGATCCGGGCTGCACTCAACCAGACGATCGTGACGAGACTGATCCCGAGGTGCCCCCGATCTGCGCCGATGGCGTCGACAACGACGAAGACGGCCTCATCGACTGGCCCCTCGACCCTGGCTGCACCGCGGCTTCTGCCCTGAGCGAGGCCGATCTCTGTGGCCCCGGCGTGCGCTTTGACCTCTTCCCCATTGGCCAGGAGGCCGTTCAGGGGTCGAACACCGACAGAGAGCGCCGATTTGCGGGCAACTGCGGTGGCAACGGCGGCCCGGAGCGCATCTATCTCTATACCAACCGCTTCAACGCCCGACTTACCTTCAGCGTCGACAACGACGCCACTGATCCTGACACCCTGGTCCACGTGCGCACCACGTGTGATCGCATCCTCACCGAGCTGGGTTGTGGCGGCGGCAATGCCGGTGAGAAAGGTACGGTCACCCTCGATCGCGCCGCCCCTGGTGACTACTTCGTCTTCGTGGATTCCCGCTTCGCTGCGGGCACGAACTTCCGCTTGACGGTCACCTCAGAGCGCCTGCCCCCAGGCTGCAGCGACGAGCTCGACAACGACGAGGACGGCTTCACCGACGCCGACGATCTCGGCTGCACTGATGCCGAAGACGAAGATGAGCGTGACCCGGGTCCTGGTGATCCTGCGTCGCTGTGCTTTGATGGGGTCGACAACGACAATGACGGCCTCGTGGACTTCCCAGACGATCCTGGCTGCGCCACAAAGGGTGATCTCGACGAGACCGATCCTGAAGAAGCACCGGCGTGCAGCAACGGCATCGACGACGACGAGTCGGGCATCGCAGACTACCCGCTCGACCCTGGCTGCTTCGCCGCTGGTGATCCGCTGGAGGAAGAGGTCCGCACACGCTGCAGCAACCGCCTGGACGACGATCAGGACGGCCTCAACGACTTCCCCAACGATCCGGGCTGCGCCGCCCCTGGAGATCTGAGCGAGATCGACGACGAGGTGGAGCCCGAGTGCTTCGACCAGATCGACAACGATCGCGATGGCCTCGTGGATTACCCCTTCGACCCAGGTTGCATCGCCGCCGGCGATCGCACCGAGGCTGACCCTGAGGTCCTCGCCGCCTGCAGCAATGGCATCGACGACGACGAAGACGGCATCACCGACTTCCCCCGAGAGCCAGGCTGTGTCGCCGCCGGTGACAACGACGAGACCGATCCAAACTTCGCGCCCCAGTGCGCCAATGGCCGCGATGACGACAACAACAACCGCATCGACTTCCCCGATGATCCCGGTTGCCGCTTCGCCGCCGACACCCAGGAGCGCCTTGACGGCCCGGTCCTGCCTCGGTGCGCCGACGGCGTGGACAACGACGATGACGGTGTCGTCGACCTCGCCGACGTGGGCTGTACCGATGCCCGCGATGATGACGAGACCGATCTCGAGGTGGCGCCCTTCTGTGCTGATGGTGAAGACAACGACGAAGACGGCGACACCGACTGGCCCGATGATCCGGGGTGTGCAGCTCAGGGCGATGTCTGTGAGCAGGAAGGCTACGGGTTCTGTGACGAAGTCTGCACCGATCTGGTGAGCAACCCTGACCACTGCGGACGCTGTGGTCGAGCCTGTGGTGAGGGTGTGGAGTGCCTCGAAGGCCGCTGTGGCGATCTACGGCCCATCGTGTTGCGCTGTGGCCGCTCGAGCCGCAACGTCGCCGAGTTCATCCGCGGCGAGCTGGCCGAGGCGGAGATCCAGGTACAGGAAGGCTGCGTACCCAACGCCGACACCCAAGCCATGTTGATCTCGCGCTCTGGCGTGGGGCAGGCCCAAGCCCAGGCCGCAGCGATCCGCACCTATATCGAAGAGGGTGGCCAAGTGCTCACGGAGTACAACATCAGCCACACCGTCTATAACTTCGTGTTCAACGCCAATGTGGCCCAGGGACGCCGGAACGGCTCGTGCCGCGACAACGTGCAGCCCGTGGTGCAGTTCACCCCGCAAGACCCCTTCTGGGCGGACAACCGCTTCGAGCCCATCGCCGCCAACCAGTCCGGCTGCGGCTTCAGCGTCAACGGGTTCCCCAACGTGGTGCCCCTCGGGGGCTGGGATGCCAACAACGCCGCCTTCGGTTACGCCGATCTCGGCGCCGGCCGCCTCTGGCTGGTGGACATCGACTGGCAGGACACCGACAACGGCTTCACCGACATCAGTCGCAACCTCATGGCCTACATGATCGCTGGCGGAGCTTTCTAAGCCAGTCACCTGGTTTGAGTTTGTTTCCAAACGACCCGATTTGGGCCACATTCACATTTCGGTGAAATGACTGGAGGCATTTCATGTCTCTTGGACCCGCCATAGAAGGTGATTGAGCCCGTGTCTGATCCGCACTATCTGAAGACGGAGCTCTACGCTCGCCTGCAGGCTGATCCCACCATCTTCAATTTTCTCAAGGAAGGCACCCTGGATGGCATCTGGTTCTGGGATGCCACTCGGCCTGAAGAAGAGTGGATGGATCCGAAGTTCAAGCGACTCTTCGGGTACGAGGACCACGAGATCGTCAATGACTCCACATGGTGGCAGGCGAACATCCACCCTGATGATTTGAAGGTAGCCCTGGAGAACTTGCAGCGACACTGTGAAGACCCCAGTCACCCCTATGACCAGGTCGTCCGATATCGACATCGAGACGGCTCGACGGTCTGGGTGCGCTGTCGAGGTCTGGCGTTGAGAGACGAGCACGGCAACGCGGTGCGTATTCTCGGCGCCCACAACGACATCACTGCGCTCAAAGAGGCTGAGCAACAACTCACCCATACATTGAGTGAGCTCTCGTCGAAGAACACTCAACTCGAACAACAGGCGCAAACGCTCAAGGCAACGAACGCCGACCTTGAGCAATTTGCCTATGCCGCCTCACACGACCTCAAAGCGCCCCTTCGGGGAGTGAAACTGCTCCTCGACATCCTGGAAGAGAACCTCGACTCGACGCTCGATGACGAAAGCCGGAGCCTCATGCAACTGATGGTGGGGCGGATCGATCGCATGGAGGCGATGCTCACAGCGCTCCTCGACTATGCGCGCATGGGCACAGCGTCGCCGAATCTGCAACGCGTCGACATCAGCGCAATGTTGAGCGAGATCGTGACGCTGCTCCACCCACCCACGCATCTCAACATCACATGGGGCGAGCAGCTGCCGACGCTCTACACGGCCCCTGCAGCGCTGCAACAGGTACTCACCAACCTCATTGCCAATGCCATCGCCCACCACACCGGCCCCACAGGGCAGATCCGCATCGACGGTGTGTGCATCGAGGGTATGTGGCACTTCAGTGTGGATGATGACGGCCCTGGCGTACCTGAATCACAACGTGAGGCCATCTTCGAGGTCTTCCGGACTCTCAAGCGCAAGGATGAGCGCGAGGCCACGGGGATGGGGTTGTCTTTCGTACGTAAACGAGTGACAGCAATGGGCGGCAGAGTGCACTGCGAAGCATCCCCTCTCGGGGGTGCGCGCTTTGTCTTCACCTGGCCAGAGAAAACACCGACCGCTGAGTGAAGCAGGCGGGCTCAGTGGCCGGACTTACCCTGAGCCGCGACGGCTGCAGCGGCCGCTGCGATCTCGTCAGCGTCACCGAGGTAGCGCACCGACAGGGGCTTGAGATCAGCATCGAGGGTGTAGACCCGCGGCACGCCCGTGGGGATGTTGAGGCTGACGATCTCGTCGTCGGAGATGCCCTCGAGGTACTTCACCAGTGAGCGCAGACTGTTGCCGTGGGCCACGACGAGCACTCGCTTGCCGGCCTTGATCTGGGGGGCAATGGTGCTCTCCCAATAGGGCACGGTGCGGGCCACGTTGTCGGCGAGGCACTCGCTCGCCGGCAACTCTTCGGCGCTGAGTCCGGCATACCGGGGATCATGGCTCGGGTGACGGGGGTCATCGAGCTCAAGGGCCGGCGGTGGGGTGTCGTAGCTGCGGCGCCAGATGTGCACCTGTTCGTCGCCGTGCTTCGCTGCGGTCTCGGCCTTGTTCAGGCCCTGCAGCGCGCCGTAGTGACGCTCGTTCAAACGCCATGAGCGCTCCACGGGCAGCCACATCTGATCGGTGACGTCGAGCACGTGCCACATGGTGCGGATCGCCCGCTTGAGCAGCGAGGTGTAGACCATGTCGAACTTCAGCCCCTCGGCCTTGATCAGCTCACCGGCCTTTCGGGCCTCGGCGGCCCCCTGCTCCGTGAGATCGACGTCTTTCCAGCCGGTGAAACGGTTCTCCTTGTTCCACTGACTCTGACCATGGCGGATCAATACGAGGGTGTGCACAGCAGGCTCCTGAGCGGTTGATGATCAGCTTCGAGATCTGGCGGAAGATATATCACACCGTGGTGCTCTTCGATGAGTTCCGTGGCAGGGCGGGGCTGTCGTCTTTGAGGGTGAGGCGTTGTTGGACTCGCTTCGCTCGCAAGAGAGTTTGTCGGGCACGGGCACGGGCACGGGCACGGGCACGAGTTGACTCGGGCGTGGACCTGTGGCCCTGCATGACTCAGGACGAAGGCTGTCATTGAGCTGAGATGATGTGTTTCGGAGCGACCTGAGAGTTCAGGTTTTGGGGTGTATGGAGGCCAAAACCTCCAATGAGAGACATATGGGGCCGAGTAAAGCCTCCACCATCACACACCCACAAGCGGAGTCATGCAGGGCCACGGGTCCACATATGTATCAACTCGTGCCCGTGCCCGTGCCCGTGCCCGTGCCCGACAAACTCTCTTGCGAGCGAAGCGAGTCTACCAACAACCCCCAAGACTCAAGAGCGAACAGCAGCCCTCTCAAGCCGCTCACGCTCCTTCCGCGTCCAGATGATCATGCCGGGCACCCCGATGGCCGTTGGAGCCAACCAGACCATCCAAGCATTGCCCCCAAGACTGGTGGTGATGTTCGTCACCAAAAATGCCGTCACAGTGGCCACACAGGCAGTGATCATGTTGCCCATGTGGGCGTACCACCAAAACCACTTGCTCTTGGGCGGCTTGCGCATCTCGTTCACGTGCTCGATGCACACATTGACTGTGAGCGCACCAAAGACCACGAAGAGAATCTGCACCTTGCCATAGAGCCCATAGGCAAGGCCGGCGACACCAGCGAGAGCGGTGATGCCCGAGATGACGTACTCGAGGCTGCCTGTGTGCGGGCCCGTTCGGCGCTTCTGTTTGAGCACGCGCACACCGTAGAAGACGTTCTCAAAGGCCAACAGTCCCACCAGAGCGAGGAAGCTCAGGCTCACGGCTTCGTCGTATCGACCAGTGGCGAGGCGCAGGATGATGGCGGTCCAGGCAGTGATGGCGGCCAGCATCATCGACAAGGTGTAGATCTTCCCTGTCTGCTTGTGACGCTTGCCCCCCTTCTTGGTGAGCAAAGGCACCATGAAGATGAGCAGCGCCAGGCCGCCGAAGACGATGTGGCTCCAGAGCAGAATCTGGCCGAGGAGGATCATGACCACTTACCCGATGGGGTGGCTGAGGACCTCACTGGTTTTGGCGGGCTCTTCTGTGGTGTGACTGGTGTCGAAATCATGATCAATGACCGAGTCTTGTTTGCCCCGTAGCCACCGTATCACAGAGTAAATGTCTTCGAATATCATGTAGAGCGAGGGCACCAGCAGCAGCACGATGAAGGTGGCGAAGAGCACGCCGAAACCCAAGCTCACAGCCATGGGGATCAAGAACTTCGCCTGCATCGAGGTCTCGAAGATCATCGGCATCAAGCCGAAAAAGGTGGTCAGCGAGGTGAGGAGAATCGGCCTGAACCGCCGTACACCACCGGCCACGGCGGCATCGAAGGCTTTGACCCCTTCGTCTCTCATCTCGTTGACCGCCACCACGAGCACCAGCGAATCGTTCACCACCACCCCCGCGAGGGCGATGACACCCATGATACTGATCATGCTCAGGTTGTAGCCGAGCACGGCGTGGCCGATGACCGCGCCGATGAAGCCGAAGGGGATGACCGACATGATGACGAAGGGCTGCGTGTATCGCCGCAGGGGTACAGCGAGCAAGGCCCAGATGGCGATGAGGGCACCCATGAAGCCGATGGCGAGGCTCTTGCCCGACTCCGCCTGCTCACGCTGCTGGCCCTCGAACCCGTAGGTGAGCCCCGGGACCTCCTCCACGAGCTCAGGCAGAATCGTGGCCTTCACCTTGGCGACGATCTCGTTGGCGTTGGCCTTGCCCTCTTCCACTTCGGCGGTGACGTTGAGGGCCCGTCGACCATCTACGCGTTTGATCCGTGTGTAGGCCTTCCCCAGCTTGAGGGTGGCCGCCTGGCCCAGAGGCACCTCGCCACCAGCGGGCGTGCGGATGATGAGGGACTCAAGGCCTGCAAGACTCACGCGATCGTGCTTGGGCAGTCGCACCATGACCCGCACCTCGTCTCGGCCTCGCTGCTGCCTCAAGGCCTCAGCACCATAGAAGGCGCTGCGCAGTTGGCGGGCGAGGTAGGCCTCGGTGATGCCCAGCGCCCGGCCCTCGGGCTTCAGTTCGATGTCGATCTGGCTCTTGCCGTTGGAGAAACCCGAGTCGATGTCGGTGACCCCGCTGAACCGGCGCAAGCGCTCGGCGAGCATGGCAGCCGCTCGTTCCAGAGTCTCGACATCGCGGTGAGACAGCTCGACATCGATGGCAGCGCCAGAGCCCGGCGCGAGGCTGTAGGTGAACTTGAGCGTGTCGATGCCCGGCACCTCGCCGAGGGTCTCTCGCCATGCGGCTGCGAGCTGCTGGGCGCTCAGCTTCCGATCGTCCGAGGGCACCATGAAGATGGTGACGTTCGACATGTGAGAGCCGATGGCCACCATGGGGCCCGTGGGGCCCATGCCCGCCACCGCCGAGCCCGCGGTGGAATAGATGCCCCGTGAGAGCGTGTCTCGCCCGCCCTTGTCTTCGAGGACCTTGATGAGGGCTTCAGTGAGCCGATCCCGCAGCTTCTTGGTCTCTTCGATGTTGGCCCCCACAGGCAGCTTGGCGTCGACCCAGACGATCTCCGACTCCACTGAAGGGAAGAACACGAACTTGACGAAGCCACCCTGGATGAAGCCCACGGTGAGCATCATCATGCCGAAGGCCGTAGCGATGGTGAGGTAACGCCAGCGCACCGCAGTCCTCACCACGGGGCGATAGAGTCTGTGAATGAACCACTCCAAGGCACCGGAGATCTTGCCCTGGTATCGGTTGATGACCTTGAAGACGCGGCCGGGCTCCTTCTTGAGGTGGGCCAGGTGGGCCGGGAGCACGTACAGCGACTCCACAAGGCTCAAGATGAGCACGGGGATCACCACCGAAGGCACCACCCAGAACAGCTTGCCCATGAAGCCGGGCACGAAGAGCATCGGAGCAAAGGCTGCCACGGTGGTCAACACGGCGAAGACCACGGGCATGGACACCCGTTTGGCCCCCTCGATGGCGGCCTCCATGGGCTTCATGCCCCGGTTGCGCATCTCGTAGACGTTCTCCCCCACCACGATGGCGTCGTCCACCACGATGCCGAGCACCACGATGAAAGCGAACAGGGAGATCATGTTGATGCTCACCCCGAAGAGGGGCATGAGCAGAAAGGCCCCGAGGAAGCTGATGGGGATGCCCAACATCACCCAGAAGGCCAGCCGAATCTCCAGGAACAGCCCCAGAACCACGAAGACGAGCAGCAGCCCGAGCTTGGCGTTTCGGGTGAGCAGATCGATGCGATCAGCGAAGATCTCAGACTGGTCGTCCCAGGTGGCCATGGCGAGACCCGGAGGCAGGCTCTTGCTGGTCTGAGCGATGTAGCCCTTTACAGCGTCGGAGACCTCGATGGGGGTCTGATCACCCACGCGGTAGACGTCGATGCGCACAGCGGGGTTGCCGTCGAAGGTGGATTCCTGATCGGTCTCGGCAAAGCCGTCTTTGACGATGGCCACGTTGCCCAGACGGACCTGGGTGCCGTCGGGACGACTCAGCACGATGATGTCGGCGAACTCCCTGCCGAGATCTCGCCGCTCGGTGGTCCGGATCAGGAATTCCCCTGCTTCGGTCTTGAGAGAGCCGCCTGGCAGCTCCACCGAGGCTTGCTGTACAGCCTGGGAGACCTGCTCCAGGGTGAGGCCGTAGGCCCGCAGGTTCTCCTGGGGCACCTCAATGCCGATCTCTCGGGACTTCACCCCGGAGAGCTCCACGAGGGTGATGTCCTTCAACCGGAGCAGCTCTTCTCGGATACGCTCGGCTGTCTGTCGGAGCACCTCCTCGGAGGCCTGGCCATACAAGATCAGGCTGACCACCTGGCGGCGGCTGATCACAGCGTAGACCTGTGGCTGCTCGGCGTCTCTGGGGAACGTGACGATGCGGTCGACGGCGCCCTTGATGTCGGAGAGGGCTCGATCAGTATCGGATCCCTCGAGCAGCTCCGCGGTGACGTTGCCCATGCCCTCGTTGGACTGGCTGATCACCCGCTTGACGCCATCTACGCCACGGATCGACTCCTCCACCACCAGGGCGATGCCCTGCTCCACCTCGGCGGGACTGGCGCCGGGGTACGGCACGTCGACGACGATCTTGTCGGTCTCGACCTCGGGGAAGACCTCTTGCTGGATCGTGGTGGCCATGATGGCCCCGCCGACGAGTAGAATGGCCATGAGCACATTCGAGGCGACGGAGTTCTTGGCCATCCAGGCCACAGTACCGTTCTGCTTGAGCTTGGAGAGGCTGACGGGCTTTCCGCTGCTGTCGCTCATTGGGTGGCCTCCTGGGCCTCCCCCTGCCCCTTGAGAGCCACGGGGTCTCCTGAGGGCATCAACCGAATCTTCATACCCACCACCGGGGCGGCGATGCGGCTGACGATGACCTTGTCACCGCTCTCGAGGCCGCTCTTGATCAAGACCTCGTCGCGGCTGCGGTAGGCCACCTGCACTGTGCGAATATCGAGGGTGTTGTCGGCCTTGGCCACCCACACCTCGTCGCCGGGATGCACCGCCACTCTGGGCACGGGCACCACCTGGTCTATTTCGGTGCCCTCAATGGCCACGTCGACGAAGGCACCGAGCAGAATCGGGGGCGCGCCATCTGCAGTGGCCACCATGGGCTGCTTGATCTCCACCAGAAGTCTGGCCATACGGCCTACAGGGTCGAGATCACCCATCAACTGCACGACCCGACCCTTTCGAGGGGCCCTGGCCTCGCGACCCGTGGGATAGATGCTCACCTCAGCGCCACCCTCACCGTCAGCGCCGGGCATGGGGATCCAGCGCAGCTCGCTCTCGGGCACTGAGACCTGCACCCAGAAGACATCGGTGCCCACCAGAGTGGCGATGGGACGACCGGGGCTCACCACCTGGCCCTCTTCCACAGCCTCGGCGCGGACCATGGCGTTGAAGGGGGCTTTGATGGTGGTGCGCTCGAGGGATAGCCGCGCCTGACGTACGGCGCTCTTTGCTGCGGAGAGCTCTGCCCGGGCATTTCTGATCTGGGGCTTGCGCAGGGCGAGGGCCTTGCCCGCCTCGCCAGTCTTGGATTTGACGCGTCGCTCGAGCAGCTTCCACTCCCGCTCGGCGATGGACTGACGGCCCTGCTCCACCTGAAGCTGATACGCCGCCCGCTCCACCATGGACTTCTGGCGATCGACGTTGAGGCGGTAGTCGCGATCGTCGATGCGCACGAGCGTGTCACCGGCCTGCACCATGCCACCAGGCATCAGTCGAGGGTGCTGCTCCATGACCCGACCGCTCACCTCGGGCTGCAGCTCGAGCACGCGCGCCGGGACCACCGAGCCTTGTGCCTTGACAGTCACAGGTCGGTTCGCCGACTTGACCTCCACGGCTTTCACCAGAGGCCCTGGACGCTCCGTGGGCTCTTCTTTGGGCTCTTCCTTGCTCGCGATGAGGCCCTTCATCACCCCACCTGCGGTGAAGATGACCAGGCCGGACAATGCAAGTTGCAGGAAGAGCCGAACGGTATTGGTGCGCTTGGACGCCATGGAACTACCCTTCTTGCCGGGAAGGTTTAGGCTGCTGAGCCTCAGACTGTTGGGTCTTGGGGGCATTGCCCGTCGACTTCGCTGGCTGACTCTTGGGTGCTTTGAGACTCTGAGCCCAGGTCCCACCGAGGGCCCGGTACAGCTGAATGCGATTGGAGATGAGCTGACGACGGGCGCTCAGGCGCGTCGCCTCGGCCCGCTGGAGCGCCTGTACCGCAGACAACACCGGGAGGAAGTCGCTCAGCCCCTCGGTGTATCGCGCCTGTGTCTCTTCGAGCAGCTGCTGCGCCACCTCGTTCTGTGCCACCACCTCGGTGAGATAGGCCGTCTGCTTCTCTTCCCGAATGAGGGCATCTTCGATCTCGCGCAATGCGGTGAGCATGGCAGTGGCCAGATTCGCCACCTGCTCTTGCAGGGCGGCGCGTTGCCGCTCGACCTCTGCGTTGATGCGCCCGCCATCAAAGACCGTGGCCCCGACGCTGGCCACGAGGCTGTAGATCCAGTTGTCGAGCAGCTCGGCGACGCTGAACGCGGTGAAGCCCGTACTGGGATTCAGCCTCAGCGACGGGAACCGGCTGGCGATGGCTGCCCCCACACGATGATCTGTGGCCTTCACCCTCAGATGGGCCGACCGAATGTCCGGCCTGCGGGTGATCAAATCGGCAGGCACCCCGATCTCAGGCACAGGCGGCAGGCCCTCGGGCAACTCGCCGCGGGTGCCGAGGGCCTTGCTGCCCGGGGCCTCACCCACGAGCAGAGAGAGTGCATGCTCCAGCAACTTCACTTGTGCCTCGATGAGCGGAATCTGTGCCTTGACGTTGAGCACGTTCTGCCGCTGCTGAAACACATCGACAGCCGAAGCCAGCCCCTGACCAAATCGGGCCTCCACCAGCTCGAGCAACGTGTCGTTGGTCTCCAGCTGGGCCTTGAGCAGGGTCAGCTGGGCCCGCTGCTCCACGAGGCTGTACCACGTCTCCGCCACCTGAGCCGCCAGGGTCATGGCGATGGACTCGATGTCGAGACGGGTGGCCTTCACATCGAGGGTGGCGGCCTTCTCCTGGGCATCCAGGCGACCCCATAGGTCGACCTCGTAGGCCGCAGCGACGCTGATGCTGTAGGCGTTGTTGGTGAAGGAGCCGAGGACCGGGTTGGCATTGCGGCTGCGGCTCGCGGAGCCATTGACGCTGAGCGTGGGCAGATTGGCCGCACCGGCCTGCTTGGCCAGGGCCTCGACCTGAGCGAGGCGCGCCCAGCCCTGCTTGAGCGAGAGGCTCCCCGAGAGCATGCGATCCATCAGCGCGGTGAGCTCGGGATCTTCAAAGACCTCCCACCATCGCTCCGGGACCGCCTCAGCGACGCCCTCGAGCTGCCCGTTGAACTTCTCGGGCATGGTGATCTCGGAAGACTTCACCGGATCGGAGATTTGATGGGTGTGGCACCCCACGACCCCCGCCAGTGTGCCGAGCAGGAGTGAGGTGGGCGGAACCATCGATCTGAGCCGTGAGGGCCAGAAGCGGAGCATGAGGAGAGCCTATCGATCGAGTGGGCGATGCATCATGGGTGCCCATGGCCAGCGTGCGTGCACGTGCGCACCGGCGATTGGGCGCAAGATGGCGAGGCAGAGCGCCCCCGTCAAGGGGTCACGGCCTCCTGTTCGATGGTGTGACAGATACATCAGAGCCAGCGCTGTCGCCAGCACGGCAGCTTTTCAGTCACGGTCGCTGTCAGCGTGACGTTCGAAGCGCCAGCACCGGTGAATTCGCGTGTGCTGAAAGTCCGGCGGTAGAGATGCCGAAGTGACATCGACAGGCTCGGCGAAGTCACCATCCAACATCGGCGGCTTCAAGCTGAAGGTGCGGCTGTTGGTGGAGAACCACAACACCCCGCCGGGGCTCAACAAGGCCAGGGCATCCTCCAGCAGCGCGGTGTGATCTCGACGCACGTCGAAGACCCCCTTCATCTGTTTGCTGTTGGAGAACGTCGGTGGGTCGACGATGATCAGGTCATAGGTCCACTGGCGCTCACGCGCCTCCGCGAGCCAGCGCCGTACATCAGCCTTGACCAGCGTATGGCCCTCGACCCCACCCTGCCCCCACCGTGCGGTGTGGCCGTTGAGCTCGAGGTTCTCCCCTGCCCATGCCAGATAGTTCCGCGACAAGTCGACACTGGTGGTCGACTGTGCCCCCCCATCGGCAGCATAGACAGTGAACGCCCCGGTGTACGCGAAGAGGTTGAGGCAACGACGGCCTTCAGCCTGCTCACGAAACCACTCTCTTGCCGGCCGATGATCGAGGAACAGACCCGTGTCGAGGTAGTCGCTGAGGTTGACCTTGAACTTCAGGCCACCCTCTTCCACCACAGCCCAGGCTTCTGCTTCGTCGACTCGCTCGTACTGTGACAACCCCTTCTGAGGGGATCGTTGTTTGAGCCAGATGAGATCTGCGCTCACAGCGAAGACCTCTGCAGCAGCTTCGACGAGTCCATCGAGCCACTGACCCTGCTCTTGAGGTGTCCGTGTGTGATGACGCGCATACTCAGCGATGTGCAAACGCCCCTCGTACCAGTCAATGGCCAGAGGGATCTCTGGGATATCGCGATCATAGACGCGATAGCACGAGACACCTGTACGACGAAGCCAGGCCTTGAGGCGCTTGCGGTTCTTACGCAAACGATTGGCCAGCATGGTGGGTTGAGATTGGGTCAAGGCAGGACGATCAGTGAGATGTGTGGGCGGCGCTCGAACAGTCCCGAGCGCCTCGCACTCAACTACTGGATGTTGGCGAAGTCAGCAACATCCTCGTCGATGTCGACGCCGTCACCGATGGTGACCTGGCCGTGACGGTTGCCGATGTTACGGGGGGTGTTGGGGGCGCCACTGTTGCGGATGACGACGTTTGCACCG
>JBKAGE010000074.1:0-71598 GCA_046290225.1 Bradymonadia bacterium | reverse complement strand
GGTCCCAAGCAGCGCTGATGCTGTCGCCACAGTTCGCGTTGGCATCGGAGCCCGAGCCGTTCAGCGTCAGGTCATCGCCGTCGTTGATGACGTAGGCGCCATTTGCGTTGGCCGAAGGTGCAAGGTTCTCTGCAGCCTCCACCGTCACCGTGAAGGTGGCCAGATCGACACCGGCCTCAGGCTGAGTCTGATCCACCGTACGCAGGGTGACAGTGTAGCTGCCACGGGTGCTGTAGGTGTGGGTGAAGGTCTGGTTGCGATCAGCGGTCTGGAAATCAGCAGCAGCCCCCGTGTCCCACCACAAGCCATTGCTGGCATCGATGTCCCACTGGTAGGCCACGATCTGGTTCTCGGGATCAGGGTGGAACGAGTCGCTGTGATCGAGATTGACCACACCGGCGCCCTCACCAGAGCACCCCTCGACCACAGTCTGGGGATTGACGTCACCCACAGCCTCAGGCTTGGGATCGAAGAGCGTGGGGGTGAGGATCAGGATCGAGTACGCCGTACCGAGATCGATGCCGACGTAGTTGGTGGAGATGCTGTCACCACCGCCCGTGTTCCAGTAGCCATCATTGTGCTGCGCCCGGGCGAGGAAGACTGTGAACTGATGGTCCCAGTCGTGGGCCCCGAAGAACTCGAGCTCGGGGATCATCGAGCGCGCGCCCTTCTGGTTGGAGTAAATGGCGTAGATCTTACCGCAGCTGGTGCAGCCAGAGTTGTAGTTGGAATCAGACCACTGCTGGTTCCAGATGTTCACCGTGTAGTTGTAGTAGCCCTCGTAGATGTTCCGGGCTTGGCAACGGGTGAGGTTGGAGTAGGGCAGATAGATCTGCTCGTTGACGTCCACTCCGTTTGATCCGTCACAGTTGAACTGATTGAGATCGTTCCAGCCCAGAATGCCCGAGCCCACCAGACCACCACCGGTGATGAGGATACGACCGTCACCGCTGCTGTTGCGGTACTTGACCCCGCCGTTGGAGCCCTGGGCGAAGCGAAGCTGGTTGGCCATGCGGCTTCTGACGAAGTTGTTGAGGATCACCCCTTCAGAGCCGTAGGTGCGGTAGGCCGCCTCGATGCCGATCATGCACCACTGCGTCGTAGAGCCGTCGGCAGCACCAGCACCGGAGCCGTTGGCAACGTAGTACCAGGCCCCCATACCGCTGGTGTTGTTGTTCCCATCCATCTGGGAGTACACCAGCCAGTCGAGGCTCTCCTGAATGATGTAGGGCCAGCTCTGACCCGTAACACCATTGGGGCCCGCCTGAGTCACCGTGCCGATGAGCGGGGCGGTGGCCACGGAGAGGCCACCGAGCACGTGGGGCATGATGTAGTTGGGCTCGTAGGCGCTGGCCCAGTAGATGCCCTGGCCATTGTTGGTGCCCGCGATGGCAGGCTGGCCGTCATCACCCTCTTCAGTGGCGCTCAGACCCCCCTGAATCTGGGCCTGGGTGAGCAGCCAGTTCATCAAGCGAACAGCGTCTTCGGAGAAGGGAGAGTTGTTCCACAGGGTGTTGTTCTGGGCCACCCAGTCCGCCGTCGAGGGGCCAGCGTAGGTGCCGGGGGGGTAGGCCGGGTAGTGACCGTTGAGGGCCAAACCCCAGAGGAAGGCGCCGGTGATGGACTGGTCGACGACGGCGATGCCGTTGCGGTAGCCGTCGGTCTTGTCGAGGTAACCCGTGATGGCAGCCCCAGCACCGCCGCGGCTGATCATCCGGTTGTGCAGGTTCCACAGGCCGCGGATGATGGCACGGTTGCGGATCACCGCCATCTGCTCGTCAGTGGCGCTGTTGGCGTTGGCGATGGAGGGCACATTGGCGTGCACCAACACGGGGAAGCTGCCAAAAGCAGTGTTGCCCCCGCCATCGACCACCCGCACGTTGGCCACGAACAGGTTGTCGTTCGCCTGGTTTGGGTAAGTGTGATCCGCCGCCAGGTTGTAGGCGTTGTTCGTATTGAACGTCGTATCCCACGTGCCGTTGCCGTCGAAGTCCCACGACACCGTGTAGGGCGCCGCGCCATCGCGGGCGATGGCCATGAACCGCGTCGACTCACCGTTGATCGCCCCTTGAGGCACGGTGGTGTCCAATGGATTCTGGGGCACCGTCAACACATCGAGGGCGTGGGCTGTGCCCATCCCGCCGACCAGACATGTCGCCAGGGCCGCAGCCCTCAGCAACCTCGATTTGAATGATGAACTCATTCGCTCTCCTCCAGCTCATCTCTCAACGGGCGCAACCTGGCCCTTGAGAGACATAGTAGGTAGATGTACCGGAAGGTAAAGCGTGATATGCCCCTGTGTGAATGTATCCCATGAAACCCATTGAAGGTGCTTGAAAAATACAGAGTCTGTCTCTGTCATATTGTCGGGTGCAGCTCACAGTATTGCCTGTATTTCGGCCAGCGACCCTCTGAACACTCAAACAGGATTCACGAATGCGATTGCGTGAATCTGACCTCTGGACCTGGCTCGTAAAAGGACTGATACTGATTTGGTGTTCAATACAGGGGGAGCCGATATGAAACGATTTCATGGCCACGTGCTGACATGGCTGGTCGTTCTGCTCTTGTCCGCGTCTGTGCTCACCGCCTGCACCGTATCGGTCGAAGGCGGCCTCATCGGGGGTGGACTCTCATTGTTGATGGCTCTGTTGCTCTTCATCGGTGTGGGTGTGACCCAGACTGGATGTGACAGCGAAGAGGCGACCACCGATGACCTCGGCACAGGCGATATGGCGGTCGGCCCCTGCTTGAGTGTTGACGCCTTCATGCCCCCTGACGGAGATGTTGGCCCCTGTCTGGGTGCACTCCCTGATGATGCGGGGCTCGATTCAGGGATCGACGCAGGCCCGCCGGACTTCGAAGTGGGCCCATGCCTGCAACCTCCCCTGCCCGATCTGGGCCCATGTCTGAGCCCCGACATGAACCCGGACTTCGAAGTGGGCCCTTGCCTCGACGTACCACCTGACGATGCGGCGTTGCCAGACGCAGGCTTCCCTGATGCCGAGCTGGGGCCATGCCTGAGCCCACCGCCTCCGCCAGATGAAGACGAAAAGCACGGTATGCACACCCCACATGAGGTACGCGACGCCACATCTGGAGGGCGTCAGGCCGTCGTCGAGCGCGTGCTCGCCACCCGAGATCTGCCCCCCGACATCGCTGCACGCCTCAAGAAGGACTCATAATGGGTATCCTGCACGTCAACCGCCCGGAAGACATCGAACGGTGTGACCCTGCTCATCAGATCCCCCGCCTGGACTTCGAGCTCACCCAGGCGTGCGATCACAAGTGCGGCCATTGCTACAATGTGTGGAATGCGGCCGGTGACGAGCCACAGGCGGGCTACCCTCGAGGCCAGCTGCCCACCGACGAATACCTCGCGCTGATGGATCGCCTCGTGAAACGCAGCGGCGCCCATCACATCACCATCACGGGAGGTGAGCCCCTGCTGCACAAAGGGGCAATGGCCATCATCGAGCGCGCCTGCGCGCTGGCCCGTACGGTGCAGATCATCACCAACGGCAGTCACATCACCGAAGAGAACGCGGCGCTGTTCAAACAATGGGGGGTGGCCTCGGTTCAGCTGACGCTGCTCAGCGCTGATCGCGAGGAGCACGACCGCCTCAAAGGCGCTCCCTGCTTCGATGATACGCTCAGGGCCGCCCTCGACCTGCGCGACGCAGGTGTGCCCGTACAGGTTTGTTACGTGGCCATGGCCCAGAACCACGAGAGCTTCGAGGGGGTGTTGGAGCTGTGCTGCGCCCTGGGCGTACGATCCATCGCCTACAACCGCATGTCGCCCACGGGGTGGGCGATCCGCGATCTGCCTCGGCTGCTGCCTCAAGTCTCGCAGGTGGAAGCCCACCTCGATCTCGCCGAGCGTCTCGGGCCCGCCCTGGGCATTCACGTCTCCACGGCCATGCCCATCCCGCCGTGTCTGATCCGCATTCAGCGCTACACATGGGTGAAGTTCGGCTTTTGCAGCGTGGGCACCCACAGCCCGAACATTGTCGTTGATGCCTTGGGCAACGTGCGGTCGTGCAACCTGTCGAGCCACATCATGGGCAACGCCCTCTCTGAGGACTGGACTCAGATCCACCAGGATCCCTATCTGCACACCTTCAAGGACAAGGTGCCCGACATGTGCCGTGGCTGTGCGTACGAGCGCAGTTGCCAGGGCGGCTGCAAAGAAAGCGGCTTCGCAGCCTTTGGCGATCTCACCACGGTGGAGCCTTTCATTCGCCAGCTCCAGGATCCCCACTGGCGCGCCCAGCACATCGACGCCGGCGAGCCTCTGGTGCACATCGAGGAGCCCCGCCCTTGAGATCTGGTGCGCACCGGGCGCCGGCGGTATTGCTGATCTCACCGGGCATCATCAAGTGGACCGATCTGGACTTCGGGCTGCCTCACCTCGTGAGCCTTGGCGGGTACCTGCTCGAGCACGTGCCTGGGGTACGGGTGGAGATCCTCGACCTGGGCTATGAGGGTGGAGATCATCGTGATCTCGCCCGCACTCTCGCCGAGCTGGGACCCTTTGTGTGTATCGGGCTCTCCTGCTATTCGAGCTTCGATTACATGCGGGTGATGGCGCTGGGGCGCTTCATCAAAGGGCTCTATCCTGAGGTGCCGCTGGTGACAGGGGGCTACCACGCCAGCGCCTTGCCCCGGGACTGTGTTTTCGAAGGCTCACCCTTCGACGCGGTATTGCAGGGCGAAGGCGAGCGCTCTCTGGCCAGTGTCGTGCAAACCCTGCTGGGGGGTGGCCGCATCGAGCAGCCCATCATCAGCAGAGATGTCATCGAAGATCTCGACACTCTGCCTCCGTATCGCTGGGACTTGCTCGATCGCTACTGGCCCCGAGCCCACGAGCTGGGCCGCAAGTTTCAAATCTATTTGTCCCGAGGGTGTGTCTATCACTGCACATTTTGTATGGAGCGGGCCAAGAGCGGTTACACCTGGCGCGCCTTCAGCCCCGAGCGCGCCATCGAAGAGCTGAGGCGCCTCGCCGCCCGCACGGATCTCAGCGCCTGGGTGGTGAACCTCGCCGATCCGCTCTTCGGCTTCAAGCGCCGCTGGCGTCGTGAGGTGCTCGAAGGGATCCTGAAGCACCGTCTGTTCCCCCGCCAGTACTGGACCCTCACCCGCTCAGACGACCTCGACGAAGAAGATGTACAGCTGCTGGCGCGTGCCCGCTTCAGCATCGGCATTGGTGTAGAAAGCGCCAGCCCACGCATGTTGGGGATCATGCAAAAAGGCAACACCCCAGAGCGCTACCTCGGCGCCCTGACACGCTTGGCGCAGCTGAGCCGCGCCCACGGTCTGAACTGGGCTGCGAACATCATCGTCGGGCACCCCGGTGAAGATCACGACAGCATGGCGGAGACTCACCGGTTCCTGACCTCGCTGTTCACGACGGCGAAGGAGACCTGTGGCTGGTTGTCGATCGATCCGTTCCGCCTCTACCCCGGGGCGGCGGTGCACGAGCAGCTCCAGTCATGGTCGAGCACCCACGGCGCCCGCTTTTATCACCCGACGTGGTGGCGCAGCTGGTACGACGGCCCGTTCCGCGCCGAGCACATCGATCCCAGCGCAACCCTCACCTTCGAGGCGCGGGTGCGGTTCATGTACGATCATTACGGACCCCTCATCTCCGAGATCGCCACAAGGTTCCGAGGCCAGGGACGCAGCGTGGATCGCGTGTTCCGTCGCAGCCTCGACGAGCAAGCCCGCCTCATGAGCGCTGAGACCCGCGACCGACTGCTCTCATGGGGTGCCCGGGCCCGCCGCCGCGCCCACGGGGAGACGGCCAAGCCCACCCTTGCAGCCCCTTTGGGCCTGCAGGTCCGGGATCCACAGATCCGTCAGCGCGAGCAGGCGATCTGCAGACTGCTCGAGGGTGGAGTGATCCGCACCGAGGCGGTGCTCAATGCCTTGCTGGTGACGGCGCCAGAAGATTTCATGTCACCGGCGCAGGCCCAAGCGCATCTGCGCTCTCGTCCGCTCCATGGCGATGAAGGTGAACGCTGGCCCTTGGGGTTGTTCGCCGTGGCGCTGGCCCTCGAAGCCCTGGGGCCGAGCACGGGTGATCGCGTGGCAGACGCCACGGTCGGCAGTGGCTATATGGCTGCTCTGCTGGCCGCGATGGTGGGTCCTGAGGGTGAAGTCACAGGTCTCGTCGGCGCCGATCTGAGGCATCAGGTTCAAGTGCGCAGCCGCCTCGGCGCCCTGGCTCAAGTCAGCGTACATACCGGAGGGCCAGAGATGCTCGTCGGGCAGCGCCCCTTCGACGCCCTGTGGATCGGCACCAAGATGCCCCGCTGGCCCGAGACACTGACCTCGACGCTGGTGCCCGAGGGTCGTGCGGTGACGCTCCTGGGCCCGCGATTCCGCCCCGCTGATCTCGTGGCCCTCACCGCCCGACCTGGTGACGGGGGCCAGAAGATGGTGGAGACCCATCAGCTCGGTCGCTTCGACGCCCCTGTGCTGACCGGTCCGCTGGGGTGGATACGCGATCAGCCAGTACGGTCTGTGGCCCGCCCTGCAGCACGATGAGCCTCACCCTCACCCGGCCGCTCCACGGGGCGCTGCTCTTTCACGTGCTCAGCCACCTCGATCTCGGCGCTGACGCCGCCAACCTCTATGACCTGCGCACTCGAGACGTCGATGCACCATGGCGCGCTCATCTGCTCGACGCATGGCACCGCACACCCCCACCCGACCGGCTGATGATACACGCGCTGGCCCACTGGACGCAGAGCGTGGAAGCCCTGCTCACTGGCTTGGAGGCCCATCGCTGGTCATTTACCCGAACAGACGCAGGCGGGCGCCTCGCTGACCTCCTGCTCGCGGCGTTGCTCATCGAGCTGCCAGAGGTGGAACGTCTTCATGACGCTGACGTGTCTACACCTCGACATCAGCGATTTCTCACAGAAGGCGCACCCGCCGTCGAAGCCTGTCGCCGCGCGCTCTGGGGTGGTACTCCACCTGCTCTGATGATCATGGACTGCGACGCCTTGGGCTTACATGGCCGTGGCGGCGCCCTCGACCCGCTGGGGATCCGTCGTGGCGTAGCGATCTCGCTGGAGGCCCCCCTCGAGCATGCGGTGTGTCAAATCGTGCACGAGGAGATACACCCCATCACAGATCCGCAGGTGCCCGTCACGACTCATCGCAGCACGGCGAAGGGTGATCCAGGCTTTGCACACCACAAAGCACTCGAGGCCGCTGCAGTGAGCGCGGGGTTTGAGCTGTTCGATATACACGCCCCGGCCTTCAGTGAGGCGTACCGCCGCTGGTGCAGTCGCTTTGGGGTGCAATCAGCGCCGACGCAGACGTGATTTGACGTCTTCGGGTAAATCAGCCCGAGCCAGCACCTTGTCGAGGATCTCGGCCCGAGCGGCGTGTCGCTGGTGCTGCTCGGTCGGCATGGAAGCGCCCCCTTCATCATCTGGGGGTGGTGGAGGCTCCAGGCAAGGCTGGATGTCGGGCTCGGGCACCTCTGACAAGCAGGGCCCTACTTCGGGCTCCATGGGCGACAGGCACACATCGAAGGCTGACAGGCAGATCCTGCCGTCGATCTCGTCGTCTGGCGGCGCGATCTTCAGGCACGGTCCGATGGGGGGATCCTTCGGTGGGAGGATGGAGAGGCACGGCATCAACGGTGGAGGTTTACGTGGCTCCGCATCAGGCAGGCCAGCGTCACCTTCGTCGGGGTTGTCCTGATCGGGGTTGTCCTTGTCAGTGTCGCCCACCTTCCCGGGCTTCTCCTGAGGGTCATCAGAGGGCACGACAGCGGTTTTGCCAGTTTCCGAGTCCGTCGAGGAAGCGTTTCCATCCTCGCCCTGGTTCTCCTGATCAGGCTGCCCGTCGGCGGCGCGTGCTTCTCTGAGCTGGCGCTCGCTCTCCTTCAACGGATCGAAGGCGCCATTGTTGGTGCTCGTGGGTGGCACTAGGCTGCCTGCAGGCTTCGATTGGGCCTCTCGAGGGTTTTTTTCTCGATCATCTGAGGTGTTTCTCTTCTGCAGCGCCCACACGACGCCGATGACCACCAGAGCGAGGGTGCCACCGATGACGGCCCTGCTGCCCGATGCAGCACATGCTGTGACGGTGAGCGCCACCGCTGCGCCCATGCTGACGATGTGTGTGGTCCGCATCTCGAGCCTCCACCTTCGACGCCCTGTGACAGGGTGGCACCCCAGGTGGACCGAGGCAACCACACATCAAAAATGGCGCATATTTCGCCGTGATAGATTCGGCTCGGTCACATTGTGTACAAACCGAGCCAAGATGGACTGACACGCTTCTACGAGGTCACCGACCCATGAGCCACCGACACAGACTGACCCAGGCCGCCCTCCCCGCAGGGTTGATGATGCTGGGCCTCTTCGCCTGTAGCCCCAGTGACCCTGTCGATCTCGAGCCTCTGCCCGACTTCGGCGAGCTGCGAGATGCCGCCATGTTGCCCGACGTGAGCTTCGGCGGCGCTGATGGCGGCGCTGGGGCTGGTGGGGCCGGTGGTGCTGCTGGTGCTGGCGGTGCCGGTGGTATGGCAGGTGGTGGTGGCGCAGCCGGCGCTGGTGGTGGTGCAGGGGCAGGCGGTGGTGCTGCCGGCGCCGGTGGCGAAGGTGGTTCGGGCGGTGGCGGGGGTCAGATCTTCGTCGACGACTCGCTCAACTTCAATCCGCTGCACCTCGCGGTGCTCGCCGACGACGACGAAGGCCGCCTCGTCTGGTACGACGAGGCGGAGCAGAGCCTCAAGGGCCGCACAGTGCCAGCCCTCGCTGATGGCGCTCAGCCTGATCTCGGCGAGGTGGAGACTTACCTCGAAGACCTGACCACAGATCAGTTGACCCAGCGTCTGCAGGGTGTGCACCAGTCCGGCCGGCCCTGGTACATCTTCCTCGCCGACGGCCCCCGGGTCGAACCGGACGACGACGATTCGCCCAGATACATCCGGGCCCACGACATCGAGAACGGCGAGACCATCACCCTCGACATCGTCGGCGACACCTTCTACGACGGTGACGTGCCCCGTATCCGGGTGGCCTACGACACGGTGAACAACTACATCCTCGTGGTGGGCCGCCGGGCAGAGGACGACAAGAACGGCCGTAACCGGCAACCTCCGGTGGCCTGGCAGATCATCCGCGCCGGCGACAACACCACGGCCGAGCCTGAAGACGATCAGTCAGGCATGAGCTTCCCCGAGGGGGCGGTCTACGCCCTGGGCAGCTATGTCTTCGCCCTCGGGAATGATCACTGCGTGGTGCTCGACAATGACATCACCACCCCTCAGGTCTCCGGCGGCTGGCGCTGTGAGCACCGGAGCGGTGCTCAGCTGCTCGTAGAAGACACAAACCAGCTGACCTTCACCGGCACCCTGCCCGGCGTATCCGAGGGGCCGCGCATGTGGCGGGCCACGCCAGGCGAGGTGGAGGCTCCCGAAGGCGACGCAGCCTCAGCGGCGAACCGAGATGGCCTGGTGCAGCTCATCGACAATGATCTCACCACAGAGAACTGGTCACCGATCCAGCGCTTGAACCCGGGCGCCTGGGTGGTCTTCTACCGCACCGGCGACGACAGCCCCCGCCTTCTGCTCCTCGAGGGTGATCAGACCCGACGCATCGACGTCTCTGCCGTGGAGAACCCTTTGAGCGTGCTCCGCCGCGACGGTGGCGACCAGCTGCAGGTGGTGATCTTCAGCGATGGCGTGATGGATCTCGTGCCTGTGGACACGGTGGAAGATCCCGAGGTGCTCGGTACGGCCCCCACGAACAGCAACGGCGCCCCAGATCCCCAGCCGGAGGACTGTACTGACGCTGATCAGGATGGCGATGGTGAGTCTCGCAACGGTCTGTGCTGCCTCGGCAGTACACCTGTGGTCTCGCCCTCCTTTACCCGCGGCCTCTCCACGAACACCTTCGACGGCAACGCCCAGTCTGTGGCGCTGCCAGATGGCAACGAGGCCCTCGTGGCGATCCCCTCGAGGGATCGGAACAACCCCCGTGAGCCAGGCTTCATGTTGCTGATGTCCGTGATGCGCGACTCGAACGACGTGACCCTGCTGGGCCAGTGGGACAACGCAGCCCGACCACAGCTCTTGCGCATCGACGACACGGGCACCCGCCTGATCGGCCACAGCCTCGACGGCGATCAGGGGGATCCAGTGGTCCTCTGGGGTCAGCTCAACGGTGACACGTGGGACATCGAGACCCGCGCGGTGCCCTGCCCCGAGTTCGAGGGCAGCGAGTTCGCCGTGAGCCGCATCCTCGACATCGAATTCCTCAGCGGTGGCGTGGCGCGCTTCTTCTGCCACAGCGACTACCGCGACGTGCAGTTCGACCTGTACGCCGAGCCCCCAGGCGAGCCGATCCGCGCCGACATTGTCACCGCCACCGACTACCCCGACGGGCAGCGCTTCTTCTGGCTGACTCACCGCCGCATTCGCCGCTCGGAGTTCGAGAACGAGCAGCGGTGGGTGCGCTTCGGCGCCGTGAGCAATGCCGAAGACAACGAGGTGCTCTACCCGTTCCAGGTCTTCGACGTGGAAGACGGCGAGGTGACGCCCATCACCCTCGCCGACGTGGAGGCGCTCAACGCCTCGATCCCCGACGTCGATCGTTTGTCCCCCATCATGTTGCCCGTGGAGCCTGGCGGCCCGGTGCTGCGCCTGCTCGGCCCCATCAGAGAATGGCTCGAGACCTGGCGCGAGGGCCTGGGCTGGCTGCGCCTCCCCGGGGCCCGAGAGTCCGAGGGCGCTCTGGTGGTCGCAGACCAGCCGCTGGCCTACACCCTGGGCTATGTGAACGATTTCGACGGGCAGAGCTCCAACGAAGAGGTCCTGGGCATCTACAGCCACGACCTGAGCGCCGACGGTGACTGGTTCGGCCGCTTGAGCGCCAGCGACTTTGCTGATCCACAGCGTGCCAGCGAGGTGGAGCAGTTCGGATTCCTGCCCTTCACCACCGGCTCCGAGGGCCCCTGGGTGTTCCGGCTGCTCTACAGCTCCGACTTCATCGACGACGAGGTCATCGACCGACACACGTTCGATACCTACACGACCACCTGCGAGTGAGGTAGGCTGCTCAGCATTCGATCTGCCGAGCTGAGGGAACATGGCACGCATCCTGGTCATCGACGACAACGACACCATGCGCGAGGGCATCGCCCACACGGTCCGCCGCATGGGCCACGAGGTCCTCACCGCCTCGAGCGGCCGCGCCGGCCTCGACCTCTTCAAGCAGAAGCCCGCAGAGTTCGTGATCAGCGATCTCAAGATGGAGGGCGTCGACGGCATCGGGGTGCTCGAGGGCATCCGCGAGATCAACCCTGACGCCCTGCTGATGATCGTCACGGGCTTCGGCACCATCGAGACCGCAGTGAAGGCGATGAAGCTCGGGGCCTTCGACTTCATCACCAAGCCGTTCCCCCCCGAGATGCTCCGCATGAAGGTGAAGGCGGCCCTCTCGGTCATCGAGCAACGCCAGGTGCGGGAGAAGCTCGAACGCCACAACGAGATCCTCAGAGAAGAGGTGGAGTCTCGCTACGTGGCCCCGAAGGGGGCGGCGAAGGGCCCGGTGAAGGGCATGGTGGGCGACAGCCCCGCCATGGCTCAGGTGCTCAAGACGATTCAGCGCGTGGCCCCCACGGACAGCACGGTGTACGTCTACGGCGAGTCGGGCACGGGCAAGGAGCTGGTGGCCCGGGCGCTGCACATGGCGAGCCGCCGGGCGAGCGGACCCTTCGTAAAGGTGAACTGCGGCGCCCTGGCGGAGAGCATCCTCGAGTCCGAGCTCTTCGGCCACGAGAAGGGATCGTTCACCTCGGCCCACAAACGCAAGCTGGGCCGCTTCGAGCTCGCCGACGGCGGCACGATTTTCCTCGACGAGATCGGCGACATCTCCCCTGGCATTCAGCTGAAGCTGCTACGTGTACTGCAAGAGCGGGAGTTCGAGCGCGTGGGCGGCGAGGACACGGTCAAGGTTGACGTGCGGGTGGTCTCAGCGACGAATAAGGATCTGAAGGCTCTGGTGGAAGCCGGCGAGTTCCGCGAAGACCTGTTCTATCGCCTGCACATCATCCCGCTGACGCTGCCGCCCTTGCGGGACCGCGCAAACGACGTGGCCCTGCTGGCCCGCCACTTCATCACCAAGCTCCGAGATCGCACTGGGAGTCCGGCGAAAGACATCTCTGAAGACGCGGTGAAGGCGCTGCGCGGTTACCCCTGGCCGGGGAACGTGCGGGAGTTGGAGAACGTGATCGAGCAGACGCTGGTGTTCACGGACGGCGAGGCGATCGAGGTGTCGGACCTGCCGGCCCACATCACGGGTGCACCTTCGGGGAACCACCTGATGCTGCCGGACGACGATCGCCCACTGCCGGAGATCCTGGACGGGCTGGAGAAGCAGCTGATCCAACGCGCCTATGACGAGGCGGGTGGGGTAAAGGCGGAGTGCGCCCGACTGCTGGGGATCAAGACGAGCGCGCTGTATTACAAGCTGGAAAAATACGGTATCGGTTCGTAGGCAAGTAATTTCAGAGCCTTAGCCACCGGCATTGGACCTCGTGTCCACGAGGTGTCCACGAAGTGGTACGAGGTTGCTGTCTCCGGCACCAATCTTTGGGATGTGCCCGACGGCTTCCTCCATAAGTGGCATCATCGCCTCGAACGTGGTGTACACGTCAGCGGTCATGTCGAGTTGGTGGCCGACCAGAGCCTTGACGGCCATCGGGTCCGCCCTGGCCTTCCTCAGTTCCGACACGATCATCTTCCTGAATGAGTGTGTGGGCTGCCGCAGATCCTCCGGCTCAATCCCTGCCGCCTCCCACCGTTTCCGAAGGGTGATGTTATCGATCCGCCGCTGTGGCTTGTCCGTGGCCACGAGGTAATCGCTGTGGCGATCCCAGCCACTCACCAACTCGACCAAGTGAGGCGTGACCGGGATCGTCCTACCACGGGCCTCCTGCTTGGACTTTCCCAGCTCGGGGCGAATGTAGAGTTGACAGTTCGTCAAGTCGAGATCGGACCAGCGGAGCTTCATGATCTGCGACTTTCGGAGTCCCGTGTACCGCAGCAGCGCCAGGAAGTCGCCGTACCATTTGGCCTGCTTGGCCGACCAAGCCGCCCAGATGACTTCGTCTGCCATGCTCCACGAAGGAGCCCACGGTCGCAGGAGAATCTCTCGCTGAGGCAGTTCAATCTCTTCAGGCGGCGGCACACTCCCGCCGAAGCGTCGGTTCTTTCGGTAGGCCCAGCGCCAAGCCCTCTGGACGTGCCGAACGGCATCAGCGGCACTGGATCGGTTGTTGGTCGACAGGAGACTGTCAAAGAAGGTCCCCAACACCTCATCCTTAAGCAGCGCCGGTTGAAGGGTACCCTGGGGCTTCTCCTGGCGCAGGTGAACCAAGAAGAGCCGAAGGGCAATACGGTACTGCTCGGCGGTAGTGTCCTTGACCCTTCTGGCGATCTCGGTCAGGTACTGTTGGAAGACCTCAGAGAGGCTGGGTGGATCAGCACGATCTCGGGGTCGCCAGTCTTTGCCAACTGCGAGTGCCTGCTCAACTTCGAGCCTGACCCGTCTCGCCGTCTGAAGGTCCGGGCACCTCTGCCCCCGCTCGATGCCTTCAAGGTCCCGCCAGCGGACCTGATAGGTGCTGCCACGCTTCCTGATGCTCGCCATGCTACCACCTTGTCGTACCATGCCATCCAGCACTCCGGCCCACCCGTCCACCGACGAAGACGCCCCATACCTATAGATGGCATCTCAATCCCTGCCTGCCGAGAGTCAACACACAGCGCCCGCAGTGTTCTGGGTGCAATCCCGAAGAACTTCTCGACCTCCGAGTTAGTTGCGAGTGTCTGCATGACAGCCTCGATAGGAGGAAGGTTGATGGAGTGATCGCCGCTTATATCGAGACCACTCCTATACACAGGAAGGGCGACCCCCCTCGACCATCTTGGGGGCCTTCCAGCGAAACCGGGCTACTTGACTGGCTACGTGCTCCTCAGACCTGGGATGGCGTCAGCCGGGCGGCCTTGGGTTCACACTACATACTGATCTCGACCTCTCTGATTACGCCCTCCTCGAAGAAAGTGGCTGACCCCGTTCTGCACGCTCTGGGCGACGCCTCGATGGGACTGAAGATGGGTATGAGCAACCTCGCCACAGCCTCAAAAGCCGTCTTCCGCAAACCGGATTCTCAGCCCTTGGCTTTTTGGGTGCGGACCTTACATCCGAGATCTGGATCGCCTGGGGGCCCCGGGAAGTTTTCCGAGCGGTTTCGGATGCCCCGGTGAGGGGACCATCAGGGCCCTGTAATCCACGGGCCGCTGCCCAGTATCCATGGGGCCGAGAAGTGGATGTTCTCGGCCCCATGGAGGTTGAGATGGACGATGGCAAGATCAGGGGTGATCGAGAGGGCAACCAACTGCTGGTTCGAGCAAGCCCCCCAAAGGGTGAAGTCCCCTATGAAGAGGGGCTTCATACCGAGGTCCCCGAAGACAAGGTCCCTGACACCACCACCGGCAAGGCCCTCGAAGGGGGCCCTCGTCAAGGGCTCAGCCCACAGGTCGTAGAGAAGGCACGAGAGTACGCCAAGGCTTCAAGGGCCGACTCAACCTTGCGGACCTACAAGTCAGCGTGGTCCAGGTTCGAGGTCTGGTGCTCCATGAGGTCTCTCCCGGCCCTACCGGCCTCCCCACAGACGGTGGCGGCCTACGTGGCTGACTCTGCTGACTCGCTCAAGCCCCAGACGCTGCGGAAGCACCTGGCCGCCATCTCCGTCGTCCACAAGGTCCGTGGACTCGACAGCCCCACCACGCATGAGGCAGTGCGGCTCACGATGGCCGGGATCGCTCGGGTCAAGGGTGAGCGGAGGTCCCCCAAGAAGGCCCTGCGGGTGTCTCACGTTCGCCGTTGCCTGGATGTACTCGGGGGCCTGCCCGTCGATACCAGGGATCGGGCGATCCTGCTGCTCGGGTTCCTCACCGGTCTCCGACGCTCAGAGATCGCCGCCCTGGACCTCGGGGACATCACTTTCGAGCCAGAGGGGGTGATACTCCATCTCCGTCGCAGCAAGACCGATCAGCTCGGCCGAGGGCGGGACGTGCTGGCCCCCTATCAAGCTCGGGAGGAGGCTTGTCCTGTGAGGGCCCTCAGAGCTTGGTTGGTGATCCGGGGAGACGAGGAGGGCCCCCTTTTCATCCGCCTCGACCGGGCAGCCAGAGGCTTCGAGAGACTCTCAGGGCGGGGCATCGCAAGGATGGTGCAAAGGCTGGCAGCCAGGGCCTCCTTGGACCCCTCACTATTCAGCGGGCACAGCTTGCGCCGGGGCTTTTGCACGGAGGCTTCCAGGCTCGGGGCCAGCGAGGCCGAGATCTCCCGCTCCACGGGCCACAGCCCGGGGAGTCGGGTCCTCAAGGGGTACATCGAGGAGGGCGCCCTGGCTGAGGAGTGCGCCGCCCGGCACATCGAGTTGTAGGGCTTAGGGACACCCAGCTCGAAAGCTGTCGTGGCGGAACTGCTCAACATCGACCTATGCTTGCCAGCATGAATCGCATCGAGCAGCTCTTTAGCCATATGGATCGCTGGCGGCATCTGCCCGCCTATCAGCTTGAGCGTCGGGCTGACATCTTCTTCTCGTTGTACTTGGTCGAGGTCTTGGAGGAGGTCACGGGAGTCCCCGTGAGCCCGAGCCTCGTGCCTGAGTTCCCCATCAAGAGGGAGTTAATCGGGTCCCACAAGTCGACTGGGCACTCCGTACAGGTTGACTACGTTGCCTTTGCCGCAGACCGCAGCAAGCTCTACATGGTCGAGTTGAAGACGGATATCGGGAGCCGTAGGGACAAACAGGACGACTACCTGCGTCGGGCTAAGGAGGTTGGAATATCGGCGCTCCTTGAGGGCCTCATCGAGATCGTGCTGGTTACCAAATCTACGTACCGTCAAAAGTATGCCCATCTGCTCCAAGCCTTGGCTGATCACGGCTGCCTCTCCCTGCACGCTGAACTGATGGACTTCATCTTTCCGAAGGGGAGGTCGGGGCTGGGGGAGCTACTGCGTAAGAGCAGGGTTACCGTGGGGCCCGGCGAGTTTGACATCGAGGTGATCTACATCCAGCCCACCAAGGAGGTGGGGGACGACAACGTGATCGACTTCGAGGAATTCGCTCAGGTGGTTGGCCGACACGAGGACGGCGTCAGCCAGACCTTTGCAGATCACTTGAGGCGCTGGACCTCGAAGGCTGGGGCAGCCCGGCCTGCCTGATTCAGGTAGCCCGTGCCACTAGGGCCGGGCGGTGTGAGATGGCGATCATGAACCAGACGGGGCACAACTCTATGACGCTGCTTCGGAGCTACATCCGGCACAGGCATTTGTTCGTGATCAACGCTGCAGCTTGCGTCGGGCTGTGATGGGGCGCTGGTGGGGTGAGTATCTTGGTTGGGGCTGCTGGGACCCTATGACCCCCGAAGCTGGGCAGGCGGCCAGCCGGGCCAGGAAACCCGTCCCAACCCCCAGGGGTCTGGACCCGTTGCCGATGGGCATCAGGCCCCACACTTCGGGCTCACCTTCACCCTCACCACCCCCGTTGATGGTTTCGGTCTCGATGACCGAGAGCCCGATCTCGATTTGCGTGCGGGTTCGATGATCGAGGTGGTCGTCCTATGAGGACGCAAGGGATAGGAGGCCAATATGAAAAACCGTCACTACCTGGAAGTTGTCGTGGATCGGCTGCCCCACCTCATTCAGCAGGAGGAACACGCAGCCTCCCTGGCTTTGTGGGCCGTTGTAGACCCTGCTGTGACCCTCGATGTCAAAGTGGTCGTCGGACTCCAAGAGGATCTGTCAGGCCCTCTCAGAGCCTAACTCTGGACCTCCTATCGGGTGGCCAGGGCCAGGGAATGCTTGCGGGTCTTGCGGTGCTTCGAGGGCCTACTCAACAGAGGTTGGGCCTCGATATTGAAGCTCATCTCGGGAGGCTTGGTGACGGCCAAGTCGGTGATGACGATCTTGGTGCCGTCGAACCGCACGCTCTGGTCAGCCGTCAGGGTGATCTCGATGGTGGGCATGGTGACCTCCGCCGTGGTGTTCGCCCCGAAAATCGGGGCCTCACTTGTAATACCCAGCCAAGGCTCCCGCAGACCCCCCCCTCAGTCATCCTGCGACATGATCTCCCCCAAAGCCCTCTCGATGTCGTCCATGTCCACTTCACCACTGTCCTCATAGTTCAGATGGTTGTCCCTGTCAGGCGGCGCAGCAGTGGTGTTGGTGGCCTTCTCAGGCTCACCCTGGATCTTGTCCCTTGCAAAGCCCTCGGGGCCTTCATCGAGGCTCTCCTCGCCTTCTTCGTCAGTCTTCTTGAACCGCTCGGGGGTCTGGTCTTCCAGGGCCTCGTTGGCCAAGTCAGTGAGGTACCAGCCCTGCCACTCCATGAGGAACTGCTCGACCTGGGACGCCGTGACCTTCGGATCGCAGTCAGGGTGTTTGGGGCTACCGACCTTGCCCAGGGTCGAGAGGAGCCAGCCCACAGGACTCTCGATAGTCTCGACCCAGTTCGGGTTCCCCGACAGCCGATCCTGGATCAGCTTGTCGATGCCCAACAGGGCCACTTGCAGGCGGATGTCCTCGTCCTCGATCCCGACCCACTTACCCCTGTGATCCAGCCGGGAGGCCAGAGGGTGCTTCTTGCTGCGGATCGCCCTGGGTACCTTATTCGCCCACAGGTTGATGATGTCCGTGTTCTTGAAATCCACCAGCTCGGGGAAGGCGTCGTGCCAAGCCATCCTATCGTCCTTGTACGTGAGCATGGCCACGCTCGGCATATTGTCCACCAGGGCACGCAGGTTCCAGTAGGCCTGTTCACCCTGGATGATGTACTGCCGCCAGGCGGGAGCCTTACGGTTCAGGATCTCGAAGGCTTCGGCATCCAGCTCGGGGTCCACGGTCCGCCAGGAGTAGATGGGCGTGTCGTCCTGGCTAAGGTGGCTGGGGTCCTCCACCCGTTCCAGGATGCCCTTGGCCACCAGCTCGCTCCTAACCTTCTGGATCTTCCGGGCAGCCGACTCTCGCTTAGTGTCGTCGATCCCGATCACCTTGGCGATCTGCTCGGGGGTGTAGATGGTAATCTTGCCAGGCCGGGATCCGAGCATCCGGTAGAATTGGATCAGCCGCTCCCTGGTGGAGCCCACCCGCAGGCTGCCCAGGGTCACGATCTCCCCCCAGGCGTAGGTCTTCTGGTCAGCCATCCTGGGCCTCCTTCCAGCACTCGATGCCCAGCTCGATGAGCTGGTTGACGATGGCCGACCGGGAGATGTTGACGCTGACGGCGCTGGCCTTGCCGATCTTCTCTGCCTCGATCTTACTCAACTCATCCAGGGTGGCGAGCAGGCTTTCAGGCATCCTCACAGAGATGACCTTGGTGTCCTTCATGATGGGCTCCTTCGGGGTCTTTGGCCCCTTGTAGGTGTTGGTGGACCCGGTATTCCCGGCCCCCTGCTCACCTACTCGGTGGACATCGAGGCACACCCCCCTCGGAGCGATTTTCTTGGGGTAGGGGTAGCCGATCCCCTTCATGAACCCCGACCACACCCATCTCCCCGAAGGAGCAATCCTCCCCCCAGCTTGGATGCCCTACTTAGGTCCTGGCTTGGTAGCCCTACTTGAGATCCCTACTTGAAAATATGGTCCCGTTGAGAAGACACCCTCGGCCTATCTCGGTTAGCCAATCCCGAGACAGGGAAGGGGTGTCCCGTCACTCGGACGGCAGGTCCCGAAATCCGGGACTCGGCCCATCCCAAGGTAGTCGAGGGCGCTGTCGCCAGTAGGCCCCCCTGTCCCACCAGACGGAGGCCCTGATGGACGTTCACGACCAACGCCGAGTAACAGCACGACTTGCTCACCTACTGAGGTTCAAGCGGCTGAGAGTCGAAGCTAAGGGCCCTCAGCTCGATGAGGTGAGGGCCCTACGGAAGGCCCAATTCAATGAGAGCAAGCCCAGGCACTGGCAGGCCAGAGGGGACCGGGCCTGGGAGAAGTTGCAAGAACGCCCCCCGGCTCATCTTCACGATCCTAATGGGTGGAGCTGGGGCTCGCACTGCTGCAAGCTGAACTCGGCCTGGGCGCCCCTGAGATGAGCATCCTGGTGGCCGTCACCCTATGCATCATCTCCGAGACCCTGGCCAAGCAGACCTTGAGAGTCATGGCCTGTGGCTTTGGAAAGTCCGTCAACGACCTGATGAGCTTCCTGGCTCCTGAGCTGCCCCCTGTGTCTGCCCACCCCTTGTCCACAGCTCCATAGATCTTCCCACACTGAGCCCAGGGGACTCTACATGAGCTCCTACGCCGCCAACCGTTCGATAGAGCTTGAGGACGTAACCCTGTGGGAGATTCTCAGCTCAGGGCGGCGGGTCTTGCCTTTGCCCCCCTTTACCGCTGTGGAGGTGTGCGACACCGCTACCCTGTCGAGGACGCTCCCGTCGTACAGCTTTCGGATCAGCAGGGCGTCATCGTAGCAGGCCAGCCAGGGGTAATCGGCCTGATGGAGGGCTTGGGCCAACCGTTTATGCTCGTGGACGGAGAACCGATCTCGGTACATGTCAGGCCCCTGCTCGACGTAGGGCGGATCGAGGAAGGCGAACTTGCGTCCGCCCTCGGACAGCACGTCGATGGCGTGGGAGGATGTACATCTATCACCCACAACCTGGCCTTTGAGGACCCTGTGTGCTTCCCACAGGTTGTCCACGTCACAGTCGGGCTTCCACTTGATGTCCAGGTTCTTCTTGCAGGGACTCCCGGCAGCACGCCCAAGAGCCCTGAAGGTGGTTCTCCGAGAGATGAGGTGCGCCAGGGCAAGGTCCACCCCTTCGAGTGTGCCAGCCCGAAGAGCTTTCATCGCCTGACAGGCAGCCTCGAAGCTGCACTCCCATCCATGGATGCGATATGCCAGTGCCTCGGGCTGACGTATCACCGCCGTCCAGTAGGCGGCCACGGCTGCATCAGCGTCGTTGAGTCGAACACGGCTGGCGAGGCCCCATCTCAGCATGTTGAGGGCCACCACACCACCACCCAGGAAGGGCTCTACAAAAACCTCTTCCGGCCCGAGTTGGCCGATCCGGCCCAGGAGTTCACGGGCGGAGCATCTCTTCCCGCCCGGCTGGGGGAAGAGCCCTGGCATCAAGCTGATCTTAGCTTTCCGGCTGGACTTGATCTGGGGAGTTTGGGGCCGTGGGGCACTCTTGACGCTCTCATGAGGGTCGACAGCCTCAGCATCGTCATCGTTGGCAGCGGGTGGGTGGAGGATGTCACCCAGGACCTCGTAGAGCTGGGCAAGCCCCTTAACCTCGGAGTGGGCTCTCAGTTGGTCTGCCAGGGCTCGATGCAGCACCTGGATGGCTTTCTCGATCTCGCCGATGCCCATGGTCCGCTGAGTCTTGCGTGGAGGGCTGCTGGGTTGCCCCAAGCGGTGGGGGATCTGACCCAAGGGCACGTTCAGCAGATCGTCGGGGATATCGTCTGCTGCCTGGATCGCCTTGAAGGCGGCGAGGAACTTGTAGATCGATGACCGACCCAGGCCGAAGGGCTGTGACTGGACGAAGTCCGCCATCCGGCCTCCTCTCGCCCGATGGACATCCAGGAGATGTTTGAGTTTGGCAGCGACCAGCAGCCTGCGGGCATTGCCGTTGGCGTCGTGCTCGGCGGCTTGAAGAAGGAGCCCCTGTACGTCCTGGGTACTCAGGCTGGCTGCCCTGTTGATGTCGTGCCCGGTGAGATCATGGATGCGGTCGTGCAAGGTGAGCATTTGGTCTGGTCCCCGGTGAGTGTCCCTGCACCGGGAGAATCCCAGCGCAATCTGTATACTCCCGGGGGGCTCCCTGATTACGGGTGGTGCATCTATTCGCTGAGGTCCACGCTGGTGGGCTGCCTCATCGAGGGGTTGATGAATGCCCTGGCCCTGGGAAGGGTGAGCCTTCCTCTTCCTCCTGTAGGGGATAGGTCCTTGCGGGCTCCCTGATGGCCTCTGGCGCCCTTTTCTTAATCAGGCTTAGGAGTCACCCATGAGAGTAGTCTTCTGGGCCGTAGAGAGGCGCCTGTGGGCCAGAATCAACGAGAGGGCGAGAGCATCGGCCTAAGTACCGGTGACGATCTCGAAGTGAAGCCCCACCCCAGCGAGCTGGCAGACTGTGAGGTGGTTACGCACGTTGAGCACCTGGTCATCGTAGATGAGGCTGGGGTGGTAGAGATCGTTGGCGACGATGTTGGCTGCGAGGACTTGCAGATCGTCTCGCCCCACGGTGGGGAAGAGATCAGTCAGGGGGTGGGCTTCCATCAGATATCGGCCCAGCTTCAAAGGGTTGAGGCACCAGGCATCTGGTCCCAAGTCCGCCCTTGCAGAGTCCGCCCTGCCCTCTTCTTATTCGTACCACCCCACTGTTTGAAGAAGAAAGCAACCTCCGCACGGAGGCACTGGTCACGAATATCGGTTACCCAAGCTTCATCTATTTGGCGGGGCTTGCGGCCAGACTCGCCTCCCACGATCACCCAGTCGATGTTGCTCAGATCGAGGTTCGAGAGGGGGCTGAGTAGGGGTTCCAGCGAGAGAAACTTGATGTGAGCGCCCGTCCTCCGGAGATAGTCAATTCGGTCGGTGTAGGCATCTGTCTCGACGGACACACCCATCCAAACATTCTTTGGCCAGGGCAACTCCGAGGACAACTCCGCCAGACGCTCGGCCCGCTTGGTGAGGATCTGGAATTGATGCCAGTGGGCCCGCTTCATTACGTCGAACACCTGCTGGATGTAATCCAGGGGCACATCCGCATGAAATAAGTCCGACATCGAGTTGACGAAGATGACCCGTGGCTTCCGCCAGGACAGTGGACGGTTCAACATATGAGGTTGGATTGTGAGGTCGAAGCCGTTGACGTAGTTGGCCTGACCCATCGCCTTGAGGCGTTTTGCCATCACCTCGGCGTAGCAGAACTTACAGCCAGGACTGACCTTGTTGCAACCAGTCACGGGATTCCATGTGGATTCGGTCCACTCAATAGATGACTGAGCCATGCTCAAGCTCCCATATTTCGTGGTGGGAACGACACCACGATGTTGTCGGCAAAGCCACGGTTGCTACGACGGCCCTTAGTCAAGATCACGCCCTCATCCTCCAAATCCCGAAGGACCTTTTTGTAGTTCCGAGCCAGGTAGGGCGTGTCTACGCTGTGTTCCTTGTAGATATCCCTCATGGTCATAGTGCGACCCGCAAGGTCGGTCATCAGCGATCCCCGTAAGGCGTTGAGTGGGCTGTTAAGTCTGAACAAGAGCATCTGCTCAGGGCCGGTTGCTGGGCTGTAAGTGAAGCTGGGTACGTCATCGTGGTTCGAGCTGCTGGCCTTTGCCATGATATCTTTCATGACCTCGTAGCCCTTGAAGCTCTTCGTCACGAGCACCAAGTGATGGCTCGTGCGGCGACCGGATGCGGTCTTGAAACAGAACGGAAGGACATAGCGTCGCTGATTTCCTGCTGAATGCTCTTGGAGGGCGAGCGCCAATTCATTCACGATAGTCGCCTCTCGTGCTGCCGGAGCCATCGGGGCAAGTTCGGTCGCAAGCCGTTTGGCCCTTTCCTCGCCGAAGAGAGCGGCCATGTGCTCCTTGACGTAAGGGTTGCTGAGACCAGCGTTAATGCGTGAATAGTTGAAAAAGAAGATGCAGTCGCATCCCCAACTCTTGAGGAACGCATTGACCAGACGGAGGGTCAGACCCCGATAGCCCCAGGGGTCAACGAAAGCCAGGAGTGGGACGGTGTTGATGCTCTCGAAGTCGGCTGCGATTTTGTCTCCGACTTCCTGATTCCAGACCTGCGGCTTATGCGCCAAACGGTCGATCCCTTCAATGGCGTCGATCTCCTGCTCCAAGGTGTGCACGTTCTCGTCGTCCTTGTCGTTGAAGATCGTCAGTAGCCGTTCACAGAGTTCCGGTTCTGTCAAAGCCATTTGGAGCACTCGTAGAGGCGTCGAAACTGCACCGCTCTTGTAGCGCCCAGGTCCGGCGAACAGATCCACGTAGCCGATCTTCTTCTTGGCACGGTAGCCTGGGCGGTTCTGCGTACCAACCATGATCCTCGCCCAGGCTGAGAAGTAGTTCTCGACGATCATAGCCTTTACGGTTGATTGCGGAGTTGTCTCGTTGAAGAAGTTGTCTGTGCTCATGTGACCCCCCAGGTCGATGGTTGTGTCACTATCTCGCCACGTGGACAGGTGTTCAGTCAATAGGGGGATCGCCTGGATTTGTGAATCCCTACATTATGGTTGGTCTATGCGTTGATTGGAGGAGTCTGATAGACCCAATAACATTGGGTTTTCAAGGGAGAGGAGAAGGCGAAACCTTCAAACAGAGATACGTGGTTTGCAGCATGACTCACGCTGACGCCGGAGCCAGGACCCCCCGATCAACAGGGCACTACCTGCTGGACTACTGGAACCTTCGCTCACGATGATCCTGCTCACCGCCTCCATATTTGATTCAGCAGCTTTGTGACTTCGCACGGTAATCCAGGGGAAGCTGACCAGTATCCAGGACGAGCGTTGAGACGAAGGAGGACGTGAAGATGACCGACGACAGCGTCAAGATCCTGGACGACTTGGACACCGCCATCGGGGCTACGCTGCGGGCCCGGATGAGCATCGAGCCGACCGTCATGATCCCGCCGCCCATCGACACCTTGGACTTCAAGCTGTCGAGTGAGGACCGCTTCATCGAGGCCAGGACGAGGTTCAAGCAGGCCATCACGGACGGCGACCAACTCGCTGCTGAAGAAGCGTTTCATGCCTCCTCAGCAGTGGCTCTCGATGTGGGGTGGGCCGTGGGGGTACATGGGCGTGGACTGCTCAAGGTTAGGCCCTACATCAACCAGCGTCAGCCCTACGAGAGCAACGGCGAGTTCATGGACGACTGCCTGATCCTGCTCGACCTCCGGTGCCAACGTTTGGCCAGCCAAGGGAAAGCGGTCGTCTGGATGAAGAACCCGCCGAGCGAGGACAAGGTCATGGATCTCTGGATCGCAGAGATGACCCATACCAGTAAGGTGGAGGCCCGTCTCGCCGCCCACCGTGAGGCCAAAGGCTGCCCGCTGCCCCTTGATGACCTGCGCCGTGAGCAGGGCCTGGATGACGACGAGATCCTCATCTTGGCTGCCCTCGGCTTGGCGGCTCTCAGCCACGGCATCGCTCAGAGGGCCCTCGACCATCTGGGCATCACGCCCGTGAGCCCCAGCGTAGAGGACATGATCACCCTGGTGGATCCCGAGGGCCTCGATACTCGCCTCCGTTGGCGGCGCTACTTCGAGGGCGAGGGGTCCCTGATGACGGGGGGCTTCATCAGGTTGGCTGTCGAGTTGGATGAGGACGTGCCCGGCAACAACCAGATATTGGGCGTCGAGCTGACATCAAGAGGTTTTGAGGCCGTATGGGGGCCTCGTGAGGCCCGCCAACCGTGACCGCCGGGGTCGGGGTCAGCCCCTGGCCAGCTCTCGGGCCAGCTTGAGGAGGAGGGCTTTGCGAGGCTCAGTCATAGCGTCGTAGGTCCTGGCCAGTTCCAAGTATTCGGGAGCGACTTCGATCTTTGGGAGGGCCCTCGTCGTATCGAGAAGGTCCCCGATGCCAACACCGAGAGCCCCCGCAACCCGAGCAAGGGTAGTGAGGGAGAGGGCCCTGTCGCCGGTCTCCCAGCGTGAAAGGGTCACGGGCTCGACCCCGACAGCCTCAGCCAAACTTTCCTGGGTGAAACCCCGATCACGCCGGGCAGCGGCTACCCGTGCGCCTACAGCCTGAAGCAGCTCTCTGTCTTTGCGTGCTCGGGGCATCAAAGGACCTCCTGCGTCAAAGGTCCTTCGTGAGGGGTGCTCCCTCCATATCAACTTTGGTCAAGTGTTGAGCTTGATCATTTCTGGTCGTCGTGGCTATGTCGGCCTCAGAGGAAGGACCAGATCGTATGAGCAAGAACATCATCTACGTGGCTCTGTTGGGGGGCATCGTCATTCACGGGTGCGCCAACAAGACGGCCACCGATCGGCAGACCGATGAGGCTGCGGCCAAACAAGAAGATCACCCCTGTGGGACGAAGACGGCGGAAGCCTGCCTTGCTGCGGCCAGTGCTGAGTGGGAGCCGGGAGGCGGCCCTACTGAGAAGGCAGAGCTGCTCCTGGGTGGAGCCTGCCACAGAGGGTCAGAGGAGGCGTGCGTGATCCTCGGCCAGCATTGGGTGGCCGAGGAGCGGGGCGACACCGGCTTTATGCTCTTGGCGAGGTCCTGCCTGGACAGGTCCATGGCGAGTGCGTGCCGCTGGGCGGGTGAAGTGAGCCACTCAGGGCTTGGCGTCGAGAAGAACCATGAGGCCGCCCTGGGCTACTTCAACAAGGCGTGCAAGCTCGGTGATCAGGCTGGGTGCTTCCAGACGGGGGCCTACGCCATGACCGGCCTTGGAGACGCCCCAAGGGATCCGGAGTGGGGCCTGAAGACGATGGTGGCAGCCTGCAAGGCTGGACACGAGAAGGGCTGTGGGATCCTGAAGAAGCAGGGCGTGGACATCGAGACGTTCAACCTGGACGTGGGCCAGGAGCCCGCCGAGACCATCAAGGTCAAGAAGGTGGGCATTGAGTGGGAGCTGACCCCCTCCATCTCCGGTGTGGCCACGATCAACAAGATCACCTGCGACAAGCCCTTCAGGGACAAGCGCATGTGCCACGTCACCATGGACTTCAAGCGGGGCTTCCGGGCGGCTCTCGTGCTTGTCACCACCTACGACGGCGACGGCGTTGAGACCCAACAGATGAACATGCGGGTCCCGAAGAAGGCTGGGAAGTCCAAGTCTCGGGTCCGCCTCGGCATGGACACCAAGAAGGTCGTCCTGCGCCTCGACTGAGGCTCGTGAACAAGGAGAAAAAGCTCATGATGAAGACAATGTGGGGGGCTGGGTTCATCTTCGCCGCTGCGATTGCGACCGCCTGTACCAGCGGCAGTCCCAACCCCGTTTAGCCCGGTGACTACTTCACCGACAGCAGTCCTTGCACCAGCAGCTACGCCGTGGGCCCCGTCACCCGAGTAGAAGGCGAGTGGGTCGAGGTCTGCAAGGACGACGACTGCATCTGGTACAACGTCGAGCAGGTTGCAGCTCGGAACCGGGGGCGGCTCCGGGTGTGCTCGCCCGATCAGCTCAAGTAGCCGGGGGTCATCTCTGCGAGCTCCTCCTCGAACAACTTGATGTTGGTCTAAGGCTCGTCGGGCAGCCTGACCATCACTGGGACGGCGAGGGCATCTGCAAGGCCCTGGATGAACCAAACCCTTTGCAGGCCGGGGTATTCGTTGAGGATGGGCGTAAGGTCGGAGAGAGGGATGGGCTCGTGCATGGTAGCTTCCTTCTCCATGCAGGGGACAGGCTGCCTACCGTCAGGGTGTGGTGTACTCTCCAAGCCGTTGCGGTGCGATGTTGTATTGACAACGGGTTGATTGCCGGGTCGTCTGGGCACAAGCATGGGGAGAGCAGATGCGGCTGAAAGCGTTTAGAGTTCAGAACTTCAAGACCATCCGGGACTCCGGGAGGGTCGAGGTTAAGAAGAGCGTCACTTGCCTTCTGGGGCAAAACGAGAGCGGCAAGTCCGCCGTTCTTCAGGCTCTCTGGAAGTCCCGAAACGTGTCGGAGGTCGAGTTCGACATGCTCTACGACTACCCCAAGGAGGGGTACACGAGGGCACGGGGCACGAACCCCATCGTCACGAGCTTGGAGTACGAGTTCGAGGACGCCGATGTCGAAGCCTACGCCGAGGAGGTAGGCGGGACGAAACCCTCGGACATCTGCATCGAGACCGCCTACGATGGAACTCGAACAGCCTCCTTCGAGGTGGGCTTCGAGCAGATGGACACCACGTCTCTGTTAAAGACGTTGAAGGAGCTGAATAAGAGGGTCCAAGTCCCAGAGGAGGGCCAGCCAGATCCACTCGCTCCGGTCCGGCAATATGCGGAGCAGCTATCGGAGGCGCTTACCGCAGATGATGCCGAGGCGGTACGGCTGTCCAGCACTGCCCTCGTTCGGCAAGTTCGCACCCACCATGATGCACTGGGCGGAACCGAAACCGCCGAGCAGCTTGAAGCGTTGGCGGGGTACCGCTCCAAGGAGGAGCACCGAGCGGCAGTCAATGACTGGCTGTTGGACCGACAGCCTGCCTTCATCTACTTCGATGAGTACGGCGTGCTCGGCACCCGTATCCACCTTCCAGAGCATCTTAGGCAAGTTGCCCGGACACCGCACGACCGCTTGGCTCGGACTCGAATGGCGCTGTTCGAGTGGGCACGGCTGGATCCGAAGGAGCTGCTTACGCTGGGGGGTCCGGCTCAGCAGAACGAACCCCAGGAGGACGTGAACCGCAGGAAGGAGGAAAGAAGCACGCTGCTTGAGTCGGCCTCGTTTGGGCTCAGCGGCGACTGGAAGAAGTGGTGGCCCCAGCAGCGGCAGCATCAGCTCAAGTTCGATGCCGATGGCGAGGATCTCGTCCTCAAGGTCTCCGACAATCTCAACCCCTGGTCCATCGACTTTCAGGAGCGAAGCAGGGGCTTTCAGTGGTTCTTCTCGTTCTACTTGACGTTCTTGGTCGAGTCGAAGCGAGCCCACCAAGGGGCCATACTCCTACTCGATGAGCCGGGGCTCCATCTCCATATCACGGCCCAGGAGAAGCTGCTGGGGTTCTTCCAGGAGGTGTCGAAGAAGAACCAGCTTATGTACTCCTCTCACTCCCCGTTCCTGGTGGATCCCGCCAACCTGGACAATGTCAGAACGGTGTACCTGGTGGCGGCAGAGGAGGGCGATCGGAGCCACACCAAGGTGTCGCATGGAACGGAGCCCATGGGGGATAGGGCAACGGTCCTCCCGCTGCAAGCAGCACTCGGGTACGAGCTGGCGCAGACCCTCTTCCTCGGGAAGAAGACCCTGATCGTCGAGGGGATCACCGACTACTGGTTGCTCAAGGCACTGTCAGCCGAGTTGGTGAAGCGGGGCCGAACCGGTTTGCCCGATGATGTCGTTATTCTCTTTGCTGGGGGCACCTCCCACATGCTGCCCTTGGTCTCCATGTTTGCCCGGCCTGACGATGACAGTCGTAGCCTTGTTGTCCTCCTGGACGCTGACAAGGCTGGGCTCAACAAGGCCACCACCCTCAAGAAGGAGCTTCTACCACAAGATGGTGCAGTGGCTCTGATGTCCGATGGCGACCTCTTGGGTCAGCCTGGCGTGGAGGTTGAGGACATCATCACCCGGGATGAGCTGCTGGCGACAGTGGAGAGTCTGAAGGGCGCCGAACCCAAAAAGGCGAAAGCGGGTGCTGCAAAGAACAATGTCCAGTTCCTGAAAGCTATCTACAAAGAGAGTGGTTGGGGTGAGTTCACGCACCAGGAAAAGGCGACTGTGGTGATGTCACTGGTGGACTCGTGGCGTGAAGGAAAAGAGCCCTCCGACGAGACGCTGAGCATCTGCGAGAAGGTGCTTGTCGGTTTGACTCGACGGCTGGGGTGATTGGTATCAAAGACGAGACTCTGATTTCCGGTAGCCAGCTATCATGGGGTCTTAGGCTCTTTGAGGTTGAGCCCCTGTCTGCTCAGTGGCTCACAGCTTCCCTGCCCAGCCACCAGTGGTTAAACGTCATGATCTGAGCTGTCCCCGGTTTTGTCCCCATTGAGGGTCGAACGGGGTCGTTTTGGGCTGGGGTTGGGGTTTAGGATCCCTGCTAAGTGCCTGGAACTACGTACTCAGAGGCCCCTCTCAAACATTGAACCGTTGTTCGTGACCTGCCGAGCCGTTGCGCTGCGGGCCAGGCTCTCGTGCTGTGCTCCAAGGGCGGGCCTACGTTGCTGTGGCCTGTGCGAGGGCGGCGATGATGCGGTCGGTGATCTTTGGTAGAGGTGGGGTGGGGTCGGCTGGGCTTGGTGTTGTGGGCCTTGTGTAGCATAGTTGGGCTCTCTGCGGTTCTGGGAGACCAACCCGCACGGGGCCGAACTAAAACATGGGGGGACGATGGGCAACGAGGAGGAACCGAAGCTCCTGATGGCCGAGCCGCTGTTGGACTACACGAAAGTGTCCGAACTGATGAAGCGGGAGGCTGCGATCCGTGATCGGCTGATCAGCGGCTTCGAGAACCTCGACTTCCTCTGGGCTGCCGAAGATCAGTTGGCGTGGATGCTGCGAAACCGTGACCTGCTGCTGGACGCCCTCTCACCCGATCCGAGCAACATCCGCCAGCAGATTGTGACCATGCGAGCCGATGTGCTCTTCCACTTCGGGAACTACTTGGCAAGCGTCTCGGCTGGACGGGACTTCCTATACAACAACGGCAAGGCCACGTTCTCGCCGGGTCTGCTCAGAGATGTTCACAGGCGGGCGGATCACATGAAGAAGTCGTCGCCCTACAGGATCATGTTGGCGCTCCGCAATAGACAGCAACATGCCCCTCCGGTCATCGACAGTTTCAACGTGGAGCAACGGACGAAGTGGCACGCCGAGGGTGAAGGATTGGTCCTGTGCCCCCTACTGACTGACCGCACCCTTGCCGCTGTCGAAGAGATGCTGCCAACTTCGGATGCTGGGGTGGCGGCTCACATGGCGAGGATTAAGGATGCCCACGCAACCAAGAAGGACTGGCTCACGCCGCTCCTTCATGAGCACTGGGCAAAAGTTGAGGGAGCCTTCGACGAATGCCGGACAGCAGTGCGAACAGCCCACGCCGATGAGGTCATGGAGTACGAACGCCTCCGGGCAGAGCTTGAGGCAGTGGAAGGCGAATTGAAGGCGATGGACCTGATCGCCTTCCCGTAGTCGGTGCTCATCGCACCTTCCGCAGCGCCCGACGGATGTTCCAGCCCTCGGCCTCCTCGTGCTCGGCGAGGAGCATCGCCTTGAGGTCGGCGGGGAGGCTGCGCAAGGACATCATCTGCGTGTTCCGGGCTCAGGTGATGTACTCCTGGCGGGTGATGTCCGCCTGCCGGATGCCGGTGCGCTCGATCCCGACCCGCATTGGCTGCGGTGGCGATCACTTCGGCGACCAACTCGTCCACGCCTTGTCCACATGGTGTCCACGAGATGGGGCTTGTTCACGCCACTTCATGCCGGTTTGCGCCGGTCGGGAATACCTGATTTCGGTGGGTTATGGGGCTGCCTTCCCCACCTGCGACCCGTCGGCAAAAAAGCTGGAGAAATATGGGATTGGGCAGTAGGCCCCCTACTCCATAAAACATCGCTCTCCATGCTCAGTGCTTCTTCAGAGTCTGTCCTTCAGGCGCTTCTGCGCTCCTTAAGCTTCTTCCACATCATGCTCTAAGGCGCAGTCCATGCACGAGGCGCTCAGCTCATTGGCCAAGCAATTCGAAGGACTAGATTCAGGGCGTCCCTCCGAGAACCTCATCGGGCCAAGCTTGAGATCCTATCTGCCCTTTGTAGGTGAAGCCTACCCATTGAACGACGACAACCCCAGGAGACCCCGTGTCGCCTTCTACAGCATGGCTCAAAACCTGGCAGGTCATCGCACCGAGGTGCGCAGGTACGCCAGCTCAAAAGACAAGGGCGCACGCCGGCTCTACGCCAGATGGGAGAGCAAGGAGAGGACCCTCGGTATACGACCATGGCAGACACTGCACGCCCAGATTCTGACCGGGTTCGCTCTGCGCACATTGGAGTCGAGAGGATTCCATCAGTCAGTGGGGTGCGTGACCTCGAACGCAGTGTTCACCAACTTTGTAAAATGGTCATATCAGACCAAGAGCGGAACAGATCAGAACCCGCCCAAAGACGCATTCCAATATGCTCGACGATACGTAGACCTGGAACTTGATGTGCTCAAGCCAGACCTGATTCTCGCCATGGGTGGTAAAGTGCATGACGCCTTTGGAGAGACACCTCAAGTCGTCAAGGTCCGTCACAGCTCCCCATTGGTCACCAACAGTCTGCGTGGCGTTGCTCGAGACCTTGAACACAGCCCTGAGCCTGACGAGCTCATCATCAATCCAGAATCGCTCGTCGCCCGTTGGATTGAGACGCTGAGCGGCCTCAAGTTCAGGCTCAGGCAACCTGACAAAGAGACAGCAGAGGTGGGAGCCGAAGCGTTGTATGACCCACTGATGACTGACTGGCTATACTACTTGTTGTCTGAACGTCAGATCCGAGCACAGATGCGCTCGACGACATAGAGCAGCTCAGCCCGTACAACAACACAGATACACCATTTACACATACTACTCTCTCATAGGCAGCCCTGCTCATCTCATAGGTAGCCCTGCTCATGATCTGGCATCCCCCTCGAAAATAGTCAGGCCATATTCTGCGGTTTTCACAGCACGTTGTCGCACCAGGATCTGAACCAATATGGAGCAGTCCAACATGCGCCTCCTCTGTCTGGGTTACCCCCTCATAGCCATTCTGGCAGAAGCGGCTCACCTTCAGGGCAAAGTGCAGCCATGAAGATCGCCATCGTCGGCGCCGGGTTCAGTGGCCTCATCTGGGCCGAGCGCATACAGCGTCAGGGCCACGAGATCATCATCTTCGACAAAGCCAAGAGCCTCGGCGGCGTATGGCGCACCTACGCCAATCAAAACAGCCGCGTGCAGATGGTCGCCTCGGACTATGGCTTCTGGTCACGGCCCACCAAAGACGGCCCCACCAACTTCACCCCCAGAGACGAGATCCTCGCCGAGGCCCATGCCTTTGCCCAGTCCACGGGGATCCTCGAGCGCATTCAGTTCGGGACCGAGGTGGCCCACATCGAGCGGGACGCCGAGGGCTGCACACTGCACCTCGACCGCGATGGCATCACGTCACAATCGCGCTTTGATGGTGTGGCGATCCTGCCCGGCACCCTGACTCGGCCACGGCCTCTCCCAATCCCCCGGGAAGCAGAATTCGAAGGCATCGTCGCCCAGGGCATCGGGGACGATCTCGATCCACGGTGCTTCGAAGGCCAAAAGGTGGTCATCGTCGGCATGGGCTCTTACGCCATCGAGAACGCCCGCGAGGCCCTGATGCACGGGGCCGAGTCGGTGACTCTCGTGGCCCGCAGCGTCAACATCGTGGCCCCGAAGATCGCCAGCCTGCGCATCTGCAACCACCTAGCCTGGAAGGGCCAGGATGTGCTGGACACGCTGCAGGCGCCCTATGAAGCCCTCGGACGCACCGATTTGCTCGCAAAGCTCGTCGATGGTGCCACGTACAGCCAGAAGACCATCCCACCCGTCTCGGATCTGTATTTCATCGCCCAGCGGTTCGGAAAACTCTCCGTCATCGAGGGCGAGGTCGCCCACGCCTTGCCCCACGGCGTCGCGCTGGCCTCTGGCGACGTGATCGAAGCCGATGTGCTGCTGGGCTGCGTCGGCTTCGAGCGATCTGCCACGGCCGAGCGACTCGGCCACTTGCTGGGTGCCTCTGAGTTGAACGGGATGTTCGTGGATCGCATGGGCCACGTGGCCTTCAACTTCGAGCCGGTCCATGGCGGCATGGACGCGAAGGAGGGCATCCCCTTCGCGAGTCACCTCACCATCACCCGCACTCTCGCAGATCTCTTCGTGTACTACCTCGACCGGCCTGCCGCCTTCGAACGCGTTGCCGGTGCGCTGCCATCGGTCTCGAACGCCTCGGGATTCTCCGGTGACGACTATCGAGCGCTGTTCAAGCTGGTCGCCGGTGTTGACCGGGATGCCCGAGCAATCATCGTGCATCACCTCGCCGCCAAAGTCGCCCGGTGTGAGCAGCGTCACCACGAGCACGCCTTCCTGGCACAGAACAAGGCCGAATGGGCCCGACTCTGCACCGCCATGGGCGGCGACATCGCCGACTTCCCCTACCCCTTCCGAGCTGACAGAGGCCTGCGCAGGCGCATGACGGCTTTTGTCGCGGGCCTGCAGTCAAACATGCGCTGCAGACGCATCTTCGGCCCGGCACATCACGCACCTGAGCCACCTGCGAGTGCTCGACAACCCAACGCCCCAGCTGTGGTGCACCTGAGCGAAGGGAGAGGCTGATGGGCATGTCGCTCATGGACATGATGCGTCTGCAGTGGGCGCTGGTGCGGGGCCGTTATCGTGGGCTGCTCGTCGACACCGAGGCCAGGCGTCAGGAGTGCCAGGCGCTGCTCGACTCGATCCGTGGAGAAGAGCTGGGTCGCGCACGCTATGTGCTCGATGCACCGCTGTTTCAGCATGGGCAACTCACCGATGATGGGATCATCGCAGTCCTTGACACCCAAACCGATCGCGTCGTCGGTGCACTGCGAGCCACGCGTATGAGCCTGTTCGTCCGTCGGCCTGAGCTTGCCCCTGATTTTCAGTTCGACGCTGATCTGCTCGGTGATCTCACCGACACGGCCTTCCTCTGCCACCACCTTGTGGTGACCCCCGAGCACCGAAAGACAGCGGCCTCGCTGGTGTTGATGAGCACAGTCTATGGGCTGGGGGTCGTCCAGCGCGGGCGCATGTGCCTGATCGACTGCGAGCCGCCCCTCGCCCGGATCTACAGACGGCTCGGGTTCTTGCCCATTGGGCAGCCCTATACCCGACACGGGGTGATCTTCATCGCCATGATCCTCGTAAACCACGACGCAGCTCATTTGCGACGCGTGCGCTCACCACTGCTTCGAACGTGGCGGGCCATGGGGCGCCCGCGGGACGAAGCAGGGGTCGCCTGGGCTGCCCAAATGAAAGCCTCTGGGCATCTGCCGAGCCGGTATTTCGAAGCAGTGGGTACCAGCGAGGCGATCGAAGCGCAGCTCTTCGACAGCTTGTCCGACAAAGGACGCGCAGAGATGCTGCAGAACGCCACACGCATTCAGCTGCAGCCAGGCCAGGTGGTCATGCGGCAGGGCGACATCGGTACATGGTTCGGGGTGTTGGAGGCTGGCACCCTGGAAGCCCGCGTCGAGGGCCGCACGACCGCCGTGCTGCACCCCAAGGACGTCGTCGGCGATCGAGCGTGCGTGCGCCGTGGGCGCCGGATGTCAGACGTCGTCGCCGGGCCTTCCGGGGCGACGCTGGTCATGCTTTCCCCGGGGGCGTTCAAGCGTGTCAAAGACGCTGAAGATCGCGCGCAGCTCTGGACCAACGTTGCTCGATTACTTGCAGAGCAGTTGCCAGGACCCACCTGCACACCAGTCCCCGAGCCCACGCAACCACGCGCGCTCGATGCGCTCCCCCTGAGCGATCAGCTCACCCCAGTGTCAGTGACACACCCGGCGAGCCCCCTCAGCTCCAGTACGCCGACCGGCCGCGATCTTTCGACAGGGTCATGAAACCGCCGAGGGTAAGCCGGGGCCGGACGCCCTTCACCGGCGTCACCCGGTGCACGTGCCGGCCCGAGTCGAAGACGAGCAAATCACCCGCACGCAGATCGAAGGTGTGCTTGCCGAACCGCTCTTCCAACGCCTGGGTATCGAGGAACCGCGTGGGCAGCATCGGCGGGTTCGGATCGCTGCCCCACAGGCCGTAGACCGTCAGCTGGCCATCATCCTCAGGGGCCTGCACCGTGACGAACCAGCTCAAGAGGCTGGTGCGATCCAGATCTTCGGGCAGGCGCTCGTAGACCGACAGCCAGTAGTGCATGTCGTGGTGCGAGTAGATCTGCTGCCCGGTCCCGAGGGCCCGCACAGTGTAAGGGCTCCACGGCACCTCGGCGTCGAAGCGCGCCGGCGCCGCCGGGCGGCCTCCGCTCATCCCGCTGAACAGCCGGTTGATCTGCGCAGTGGGCTCCAGGTCGCCGAAGACCCGAGCCATGGTGGCGGCGTGGCTGTGAGCCGCCTGGCCATATTGCTCGACCGTGGGGCCCTGCATCTTGGTGAAGGTGGGGGTGGCGGCCTCACCGATGACCTTCAGCTCGCCTCCGGGCATGCCCTGGTTGGGCGAGGCCCACAAATCAGCGAGGCCAGCGTCGTTGATCCGCGCGGCAAGGGCCTCTGCCTGAGGCAGCGCGCCACGGACCACCGCGGCGGTGATCTTCGCCTCGAAGAGCTCGGTCAGAATCTGCGGGTTGTCGGCAAGCTCGGTGGCGTCGAGCTCACACACCGAGAGCGGGTGGCCTTCACGATCAGCGGTGTCGATGGCGCGGGTCTGCATGGGCGCTCCTGTGATGTACGGCGGGCGTCAGCTTACATCAACCGACGCGCATCATCGTCCTCTCGGCGCATCAATGATGACAAGGCATAGATGGAACCCCCTGTGTTCAGGTAAAAACACCCGCACATCTACACATGTCGACGAGAGAGTGCCATGCGCCGTACCGTGAACCTGCTGCTCACCCTTGCCCTTGCCACCTTCCCACTTGCCTGTGACGACGACAGCAGCGACGACAGCGGCAGCGCAGGCAGCGGCGGTGCCACAGGCGGGGCTGGAGGCGGCAACAACGCCACCGGCTCGAGAGCTGATCTCGAAGCCTACCTCAGCGCCTACGATCAGGCTGAGTGTGATCGCGATCAGCGTTGCGAGGCCGAGCCCAGCCATGATGATGCAGCAGCCTGTGTCGCCGAACTCGCTGCGGATATGGCAACGCAGACCACTCGGCTCAACCGCCTCGACTCCGTCGATGCAGGCACACTTCTCTTCTACCCTTCTGTGGGCGCTGAAGTCGTGACCATGCTCGAGGGCAGCTGCGACACCTCGTTCCTGGACATCCTCACCAAGAACGCCGAGGCCTTCGAGGGGCAGGTCGAGCTCGGCGGTGACTGCCGTGGCCACTACGAATGCTCGGATGAGGGCATCTCTGGGACTGGCCCGTTCTGCTTCAATGGCTGTGACGGATTCTTCGGCGAGGAGAACCGGGGCCTCAACGGTACCTGCGTGGAAACCTCGCCCATCGGCACCCCAGAGTGCCCCTGATCGCAGAATACCAAGTGCCCACTCGCACCTTCCTCACCCTCAAGAGAGACATGCGCATGTCGAAGGCACCTTTTGCAGTGGGTGTGGTTGCGCTCCTTGCCACCACGCACGCCTCTGGCCAAACCTCGGCCTCTGCTCATCCAGCACCGCAGGAGAGCGGGTGGGGCGCGCCGAAGACATGGAACATGTCATTGAAGACCCCCAGAGTCCTGGGGGACGCCGCCTTTACAACCTCCGAAGCCACGCGGGGCAACACTGGCGATGTCTTCTTCCATATGACCCTCACCCCCAAAGGGCAGCTCTGGGGCATCTCCCCCCGTGGCCTGACCCGGTTCAACAAGAAGGGCGCCGCAAAAACCTTCGAGGTGTGCAGCGATGGGGTAGAGAGCGGCAGCTTCTCCGCTGACGGAGGCTACGTCGCGGGCATGTGCAGGGGGGGCGACTACTGGGTCAAGACGCTGAAGTCCGTCAAGAAGTCGCCTGAGCGCTCGCTCTGGGCAGATGGCGACTTCAATCTGCACGTCTGGTCCGGCACAGGGCACGATGTGCTCCTGCACGACAGCAGTGAAAACGTCTGGTTTCGCTGGCGTGTGGGCAAGGACAAGCGCCCCCAGCGCATATCCGCTCAGCTCGAGACAGATCCTTTGCCGGCTGGGGCAGGTTGGTGGGTGCAGGCCGATGGGAAGCCTACCCTCATGGGCGTCAAGGGCGCCACGCGCACAACCGCATCACTCAATTGTGAGCCACACCACATCACCCGTGATCAGCAACACGCCGTGTGTGAGGTCGACGGCACACAGCAGTTACACGTGCTCAAGACAGGTGAACAGGTTGGCAAGATCGAGGGGGCGCTGATCGCCGAGCTCGACCTGGGGCTGCTGGTCCGCAAATCAGATGATGGCTACCGCGGACACCTCTGGCCAGCGCCGAAGGATGCCGAGCCCATCATCATCGGCGAGATGCCTCAGGTCTTCGCCGGCTCAGGCAATACACTGCTCGTCGCCCGGGGCAGCTCGGCGGGCATCTTCGACGTCAAAGCTCAAGTCTGGAAGACGCCATCGCGGCTGCTGGGGCCCATCACATCTGTCGCCCTCACCCATGATGGCACGGTGGTGGCTGCCACCAACGGCGCACGTGTGCACGCCTTTGGCCTCAAGGGCGCGCCCAAGCATCTGCACCATGGGTTCACAGCAGCGTCCTGGTCGTACACTACGCTCTATGCTGAAGGCGACACCCACAACGTCGTCGCCACGCACAGCCACACAGGCGGCGCGCTCCGGTTCGGTCCCGGCGGCACTCGGCTGGACACTGGCGCCCTTGCTCAGGGAGAGGGGCAGCTCTATCTCGCAGGTGGCGTGCCCTACCTCTATCAATACTCAAAGGCGTGGACCGACCTGAGTGGTGCTCAGAAGATCGACTTGCCGAAGCTGGGCAACAACCATATCCCCGAGTCGGGGGTGCCTGTCGTATGGCATTTCGAGCCCCCATCATCTGACTTCGGCAACCCACCCTCGACCATCGCAGCCGTCGATCTCGCCGCGAGCAAGGTGCTCGGGCCATACACCACCACAGACAAGATCGTCGCCGCGACGCTGACCAAAGACGGCCCCCTCATCATCACTCACGCCGGCAACGGGCTGAATCGCTGGCGGCCCCCGGCAGAGCCGGAGCGATTGCTCGAATTCGACCCCGACAGGGGCCTTCGGCGACCGATGAGGTTCGCGAAGTGGCAGCTGCGTGGTGTGCTCGCCCAGGAAGGCCGGGTGCTGGTCTTTTTGCAATATGTCGACGGCGACACTCAGCGCCTGACGGCGATCTCCACCGCCGACGGCAAGGTCATCGCCAAGGCTGAGGTTTCTGGAGAGGGCAGCATCCCCCCAGTGGTGTCGGCCAATGGGCGAATGGCTGCGCTGGGGTTGACCAATGGCCAGGTGCTGACACTCCCCTTGCCCGAGGTGAAATGAGATGAGCGCAGCTTTTTGGCAGATCTGCATCAGCGTCTTCGGACTGGTCTGCCTTGTGAGCTGCGCCAGCACAGAAGAGATCTCTGACGATGATTTCGACGGACATGTAGCCAGAGACGCCCAGGCTGCTCGGCACGATGCATCAACTGATGCGACCACCCTCATGGAAGAAGACGCTGCCCCTGCTGCTGAGGATCTAGGGCTCGGCGAGCGAGATGCCTTCATCGCAGATGCCACAACGATGTCAGACGCCAGTGTCGTGCTTCCAGATGCTGCATTTGACGCCGAGCCGATGCCCGATGCTTTCGTGCCCGGTGACGATCCATGTGAGGGTGTGCCCGACTGCGATCCCAGATTGCCTTTACGCCAGCCTCCGGGCTTGCCCCGTATCCACGATCTCTCTGGCGTACCACCTGCACATGTCGATGATCTCGTCCGTCGCGCCCTCGACGGACTCGGTCTTGACGCAGAGACTGGCCCTGCGCCGCTCGACCGCGTCTTCGTGGGTCAGTGGTACATCGCGTGGATCGACGAGACGGGCTTCTACGGCAAGATCAACGGCCTCTGGACCCTGAACGGGGATCTCGGCGCCCTCGACTTCGTGCTGCTCGACGGTGATCGCCCGGTGAACACCTTCATCGTCGGCGAGCATGGTGAAGGCCGATGGCCCGGCGGCTATATGGGATCAGAGCACATCGAGTTCCCCAACGGCACGCCAGAGCCCGACGACGATCGAGACTGCGCCGATGAGGGTCGCTTCTGTGCGCAATACAGTCACGGCGAAGCCCACCGATACACAGATCCGGACATCCCCGCGTGGCGCGCCTGCAACGACGGCTCACCCAGCTGGGATACGCACTTCTCGCCATACGAGATCGCCCTCACCGATGACGGCCGAGGGATCCGGCTGATGTACGAAGGCCCGCTCACCAAGCAGGGTGACTTCGGCGGCAGCAGCCGGGGCCGCAACTGCCACGATGACTTCTTGTTCCCCGACGGCATGCGGCGACGGGTGTATCTGCGTACGGGCTATACGCTCTCCGCAGATGGTCACGCCTTCGATCGGCTGGTCCAGGTCCGCAACCCCGCAGGCAACCCCCGCTTCGACGGCCCCTTCAGCTTCATTGGGGGCTTCGTGATGACCGACTGGCCCAACGCCCACCCGCTCAAGGGGCTGCATCGTTATGGCCGCGTGGACCAGCGCCAGGTCTCGTTCCGGTGGGGTGATGGAGAGGCGACGTTGCCACGAGGTCAGTGGGCCGCCTTGCCCGGTGGGGTGCCGGACCACGATGTGATCCTGGCCTGGGCGGGGCAGCCCATCAGCCTGAGTGCCTTCCCGGGCTACACCGCTGGCCGGGCCTTCACCCTGAGCCACGTGGGCCCGGAAGACAACGACGACACGGGTATTTGTCTGTGCGTGGTGCACGGCGCCATCGAGATGGGTGGTGGCTTGATCCACAACGGCGTAGAAGGTGGCACGCTCAGCTTCGTGGCTCGACGCCGCCTCACATTGCATCACGAAGAGCCCCCACCCCAGCCGCGTACCTGGGTGTACGAAGCGGAGTCAGATCTACAACGCCCCTTCGGCCGCGCCGAGGCGGATGGCTGGTCTGCGTCCACAGCCCTCGACGATGAAGGTCACATGCTCTTCGGGCCCTATGCTCAAGACTGGGGGACAGAGCCTCGCACTGCCCGCTTCGAGCTGATGGTGGATGTGGCGAACGCCCGCGACGAGGTCGTGGTGACGCTCGATGTCTATGACGCTGACACCGGTGAGGTACTGGCGCAGCGTGATGTGCCCCGCTCGGCTTTTCCAGGGGATTTCGAGTATGTGGGCTTCGAGCTGGATTTTGATATGGCGGGCCGAGATGGGCATCGCATGGAGACCCGGGTGTACTGGCACGACATCAGCTATGTGCGGGTGGATCGAGTGGTCGTTTCTGAGGGTGAGTAAGAGGTCCACCGTTGTGTGAGGGCCTCTAACGCTCGCCCATCAGGGGTGCAGAAAGACATGACCCTCGACATGCACGCGTTCCAGAAACCCATCGATTTGCGACTGAGGGAGGGCAGGCACCCGCGAGAGATGCAGGTTCTTTTCGATGCTCGACAAAGATGTCAATGACTCGAGCTCAGCCAACGCCGTGTTCTGGACAATGGTCAAGCTGCCGACTTCTTCGAGATTGCCCAGTCCTTCGAAGGTACGCAAACGCTCGCAACCGCCGATGCTCACGACCGCAGCCGCCTTGAGGCCCTCCAAGCCCTTCAGTGATTCAATCACATGAGAATGCACCGAGAGTACACCCACCGTTTCGAGGCCCTCCATCCCCTTGAACGGAGTCGGGCCGGCCTCGCTCACCAGCGCGAGATGCGACACATGCTTGAGCCGAGAGAGCGCTTTAAAGTCTTCGTCACTGAAGGTGCTCAATTCAATGGTGCCAAGGTATCTGTCGCACCCTTCGATGTCGTCGAGGCGGTCTGGTGTCAACCTCGCTTTGAGGCCGCCACAGTCTACCCACTCAACCTCCCCGCCGTGCTCGGCCGACCTGTGACCAACCTCGCCACACCCTCCCAAGGCGCAGAGGGCGTACCCGGTCGCGATGAGCATACTCAAAGTGTTCATGTATTGTAGCCCCCTCATGATCGGGCATCAGCCTGCTCATCGCGATATGGCCCTATGCAACGAAACGTCACTCTATCGAGTTGCGTGATCCGCGAGCACCTGCACCACACACGCGGTGAGCTTCTTCGCAAACGGGATGTGCAGGAACTCGTTGGGCCCGTGGGCGTTGCTCTCGGGGCCGAGCACGCCCGTGATCAGGAACTGCGCCTCGGGGAACTTCTCCCCAAGCATACCCATGAAGGGGATCGTGCCCCCCTCGCCCATGTACATCATCGGCTGGCCGTAGAACGCCTCGCTCGCCCGCGTGGCGCTGGCGTGCAGCCACTCGGCCATGGGCGGCGCGTCCCAGCCCGTGGCGTAGTCCCCTTCGAAGCTCACCTGAGCCCCGTACGGCGGATCTCGCTCCAGCTCGGCCTTCACCGCGGCGTAGGCCGTCGCCCCGTCGATGGATGGCGGGATGCGCATGCTCAGTTTGAGCGCTGTGAAAGGTCGCAGCACATTGCCCGCGCGCTCCAGGGGTGGCAGGCCGTCGACGCCGGTGATGCTCAGGGTGGTCTGCCAGGTCCGGGCGAGGTGGTTCGCTGCAGGGTCGGCGTGCACCGGCTCTGCACCTTCGACGAAGGGGAACGACCCGTGACCAAGCACCTCGGCGGCGAGGGCGTTCTGACGGACGCGGGCCTCGGGCACCTCGGCCTTCAACGCGTCGAGGCGAGTGAGGCCCGTCGTGGGGTCTTCGAGCCGGTCGAGCAGCATGCGGATGATGCGGAAAGAGTCAGCCACCGTGCCGCTGGCGTCGCCGCTGTGCACCCCCTCACGGACAATGTCGACGCGAAGCGTGCCGCCGACGAGGCCTCTCAGACTGGTGGTGTTCCACATCTGCGCGTAGTTGCCGGCGCCGCTGTCCAGACACACCACGAGGCTCGGCGTGCCAATGCGATCGGCGAGATGATCGATGTACGCAGGCAGATCATAGCTGCCGCTCTCCTCACACCCTTCGATGATCATCACGCAGCGGGCGTGGGGTACACCCTGAGCACGGAGCGCGTTGATGGCGGTGAGTGAAGCGAAGGCGGCGTAGCCATCATCTGCCCCACCGCGGCCATAGAGCTTGCCGTCTTCAATGACCGGCAGCCATGGGCCCTTCCCCTCGGCCCAGCCAGTCATCTCGGGCTGTTTGTCGAGGTGTCCGTAGAGCACCACGGTGTCGTCGACCTGACCAGGAATCTCCATGAAGATCAGTGGGGTGCGCCCCTCGAGCTTCACCACCTCGAGGGTGGCGTCCTCGGGCTTGTGTTGTTGCAGCCAGCCGAAGATCAGCTCCACAGCCTGGTCCATATAACCGTGCTCGGCCCACTGCGAGTCGAAGTCAGGTGATTTGTTGGGGATGCGAATGTAGTCCACCAGGGTGGGCACGATGGTGGCATCCCACACCTGGTCGACGAAGGTCTGAGTGTCGTTGACGTCGATCTTGCTCACAGCGTCTCCTTGCCCGTGTCATTCGACCCGCAGCGTATAAGGGGCACAGCCAGATGTCATCAGAGCTGGCGTCTCGTGAGCCGCCCCCCAACACGGTGAACAGCTCATCGTCCAAGCGACCGCTTGACACCCTCACACAACTCGCCAACTTTAACGCCGACTAAATCCAACCATTACCGGCGAGCAACCTGACATGTCTCCACACAAAACCCCCGAGCACAGCCCCACGCGGGAGGCCATCCTCGACGCAGCCACCGTGGCCTTCGTCAAGGGCGGCTATCGGGGCACCACCATGCAACAGATCGCCGAGGCTGCCGGGTACACCGTGCCCACCCTCTACAGCCACTTCAAGAACAAGCAGGCCATCCTCGACCAGCTCATGCAGCGGATCATCACCGAAAGCTTCGCGGTCTTCGATGCCCCTGTGCCCAGCGGCCTCTCCCTCAGTCAGCACCTCGAATTGCTGCATCTGCGCATCTACACGTGGCTCGAAGAGAACAACGCCGCCATCCGACTGCTGAGCACTCTGCCCGAGGCTGTTCAGGACGAGACCATGAACGCCGAGCGCCTGTTCGTCGATCGCATGATCACCCTCTTCGGTGAGCACCCTGATCGTGGGGCCATCGGTGATCTCGATCCCGCCCTCGCTGCGTGGACCTTGTGGGGCATCGGCGCCGGGGTCTTCATGCGGTGGCTGCACCACACCCCGAACACCCCGCTGGTGGAGATGGCTGGTTATACCGTGCGCGTCTTCTTCAACGGCATACGTGGAGAGATCGAGTGATGCGCATCGTTCTCCCGGGCTTCTGTGTGCTCGTGAGCCTGAGCAGCCTGCCGGGCGGAATGGCCCTCGCTCAACGCCCAACACAGGTCAAAGCGCAGGCCACAGAGCAATCCATCAGCCTCTCGCTTGCCGAGGCCATCGAGCTGGCGTTGGCGCAGGACTACGCATTGCGGCAATCCCGTCTCAGCCTCGAGACTGCTGAAGCTCAGGTCGACGAGGTCTGGGGCAGCGTGTACCCCTCGGTGAACCTCAACGCTGGCTACACCCGAAACTTCGAAGCCGCCAACCCCTTCGCCGGCTCAAACGCCGGGGGGCTCTTCGGCGGCCTCGGCGCCATCGACTGGCTCGCCTTCAACGAGGCCGCCCGGACCGATGACGATCCGAACACCAACCCCATCCCCATTGGCGAGTTCTTCGAGCGTCAGGCAGCAGGGCGGGCTGCTGCGGGCATCGAAGACAACAGCGGCGGCAACCCCTTCTTCGTGCCCAACCAGTTCAACGCCAGCATCACCGTGAACCAGCTGCTCTACAACGGCGGCACCTTCGACGCCATCGAGGGGGCGCGGGTGTTCGAAGGGCAAAGCGCAGAGGGCGTACGTCAGCGCGCCCATCAGGTGGTCTCCGAGGTGGGGCAGGCATACTACGGCGTGCTCCTCGCCCAGGCCGGTGAATCCGTGCTCGCTCGGAGCGTCGAGCGCGCCCGCGCCGCCGTCGACGAGGCGAAGAAGCGCGTCGATCGGGGCGTGGCGCCGAAGTTTCATCTGCTCACCGCCGAGGTGGAGCTGACCAACCTCGAGACACGACGCCTGCAGGCGAGCAACCAGGTGGGGCAAGCAGAAGACGCCCTGCGGCTGGCCCTGGCGCTGCCCACGGCCCGGACTCTGACGCTCACCGAGCAGCTCGCGCCTCCAGCCCCCGATGACGAGACCATCGACCTCGCCTCCGCCGAGGTGCCCGAGGCCCCTGAGGCCACTGAAGACGACACGCCGCTGCCCGATCTCGATCGGGCCATCGACGACGCCTTGGAGAAGCGGCCTGACGTGGCTCAGTTGCGCCTCACGCTGAAGTATCAGGGCATCCTGCGAGAGGCCGCCCGCTCCGACTTCGGACCGAGAGTCGAGGCCTTCGTTCAGGGTGGCTATGTGGGGCAGGTCCCCGATGATCGCACCCGCGTAGTGTCAGATCCGGACGACCCCTTCAGCTTTCGACAGGAAGACGTCTCGTTCTTCTCCGGGGACTACTGGTTCCCCACCGTAAGTGCCGGCATCACCCTCAGCTGGAACATCTTCGACGGCTTCGCCACCACCGCCCGAGTCGAGCAGCAGACCCTCGCGGTCCGGCGCACGCAGGTGCAGTACGAGCAGGTCACCGCCGGCGTTCGCGTGGAGGTCGCCGGTGCCCACCGCGCCCTCGCCGAAGCAAAAGCCCGTATGAAAGCCCAGGCCCGCAATGTCGGTCAGGCCGCCCTCAATTACGCCCACGCCCGGGTCCGGGTGAAAGAGGGCGTGTCGTCCCAAATCGAACTGAGAGCGGCCTCGGAGCAGCTTGATCAGGCGCGCCTGAACCGCCTGCAAGCCGTCCACGATCACCGCGTGGCGCAGCTGGCCTTCCTCGTGGCCACCGGCCAGCCCCCTCATCTGAACACCAGAGGCACCCCATGAAGATCAACACCCTGACCGCCCTGACGCTGGCGGGCCTCTGTCTGGCCTGCGAGCCACCCAAAGATGGTGACGCTCAAGGCGATCCCAAAGCCGATGCCCCTGCAGCGGACACCCAGGTCGATGCGGCCGTCCAGGCGCCCAAACCTGTCGAGGTCCTGTCGATGACCCCGCAGCTCTTCGAGGAGAAGGTCGAGCTGCCGGCAACAGTGGAGACGCCACGAGACGCCACCCTCTCCGCCGAGACGTTGGGCACCGTCATTCGGTTGCCAGAGCGGGGTGAGCTGGTGCAGGCCCGCAAGCCCGTAGCCATCCTGGAGGCAGACCTCGCCCGGGCCACCCTCACCCAGACCGAGGCGGCGCTGCGCAGCGCCAAGGCCGTACGCAACCTCGCCCGGGCCGATCATCGACGACAGAAGCCTCTGCTCGACGCCCAGATCATCAGCGCCCTCGAATTCGAAGGCATCACCAGCCGCCTCGCCCAGGCAGAGGCCGCCGTGGCTCAAGCCGAGGCTCAGGTGCAGCAGGCGAAGGCACAAATCAGAGACACCCGTCTACTGGCCCCCTTCACTGGCACCGTGGAGCAACGATTCGTCGAGGTGGGTGAGCAGGTCTCCCCTGGGCAGCCCGTGGTGCGGCTCGTCGACGTGGGCGAGGTGAAGATCATCGCCGGGGTGCCTGAGCGTTATGCCGCCGACATCGCCATCGGCGCCCCCACCTCGGTGTCATTCAGCGCCTACGGGCTGCCAGAGATCACCGGCAAGGTGAGCTTCGTGGGCCGCACTGTGGATGCAGCGGATCGCACGTTCCCTGTTGAGGTGAAGGTGAGCAACCCCGAGGGGCGGCTCAAGCCCCAGATGGTGGCCCGCATGCACCTCACCCGGAGCCGCATCGACGACGCCCTCGTGGTGCCCGCCAGCGCCCTGATCCGCCATGAGCGCGGACAGAGCCTGTTCATCGTCGAAGATGGCAAGTCACCCATGGCCAAACGCGTCGACGTCAAGCTGGGCCCCCGTGGTGACGGTCGTGTGGTGATCGCCGAGGGGCTCTCCCCGGGCGACCGCGTCGTCGTGAAGGGGCAGGCCAGCCTCTCAGGTGGTGATCTCCTGGAGATCGAGTCCTCTCAGAAAGAAGGAGGCGCCCCGTGAAGATCACCGACACCGCGATCAATCTGCGGACGGCGGTGATGGTCTTCACGTTGGCCCTCACCATCGGTGGTCTCGGGGCCTACGTGGGGCTGCCCAAAGAGTCGAACCCCTCCATCGAGATCCCGAACATCGTGGTGACCACCGTCTACCCCGGCGCGGGGCCTGATGACGTGGAGAGCCTGCTCACTCAGCCCATCGAGCAGGAGCTCGTGGCCATCAACGGCATCGAGGAGATCCGCTCGACCTCTACAGAAGGCGTGTCCACGGTGGTGGTGGAGTTCACCCCCGACGTGGAGATGAACGAAGCCCTGCAGCAGGTCAGAGACAAGGTGGGCATCGCCAAAGCAGAGCTGCCACCAGACGCCGAAGAGCCCCTGGTCAACGAGATCGACTTCTCCGAGTTCCCCATCATGGTGGTCAACCTCGCCGCGGATTATCCGCTCGCGGAGCTGAAGGCCGTCGCCGAGTCGCTGGAAGATCGCATCGAGGCGATCCCCTCGATCTTGGAGGTGGATCTCATCGGGGGTCTCACCGAAGAGGTGCAGATCGACGTCGATCTCGCCCGACTGCAGGGCTACAAGCTCAGCTTCGACGACGTGGTGGGGGCCATTCAACGCGAGAACGTGAACCTGCCCGGCGGCGGCATCGACGTGGGCCCACGGAACTACCTCGTCCGGGTCGACGGCCAGTTCGACGACCCACTCGAGATCGCCGATCTCATCGTCAAGACCCCTGAAAATGCTGGGCCCATCTATGTGCGGGATGTCGCCGAGGTGGTCCGCGGCTACAAGAAGCGCACAAGCTACTCCCGGCTGCGCGTGCTCCAACGCGAGGTGGACGACGCCCTCGTGCAAGTGGACGACGGCCGCTATCGCCAGGTGGTGTCGCTCTCGGTGAAGAAGCGGTCGGGGGAGAACATCCTCGAGGCCGCCGAGGCCGTGCGGGCGGCCATCGACGCCAGCACCATGCCCAAGGGCACCTCGGTCCTGATCACGGGTGATCAGTCGAAGCAGGTCAAAGCCCTCGTCAAAGATCTCGAGAACAACATCATCAGCGGCCTGATCTTCGTGGTGGCGGTGCTGCTGTTCTTCCTGGGGGTGCGCAACAGCCTGCTGGTGGGGGTGGCGATCCCGCTGTCGATGTTCACCACCTTCCTGGTGATGATGGTCATGGGCGAGACCCTGAACTTCATCATCCTCTTCAGCCTGATCATCGCCCTGGGCATGCTCGTCGACAACGCCGTGGTCATCGTCGAGAACATCTACCGATTCCTCGAAGAAGGGCACTCCCCCTTCGAGGCGGCGCAGAAAGGCACCGCCGAGGTGGGGATCGCCGTGGTGGCGAGCACCGCCACCACCCTCGCCGCCTTCGCCCCAATGCTCTTCTGGCCGGGCATCATCGGCGAGTTCATGAGCTTCATGCCGCTCACGCTGATCATCACCCTGGCCTGCTCGCTCTTCGTGGCCATCGTCATCAACCCTGTACTCACGGGCTACTTCGGCCGGCTGCCAGGCCAGCAACCTGAAAATCCCCGCCGTTGGCCCAAGATCGTCGGCGGTCTGCTCCTCGCGGGCCTCGCTGCGGGCCTCGGGCTCACCCACCCGGTCATGTTCCGGGTGCTCGCCCTCATCGTCGTCGGCAGCTGGATCGCCCACATGCTGGTCATGCGCCATCTGGCCAAATGGTTCAGCGGTGTGTTGTTGCCTGCCATGGTCCGGGTGTACCGCCGGTTCCTGGAGACGATGCTCGACCGCGATCTGAAGGCCCGGGGACGGGCCTGGCGAAACAGCTTTGCCCTGGGCGCTCTCAGCGTCGGTGTGCTGCTGGCCATCCTCGGCGGCGTCGTGCAAGGGGCTCTGGGCCCCAAGGCCGGGCAGGTATTCCTCTACCCCGCCGGCGCCCTCGCGGCCCTTGGCGGGCTCGGCGTAGTGCTGCACACCCTTGAAGTGGTGATGCTCGGTGGCTGGGGCACCATCAAGGCCGGCCTCGCCCTCGCTGTGGTCATGGGCAGCATCCTCGGGGGCATGTTCCTCGGCGAGAGCCCCCCAGATCGCGAGATCATCATGCGACTCATGGCCCTGCCTGGGGCTGTCGTGGTGTTGGGCCTCGCGGGCTGGCCGCTGCGCTTCTTCTTCAAGCGCGTCATCTTGACCGACAACCGCGCTCGACTGCTCAACACCACCCTCGGCGGGCTGGTGGCCATCATGGGGCTCTATGTCATCGCCCCCACAGGCACGGCGTTCTTCCCAGAGACTGACCCGAACCAGGTGCAGATCATCGTCGATGCGCCTCTGGGCACCCACGTGGAGGCGAGCGGTGCGCTGTCACAACAGGTGACTGAGCGCCTCGACGCCCTGCTCGCTGAAGACGCTGGCAGCAAGGGCAACACCAAGAACGTGCTGGTGAGCGTGGGCGTGGGCGGCGACAGCCAGTTCGGCGGCGGCGCCGTGCGGGCCGAGACCACCACCATCTCGATGAACCTCGCGGACTTCGAGGACCGCGTCGAGGCCAGCAAGATCACCATGGACCGCTTCCGTGAGCGCCTGGCACAGATGGCCGGGGCCACGATCGAGTTCAAGCGCGACTCCGAAGGCCCACCGACAGGACCACCGGTGAACATCGAAATCACTGGTGATGACTTCGAAACGCTCGTGGAGATCACGGGGCAGGTGAAAGAGAAGCTCGACGCTGCCATCAAGGGCAAACGCATCGTGGGCCTCGTAGATCTGCGCGATACGCTCAAGAGCGGGCGCCCGGAGCTGCACGTGGACATCGATCGCGCCCGGGCAGCCTGGGCGGGCCTGAGCACCCAGCAGGTGGCCTCGGCGGTCCGCTCGGCCATCAACGGCGTCGAAGCAGGCACATGGCGCGACGGCGAGGACGAACTCGACATCACGGTGCGACTGAGGCCCGAAGATCGGGCGAGCCTCGAGGCCGTCGAGCGCCTGACACTGCTCAACGACGGGGCCCGGATCCCGCTGGTCTCGGTGGCGCAGACCCGCCCCGACAGCGGGCTGTCGTCGATCACCCGCAAAGATCGCCAGCGCGTGGTCACGGTCATGGGCAACGCCGCCTCGGGGGTAAACGCCCAGATGCTGCTGGCGCAGGTGCAAAAAGAGCTGGCCCCCTTCGAGAAGCAGCTGCCTCGGGGCTACCGCCTGAAGTACACCGGCGAGAGCGAAGATCAGGCGAAGAGCTTCGGCTTCCTCAGCACGGCTCTGGGCATCGGGGTGGCATTGATCCTCATCATCCTGATCGCCCAGTTCAACTCGGTGGGCAGCCCGCTGATCATCATGATCGCCGTGGGCCTGAGCATGATCGGGGTGCTGCTGGGCCTCGTGGTGACCCGCACACCCTTTGGGCTGTTCACCTTCATCGGGGTGATCTCTCTGGCGGGCATCGTGGTGAACAACAACATCGTGCTCATCGATTACATGCTGCAGCTGCGCGATCGCGGCCTGCAGAAGAAGAACGCCATCGTCGAGGCTGGGGCCACCCGCCTGCGGCCGGTGCTGCTCACGGCGATGACCACGGTGCTGGGGTTGATCCCCCTGACCTTCGGCATCAACATCGACTTCGTGGGGCTGCTGACGGTGGGGGATCCAGACTTCCGCATCGGCTCGGCGAACACCCAGTTCTGGGGCCCCATGGGCACCACCATCATCAGCGGGCTGACCTTCGCGACGTTCCTGACGCTGGTGATCGTGCCGGTGATGTATTCGGCCTTTGACTCGGTCTCGCAGCGGCTCCTGGGCCCTGCACCGGCGAAGACGCCAAAGGACTCGGACAACTCGGACCATGACCCAGCTGCACCTGATCCCGCCCCCGCCCCGTGAGGCCTTCGCCGAGGGCGCTCTGCTCCTGAGAGGCTATGCTCTCGATCTCGCGCCCACCCTGCTCGATGACGTGACTCGACTGGGGGCGATCTCACCACCTCGTCAAATGTCGACCCCCGGCGGGCTGCAAATGTCAGCGTCGTTGACGAACTGTGGCGCGCTGGGCTGGACCTCGGATGCATCAGGGTATCGATACTCGCCCATTGATCCGATGACAGGCGCCCCCTGGCCACCAATACCCGCGCACTGGCTCGACCTGGCTCAGCGAGCAGCTTCGGAGGCGGGGTACACATGTTTCGAGCCGGATGTCTGTCTCGTGAATCGCTATCCGCCGGGGAGCCGACTGGGCATGCATCAAGACAAAGACGAGCGCAGCCACGATCACCCGGTGGTGTCGGTGTCGCTGGGGATCACGGCGACGTTCGTATTCGGCGGCGTGCGTCGACGCGATGCGGTGCAGTCTCTGCCGCTGCACCACGGCGATGTGGCGGTCTGGGGTGGGCCCTCACGGCTGGCGTATCACGGGGTGCGGCCGATCGCTACGGGGCACCACCCGATGGTGGGACCGTGGCGATGGTGTTTGACGTTTCGTAAGGCGGGATAGGCCGGCAAATTTACGGAATGCCCAGCGCCTCTGCGGTGTGAGTGAAGGGTAAGCCCACCTCGCAGGATACGACACTGTCCCACCGAGGTGGTGGTCATCACCCCCTCCGCCGCGGTGGCACGCTGGGCCCGCCAGCCGATTCAGATGGGGCATCACAATATCGTCACGCCCATCGTGATCGGCCCCTCAGAGTTGCCAGTCGTGACTGATCCAGACGTCGCGGTGGCGAACCCCGAGATGTTGCTGATGTCAGTCATCGCCCATGGCCGGGGCAGACATGCAGTAGACATCGCGAGAGCAGCGGCACACACAGTGAGCACGCTCGACGAAGACAAGCTCAAACTCTACACTGACATGGCGTTGATGCGGCTCAACCGGGCTGCGAGGAGGGTGTTCGCAGATATGTCCATCTTCAAAGACTATGAGCCACAATCTGAAATGTTCTCAGAGGTGATGGCCAATATTCTCGAGTTCAGGGCGCGGCTCAAAGCAGAGGCAGAGGCGCAAGTGAAGGCAGAGGTGGAGGCAAAAGCAGCATCAGCAGCGCTCACAAAGGCGAGGCAGACGCTCAAGACGCAGATGCGACTCAAGTTCCAAACCCTCACCGAAGCACACGAAGCCTTCATCGACACCGCAGACATCGAGACGCTCGACCGCTCCCTTGAGCGTATCCTCTCCGCCGAGACAGCAGAAGCTGTACTCCACGGCTGAGCCTGCCCAAAGCTTATTGACTCACGAGTAGATTTAAATTTATACCCATCGGCACCCCACTCGAGGATGTCGTATGCGTATCGCTCTGCCTTGCCTGACGTGGTTGCTCGCCATGGCGCTCACCGCCTGCGGCGAAGGTCAACTCACCAGCCCTGACGCCCCACTCCAGCCGCCGCCCCAGCAGGCTTGGGACGACTCGGACATCGCAGATGAAAAGACAGACGAGCCCCTGCCTGAAGAGCTCACCGAACTTGACGCCCAAACGCTGTCGGTGCCCATCGCCCCCGCCCAGTGCGATCAAATATGGACCTTGGTAAACCAGAAGGTCGACGTGGCCGCGGCCCTCAACGCCTGTATCAACGAGACGCCCTCCGGCGGCACCCTTGAGCTGCCTCCAGGCACGTTGTGGGTCGGCAACGCTGTTGACATCAACCACCCGATCATCGTGCGCACCGCAGGCACTGACGAGTCGATGCCTGCCTGTGGCCGCCGCAACGGCCCGCCGTGCACCATCATCAAGGCCCTACCTACACTCAACACCGCCGAGAACGGCTTCTTCCGCATGAACGCCGACGGTGTCGTAGTCGATCACCTCATCGTTGATGGAAGCCGCAAGGCCCGGCGAAACACTGAGGCAGGCCAGAGCTGCCGACGCGGCCGCAACAGCTTCGGCCACAACATCCGTATGGCCGGTGGGGACAGCCGATTGTCGAACACTGAGAGCCGAAACGCGCTGTGTGGTACCGGGCTGCTCATCTACGATGGCACGAGCAATCCCTACGGCAAAGTCATTGAACACAACCGCATTCGCCGCAATGGCACCCATGACACTCCGAATATGTGGGCCGATGGCGTCACAGTGCACGGCGGCCATGTGGGGCTGGTGTTCCGAGGCAACTTCGTAAGCGACAACACCGACGTCGACTTGATCGTGGCCGAGTGCACCGATTGTGTGTTCCATCACAATCGCATCACGCACACACGTCGCTGGTCGTACCGGTCTTTCGCAGCGCTGATGCTGCATTCGTGGGGTGGCTCTGGTGACTTCACGGGCTCTCGATTCGAACACAACCAGATCGACTGCGGCCCCATGAAAGCCTGCCTCTTCGGTATGCAGCTCGGCAGCAAACCCTGGACGCGTAATGCGCGGGTGTACCAAGGCGGGCGGTTCCACAAGAACCTCGTCCGTCGGGCCAAAGTGGGCGTCAACGTCGGGGTGATGCGCAAGGTGACGTTCACGGGCAATCGCATCGAACGCAGCGGCGGTGACGAGAACGCAAAACGGTGTGGACCTCGGCGATTCCCGACATTCGTGGTGCACCCCGAGTCTCGGGTGCGCATCAGGAGCGGCAGCTTCAAGGGCAAAGAAGGGGTAGAACGCCTCGCCTGGGAGAGTTGCCTGCCGATCTGATTTTCACGGAATACAGAACAATCCTCCGGTGTGAGTAGAGGCATACTCATCACACAGGAGCAGGCATGCCTGGCCTCTTACACGAGTTCATCGTGTCTCTGTTCACAGATCGACCTTCACTCGCCGTCGATCTCTACGCCGCGGCAGACGCCTCGAACTTGCCGGCATATGATGAGGTTTCTGGCGGAAAACAGAGCCTCTCACAAGCCACCACCGCCGCCTATGATGCAGACGAGGTGGTGGTGTTGAACCACGGCGGTGTGCCCCAGCTCGCGCTCATCGTCGAAGTGCAACTCCGCGCTGACGAAGGCAAGCGCTTCAGCTGGCCCGGCTATGCCGTGAGCGCGCGATTCAGCCACAGTACGGCCCGAGCTGGCGCTCTTGTCAGTCATCACCCATGGCCGTGGATCTCGTGCGTTCGACCTGGCAGGCGCCGCAGCTGCTGTCGTGCGCCCCCTCGACGAAGATGCTTACGATCTCTACACTGACATGGTGCTCGCGCACCTCGACTCCATCGCCCAGGAGGTGTTCTCCCAAATGCTCAAGATCGAGAACTTCGAACCTTTGTCCAAGCAGTATCGGGAAGCCTTCGAAGCAGCGAAAGCTGATGGCAGAGAAGAGGGCAGAGAAGCAGGCCGAGTCGAGGGCGCAGCCCAAGGTCAAGCCGCTGGGCGGCTCGAGGCGAGGCGGGAGACACTCAAAAGGCAGATGCGGCTCAAGTTCCAAACGCTCTCCGATGTACATGCGGCCTTCATCGATACCGCCGACATCGACGTACTCGACCAGGCCCTTGAGCGCATCCTCTCGGCTGAAGACGCCCACTCGGTGCTCTACGGCTGAGCAACTCAAGACGCCCGCCTCCGTTACCCCAGCTGCACCGCTGTCCCGTATGCCACCATCTCCGCTGCCCCCTGCATCACCGTAGAGCTCGTGAAGCGGACGCCCACCACGGCGTTGGCACCCATACTTCTGGCCTGATCGATCATGCGATCCAAGGCCTGCTCCCGACTCTGAGCCAGCATCTTCGTGTAATCGGCGATCTCGCCGCCGAAGAGGTTCTTGAACCCTGCCATGATGTCCCGGCCCACGTGGCGGGCTCGGATCGAGTTCCCGCGGACCAGACCCAGCACTTGCGTCACCTGCTGGCCGGGCACCTCGTCAGTGGTCACCACCAGCACTGGGCTCTTGAAACCCGTCACCGCGCCGTCGCTGCCTTTGATCAGTGCACGCTCGCTCATCGGTCTATCTCCTCGTAAGGGTCCCGGCCGGCAGAGAGCCGACCCGCAATCACTTTGCCCAGCAGCGCCACCACACCAGCGGCCACTGCGCCGATTCCCACCTGCACCACCGTGGGTACATGGGGGTGGGCGATGAACTCATAGGTGGCGTAGCCCGCCAACAGCGCGGTGCCCGCGACGATGAGCGTCGTCGCGAAGCCCACCGTGCGGCGACCCGCCTCCGACTCTCGTGGCCCAGTGGCGCGAATACGGTGCGCCAGGGTGTCGGTCTCAGACTTCACCCCGCTCATCTCTTCGTACTCTTGCTTCAGGGCTGGCTCTGCAGCCAGAAGGGCCTCGAACTCCGCTTGCTCTGGCGCCGTCAGCAGACCATCCACAGCTTTCATCAGCAGCTCGAGGGCGCGCTCGGTCATCGGGAGCCTCCTTCTTCTCGCAGCAGATCACCGAGGGCTTTCCGGGCCCGATAGAGGCGGCTCATCACCGTGCCTTTGGGGCACCCGAGCACCTCGGCCATCTCCTGGTAGCTCAAATCTTGAAAATGCCTCAGCTCGATCATCTCCCGGAGATCTTCCGGCAGCGCGGCGATGGCCCGCACCAGGGCCGCCTCGCGCTCGCTGTGGATCAAGCTGGCTTCTACTCCAGGTCGCGGATCCGAGACCTGAACCGTTTGATCATCGACATCGAGGGTCCTGGCCTCGGCTCGACGATGGCGGGCGAAGTCACGGCAGAGGTTCTGCACGATCCGGTAGAACCAGGGGTAGAAAGGCCGTGACGTGTCGTATGTGCTCTGTGCCCTGAGCGCCCGGCTCGCAGCCTCCTGGCAAACGTCCTGGGCGGCGTCCCGATCCCCGAGGCGGCGGTAGGCCGCGACGTAGGCGCGGGGCATGGCCTCTCTCAGGGCGCTCTGGAATGTCTCCGACAGGGTCATCTTCATCCTCCACCTGGCTCTACCGGCGACAGGGAGGTTTATTCTCGGGGGTGGTGTTTTTTTCGCTAATCTTCTGCCTTCAGCTCATACGGAATGCATTGGGAGACGTCCATGCACGCACGACAGTGGCCAAGCCCCTGGCTGTTGCCTTGCCTGATTTTCACGCTGCTCAGTCCAGCCTGTGACGACGACGACAGCGCGGGCGAGGCAGGCGGCTCTGGCGGTGCTGCTGGCATGGGCGGCTTCACTGATCCAGCAGGTGGTGCTGGCGGTACAGGTAGTGAAGTGGGGCCTGGCGGCGAAGGCGGCGCCGCAGGCGAAGTCGGCTCTACAGATGTCTGGCAGGGCATGGACCTCGCAGCTGTGGAAGATCCGACAACCCTCGGGTTCGATGCCGAGGCCTTGCGCGCTGGCCCCGACGCCCTCGCCGACGACATCGAAGACGGTGGGATCCCCGGGGCCATCTTGCTGATCGCCCGAAAGGGGCAAATCGCCCTCTATGAAGAGTTGGGGGTGCACAGCACCGACAACCCCACCTCCCTGACGGGGGACAGCCTCTTTCGCATCTTCTCGATGACCAAACCCATCGTGTCCGTCGCCACCATGAGCATGGTGGAGGATGGCCTGCTCGACCTCGATGATCCGGTCTCGGACTATCTGCCCGAGTTCGCCGAGATGACGGTGCTGCAAGAAGATGGCTCCACGATCCCGGCGATGGACACGATGACAGTCCGACAGTTGATGAGCCACACATCGGGCATCATCTATGGCGGTCTCATCCGTGGGGATAACTTCCCATTGTCTCAGCTCTACATCGAAGCTGGGGCGTTGCCGCTCCGGCTCGACATCACCCTCCGAGAGCTCGCTGGTATCGTTGGTGAGTTGCCTTTGCTCTCCGAGCCTGGGGGCTCGTGGAACTATGGCTTGTCCACCGACATCCTCGGCGCTGTCATCGAGGTGGCCGCAGAGCAAACCCTCGACGAGATCCTGAGGGCGAGGGTGCTCGACCCGCTGGGCATGCACGACACCTCGTTCTACCCGCCGGTCTCCGAGGGACACCGCCTCGCTCGCACCAGCGCCCCCTACCCCGAAAGCTCACCGGAGCTTCGAGCGCCTCAGCCCATGCTCTCTGCAGGTGGGGGGCTGACCTCGACAACTCGAGACTATCTGCGCTTTTGCATGATGCTCGCCAACGAAGGGCAGCTGGACGGCGTGCGCGTCGTAGAGGCAGCCTCCATCGCCGAGATGCGGGTGAACCACGTCACCGAAGAGATGCGCGAAGATCAGTTCACCTCGGTGCTGGTGAGCAACGGCACGGGCTTCGGGCTCGGCGTTCAGGTTGTCTTGGAGGACCGAGGCCGGCGTCGTGAGGGATCAGGCACTGTGTCGTGGGGGGGTTTCTTGAGCACGCAGTTCTGGGTGGACCCCACCAACGACGTGATCACCATCTTGATGCTCCAACGCGAAGCACCCAACCGCTACAGCATCCCCATACGCCGTTGGGTGTACGACGCCCTGGTGGATCAGTAGCATTTCAGCCTTCCACAATGTCGCGGATCATCAAGAAGATGGTGAGCCCGATCAGCAGCAACATGCCCACCCCGTTGATGATGATCTCGATCCTTCGGGGTACCGGGCGCCGTGCGACAGCCTCGACGGCGATGAAGCTCAATCGACCACCATCCAGAGCCGGCAAGGGCAGCATGTTGAAGACCGCCAGCATCACGCTGATCAGCGCAAGGAAACGCACGAACCAGTCCGCGACCCCGAGCCTGATCTGATCTACGCCCACCTTGGCCAGCTTCACCACGCTGCCCATGTCTTCTTCACGCTCACCGATGATCATTTCCCAGATGGCCCCCACCAGGAACGTAGTGTTGTACCAGACCTCTTCGGTACCCACGATGAGGGACTGGCCGATGCCATCTGCCTGGATCTTCACGGGCTCCGGGCGAATGCCGATGGCCCACCCGCGCTTCACTTTCTCTGGCGTCACCTCGATCTGAAGGCGTGGCCAGCTCGGCTCGAGTGCTGGTGCGAGCACGGACAACCCCTCCGTCTTGGCGCCGAAGACACCTGAGGGGGCCCAGTTGTACTCGTGGCCTGCTGGAGGGCGGGCCACAGTGAAGATCATCTTTCGACCCGCCGCCTCGCCGGTCCGCTTCTGCAAGGCCTTGAGATCGCCGAGTGGGTGGACGGCCTCTTCACCATCGATGCGCACATGAGTGAGCGTGTCGCCGGGCTGAATGCCCGCGGCAGCGGCGGCACCTGTGGGCTGGCGGACCGTGAGGGTGGCCTTGCCGTGCAGATGCACGAAGTTCCCGCTGGCGAACAGGTAGGCGAAGAGCAGCACCGCCGTGGCGTAGTTGGCCAACGGGCCTGCGAAGACGAAGAGCGCACGTTGCCAGAGTGGGCGGCCATAGTAGGCGTCTGGGGCATCTTGCGCCTCGTCACCGACGCCATCCTCGTCTCTCAAGCGGCCGAGGCCTGCCACCTCTACGTAGCCGCCTACGGGCAACAGGCCGATTTTGTAAAGCGTCTCGCGGCCTTGATACGTCATCACCGCCGGCCCGAAGCCGATGGAGAAGCGGACCACCCGCATGCCGCAGGCCCGGGCCACGAGGAAGTGACCCAGCTCGTGGATCACCACCAGGGCCGTGAGGCCGGCGATCACCGCCAACAGTTCCATGCGCTCTCCTCTGCCCCGACGAGCAGGGCCCCAAAAGATAGGGTCCGTGAAGCTTGCTGCTCTCGACGTTCAAAGGCAACCTGTGGCCCGTCGTGGCCGGTCGCTCTTCGAGCGGGCGATCGGCGTCAATCAGGGTGACGACATCGATGACCGCCGACGCACCAGCAAGCGATCTCTCCACGCGCTTCAACGCCCTGGGCCAGTGGCTCAAGGGGCGCTTCATCGAGCGTGACGACACCGTCGACGCCGCCCTCTGCGCCCTCGTCGCCGGGCAGCACGTGCTCCTCGTCGGGCCGCCGGGCACCGCCAAGAGCCAGCTCGCCGCGGGCCTGTGCGACGCCATCGAGGGGGCCCAGCGGTTCCAGTGGCTGCTCACGCGCTTCACCACCCCCGAGGAGCTCTTCGGCCCCGTGAGCCTCAAGAGCCTCGAGATCGATCGGTACCAGCGGCTCACCGCCGGCAAGCTGCCCGAGTCGCACGTGGTGTTTCTCGACGAGGTCTTCAAGGCCAGCTCCGCCATCCTGAACACCCTTTTGACCGTGCTCAACGAGCGGAAGTTCCACAACGGCCTCGAAGCGCAGCCTGTCCCTCTGCTCACCCTCTTCGGCGCCGCCAACGAATTGCCCGAGGATGATGATCTGCTCGCGCTGTACGATCGGTTCCTCGTGCGCCTCGTCGTCGACTACGTCGAAGAAGACTTCAGGTTCCTGAAGCTGCTGGGCCTCGACGGCCAGGCCGATGATCCTCCGGCCCTCACCCTCGACGAGATCCATCAGGCCCAGGCCGACGCTCAGACCCTCGACGTGCCCCAGGACGTACTCTACGACGTCGTGGCCTTGAGAGCCGGTCTCAAAGAGCGAGGCATCACCGTGAGCGATCGGCGGTGGCGCCAGTGCCTCGGCCTCATGCGCGCTCAGGCGTGGTTGCAGGGCCGGCCTCAGGTGAGCAGCACAGATCTGCGGGTCTTGCGCCATACCCTGTGGTCGAGCCCCGACGAGCGCGACGAAGTCAAGGCCGCCCTCGACCAGATCATCGACGGCGAGCTCTCCGAGCTGCGGCGCCTCGTGGCCCAGGCCAGGGAGATCCACACCTACCCCGAGCGCTATGATGACGACGACGCTCGGGCCCGGGCGGCCCTGGAGGCCCTCACCAAGCTCAAGGCCCTGGCCCGGGCCGCCTCGGAGATCGCCGATCGGGCGCGACGCCGCGGTCGTGATCCTTACGCCATCAAACAGGCCGTCGACGAGATCGTGCGGCTCAGAGACGTGGTCGCCCGTGCCCACCTGAAGGAGCCCCTGCAGTGAAGTGCTGTTCCGTAAAGGACTTCGCAGTGAAGTATCCCCTCGCCGCGCTTGTCGCCGCGCTGATCTGGCCCACCCTCGCCTCGGGGCAAGCCCAGGTGGGCGTGCGCATCGATCACTCCACCGCCCGCAGCCAGCAGAGCAACACCCAGGGCAGCTCCGCCACGGTGATGCTGCTCAGGGCGGGGTACGACTTCAGAGATTTCACCCTCTTCGCCGAGGTGCCCTTCGGGTTCTACTCTGTCTCCGATGACGAGCGGGCAGAAAGCCAGAGCGAGGACGCCTTCAGCTCAGGCAACCTCGTGGTGGAGCTGGGCCGCACCAGCAGGCTCAGCAGGCAGGTGCGCATCGACACCCGGCTCAAGCTCTACCTGCCCACGCTGCCCGAGTCCGACAAGGCCGAGCAGCGCGCCCTCATCAACACGGCGGTCCTGGTGCGCCCCGAAGAGTCTCCCATGTGGAGCCAGGAGGTGTTCACCGCGGCGCCCCGGATCGACATCGCCATCGATCTCGCCTACTGGCTCGAATTCAGCGTGCGCACCACGCTGTACCAGACCCTTGGCGCCGAGGAGAACACCTCCCACCTGTTCCTCTCGCCCAAGCTGCAGCTGAAGGTGGCAGGTGACGGGCGTCTGGGGGTGAGCTACGGGGTCTTCGACCAGATCGACGAAGAGGCCGACTCCCTCAACTGGCTCGCCCTCAACGGTGGCTTCGACAAGGGCCGCATTCAGGCTGGCCTCGAGGTTCGGCTGCGGCAGAACCCAGACACCTTCGTCGACGCGCTGGGCACTCAGTTCGCCCTCTACGTGGGGGGGCGATTCTAAAATTATGACCGGGGGTCCTCACGACCAGCGGGGTGATCCCCGCCCAGAGGCCCATTGCCTCGAGTTCGATCAGCTCGACGCCGAGGCCTGGCGCCGCATCGGCGGCCCCGAGAGCGCCCTCGAACAGCTCGGGCAGTCCGGTCACGCTCGCCTGCCGGGGTTCCCCACCCTGCTGCAGGACCTGTTCTACGCTTTCTACAAAGGCAACGTCAGGCTGATCCCCAGCAAGTCGTTGCCCCCGAAGGCCCTCGTGAGCCGTCGCATCCTCGGCGACATCACCGGCTCTCGCGGCTTCGTCGAGGCCCGTCGCGTCACCCTCATGGACGAAGAGGCTGCCGCCACAGCCACAGCGCACGTGGGCCGGCAGCTGCTCTCCATGCTCAAATCAGGTGACTTCCTGCTGCGAGACGAGAGCTTGGACGCCCACCGCATCGAGCAAGCGGAGGCTGATCTCGACGAGATGGGCGACCTGCAGGAGACCCTCGACGACCTCACCGAAGAGGCCGAGACGGGGCGGCCCCTCGACGACGAGGTGGTGGGCCCGCTGCGAGAGGCCCTGGATGAAGAGGCCGGCGATCTCGCCGATCGGGTGCAGAGGGGCCGGCAGCGGGCCGAGCAGATGGCCCGCGAGCTACCCAAACAGATGATGGGCCAGCTCACCGGCGCCCTGGGCAACCTGCCCCAGCGGTTGATGGAGCTCGACGCCGACGTCGACAACTTCAACAGCGCCCTCGGCGGTGGCGCCCCCATGAACGCAGCCCAGCGCCTCGCCCTCGGCGAGCAGCTCATGCGCTCAGATCGCCTGCGCAAGCTCGCCGCCCTCGTGGGGGCATTTCGCAAGGCCGCCAGAGTACAGCGCAAGCGCAAGATCCCCCAACGCAGCGAAGAGGTGCACGACGTCACTCGGGGCGCCGATGCAGATCGCCTGCTGGCGAGTGAGCTCTCGGCCCTGAGCCACCCCACCCTGCGTCTCGACGTGCAGCGGCGCTTCGTGGAGCGGCAGCTGCTGCAATACGATCTCAAGGGTGACGATGATCGCGGCCGGGGCCCCGTGATCACGTGCGTCGACCTCAGCGGGAGCATGCGCGGTGCCAAGGAGCTGTGGGCCAAGGCGGTGGGCTTGTTCCTGCTCGAGACCGCCCGGCGACAGCGACGCCCACTGCGCACCATCGGCTTCTGCGCTCCGCCAACGCCCCTCCACATTCGCGATCTGCTCGGCGCTCGCCCTGGCGCCGACGGGCGCCGCCCGGTGCACGCAGACGCAGTGGTCGACTTCGCCGAGCACTTCCCCGGCGGCGGCACCGACTTTCAGACGCCGCTCACGGCGGCCCTCGAAGCCCTCGGCGACAGCAGGTACCGACGGGGCGACATCGTGTTCATCACCGACGGTGAGGCCCAGGTGGGGGCAGAATTTCTCGAACGCTTTCACGCAGAGAAGAAGCGGCTCGCTTTTCGCGTCTGGGGTGTATTGGTCGACACTGGCCCGAAGCAGGCGCTGGCCAGCGCCTTGAGCACCCTCGAGCAATTCTGCGACGAGGTCTCCCTCGTGAGCGAGCTCACCGCTGACGCCGCCGTCGACATTGCCCACAAGCTGATCCCATGAGCGCCAGTTTCATCATCGCCGGGTTGTTGACCGGCTGGTCCATAGGGGCCGGCGCCGGGGCAGGCGCGGTGGATGGTGAAGCGGTGGGGCTGTTCCAGCCGTGGATCGGCGTAGGCGATCGCAGCTGGGGCCTCGCGGTACAGGCGCCGCTGCGCCTCGAGTTCGACTCTGGAGATCTGAGATCTCAGGACTGGGACGAAGCCACCGACGCAGGGCGAGTGCTGCGCTTCTTCACCCTCACCGGGGATCTCGGCGACACACATTATGACTTGCGGGCCGGTGGCCTCACCGCCCTCACCCTCGGTCACGGCACCCTCGTGGACCGCTACCACAACAACACTGTGGACGATCACCCTCGGGTAGGGCTCGCCCTGAGCCTCGGTGGCCGCCGAGGCAGCGCCCAGGTGTTCATCGACCAGGTCCTGGCGGCCCCCGTGGCTGGAGGCCGCGCCTCCACCACGTGGGGTAAATGGAGCACCTTTGGCATCAGTTTTGTCGCCGACACCGGCGTCAGGGTCCCCCGCAGCCCGGGCGGGCCGGCGGATGATGGCTTCTTCGCGGGGTATGGCGCCGATCTCACGTTTCACCTGCAGCGCACACGGGCGCTGAACCTCGATCTGTACGTGGAAGGCAATGGCATTGACGACGCCGGCGCCGGGCTGCACACAGGGCTGAAGGGCCGATGGAAGGCCAGGCGCAAATGGGCCCTCACCCTCCTCGGTGAATACATGTACCTCAGCAAAGACTACACATGGTCTCTGTTCGACACAGGCTATCTCATCGACGCCCGAACCCCTGGACGCAGTCGCCTCGGCGTCCGTGACGGCGCAGCCTCTGGCGGCCGTGGCCGAGTGGAGATCGACTATGACGGCCGCCTCGCCGTAGGGGTGCAATATGCCAACGCCGAGGGGCCAGATCAGGCCGATGCCACAGCCTGGTTGCGGGTGAGCACCGAGCGCCTTGACGTCTCTGCGTATGTCGATCACCGCGCGGGGCCGGGCCCTTCGGAGTCTCTCGGCGCCCTCGGCGCTCGATACGCCATCATGCCGGGGCTCTGGGTGGCGGGACACCTCGCCCGAGCATGGCGAACGTCCCCGGGCCCTGAGGACGACATCCCAGGAGGCCTGAGGCCCCGCTGGGAAGGCGGCATCACGATCGAGACGGCATTCGAGACCCGCTGATCCCACGACACATACAGACATAAAAACATGCCCCGGTGTGGGTATGTAAATGGTAAGGTCCTGACTTACACCACACTGTAATGAGGGCAGCGACACGACCTGACAGAGCCTGCCCTCTGGAGGATGAACCCATGTGGCCTCGCCTGCAGACCCTCCAGCGCCCACTCCTCAGCGGCCTGTTGTTTTCGTTGCTCTTCACCGGCGCAGCCATGGCGCAGTGCCCTGACGGCGATGCAGATGGTGATGGCTTCTGCGACGGCGTTGACACCTGCCCCACCCTCACGGGCTTCGATCGCCCTGCCTCAGACTTCAGCAACCTCGACGGGCTGAGTCTCAACGGCGACGCCGCTCAATCAGGCACCGAGCTGCAGCTCACCAACGAGAATGCTGACTTTCAAAGCGGCTCGGCCTACTTGAACGCGCTGCCCTTCGATGGTGGTGAATCCTTCAGCGCGTACTTCCGTGCTCGGATCACGGCCAGCGGTGGCAGCAACAGCGGGGCCGACGGGATGGCGTTCGTGATGCACAACGACGGCGCCGGGGCTGGAGCGACGGGTCAGTCGGGCAATCAGGTGGGTTTCGGTGGTCTAAGCAACAGCATCGCGGTGGTGTACGACACGTATGGGCAATTCGGCGGCATCAACGAGGTGCGGGTGGCCATCAACGGCGACGCCAACAGCAACCTCGCCTCTGCCAACCCCAACCCCGTGGACCTCAACGGTGGCGCCACCTTCTACAACTGGATCGATTACGACGCCCAGACTCAAACCCTCGAAGTCTTCATCAGCACCCTCGACGCCAAGCCCCAGCAGCCCCTCCTCACCGTCAACCAGGACCTCAACGCACTCTTCGGCGGTCAGGCATTCATTGGGTTCACTGCTGCGACAGGCGGCCTGAGGCAGTCACATTTCGTCTCTCAGTGGCAACTCAACGTCACTCAGCGTGACCAGACAGACAGCGATGGAGATGGTGTCGGCGATCTCTGTGACAACTGCCCCGCAGCGCCGAACGCTGATCAAGCCGACAGCAACGACAACGCACAGGGCGACGCCTGTGAAGATCGCGACGGCGACGGCCTCGTCGACGCCGACGACAACTGCCCCGACACGATAATCCTCGACGCCGATCGCCCCGACTTTTCCGACGTCTCGGGCCTTGTCTTCTCTGGCAACAGCGCCCTGGCCGGCACCGTGGCCCGACTCACTACGGCCGATGGTGACTTCCAGGCTGGAGGCATGTTCATCGGCGACGCCACCGCCGTGGACGCCACCACATCCTTCAGCACGCACTTCCGAGCCCGAATCCACGGTGGCGGCGCGAGCAACAACGGGGCGGACGGGATGGCGTTCGTGATGCACAACGATGGTGCGGGGGCGGGCGCCACGGGCCAGTCGGGCGATCAAGTCGGCTTCGGTGGTCTGAGCAACAGCATCGCGGTGGTGTACGACACGTATGGGCAATTCGGCGGCATCAACGAGGTGCGGGTGGCCATCAACGGCGACGCCAACAGCAACCTCGCCTCTGCCAACCCCAACCCCGTGGACCTCAACGGTGGCGCCACCTTCTACAACTGGATCGATTACGACGCCCAGACTCAAACCCTCGAAGTCTTCATCAGCACCCTCGACGCCAAGCCCCAGCAGCCCCTCCTCACCGTCAACCAGGACCTCAACGCACTCTTCGGCGGTCAGGCATTCATTGGGTTCACTGCTGCGACAGGCGGCCTGCACCAGAACCACGACGTGGAGCGCTGGGCCCTCACGGTGAACTCCACCGATCAGACTGATGGTGATGGTGATGGTGTCGGCGATCTCTGTGACCTCTGCCCTGCAGTGGCCGATGCTGATCAGGCGGATGAAGACGGCGACGACATCGGTGACGCCTGTGACCTCTGCCCGGGTGACGTGGTCAACGATCCCGACGGCGACGCAGTCTGCGCCCTCACAGACAACTGCCCTGCCATCGCCAACGCAGGCCAGGACGACACTGACGGCGACGACATCGGTGATGCCTGTGACGCCTGTGCCCTCGACGCCACCAATGACAGCGACGGCGACGGGGTCTGCCAGGACGTGGACAACTGTCCCACGGTGAGCAACGCCGATCAGGCGGACGACAATGCCGATGGCTTCGGCGACGCCTGTGTGAGCCCTGATGCCGACATCGACCCCACCGTCATTCTGGGTGAAGGCATCACCGTGAGCGCCGACGCCACCATCGGCAGCTACACCCGCATCGGAGATGGCGCCACCATCAACGGCGCGGTGGGCGACAGCGCAGTCATCGGCGACGGCGTCGTGCTCGGCGCTGGTGCTAGCGTGGGCAACGCCGCCCGTATCGGCGACAACAGCGGCCTCGGCGCAGGGTGCACCGTCGGCGTGCTCGCCGAGATCGGCATGGGCGTGAGCGCAGGTGCCAACTGCGTCGTGGGCAGCCAGGCCACAGTGAGCGATGGTGTCGTGCTCAGTGACGGCGTGCACGTGGGCGTCCTCAGCCAGGTGGGCCCTAACACCCAGCTCGGCGCCGGATGTGTGCTCAACGACAACAGCCAGGTGGGCGCTGATGGCCAGGCAGCTCCAGGCTGCATCATCGAAGGCAATGCCCTGGTGGGTGATGCCTTCTTCTTCGGGGCCAACACGCGTGTTGAAGCAAACGCCACCGTGGGCAACGCGGTGGAGCTCGCCGACGACGCGGTCATCGGCCCCTACAGCGTCATCGGTGACGAGGTCACCGTGGGCGCTCAGAGTGTCTTCGCCGCCGGCTCGTCTGCGGGGCTGCGGAGTGTCATCGGCGCCGCCTGTGAGATCAGGGGCATGCTCGGGCAGGAGGTCACCCTCAGAGACAACGTGTTCATCGGAAACCAGAGCGCCGTGGGCGACGCGTGTACGCTCGACGACAACGTCAGCCTCGGCCTCTTCGTCAACCTCGGCGCCCGGTGCGCCCTCGCCGAGGACGTGGCCCTCTACGACGGGGTCTCCGTGGGGCCCGACAGCGACATCGGGGCCCGGAGCAACATGTTGTTCTACACCACAGTGGGCGCCAACGCTGTCGTCGGCGTCGACACGGTCATCGACGAGCGCATCACCATCGGTGATGGCTTCACCATCGGTGACAACAGCCGCCTCTGGCCCTTCAGCACCTTGGGAGACGGCGTCACCATCGGCGACGGCGTGCTGCTCCGCGACAGCGCTCAGCTCGGCAACGGAGTCACAATCGAGAACGACGCCATCGTCTTCCCCAGCGCCTCCATCGGCCCTGACACCACCATCCAGGCCGGCGTCGAGCTGGGCAACGCCGACTGCTCACGGCGCACCTGCGGTCAAGTGACCATCGGTGGCTGCCTCACCATCGGCGCCGATCTGCCCCCCGAGGCCAACGTGGCGGGCAACTGCAACGGCCGCATCGCCATCGTCAGCGGCGATGACGTCGCCGGGAGCAACTACGGATCCGGCCGAGCCATGACCTACATCGACGATTTGCAGGGCTTCGATCTCACCGTGTACGGCGACTATCCCGGGGCGCGGGATCTGGGGCTGCTCTACAACGAGCTCGACCAGTATGACGTGATCGTGTTCCCCCAGTACCAGGGGCAAGACACCGAGATCGAAGGACACACCGAAGATGCCTTCAACCGCGACTTGCTCGAGGCGTGGGTCTACGCCGGCGGCGCACTCTACATGGGTGTATACGACGACGGTGGTGGTACCGAGAGCGCCTTCGCACCTGCAGGCTTCAGCGTCAGCAGCACCGACAACACCACCGTGGGTGTGCTGGTGAACGCTACGCCCCTGCTCAGCACGCCCAACGACATCGAAGACAGCTTCTTGCAGGCCTTCAGCTGGGAGACCCTCTCCACTCTGCCCAACGACGCCGCCAACGCCCGCACCTTCGTCACCAAGAATGGGCACACTGTGCTCTCTGACTTCGAGCTCGGCGATGGGTATGTGATGATCAACCTCGTACCGATCGACACCGACTTCCCGGGCTGGAATGGCCTCGAGCAGCGTTTTGGCCTCGCCGCGGAGTTCTACGAGAACCTCATCACCTACCTCAACGGGCGCTGATTCACGCCGGCATCAGCGACCCAGGACATCGCCGCGCAGTCTTATTCCTCTGCCTGCTCCCCCCTGAACCAGGCTCATCATACGTCGCACACACAAAGTGCCATTCATACGTACACAGTACTTTTGTGTAGCCTGTCTAACACACCATAGCCTACACTACGCCCTACCTGCTTACACATGGTGGACAACGAGACTTATGGCACACCGAAACGCTCTTCAACGCACGCTCTACAGCTTCGTAGGTGCTGGCGCACTCACCCTCGCCGGCTTTACAGCGGCAGAGGCGACCCCTGGCTATCACCACTGCGCCATCGACGACGGAGGGCAAGTGAAGTGCTGGGGCTACAACGGCCATGGTCAGCTCGGTCAGGGCAACACCACCCACATCGGCGATCAGGCAAACGAGCTCGCCAACATGCCCCCGGTCGACCTCGGCACCAACGCCCAAGGTCAGCCACATACGGCTCAGAAACTTTCCAGAAGCTACCTCTCCACCTGTGCAGTGCTGGACGATGGTCGGGTGAAATGTTGGGGCCACAATGGCAATGGTCAGCTTGGCCAGGGCAACACCACTCGACGCGGTGACAATGCCGGCGAGATGGGTGACAACCTCGCCTACACCGACCTCGGCACTGGCCGCACCGCCGTGAGTGTCTCCAGCTTTTACTATGGCAACTGCGCCATCTTGGATAATGGCGGGGTGAAGTGCTGGGGCTACAGCAACAGTGGCGAGCTGGGTCAGGGTCACAACACTCAGCGAGGCAGCAGCCCAGGCGAGATGGGCGACAACCTCGCCTACACCGACCTCGGTACTGGTCGCACAGCCATACAGATGGCTGGAGGCTACTATTTCAACTGTGCATTGCTCGACAATGGTGATGTGAAGTGCTGGGGCCGAAACAACGACGGTCAGCTTGGTCAAGGCGATCAGGTGTATCGTGGTGACGGGCCCAACGAGATGGGCGATAACCTTCAGCCCATCGACCTCGGCACGGGTCACACCGCCACCATGGTGAGCGTCGGACACCAGTTTGCCTGCGCAATCCTCGATGATGGCAGGGTGAAGTGTTGGGGCAACAACAACCAGGGTCAGTTGGGCCAGGGCAACACCACCCAGCGTGGTGATGGCGCCAATGAAATGGGCGACAACCTCGCCTACACCGACCTCGGCACTGGCCGCACAGCCATCGCCATCACCTCCGGGAACAGCTTCAGCTGCGCGATTCTCGACAACGGTGGGGTGAAGTGCTGGGGCTACAACGCCCATGGTGAGCTCGGCCAGGACAACACCACCCAACGGGGCGACGGCGGTGGTGAGATGGGCGACAACCTCGCCTATGTCAACCTTGGCCCAGGCCGAACTGCCGTAGCCATCAGCTCGGCGTTCCACAGCACATGTGCGCTGTTGGATGATGAGAGCGTGAAGTGCTGGGGTTACGAGTATTCCGGCGGCCTCGGCACCGGCAACGGCACTCGATATGGCAGCTACGCGAACAGCATGAGCAGCAACCCCGGTGTCGCCCTCGGCGCGAACTTCGGCACCCCTGTCGATCTCGCCAGCACTGGTAATCGCTGCATCGACGCAGATGACGATGGTGTATGTGACGAAGAAGACAACTGCCCCCTGGCCGCAAACGCAGGCCAGAGTGATGTCGACGCCGATGGCTTGGGCGATGCCTGTGATGTGTGCGCGAACGACGCGACGAACGACGCTGATGGCGATGGCATCTGCCAGGACGTCGACAACTGCATCACCGTCGCGAACGCGGACCAGACGGATAACAACGGCGACGGCTTCGGCGACGCTTGCGTGAGCGTGAACGCCGACATTGACGCCACGGCCACCCTCGGCAACGACCTCGTCATTGGTGAGAACGCTGTAATTGGTGCCTTCGCCCGCGTGGACGACGGCGCAACTGTCATGGGTACCCTCGGCAGCAGCGTTGGTATCGGTGCTGGCTCGGTAGTGGGCGCCGGGGCCAACCTTGCAAATGGTGTCAGCGTTGGTGAGAACGTAGGCATTGGGGCTGGCACCAGCATCGGTGTGATTGCCCGCATCGGCGACGGCGCGAGCATCGGCGCCAACGTCACCATCGGCACTCAGGGCGACATCGGCGCTGGTGCTGTGATTCCCGACGGGGTGCAAATCGGCGAGATTTCGGGCGTGGGTGCCAACACTCAGCTCGGCGCTGGCTGTGTCCTCGGCAACAACGCCCGTTTCGGCGCCAACGGCTCAACTGGGACTGACTGCACCCTCGAGTCGAACACTCGCGTGGGTGATGACTTCGTCTTTGGGACTACGGTTTACATCGAGTCGAACGCCACCATCGAGCCCGAGGCTGACTTCGGCAACGGTGTCCGCATCGGTGACTACGCCGTCGTGGGTCGCAACGCTCACCTCGCAACCGGCACCACCCTCGCTTCCGGTGCGGAGCTTGGTGAAAACGCTGCTGTGGGGGCCAACTCCGAGATTCGCGGTGCCCTGGGCAACGGCGTGACTCTGGGTGCCGACTGCTTCGTGGGGAACCAGAGCAGCCTCGCCGACAACTGCACCTTCGGAGATCGCGTCACCACTGGCATCTTCGTCACCCTTGGCGCCCGCTGTGATGTGGGCGAGGATTCTGCCATCTATGACGGTGTGACTCTCGGCGTGGACGGCACCATTGGCGCCCGCAGCACGGTTTTGTTCCGGGCAGCCATTGGTGACACCGCCAACATCGGCACCGACACCATCATCGACGAGCAGGTCACTGTCGGAAACCGCTTCGCGCTGGGCAACAACAGTCGCTTGTGGCCCCGCTCCGGCTTCGGCAACGACGTCAACATCGGCGCCAATGTACTGATTCGAGATGGTGCCGACTTCGGCGATGAGGTCACCGTCGAAGACGACGTCACCATCTACCCCGAAACCACCGTCGGCGAGGGCACCACCATTCGCCAGGGTGTCGAGCTTGGTGTGGCCGCTTGTGCCACCCAGCGTTGTGGCCAGGTCACCATCGGCGCCTGCCAGGACGTCGGCGCTGACATGGGTCCCCTGAGCGAAATGGCTGGGAACTGCCGTGACGGCAGCGAAGCCGGGCAGGCCGGTGTGGACTGCGCAGGCCTCATGGCCGAGGGCTACACCGATGACGGCCTCTACTGGATCGATCCCGACGGCGAGAACGGCGTCGCCCCCTTCCAGGTCTACTGTGATCAGACCACCGAGGGCGGTGGCTGGATCGATCTGGTGGCTACCGGTGAAGCCATTGGCTTCAACAATGACACCCTCGGCCACTTCTTCGTCTCGGCAGAGCCCGGCCGATACAGCTACACCCCATCGATGGGTGTGGGTCTGAGCACTGGTCTCACGGGGATGGCGTTGCAGTTGTCGGGCAGTCGCTCTGCTGTGGGCACCCACAACGAGTCTGTTCACCTCGTGCCCGACGTGGTGGGCTTCACCGAGGCCTCCGTGGACTACCAGATTCAGGGTGAAGCGGCGAGCAGCCGCTGCAACAGCAGCAGCTGGGTACCTTTGAGCGGCCCGGGCTACAACGGTGGCACCAACTACTCGGTCATCCCCTGCCCTGGGGGCATCTCCTGCATCGCCGGGAGCACGACCAACGGCCGTGACGCACCCATCGCTGCCACCTACAGCACCAACGCCATCAACGCCAACACGTACCTGACCTTCCGATCCACCCTCTATGACCAGACTGGGGGCTCAAGCGCCTGGTGCGCCCGCAGCAGTGAGATCCCCGTGAACGGCGCGGTTATCTGGTTCTACGAGGCCCGCGTACGCTGAGCTGACCCAACAACGGCTCAGTTCTGACTATCCCCTACCTTCCCCCACAGGTATGATGGCGCTCACATTTCCATATGAGTGCCATCCATGCCCAAACGCACCCTACGTCTGGCCATCGCCCTACCCCTGAGTCTCACGACCCTCTGGGCAGTCGATGCCGCAGCGAACACACGCCACTTTTGCGCCATCTTCGACAGCACCGCCCCCGGGCTCAGCAACGTGAAGTGCTGGGGCGTCAACGTCAACGGTGCCCTCGGTCTCGGTGACACCGCCACGCGTGGCGACGATCTCAACGAGATGGGCGACAACTTGCCCTTCGTCGATCTCAACGGCTCTACCATCACGGCGATCGCTGGGATGCGTTATGGGCAGTGCGCGCTGCTCGACACCGGCGACGTGAAATGCTGGGGCGAGAACAATGTAGGCGACCTCGGACTCGGCGATCGTGAGTTCCGTGGCGACGAGCCCAATGAGATGGGCGCCAATCTGCCCACTGTCGATCTCGGCTCAGTGGGCGCCGTCACCCAACTCAGCCCCGGCCAACGCCACATGTGTGCCCTCTTCGACAACGGGCGCATCAAGTGTTGGGGCAACAATGGTGATGGCAACCTTGGCCAGGGCGACAGCCAGCATCGCGGCGACAACGCGAATGAGATGGGTGACAACTTGCCCTATGTCGACCTCGGTACCGAAAATGGCCAGCCGCTTCTGGCCTCTCAAGTCGCTTCAGGCGGCGAGTATGCATGTGCGCTCCTCACCAATGGTCGGGTGAAATGCTGGGGGGACAACAACCAAGGGCAGCTGGGACTCGGCGATCTGGCTGATCGAGGAGATGACGCGAACGAGATGGGTGACAACCTGCCCTACGTCGACCTCGGTACCAATGACCAGGGTGCGCCTCTCACTGTCGTACAGCTCAACGCCTATGGCGCCCATACCTGTGCCGTTTTCGATGACAACCGCCTCAAGTGCTGGGGCTTAAATGATCGCGGCCGCCTTGGGCTGGGCAATACCCAAGAAAACCAGGGCGACGACCCCAATGAGATGGGCGACAACCTTCCCTTCGTGAACCTCGGCAGTAATCGTACCGTTCAGGCACTCTCGGTGCGTGGGAGCGGCACGTGTGTACTCCTCGACAATGGCGGGGTGAAGTGCTGGGGCTACAATGGGAATGGCAACCTCGGCATCGGCAACCAGAGCGACCGAGGCTACAACAATGACATGGGCAACTTCCTCCCTGAGGTGAACCTCGGCGATGGCGTGAATGTCGCCGGACTCATGAGCAACACGTTCGCCAGCTGTGTCCTGACCGACGATGGCCGTGTGAAGTGCTGGGGGGATCTGCCGCACGACATCAAAGTGGGCGACCGCGCGACTGACATGGGCAACAACCTGCCCTACACCAACCTCGGCACAGGGCTCACGGTCGTGTCGATGACAAGCATGGTGTTCCCCCTGTGTGAAGATCCTGACAATGACGGCATCTGCGCCGATGTAGACAACTGCCCCGCAGTGGCCAATGCGGATCAGGCTGATTCTGACAATGACGGTGTAGGTGACGTGTGTGATGCCTGCCCTGCGGACAGCACCAATGACAGTGATGGTGATGGCGTTTGCCAGGACGTGGACAACTGCCCCACGGTGAGCAACGCCAATCAAGCAGATGACAACGGTGATGGCTACGGTGATGCCTGTGTGAGTCCGCTGGCGAACATCCCCGAGACAGCAACACTGGGGAGCAACCTCATCATCGGCCCTGACGCTTCGATTGGGACGTACGCGAGCATCGGCGACGGAGCGACGGTGAACGGGAGTGTGGGAAACAGCACGGTGATTGGCGCCGGGTCTGTGGTGCCTGCAGGTGTGACGGTGGGGAACAGCGTACGGATGGGGGCC
>JBKAGE010000073.1:0-84991 GCA_046290225.1 Bradymonadia bacterium | reverse complement strand
AGGCACCAGCATCCCCATCAGCCAGCTCACCGCTGCAGGGGTGCAGACCACCTTTGTCGACGCCGTGCTCAGCTTGAAGGTGACGCCCCACGTCACCCAAGATGGCAGCATCTACCTGCAGCTGCAGACCCAGAACGACTCCCCTGACTTCACCAATGTCGGGGCCCAGGGTGATCCCACCATCTTGAGGAAGACCTCGAAGACCACTGTGCTCTTGCGCAACGGCGAGACCTCGGTCATCGGCGGCATCTACACCCGCAACTCCGGCTTCAGCCAGTCCGCGGTGCCTTTCTTCTCCAAGATTCCCATCATCGGGTACTTCTTCGAGCGCACCAGCTCGAACGACCTGCGCAGCGAGCTGCTCATCTTCATCACCCCCCGCATCGTGAACCAGAGCGCCGCCACGGTCCGGACCGGGCCCTGATCGATGGCCCTGCTTCCCCACGTGGCCCTCTCGGGCATGATGGGCACCGGAAAGAGCACGGTGGCCACCCTCGTGGCCACACGTCAGGGCTGGCCTCTGGTCGATCTCGACGCACGCATCGAAGCCCGGGCTGGCAGTGACATCCCGACGATCTTCGCGGAGAAGGGCGAGGCCGTTTTTCGCCGTTTGGAGCATGAAGCCCTCGCCAGTGCCCTCGACGCGTCACCGAGCATCATCGCCTTCGGCGGGGGCACGGTGACCAATCTCCGCAACCGGGAGTTGCTCCAAGGCCGCTGTAGAGTGATCACCCTCACCGCAAGCCCGGCGACGTTGCTCAAGCGCATCGGTGACGTCTCGAGTCGCCCGCTGCTCGCACGCCATGACACCGAAGCCGCGCGCCTCAAGGTCTTGAGAGAGATGATCGTCATGCGCGCCAGGGCCTACAGCGAGGCTGACCTCCTTCTGGACACCGAAGGCTCTGACCCTGCTCGGGTGGCTGAGCAGGTGATGGGCCAGATGTGGGCGTGGGGGATCCCCCCAGGCGTGGAGGCAGCCGGTCGATGAGCGCCCTCCTCCGCGACGAGACACTGCACCTGAAGTTCGAAGGGGGCGGATATCCGATCCACTTTCGACAAGGCGCTCTGACCGAGCTCGCCGGCCGCATCAGCGCCCTCACCCGAAGCGATCGCGTCTGCATCATCACCGACACCCGGGTCGCGGGCCTGCACACAGAAGATCTGGCCTTTGCGGTCCGGCAGATGGGCCCTGAGGTGCAGGTGGTGACCTGCGCCGAAGGTGAGCAGCACAAGAACGCCGAAACAGTGCAGCAGCTGTATGGCGATCTGCTGAGATTCGGCGTCGATCGCGGCACCCCCGTGGTGGCCCTTGGTGGTGGTGTCGTCGGCGATCTCGCGGGGTTCGTGGCCGCGACGCTTCTCCGCGGTATGCCGCTGGTGCAAGTGCCCACCACCGTGCTGTCTCAAGTGGACTCCAGCGTCGGTGGAAAGACCGGCTACAACCACCCGCTGGGCAAGAACCTCATCGGCGCCTTCTACCGACCGTCTTTCGTCTTCATCGACACCGACTATCTGAGCACCCTCGAGCCCCGGCAGGTGAAGTCGGGCCTCGCTGAAGTGATCAAACATGCAGTCATTGCCGATCCGTCGGCGCTCGACGACATCGAGGCCCTCGCCCTCTCTCTGCGCGCCGGCGATCCTGATGCTCTGGGGCGGGTCATCCGCCCCTCGGTGAAGATCAAGGCAGAGGTGGTGCGAACCGATGAATTGGAGGGTGGCCGGAGGGCCATCTTGAACTTCGGCCACACCCTCGGCCACGCCATCGAAGCCTCTGCAGGCTATGGTGCACTGACACACGGCGAGGCCGTCGCTCTGGGCATGGTCTTCGCGACACGCCTCAGCGAGCACCTGAAGCTGCTCGAGGGTGGCTTTGCCGAGCGGTTGGAGAGGGTTCTGAGGGCGTGCGATCTGCCCGTGAACTGGCGACAATGGATCCAGAGTCCGGTCTTGGAGAAGATCAGGCTCGACAAAAAACGACGAGGTACATCCTTGCGGATGGTGCTCCTCACTGCTCCAGGGCAACCTTTGTTGTATGATTGCCCGGTCGACGAGCTCATCCGCATGGCCCGACTGTTGGCCCAGACCTGACCTGTGATGATCATGGAGAGCCAAAGATGAACAGTTTCACCCTCCCCGGCACCTCGAGCCGCAGCGCTTCAAGGCTCCGGGCTGTGCTCTTCGCAGGCCTGGCCACCACGTGGGCGAGCGGATGCGCCGAGCAGGATGTCTCCATGACCATGGAGTTCGCGTTGCCGGTGAACAACTTCACCTGCACCCCCCCGCAGACCATCACCGCCACCACCCCCATCCTCACCCGAGGCACGGTGGATCTGTCCATGGCGCGCTCCTACGTGATGTACCCTGTGGTCTTCAACAACATGCCCGACCTTCGCACCGCCAAAGGCTTCACTCAGCCCACCGCGGCACGGACCAACACCAGCAACATCATCCTCAAGCGCGCCGAGGTGCGTTATCTGCCTCAGGAGCGTCTCTCAGTGACCTTGCCTTCGAAGGTCGAGCTGCCCCTGAGCGGCTCTGTGGCCACCTCGGCCGCCAACACCGTGGGCAGCACCACCGTGGGCCTCGAGGTGTTCAATGACGAGCTGCTGTCGGCCATCCGGAACTCCGACGAGTTCCTCGGCGTCGGCGCCCAAGGCGAAGCGGTGCCATTGCGCAACACCGTGGAGATGGTGGTGGGCGTGAAGGTCTTCGGCACCACCGTCGGTGGGCAGGATCAGGAATCGAACGAGTTCTTGTTCCCCATCGACATCTGCAATGGCTGTCTGGTCACCGTGCCCAACACCGCTGTAGACCCTGCGGCGCCCACGCCCAACTGCCTGCGCTTCGATCCTTTCTCTTTCGACAACAGCAGCATCGCCTGTCCCAACCTCGTCGGCCAGGATCTCGCAGTGGACTGCCGAGTCTGCAAGAGCCAGCCTGCGACCCCCCTCTCCGCTCAGCTGTGTGAGCCCTCCACGGGTTTCTGAGAATTGACAAGGTTTCCAGGTGGAAGTTAGAACAGCGACACCATGGTCCTGATCCCCACTCTGTCCAAAATCGCCCAGCAGGTGGAGCACACCCTCTCGGTGGCAGTCTTCAACCTCGACGGTCTCACCATCGAGGCCGTCGACGGCGCCGGGCACCGCACGCCTGCTGATCCCGAGGCATACGCCAACATCCTCGAGCAGTTGATGGGGGCCACCGATGCCCTCGGCATCGGTGCTCTGGAGGAGCTCACCGTCGACGGAGATCAGGGCACCACCCTGGTGCGTCGGCTGAGCAACCGCTACCTCGTAGCCCTGCGGGTCGGCCCGGAGGCCATCGTGGGCAAGGCGCGGCTGGCCCTGCGCGTCGCCGCACCTGATCTGGCTCGGGTCCTTTAAAACCCCCTCGGGAGATCCTCCAGGAGTTCCATGCACCGCATCCTCATCCTCAACGGCCCGAACCTCGATCTGCTCGGACAACGCGAGCCGGAGATCTACGGCGCGGACACCCTCGAAGATCTCGAGGGCCAGTGGGTCACCTGGGGTCAGGAGCACGGGGTGGAGATCACCTGTGAGCAGAGCAACCACGAGGGTGATCTCATCGAGTTCATTCATCACGCTCGAGGGGTGCATGGTGGCCTGGTCTTCAACCCCGGCGGATACACGCACACCAGCGTGGCGCTCAGAGACGCCCTGCTCGGGGTTCGGCCGCTGCCGTTCATCGAGGTGCACCTCAGCCAGCCCGCGGCGAGAGAGTCCTTCCGACATCAGTCCTTGATGTCTGACATCGCCCTGGGCACCATCAGCGGCCTGGGCCCCATGGGGTACACCCTCGCGCTGCAGGCCATGTGTCGTCACCTCGACGGCCTCACGGGCGGGAGCCCCTGATTTCCCGGGTTTACGACCTCAAATCGAAGACCCCAACCTCTAGAACGAGATCACGCCGTTCGTTCGGCGAGAAGAGACACCCGCGATGTACCAGACCAATGAATTCCGCAAGGGCCTGAAGATCGAGTACGAAGGCAGCCTGTGGATCATCGTCGAAACCCAGCATGTGAAGCCCGGCAAGGGTGTGGCCTTCGCCAAGACCAAGATCAAGAACCTGCTCGACGGCCGCGTGGTGGACATCAACTTCCGCTCTGGCGACAAGGTGGGCAAGCCCGACGTGAACGACGTCGACATGCAGGTGCTCTACAGCGACGGCGAGGCCTGGCACTTCATGGACAACAAAACCTACGAGCAGGTGGCGGTGACCATGGAAGACCTCGGCGACAAGGCCAAGTGGCTCAAAGAGAACATCACCGTCAGCGTGCTGCTCTACAACGACCGGCCTGTGGACGTCGATCTGCCCAACTTCGTCGAGCTGCTCATCACCCAGTGTGATCCCGGGGTCCGCGGTGACACCGCTCAGGGCGGCTCCAAGCCCGCCACCCTCGAGACCGGCGCCGTGGTCCAGGTGCCCCTCTTCGTCGAGGAGGGCGAGGTCATCAAGGTGGACACCCGCACCGGTGAGTACAACACTCGAGTGAAGTGAACACCCCATGTGCTCACTTGAAGTGAACGCTGCGCCTCAGCGCTTCACGCTTACCCTTTGATGGCCCGGAGCCCGAACTCGAATGGCGATCAATAAGCTCAAGGTGACCGCCAACGCTCAGCGGTATGCTGAGAAGGGGCAGCTGGACAAAGCCATCAAGGAGTACATGCTCCTGCTCGAGGATGATCCTCAAGACGCTGGCATCTGGCTCAAAGTCGCAGATCTCCACAAGCAGAAGGGCGACCGCACGCAGGCCCTTGAGGCCCTCGAAAAAGCGGGTGGTTACTACCGCTCGAAGGGTTTCTTCCTCAAAGCAGCGTCGGTCTACAAACAGATGTTGGGGGTGAACCCCACCCTCTTCGACGCCAACCTCAAGCTCGCCGAGATCTACGTGCACCTGGGCCTCGTGCCCGACGCCATCGGGCAGTACCAGGTGGTTCTGGGTCATTACGAGCGGCAGGGGCTTCGCCGGGACAGCCTCCAGCTCCAGCAGAAGATCGTCGAGCTCGCCCCCGATGACATCGCAGCCCGTATTCGCCTCGCCGAGGCCCACGTACGCAGCGAAGATCGCAACCTCGCCGCAGAAGAACTTCGACGGGTGCTGGAGCAGCTCCACGAGCGAGAGCGGTTCGACGAATATGTTCAGGTGGGCGAGCGCCTGCTGTTCTTGTCACCGGGCGACACCCACGTGCAGCGTCGACTCGCAGCGGTCTACCTGAAACGTGGAGATGCAAAGCGGGCCCTCGCCCGGTTGCAGTCGGTCTTCAAGACCGATCCCCGAGACACGCTCACGCTCCAGATGCTCGCAGAGGCCTTCCTCGCCCTCGGACAACACGGCAAGGCTGTCTCGGTCTACCAGGAGCTCGTGCGCCTGCACGATCTCGCCGGCGACGAAGGTGAAGTCCAAGCGGTCTGTCGCAAGATCCTGGAGATCTCCCCCGAGCACCGCGACGCCCGGCGCATGCTCGGCGAGTCCACTGGCCCTGGTGTCGCGGCCCCCATCCTCTCGGCCCCTCAGCCCAGCCATCAGGGGCCACGTGATCTGCCCGACGTGGAGTTGCTCGATCAGGAGCACTCAAGCAGCATCGCCGAGGGGGTGTCCTCTGCATCAGAAGAGATCACCCGCATGCTCGGCGACGCGGAGATCTTCCTCAAATACAACCTAGTCGAGAAGGCCGCGGAGCAGCTCGAGCAGGCCCTCGAGCTCGATCCGAGCCATCCTCAGGTCAGAGGTCAGCTTCGTCAGCTGGCCCAACACTCCGGGCATCGGCCCCGAGTCATCGACATCTATGCACGCATCGCCCGCCACCTGTCTCAATCGGAGCAGGATCATCAGATCATCTTGATGCGCGAGATCCTGGCCCTGGATCCGGATCACGTAGAGGCTCGCGCATGGCTTGAGAGTCTCGGCGCACCTGTAGATGCGCCGGTCGAGGCACGGCCGGGCTCAACATCGGGCACGATGTTCCCACCAGAGCCTGCAGGGCCTCCTCAGCAGCGGGTTGCGCTCAGCCCCACCCCCATCTCCGACACCCAGCTCACAGGTGAGGACAGCTTTGGAGATGTGATCCTCGATCTGGGACCCCGCGGCCCACAGCCGGCGCCTACACCGGTGCCCAATGTGCCTGACGGCTCCCTCGTGGATCTTACCCCTGAGCCGGGCTCAGGCTTGCCTGATGGCTCACTGGTGGACCTCACCCCCGAGCCCGGGCTGGCAGCAGGTGCCGAGACGGGGGCAGGGCCCACTCGAAACATCGACGAGACCGAGGCCATCGACGCCAATGCCTTCGACGAGGCCGGGCTCTTCGACGACGGCTTCGCCTTTGGCGATGAGGCGGGGCCAAATGGTGACCTCTTCGACGATCTCGGCGACGAAGATGATGAGCTGCTCGAAGACATCTCCCTCGACGCTGATCAGTTCTCTGCGCTCCTCGAAGAAAACCCCATGGGCACCGCCCTCGATCTCGACGTGGACGTCGAAGTGCTCGAAGGCATCGACGTGGGCATTGCCGGCCTGAGCTCAACGGCGAGCCCGGCCCCTGATGATGACGATGCAGCCCTGGATGCGGCCTTCGCTGACTTCGACGAGCCCGAGCAGCCACCGCCCGTAGATCATATCGAGGCAGTGAATGCCCCTGCCCTCGATGAGCCCGGTACGGTCCTCGAGGATCCCGAAGCCGAGCCCTTCACAGCGGAGCCAGAAGCCCCTGAGGCGCCCTCTCCCGGTAGAGACCAACCTCTCTTCGAAGGCGATCCCCTCGGCACCGAGCACCCTGCTGAAACGCTGGCCGGTGACGATTCGAGCATCGGCCCTGAGCAAGGGGTTTCTGAGCCTGAAGCGGACTCTGGCGCCACCATGCAGGTCGACGCCCTCACCGACGTGCCCCTCGCCACGGACGAGCCCTCGATCGAGCAGGCGCCCGAAATGGCATCGGCACTGGGGCTCTCCACAGAGAGTGCGCCTCAGGCCGATCCCGAGGCTGCACAATCGGAGGATGATGCCACTGGCGAGAGCGCCACTGGAGATGATGCTTCTGGGGCCGAGACGCCTGACATTGAGGACTCCAGTGTCGATGCCCCCACCTTTGGGGTGCCTAATGTCGAGCGGCCTGAGACGACGCCTGCTCCAATGGCAGCCGAGCAGGCCGATGACGCAGTGCACGCCCAGGCGGGTGAAGACGGCGACATCGAAGACAGCAGCATCGAAGATGACGACTTCGAGGACTTTGAAGAGATCGAGCTGCTCGATGATGATCTCATCGAACTCGTCGACGAGCCAGAGGTGGCCGCAGCACCTCCTCCGCCGCCTGCGCCCCCTGCTCTGCCCCCCGAGGCCTCGGCAGACTTCATGCCCGCTTCGGTTTCCAGCCGCTTCGAGGACGACGACGTCGTCGATCTCGATGTGTTGCTCGAAACCAGTAGCCAGCAAGCCGCCTTGCGCCTCGAACCAGAAGAAGATCCTGCCCCTCTGGATGTCCCCGACGATTCAGTCGACCTGCCCGAAGAGGGCATGCCGCTGATTCAACATGCCGAGGCGGCACCGCTGGTCCAGCTGGTCGTCGAGCGCCCCGAGGCCGATGAAGATGTCGAAGATGACGATTTGCAAGACCAGTCTCTCGAGCTGAGAGAGTTCGAGCTGCCAGTCTTCGACGACGAAGACTTCGAAGATGCACCCCAGGCACCCGCTCCAGCCCCCTCACCGGAGCCAGAGCCAGAGCCAGAGCCGGGCGATGATCTTCTCGGAGACATCGCTCTCGATCTCCCCGACGAGACACCCCCACCAGAGGCCGATCTCACCGGTGAACTCGAAGAGTTCGAATTCCTCATGGAGTCGGACCTGCGTACAGATGCTCAGGCCTTGTACGACGAGTTGGCCGCGTCACACCCGGGCCACAGCATGCTGCAGACCATGCTCGATCGGCTCGGCGCAACCACTTCGACGCCATCGAGCACGGGCAGTACAGCGCCGGGCGCTCAGGTCTCTGACTTGTCGGAAGACGAGGCAGAAGCGCACTTCGATCTCGGGGTGGCCTTCAAAGAGATGGGTCGCTACAGCAAGGCCATCGAACAGTTCGCTCTGGCAGCCAAGGCACCGGAGCGCCGCCCCGAAGCCCTGCGCCTCACGGGCCTGTGCCACCTCGAGTCCGGTGACAGCGCCCAGGCCCTCGAAGTATTGGGACAAGCCCTCGAGTCGTCCGAGCACCCTGAAGTCCGGGCGGCGATCCGATACGACATGGCCAATGCTGCTGAGGCCATGGGCCAGCCCGACGAGGCTGCCGAGTTGTTGCTCGCCATCGTCGAAGACGGCCAGGGTGACTTCCTCGACGTACAGCACCGGCTGGCCACCCTCACCGCCCCGAGCTGAGGCCGAAATTCGCCCTCTACGGGCCGACGATTACGTCACAATCTGAGCATTCGAGCATTTGTCATTTGCCTCGACCGGGCCTCGTCCTTACCCTTCGCGGGCATGAACGCCTCGAAGATCTCAGCCACGATTCTCCTCACCGCCTTCGCGCTGCTCCTGAGCACGGGCTGTGAAGACGACTCTGACAGCGGTCCCACCGTCGCCGGTGGTCGCCCCGACATGGGTCGTGAACTCAACACAGATCCGGACATGTCTCCGCCAGACGCCGAGGTTCCAGACGAGGGCTCGGATGCTGCTCTTGTGGGCGACGCGGGTGTGACCGACTTCGAACTCGCTGATGCGGCGCCGATCCCCGATTCGGGGCGCCCCGACATCTGCTTCGATCCCGGACCAATGCCCTCGGACAGCCCCTTCGTGCTCGACGCACGCTGTCGTCAGCCAGGTGGGCCGCTGCGCATTCGCGACATCCGCGATCAACGTTGCCCCGACTTCATGAACCTGCCCGATCGCCAGCCCGGCATCGACACCACCTTCAACGAAGCCATCGTCACGGGCGTCTACGGCGACGCCTTCACGGTTCAGGATCCCGAGGGCGGCGCGTACAGCGGCCTGTGGGTCTTCAACCGCGCCCGGGTGAACACCGACGGGCTGGTGCCAGGCTCCATCGTCCGGCTGTCTGGTCAGCTCATCGACTTCTTCACCATCACCGAGCTGGTGCTGCAGAGCGACGACGGCCTGGAGATCCTCGGTCAAGGGCCCGCCCCGGAGCCTCTCGTCGTGGCTGACCCTGCCCGCCTCGCCGATGGCGGCGATCTCGTCGAGCCCATGGAGTCGCTCATCGTCGCCGTGGAGAACGTGCGGGTGCTCAACACTGCCCCGGACTGCCCCTCTGAGTTCGGGCAGTTCCTGGTCACTGGCGGCATGCGCGTCGACGACGAGGCCCCCTTCGACTATGCACCCTCTCAGGGTGACGTGCTCACCCGCCTCGTGGGGGCTGTGCACTTCAACTTCGGTCAGCAGAAGATCCTCCCTCGAGGCGACGACGATCTCGAGTGGGTGTACTGCGGCGGTGTACCCGACAAGTGCGAGACGGCGGAGTGCCCGGTGGAGCCCGACGCCTTCGAGACCGGCCAGCTGATCATCACCGAGATCCAGAACAACCCCAGCGGGGACGATCAGAGCCGTGAGTTCGTGGAGATCTACAACCCCAGCGGCAACCCGCTGCCGGTGAACGGCTGGCGGGTACAGGATTGCGCCGGGAACACCGCCCCTCTCTCCGGGAGCATTCCCCCGCGGAGCTTCTATGTGCTCGCCGCGGAGATTCAGTCCGACATCAATGGTGGGGTGAGAGCCCAGGCTGATCTCGGTGACTTGTTCCTGCCCAACGGCGACGGCTCGGTGCTCATCTTCGATGCTGAGGACAACCTCATCGACCAGGTCCGTTACGAGCCCCGAGAGCCCTGGCCCTTCCGCGACGCAGGTCGCAGCCTCGAGCTCGTGGAGCGCGCCGCCGACAACCGCGAGGGCGCCTCGTGGGCCGAGGCCAACGAGCGCTACGGCGAAGGGGGCTTCGGCACCCCCGGTGAAGCCTACCGGCCCTGATCGTCCGTCAGATCCTGCTCGATGCCTGCAGCAGCCCTCACCAACCCCCGGAAGATCGCAGCCTCTGCACTGCTGATCAGATACTCCGGGTGCCACTGAACCCCCAGACACCACCGATGCTCTGGCCACTCGATGGCCTCGATGACACCGTCCGGGGCTCGAGCGCTCACGATGGCCCCAGGCGCCACCTGCCCAGGGGCCTGATGGTGCGCGCTGTTCACGTCGAGGCGCGCTCGGCCCACCAGCTGATGGAGCAACGTCTCCGGCACGATCTCTACGGCGTGGCCTGGCTCGTCCCGGGGGTTCGGCTGCTCGTGGGCCAGGGCGTCGTCGATCTCGTCAGGGATGTGCTGAATCAGTGTGCCTCCGAGAGCCACGTTCATCAGCTGCAGGCCCCCACAGATGCCCAGCACGGGCATGGCGCGGTCGAGCGCCCCACGACACAGGGCCCATTCGAAGTCGGTTCGGGTGGTCTTGGTGGTCACGGTGGGATGTCGAGTCTCGGCGCCGAAGAGTGCTGGATCGAGATCGAAGGCCCCACCGCTGATGATCACCCCGTCGAGGCGATCGAGGTAGGCATCCACCTGATCTACATCGTGGGGGAGCATGACCGGCAAACCCCCAGCAGCGGCTACGGCAGCAGCATAGTTCACGCGGATGGCGTACCACGGCTTCTGAGAGAACCCACCAGGGGGTTCGATGTCGAGGGTCACACCGATGAGAGGAGAAGGCATAGGCACCTGCGGTTGAAGATCGTACAACAGCATCGTACACCGACACTTCTCACGAGATGATCCCCACTGCGAGGTTCCATGCGCACCACCCTGAGCTCCGAGCTGATCGAGAGCCGGCTGAGCCCCCTCTCGCCGGCCAACGAGGCCTTCCTTCGTCGCTACCCCGGTGATCCGCCCGGACGCCAGCCGATCCACACGGTCTATGGGGGTGCTCATCTGTTCCGGCCGAACACCGCGGTGCGCCTCGGCGAGAAGGCCATCGCCGCCATGGAGGCCTTCGGCCCGGATCCGCTGACCTTTGCCCGTGCAGTCGGCTTGCCGAGGGCCAGCGCTCTCCCTGTGGCCGGGAGCGACCAGGGCAACGCACTCATCGAAGCCTTCGCTGCAGATCCGCGAGGGCTCGCGGATTCGAAAGACGCCACGGACCAGGCGGTCTGGCTGGCATGTACCGTGTACGGTCGAGTGCAGGAGAAGCTGGCCCGGGAGCCCGTGGAGGACTTCCGCATCGACTTCGAGGACGGCTTTGGCTTGCGGCCCGGCGACGAAGAAGACGCCACCGCCCTCGCAGTGTCGCAGGCGCTGGCCAAGGGCTTTGAGGACGGTACGCTCCCGCCTCACGTGGGTCTGCGGATCAAGCCCCTCACCGAGGCCCACAAGGCCCGCTCGCTGCGCACCCTCGACTTGTGTCTCACAGGTCTGCTCGAGGCCACGGGGGGCCAGCTGCCTCCAGGCTTCGTCATCACTCTGCCCAAGATCCAGCATCGCGGTCAGGTGGAGACCTTTGTGGCTCTGCTCGACGAGTTCGAGTCCGCCTCGGGCCTCGCCTCAGGCTCGCTGAAGCTCGAGCTGATGATCGAGCTGGCTCAGAACATCGTGGGTCTCGAGGGGGAGAGCCCTCTGCCGGGCCTGTTCCAGGCTGCAGGGGCGCGCTGCGTCGGCGCCCACTTCGGGGTGTACGACTACACCGCCTCGTGTGGCATCACCGCCGCCCACCAGGGCATGGAGCACCCCGCCTGCGACTTCGCTCGCTCCATGATGCAGGTGGCCCTCGCCGGTACGGGGATCCGCATCTCCGATGGCGCCACCAACATCCTGCCGGTGCCCCCTCACCCCGTGGGCACCGACGATCCCGAGCAGGTGCGGGAGAACGCCGCGGTGGTACACCGGGCCTGGCGGCTCGCCTTCGAGCACACCCGCCACAGCCTGCGATCTGGCATCTACCAGGGCTGGGACCTGCACCCCGCCCAACTGCCGGTGCGCTACGCAGCCAACTACGCCTTCTTCCTCGAGAGCCTCGCCGCCTCTTCGGCTCGCCTGTCGAACTTCATCGAGCAGGCCACCAAGGCCACCCTCGTCGGTGAGGTCTTCGACGACGCCGCTACAGGGCAGGGGCTGCTCAACGCCTTCGCCCGGGCTCTGGCCTGTGGCGCCATCACCGCAGAAGAAGTCGAAGCCACCGGGCTCACCGTAGACGAAATCCAAGGGCGCTCCTTCGTGGAGATCATGGCGGCCCGCCGCGGTGACGAAGAGACGGCCTGAGACCCTTCTCCACGCTCTGGCATCTCACTCACCAAACCGAACAATGGAGTCTTGCCATGAGCGCCCCCATCAACATCGATCTGACCAACTTCAAGAGCGAGGTCCTCGAGTCCGAGGTCCCCGTGGTGGTCGACTTCTGGGCCCCCTGGTGTGGCCCGTGCCGCAACATCGCCCCCGTGCTCGACGAGCTCGCCCAGAGCTATGACGGTCAGGTGAAGGTGGCCAAGGTGAACGTGGACGACAACCCGCAGATCGCCGAGGCGTTTCAGGTGAGGGGCATCCCCGCCCTCTTCAGCATCCGCGAGGGCAAGGTGGTGGGGAACATGGTAGGCTTCAAGGGCCGCCAGGCCGTCGAGGGGCTCTTCAAGCAGGCCCTCGTGTGAGCACGCCCACAATGACGAGAGCCCAGACCATGCGCACCCCCGCCCGCCGTCGAGGTCAGGTCTCCGCCTTCAGCGGAGAAGCGGAGATGGTGGCCATCGGCCCCGAGCACCTCGCCCAGATCGCTGGCGCCATCGAGGCCCTGGAGCCCCGGGTGGCCCGGCTGGGCTTCAAGGTGCACCCTCAGGGCGGCGTGGAGTTCTTCGACGAGCTGGCCTCCGAGGCAGCCTTCGACCTCCGCCAGGCCGTCGAGGCGGCCCTGCCCGGCGAGATCCGCAGCAGGATGGGACGCATCAGCGGGCTGCGCTGGCACGGCTTCTTCAGCCACGTGCTCGGGTACTGGCTCACCAATCGCAACCATATGGGCTTCTTGCGCGCCCTCGTCGATCGGGCCTCGATCCACGGCGTGGATCTCAAGCTCCACTGGAACCAGAAGCGTGCGGTCACCCCCATCTCCACGGTGCCGGGGCCCATAGCGCTGGTGATCGGCACGCTCATCGGCGGCGTCACGGGCTTCATCCTCACCCAGAGCCACATCGCTTCGCAGGTCGTCGGCATGCTGCTGACGGGGATGGGTCTGGTGGCCGGGCGCCTGTATCAGCGTCGGGTTCGACACCGCGTCTGCGGGGATCGCCTCTGCAGGGCGCCGATCCCCGTGGGGCACACCACCTGCAGCTCCTGTGGTGCACACCTGAGCCCCGTCCTCCACTGAGCCCACCCGTCAGGTGGGGAGCTCCAGGGCAGCGTGTGATCGATGCGCTGTCCTGAAACCCCCCACCGCCGACATCCCCCTTGTGGGGGCTGAAGGCGCCCTCTCCCGACAGCCTCCAGCCCCTGGCCCTGACAGGCGCCTGAACTCAGCCGATCGACAGTGTCGAGAGCGCGAAGAGCAATACGGTGATGAAGGCAGGTGAGGGATACATCGGGGCTCTCCAACGCGCTGTGTCACATCAAGGTCTTCGCTGTAGTGCTACAGCTTTCGACACGGATTCTTTTTTTCGAGCGCGATTTTTTTCCGGAGGTATGCTCCCTGAACGACTCAGCCCCCGTCGCTCAGAGAGGATCCATGCCTTCAGCACGGCTATCGCCCCAGCGCCTGCAGCTCGATGCTGCAATCGAGCCCACGGCATACGCGCCCCTCGGTGTGCTCATCTCCGCCGATGCGTGGCGCACGCACCACATCGACGCCCTCATCGCCGATGCCCCCGAGGGGCGTCGCCAGGGTGCCCTGCTCGCCCTCGGCTCCACCCTCGGTGACGCCGCGCTGATGTCTACGGCGGCGTTGCTCAGCGAAGTCTTGCGCTTCGTCGTCGTGCGCCACCTGCGCCTCGATCGCCCGGGCGCCCTCACGCGGGCACTGGGTGACGTGGAGGGGCGGCTCGGGGAGCGCACGCAGGTGATCCTTGAGGCCTTCGCCGAGGCATTCCCTCCGGCGGCCGTGCGCCAGGGGGACTCCGCCGCTCGCTGGCTGCACCGCCCCTCGGAGACGGGGGAGGATCCACGCCACGACCTGCTCGAAGAGCTGGTGTTGCTGGCGGTTCAGCTCGACAACCACGCCCTCAACCCCATCGGTATGCTCTTCGACGATCGGGGCCTCAACGCCGCCGTCGGTCACCGACAGCTCACCGCGGCACTCATCAGCGCCCTCGATGGCGAGGGTCCCGTGGGCGGCGCCGAAGGCATGAGCCTGTGGGCCACGCTCACGGCCCCACACAAGGCCAGCCCGGACGATCTCGCAGGGCAGCTCACCTACATTCTGGGCCACTGGCAGCTGCCCGAGACGCTCCAGTCAGCCCTGCTCCGCGCTCAAGATGTGTTGCAGGAGGCTCATCGCTTCAGAGGGCACGGACCGGGCCCGGTGCAGGGCCCGGGCGTCGTCTATGCCGCCGACGAAGAGATCGAGCGCTTCTCCGAAGACGGAGACTGGATGAGCCAAGTGGTGCTCATCGCCAAGCAGACCTATGTGTGGCTCGACCAGCTCTCCCGGCAATATCGTCGAGCCATCACCCGGCTCGACCAGATCCCCGACGAGGCCCTCGACGCCCTCGCCGAGGCGGGCTTTACCGGTTTGTGGCTCATCGGCGTCTGGACCCGTTCGGAAGCCTCACAGACCATCAAGCGTCGCTCGGGGAACCCTGAGGCTCGAGCCTCGGCCTACTCGCTCTACGACTACAGCGTCGCCGAGGCCCTCGGCGGTGAGGGCGCCGTCGATCATCTGCGGGCGCGGTGCACGGCCAGGGGCATTCGCCTCGCCGCAGACATGGTGCCCAACCACTTCGGACTCCACAGCCGGTGGATGCTCGAGCAGCCGGATCGGTTCTTGTCTCTCGATGCCCCGCCCTACCCCAACTACACCTTCGATGGCCCCGATCTGTGCCCGGATCCAGGCGTGGGCCTGTACCTCGAAGACGGCTACTGGGATCGCCGTGATGCCGCTGTGGTCTTCAAGCGGGTGGATCACGGCACGGGTGAGGCGCGGTACATCTATCACGGCAACGACGGCACGCAGATGCCGTGGAATGACACCGCGCAGATCGACTACCTCAACCCCGAAGCCCGCGAGGCGGTGATTCAGTGCATTTTGCACGTGGCTCGACGGTTCCCCATCATCCGCTTCGACGCCGCCATGACCCTTGCCCGACGCCATGTGCAGCGGCTCTGGTTCCCGCCCCCTGGTGAGGGTGGCGCCATCCCCAGTCGGGCAGCTCGAGGGCTCACGCAGGCGGACTTCGACGCCGCCATGCCCGAGGAGTTCTGGCGTCAGGTCGTCGACCGCGTCGCCGTCGAGGCCCCCGACACGCTGCTGCTCGCCGAGGCCTTCTGGCTGATGGAGGGCTACTTCGTACGCACGCTGGGCATGCACCGGGTCTACAACAGCGCCTTCATGCACATGCTCAAAGACGAGGACAACGCGGGCTATCGCAGCTCGATCAAAGAGGTGCTCGCCTTCAGCCCCCAGATTCTGAAGCGCTTCGTCAACTTCATGTCGAACCCCGACGAAGAGACCGCCATCGAGCAGTTCGGCAAGGGCGACAAGTACTTCGGCATCTGTCAGCTCATGCTCACCCTGCCCGGCCTGCCCATGATCGCCCACGGCCAGATCGAGGGCTTCGCCGAGAAGTACGGCATGGAGTATGGCCGCGCCTACTGGGACGAGACGCCCGACGAAGGCCTCGTGTCGTGGCACGGGGTGCGGGTGTTCCCGCTGATGCGCCGTCGGGCGCTCTTCAGCGAGGCCACGCACTTCGCGCTGTACGACTTCCATGGCGAGAGCGGAGTAGACGAGCACGTCTACGCCTTCACCAACCGTGCCGGGGACGAGCGCGCGCTGGTGCTGTATCACAACCGCTTTGGCCACACCGGCGGCCGCATCACCGAGAGCGCCCCCATCAACGTGGCCGGTGGAGGCGAGACTCACCTCGTCACCCGGACCCTCATCGAGGCCCTCGACCTCGATCCCAGCGACGAGGCGCTCTACGTGTTCCGAGAGCAAAACAGCGAGCTGGAATACCTACGCACGGGTGGTGAGCTCGCCCGAGAGGGTTTCTTCGCCGCGCTGGGGCCCTACGAGGCTCAAATCTTCCTCGACTGGCGCCGCGTCGACGCTCCAGATGAGCACTGGTGGTCGCTGTGGGCCTCACTCGAGGGCGCAGGGGTGGCCAACGCCTTCGAGGCCCGGTGGCTGCAGACGCTCGCGGCGACCCACGAGGCGGTCTCCACCTGCTTTACCCGCGACGCCCTTCAACCCCTCGTCGCCGGTTCTGATCCCACCGCGTGGTCGTCGGCCTACACCAATGCCCTCGCTGAAGCCCCTGGAGAGACACCCACTGCAGAAGAGTTAGTGAGTCGCCTCGATCTCACCCTCGATCTCAGCGGGGTGTCCTCCCCTGCCCTCGCTCGTGCCGTGCGCCTGGCCCAGGTGCTTCACGCCACCCGGCGCCGTGACGACGCCGGCACGCTCTGGTCGTGGTGGAGATTGCAGCACGTGCTGGAGGTTGCCTTCACCGAGCCCGCGTCGACTGAGGATGACAAGACAGCCCAACCCCATCAGGTGGACTCGGACATCGAGGCGACCGACTGGGTGGCACTGACCCTCACCCTGGCGACACGCCTCGGACCACCGGCCATGGGATTGCATCACCTGCTGGCCCACGAGCGGGGGCTGAGCTGGCTGAGGGTGAACACACACGAGGGCGTGCGGTGGTTCAACGGAGAGCGGATGGAGATGCTGCTCGAGGGGGTTTCGCTGCTGTCCGGCATCTGTGCCCGCCCCGAGGGGGACGTGACACACGACCAGCTGGTCGCCGCAGTGCAGGCCTCAGCCTACCGACTCGACGACCTGCTCAGCGCTTTGAGCCCCGAAGCGCCCTGACCTGCACCTTCAGCGCCGTAGAGTTGGTTCGGGCGCCGTCGATCCGCGCACCCCAAACCACCCGCACCGGCCGGCGCAGACCCGAGGTCTTCGGCGCCTCGGCCCGGGGGCAGCGGCTCAAGCGGCTACCCCACACCCCTTGAATGGCCATGGTGATCACCGGCACGGGCCGGCGGGCGAGGATCCGCTCCACGCCAGGGCGAAAGTCACCCACCTCACCATCAGTGGTCAGGCGACCCTCCGGGAAAATCATCACCACCTCACCGGCGTCGAGGGCGGCGTCGATGGAGGCCATGGCCTGCTTCAGTCGCGCGGGGTTCCGTCGCGCGCTGGCGATGGGGATCGCCCGGGCGAGCTGAAAGAACCAGCGACACCACCAGGGGTTGTAGTACCGCTCGTCCATGACAAAGCGCACAGGCCGGGGGCTCACAGCGGCGACGAGGACAGCGTCGAGGAACGACACATGGTTGCCCACCAGGAGAGCGGCCCCGCTGTTGGGGATCGGGCATCGGCCCACGGCGTCGATGCGCCAGCCCAGGGCAATGAGCACGTTGGCGATGCCCGCGATGAGCCCACGCAACATCTCAAGACAGAGGCTGCACACGCCCTTGAGGGTGAAGTTGACGGGCCAGGTCAGGTAGTAGGCGAGTTCCATCTCGGCGCTCCCGGTCAGAGTCAGTGATGCTCTGAACTCAAAGCGATGGGCGTGCCAACTTGCTCAATGTCTTGAAATAAAGGCCCCACCAACCGGCCACCGCCCCCTGAGTACATTTAGAGTACACACAGAACACAAAACGAGGACACCGTGTCGCATATCTACAGCCTGTGTCGCCCACCCGATACCATGGCCCGCCGTTGCGACAGGAGATCCACATGCGCCGTGACTACGAAGTCGTCGAAGAGATCATCGAAGAAGAGATCGTCGAGGAGTACTACGAGGAGGACGAAGGCTCTGGCATCGGCGGGCTGCTCATCGGGTTGCTGGCGCTGCTCCTCATCGGCGGTGGAGTAGCCCTCGCCTGGCACAAGGGCTGGATCGGAGGATCCAAGAACGCCACGGTGGCGAAAACCTCAGCACCTGTAGCCTCGGCCCCTGCGGTGAAGATCCCAGGCAAAACCTCGAGCAAGGCGGCACCACAACGGCCCACAGGGAACTCATCTGGGAAACGCCCCCCAGTGAAGCCCGTGATGGCAGGTACAGCCGGTGTGTGGGACGGCCGTCGCCCGTTCAAGTGTGGCGGACATCAAATCATCACCCTCAGCGATGTTCAGGCTGTGGTTCCTGGTCAAACACCGGCGATCACCGCTGCAGGAGACTGTCAGCTCACTCTGAAGAACGTTCGCGTAGAGGCTGGTGTCGCGTTGTATGCCGCGGGTCACGCCAGAGTGCTGGTGCAAGGGGGTGAGTTGAAGGGCTCTGACAAGGCCCTCAAAGCCTGGGGTGAGGCTCAGGTCACCCTCGAAGGCGTCAACATCAATGGCCCGGTGGATCAGAAGGGTCGAGCGCAGATCAAGCAGTGAGCTTCACTGGCCAGATTGGGCCTAGAACAAATATGAGAAGCCCAGCGTAAAGCCGTCCCCTTCTCCGATCTTCACGCCATCGTGCAGGCCCTTGAAGGCCGAGGTTCGGCTCAGCCCGAAGTCGATCGACAGATCATCGGCAGGCAGGAACTGCATCCCCCCGCGAAGCGCCCACAGCCCGACACCGATGTTGTAGTTGCCCTGACGGTCTGCGGGGGTCTGAGCCTGACACAGCGCTTCATTGGGCACTGATCGCCCTCGATATCGAGTGCGACTCCAGCGGTCGCATTCCACGAAGCCACCATAGGCCCCAGCGCTGGTGAACACCTGAACCCAATCGGCCATGGGCAAGGCGAAGGCGAGTCCTCCTCCAAAGGTGACCGCGTGATCGTGGAACCCTACAGGTGACGCCTCCAGGCGGTGCACGCCGAGACCGAGCAGCAACCCCAGCCTCGGCACGCCGGGGCGCACACCGTTCACCCAGAGGGTCAGCTCCCCGTATACATCCCGGGCGCGATCCATCCGCATGCCGAAGCCCACCACGGGCAGCTCTGGGTCCCGAGCTTTTTGAGGCCCACGGACGTTGGCGCGCTGAGCAGAGCCCCGAGTCGTACCCCTGGTACGGCTCTCCCTGCTGGGCCCGGGCACCTCGTCGATCATGTGGCGGCTCGGCGGGTGGTGAAACCGATGCCCATGAAACGTGTGGCCTCGACGGCGTCGCTGACGACGGCGATGTACCACGGTGGGTCCCGGCTGCGCGGTGAGCCTGAGCGCCAGCCGCGCATCGCCCCCTGCGATGGCCTCTCCCTGAGCCATCCCCGTCTCGCAGGGCACCTGAACCTCGTGGGCCAGGGCGTTGAGCGGACCCTTCCAGGGCGCGTGGCCTACAGCCTCACCGTCGATGAACACCGGACCGTGGCAGGGACGCCCGTCTGTCTCGAACGCCATGACGGACACCACCCGTTTCCGCTGACTGCAGGCCTCTTCGAGCTCGGCGAAGACCTCTCTCGACTCGCCATCGGAGACCACCACGCGTTGTTGCCAGGGGGTATGGCACCGCGCCTCGATCTTCACCAGATGCGCGCCAGGCTGAAGATCGTCCAGCTGCATGGGGGTGGTGCCCACCTGCACCCCGTCGACATAGACGCGAGCACCATGAGGTCGGCTGTCCACATCGAGGCGCCCTAAGGCAAGCTCAAGCACCACATCGATCCGCTCGCCTTCAGATCCCAGCCTTATCTGTGCGGTGTATGTGTGGTGTCTGTCTTTGCGCACCTCGATGGTATGCGCCCCAACAGGATCCTCGAGGAGCAGGGGTGTGCGGCCTCGACGAACACCATCGATGATCACCTCTGCGCCGGCGGGGCTGCTTTCGATGGTAAGAAAGCCGTATGGATCGACACTCGGTGCCCGCTCAGATCCCACCATTGAGATGTCTGCGGGCGTCTTCCCTGATGTACCCAGCTGCTCGAACAGACGCTTTGCCGCTGTGTCCACGGCGCCTTCGAGCCCTTCGGTGTCTTTCGCGGAGGCGCGCTCTACACCGATGAGGCGCGCGGTCTCGGTATCGTGGGCCTTGAGCAGCACCCGCAGGCCATCGGCGTAGCGAACGATCTCTCCGGAGATCACCCGCTCGACGCCGAGGTTGCGGCCGGTCTCCACCTCGCATTGCCCCTCGCACGCGGTGAGATCGACCCCTGGAGGCAACAGCTCGAGCATGTTCTCTCGGGTGAGCACCACGGCCTCGGTGGCCCCCACCCCGGCCCATCGCACCAGATCAGTGACGTAGGCCGCCTCCTGGGCGGTCAGGCCTGCGGGGTTCGACAGCTCAAGGACTGCGATCCGTGTGCTGGTTGTCTGTGAGTGCACGGGCCATGACATCAGAGATGCCATGACGAAGATGACAGGCCATGCCTGCCAGCGGACGGGGAGGGAGTGTCGCATGATACACCTGCACGCCATAGGCGGCATGAGGCGATGCCGCCCTACATACTATGAAAACTCAAAGGCGGCATGGGTTGCCACCACATCTGAAGGCTTCGAATGGATCTCTCCGCTGATTGTCTTGTATGCCCGGCCCTACTTTGACCATCGTGTCTGCGAACGCCATGACTTGAGTTCTTTTCCCTGGAGCCTGCTCGATGCGCACCACCTGCCGATTCGCCCTGCTCACCGCCCTCGCCCTCGCCTCGCAGTGGGGCTGTGGCGGCGGTCGCTCCGCTGCGAGCCGAAACGCCGCCGGCGCCCTCGCAGATCTCGAAGCGGACACAGCCCGGCTCCCTGGTGGCTCGACTGTGTCGGCCCTCGCCGGTGACGGCGCCGTGGGGCAAAAAGGGCTGCAGCTCTACGTGGTCCTGCTCCCCGATGCTTCCGCCTTCCAGGGTCCTGAAGCACAGAAAGCCATGTGGAGAGCAGTCCGCGGAGAAGACCCAAAGTTCGAGGGCATCGCCCGTCAGGTCAGGCTCACGGGCGACTACCCCTTGGAGATCGCCCTGGACTTCGCCGATCTCCCCCACCCTCAAGTGAGCATGAGCCGCATCGGGCGCATGCTCGACGAGCTGCCCCCGGCCCTCGCCGCTCAGGGGAAATCATCGGCCCTCGCCGTCTTTGTGCAAAGCCGAGCCCCTGTGCTCGCCGGCGGCGGTCATGTGCGCATGGTGGGATCTGCCCCCCTCTTCATCGCCGAACGCTGGGGCGGCCTCATCGTCGATCTCATCGGCCGCCGTGCGTGGACCCCGGAGGCGTGGCGCGCAGAGCTTGAGGCCTCTGCCTTGAGCCCGAAGCAGGTGAAGCTGATCGACCAGCGCGATCCTGAGGGCGGTCGCTGGCTGCTCACACGTGGTTTGTCCAAATTCGCCGTGGCCGACGTGCAGATCCGTAAAATCGATCCAGAGCGCCTCGTCGAGGCCCGCAAGCGCATCCTCGAAGCGCAAGAAACCGCGCTCTCTGGGGGGGCGCTCACCGGTGGGCGCCCGTGCGACGCGCCCAAGGGGTTTCACGACGGCCCATGCGTGCAACTCGGCAATCTGGAGTGATCCACCCGGCCACTCACCGGCGCGCTTCACCCACCTGCTCTTCAAACCTCAACTGGGCCTAAACATCTCCCGCCGAAAAGACGTTACCTCAGACTGCCTACAGGAGCCCGGAGTGTGTCGTGGCAGAGCTCTACGCCCAGAGCGAAGAATCACTGGTCGTTCGCTACACTTTCACCCTGCCTGATCGCCCACCGCGGGTGCACGAGGTCAGGATGGATCCGCACACCCTCGCCGGGCCACCGCCCAGCGGTGAGGGTCAGCCGTGGACGGCCCTGACTTTCAAGCAGTGCCCCAACTGCCCGCTCAACACGGCGGAGAGCCCCCAGTGCCCGCTGGCGTTCTCCCTCATCGATCTGGTGCAACTGTGCACCGACATCGCCTCGTACGACACCCTCGAGGTCGAGGTCACCACCCCTGAGCGCACCATCCGAAGGCAGACGACGGCTCAACGGGCCGTAGCCTCGCTCATGGGCCTGGTCATGGCCACCAGCGGCTGCCCGCACACCCGAGTCTTCAGGCCCATGGCGCGGTTCCACCTGCCCCTGGCCACCGAAGAAGAGACGATCTATCGGGCCACCAGCATGTATCTGCTCGCCCAGTACTTTGCCCGGGAGCGCGGATGGACCATGGATGCGGAGCTCGAGGGGCTCAGCCAGCTCTATCGCGAGATGCACAAGGTGAACACCTGCATCGCCAAGCGTCTGTGGTCCGTGGTGAAGACCGACTCTTCGGTGAACGCTCTGGTCCTGCTCGACCTGTTCAGCAAGGCGCTGCCCGACACGATCGAGGACTCCCTCGACGAGATCAAATACCTGTTCGAGCCTGTGCTCGAGGCGATGGCCAATTCGAACAAAACAATGACCTGATCTCGAAAGCGAGCCACCCCGGCTCTGAGTATCTTCCCCTCACGAAACACACCGAGGGAAGATCATGCTCCGTACGCTCCTCACCGCCTGCCTCATGTTGACGTTCGCCCTGCCTGCAGCCCAGGCCGAGACCGGGCTGTTCCGCTACACCTCACCGGCGGCCGGCTTCGACACCCACACCTGGTACTACGTCACCCCTGATCAGGTGGTGGTCTTCGACGCTCAGTTCACCCCCGCACTCGCCCAGTCGGTCATCAAGGACATCCAGGCGCGCACCAAGGTCCCCATCAGTCATGTCGTCGTCACCCACCCCAACCCGGACAAGTTCAATGGGGTCGGGCCATTTCAGGCCCTCGGCGCCAAGGTGGTGGCGAGCGACGCCACGGCGAAGGCGATCCCTGGGGTGCACGCCTACAAGAAGTACTACTTCGTGCAGATGGCCAAGATGTTCACCGAGGCCACCTACCCCGCGGAGGCCCGGGTCGACATCACCTTCACTGGGGCGCACACGCTCACCTTGAAGAACGGCGAGCGCATCGAGCTGAAGACGTTGAAGCACCCAGGCGTGTCGAGCACGCAGACCGTGGCGTGGATCCCGGCGAAGAAAGCACTCGTCGTCGGCGATCTGGTCCACCACAAAGCCCACGCCTGGCTCGAGGGTGGCATCGTCGACGGCGCGCCGCGGCCTGATCTTTCGAAGTGGAGCAAAGCCCTCGACGAGCTGAAGGCCTGGCCCGATGCCACTGTATACGGCGGCCGCGGTCAAACGGCCCCTGTGGCGCAGGCTGTGAGCGCGCAGCAACGCTACCTCGACGCCATGGGCGCTCTGGTGAAGGGCTATGTCGCCCAACACGGCCTGACCCAAGCTGCGCTCAAGGGCGAGCAAGCCGCCGCGCATCACAAGGCGCTCGCCGAGCAGGCCGCGAAGACGTTCCCTGAGTATGCGCTGCCCTACATGGTGCAGTACGGCGTGTACGGCCTGCTCGGTGCCGAGGTGAGCGCTGCTCAGCGCGGCGCGGTGCGATAATCCCGCGGGCGCTGCCCGGTGAGGGCCTTGAAGGCGTGTGTGAAGGCCCCAGGGCTTTCGAAGCCCACCGAGAAAGCCACTTCGGTGACCGAGTACCCTGGCTGGAGCAGGAGCTCCATGGCCTTGACGATCCGCGCCCGGCGCACGTACTGCCCCCACGACATGCCCGCCTCTGTGGAGAAGCGCCTGCTGAGCGTGCGGCTGGATGCACCGACTTTCTCTGCCACGACGGCGAGGGTGAGCGCGCCATCGAGGTGGTCCTGCACATGGCCCATGGCCCGCGCCACCAGAGGGCTCCGAGGCGCGGGCAGGCGCCAGGGTGCTGGCGCCGCGCTCCATTGCGTACACAAAGCCGCCAGGGCCTCGAAGAACGGCCGGGCCACGACCTCTTCTGAGGGTTCGAGCTCACCCTGCCAGCGCATGGCGTACACGATCATCTCTCGGGCGAGGGCGTCGACAGAGAACACACAGCACCGGGCACGAGGGGCTGTGGAGAAGGCCTCGGGGCGAAAGAACACCGTCCTCATGGCCACTGGCTGTCGCGCCCAGGCGCGGTGGGGCACCTCGGCGCCGATCCAGGCCGCTCGCTGAGGGGGCAGCAGCCAGACGCTGCCTTCGGCTTCGAGGCTCAGAGTCCCCGAAACTGCATACAGCAACTGATGCCGGTGGTGTTGATGAAGGTCGGACTCGAAGGGGTCATAGTCCTCGGTGAGCGCGAAGGCAGGCACATTGACAGCGTCGACGGCGATGGGCGCTGAAGGCTCGACCACTCCACGCTCAGGCATCGTAGGTGACGTCGAAGAGGGTCTCCCCCGTCTCTCCCTCCACAAAGTGCACCCGCACAGTGCCTGCTTCCGGATCGAAGGTGAGCACGGTGCTGGCCTTGGCGGCGCTCACGTACTCGAACTGCTCGGGGGGAAAAAACTCGGCGGCCAGCTCGGGGTTGCGCTCTGGCAACAGCCCCAGCGGGTTGGTGATGCTGCCCCCAGGGCCGGCGAGGATCTCCCGAATGCCCGCCCGAGGGCCCTCGGCGTCGACGGCGGACACCACACCGAGGTGGAAATCCCCCGACAAGAACCAGACCCCCTCCACACCCGCTCCACCGTCTTCACCGGTGATGAAGTCGAGCAGCTCGTCTCGCTGTGCGGCATAGCCCTGCCATCGGTCGTCGGCGGCGGGATAACGCTCGGCGTAGGTGGTGATGGGCACCGAGTTGAGGATCACCTTGAACCGGCAAGGGCTCGCTTCGAGGGCCTCTTTGAGCCAGCGCATCTGCTCCGGGCTGATGTACTGTGCCTCGGGGGTACCTGCGGTCTCCGGACGACGCTCTCCACGACAGTCGAGGATGAAAATCTCCGCCGTGAGCCCCCACCGATGGCTCATCCAGAACTGCTCGGCCTCGATGCCCTCAATGCCCCTCGATCGGATGGGCAACGCCTCGAAGAAGGCCTGAACCCCACGGGCCCGGACCTCCGGGGGCAGGGTGTAGAGCGCCGAGTTATCCGTGAGCTCGTGATCGTCCCAGGTGAAGTAGCCCCCAGCCTCGGCGAAGAGGGCGCGATACTCCGGCGTCTCCAGAGTGGCTTGCCAGCCCGCTCGGAACTCCTCCAGGCTCTCGGCGCCGTCGTTGTAGACCATGTCACCGAGATGGCAGAACACGTCCGGTCGAGCCTCGGCGCTGATGTCGAGCCCGGGCCAGGGGGCGAACCTCAAGGCAGTGCATGCCGAGGCAGCGAGGGTCAGAGCCGGCGACTCACCTGGCGCAGGTGCGGTGCGAAAACGACCTTCGGGAGATCGCGTCAGCGCCTCGGGCTCAAGCCCTTCTCCTTCGAAGAAGGCAAAGGCGTAGCGAGTGCCCGGTTCGAGGGTGTCGAGTTCAAGGTTCAGATGACCCTCTTCAGGAGAGACCACGCGATCGATCACGGTCTCGCCGGGACCATCATCATCTTCGGGCCAGACCAGCAGGCGAGGTGAGCCTTCTGCGTCCGGATCTCGAAAACCTCGGATCAGCGCTCCAGTCGACGTCATGGCGCCGGCGAGGATTGCCCGGGGGTACATCACATCGTCGATCTCTGCGTCAGCAGGGTGTGGCGCGGGGGGCTCGGCATCAGCGACCTCACCCAGATCAGGCTCACCGGCATCTGGTGCATCGACGACATCGTCATCAGGCATGTCATCCGCAGTGGACTCGTCGTCACACCCGGCGATCAGAGGCACCGAGAGGCCCAACGCGGCCCCCTTGAGGAACGTGCGTCGATCGAAGGTCTTCTGGCTCATGTGGTGTTCCTCGAGCTGAGTCTTCGAGGCCCTCACACGACAAAGGGCCTCTCCGTCAGTAAGAGACGCAGCCCTGGTCGTAGAGTTCCGCAGGCCCTGCGCATGCTTTCAATTTCACCCCACCGACGGTATCGCCCGGTGCCGCGGGTCCATGGGCCACGAGGGCCTGGTAGATGGCCTGGAATTGCGTGAAGGCCACCCGGGCCTTTTCTTCGGGGATCCCACCTCGCTCCAAATCGGGCAGAGCGAATTTTGCCATACCCCGAGTGCGGAACATCCCGAGGCCATCGGGGCCGAGCTCTGCAGAGACGTGCACCTGCACCTTCCGCCAGTCTCCACTGGTCAACACGGTGTGCCACGCATCAGCGCCGAAGGTCTTCAAGGTGCTCAAGTCGGTCACGGGCGCAGTGTGGGCGTCGGCGAGCATGCCGGCCACGGCAGAAACGCCCTTCACCTGGGCATCACCATCGAGGGCTTTGCCAGTGTAACGAACGAAAATGACTGAGCGCGCCTCTGCGAGAGATTTCGCGTGGGGGCCTGCTTCGGCCATGAGCGCCTCCACATTGAAAGGCAGCGCGCTCTTGTCCATGGGGATCACCATGATCTCGGGTGGGATGCCTTCAGGCGCCACCCCCTGCCATCGACCTGATGGCGCCTTGAGCCACTGAGCAGCCTTCAGCGTCATGGCCCTCGCCGCCTTGTCGGCGTCGTCAGGGGCAGCCTCTGTGCTGAAGAGCGCCAGGGTGATCACCGCCTTGGGGCCAGCGGCCTCGGCGGCCTTCTCTGCCAGGGCATCCGCCAGGCCACCGCCGCTCTTTCGCTCGGTGGTCTTCTTCGGCGCCGGGCCACCACCACACGACATCGCAAAGGCTGCGACGAGGGCCAGGGTGAGGCCTCGTGGGCTCATGGCCGAAAAGCGGTGTGACATCGATGTAGCGTTTCGGTTCAAAACATTGCCCCCTGGAGGTGACAGCTGAGGTGAAGTTTCAGTATACCTACACGCTGTCGCCCCCACCTGTCGCCCCCACTGGTACCTCAGGAGCCGTCGTGTCCGACAAGACCCCTGCAGCCCCAGCCCCCGCACCGGCCCCCGCACAGGCGCCTGCACCCGCGCCTGCCCCTGCGCCAGCCCTCCAAATGCAGAGCCAGTCCGGCCAGTCGGCGGAGCTCATGGGCGGCTTCCAGGGTGGCTTCTCAGCGCCGCCGCCTCCGGACAGCACCAATAGCCAGTCGAACGAGATGCGGTCCATCCAGTTCCAGGAAGACGCTGGTACGGCGAACATGGAGGCCCAGGTCACTCAGGACATCGAGAAGATCCGGGGGGCCATCGAAGGTTGGGGGACCGACGAGCAGGGCATCTACCGCATCCTGAACCAGCCCCCGGAGATCGTGCAGGCCATCGCCGACGGGTACGAGCGCAAGTATGGCACCCGCCTCGTCGACGACATCATCGGCGACATGAGCGGCTCCGAGCTGCGCACCGCTCAGGCCCTCCTGACCCGGGCGGGCGTCTCCTCAGGTGCAGGGGGCTCTTACCAGCAGGACACTTCGGAGACCATCGCCGATCGTCACGCCCACATCCGGGCCGAGCCCGACGTCAAGGTGGCGGTGCCGGGCACGGCGTTGTCGTACCGCATCGAGCGCAACGCCGAGATGTACGCCCAGGGCTCCTACTACTCGTATGAGTGGTCGGTCGTGCGCGACGCGTCGATGTCTTCAAAGCACGACACCGACGCCATGGAGATCCTGGGAGACGACTACAAGGTCGAGTACACCCCAGAGATCCCCGGCAACCACAAGATCGTGTGCCGCTCGGTGTTCTATTCGTCAAGCGAGCGCCAGCGGCGGGAGCCGGAGTACTTCGAGTACCCCCTCACCGTGATCGCTGAGGGCGAGATGGCCTCGGGTGCCCTCGAGAACGCCGCCACCACTGATCCCACCGCTCGCCTCGAGGGGCAGCGTCGCTATGTAGACGCGATCAAGTCGGCCTCGGAGCAAGAGGGCAGCCGCGCCCTGACCCCAGAGCAGCAGCAAGCCTACGACAACCAGATCGAGAAGTTCGAAGAGCGCATGGCCAGCACCAATGGCCGAGAGCGCATCCCCTTCAAGGCGGTGCACGTCGATCGCGAGCAGGCGCGCGTCACCACCTTGCAGGCCTTCGTCGCCTGTGTGCAGTCGGGCAGCCGCCAGACCTGGAAGCTCGTCGACGTCACCGCCCCAGCCGATCGCCGCTGCACAGGTGAATACACCGGCACCGGCAGTGACGCCGCATCGGCCATCGACGACGCCATCAGCAGCTGGCGCAGCGGCAACCGCTACCCCCCGGGGATGATCCAGTTGGAGATCCCAGCGGAGGCTGCGGGCACCCCCATCGCCCAGGAGTTCCAGACCGATGGCCAGAGCTTCTGGGACTCGATCTCCGAGTTCTTCGACACTGTAGGCCTCGCAACAGGCCTCGGGGCACTGGCGCTGGCGGTGCTGCCCATCCCCGGCAGCCGCGTCGTCGCCGGCCTCGTGCTCGCCTCCGCGGTGGCGGCTTCCGCCGGCGCAGCGATCCGCATCAGCCAGCGACACGCCGAGGGCTTCAGCTCACCTCAGGACGACGCCCTCGACGCCCTCACCATCGTGAGCAGCGTCTTCGCCGGTGTCTGGGTCAAGGGCGCCACGGTCATCATGAATGGCCGCAACGGCACCAACATCGCCAGGGGCGTACTCATCGGTCAGTTCAGCGCCGACGCCGGTCAGGGCATCATCCTGGCCGACAAGTACCTGGCCGATTACGAGCGGATCATGAAGAACCCTGATCCGCAACAGCGCACCGACGAGCTGCTGCGTCTGCTGCAGTCCGCAGCGCTCACTGGGGCCCTGATCTCCATCAGCCTCAAGGGCTCCGGTGACGATCTCGCTCGCGTCGGCGCCGCCCGCAACAGCACAGGTGCGCTCAACAGCCCCGGCACCACGCTCAACCTCGATGACCTGCCTGCCAACACCGCCGGGGGCGATGTGACGCCTGCAACCAGTGGAGTCGATGACGGACTCTCCACTGCTGGTGGTGACATTGCAGCACCAGGCGCTCAAAATGCCGATGCTCTCGCCGCAGCAGGTGACATTGAGACAGGCAGCGTTCGGTCTGCGAACAAAACAACCCCTGACGGGGCCCCGAAGGAGACTGGCCCCACTGGTCCGCAGAGGGCGGCCGACCTGGACGAGCTATACGAACAGGCGCGGGTGGCTCAAGAGGAGTTGGCCACTGTCACCAACGACATCGCCGGCGCCACTGGCGGTGAGGCCAAGATCCCGCCAAACCTGAAGGGCAGGCCTCGAGCAGAGGAGAAGCTCGCAGCGGACTATGGTGGTGACGTCAGCCGACTGACCGACCTCGCACGCACCAGCATCATCTACGAGAGCCTTGATGACGTGTACCGCGGCTTGGAGCAGATCCAAGGTCGGTTCGAGGTCACAAAGCTCAAAGATCGCTTCGCCAACCCCACAGATCAGGGTTACCGCGATATTTTGCTCAACGTGCGTATGAGCAACGGCCACGTCGTCGAAATCCAGCTTCACATGAAGCAGATCATCGAGGTCAAGAGCGGCGCTGGGCACTCCCTCTATGAGGAGATCCGCACTATCGAGGCTCGGGCCAAAGCTGAGAACCGCGCCCTCACGCCTGAGGAGCTCGGCCGCATCGAGCAGCTCAACGCACAGTCTCGCTCGGTGTACGACGAAGCAATGTCTGGCGGCACCAGCGGCCCCAAATCCACCGAGGGTGCAGATGTCGAGGCTCAGCCTGGCGGCCCGCAAAGGGCAGCAGATCTGGACGAGCTGTACGAACAAGCGCGGGTGGCCCAAGAAGAGCTGGCCACCGTCACCAATGACATCGCTGGCTCTACAGGTGGTGAGGCGAAGATCCCACCGAACCTGAAGGGTCGGCCCCGCGCCGAAGAGAAGCTCGCAGCGGATTATGGTGGTGACGTCAGCCGCCTCACTGACCTCGCACGCACCAGCATCATCTACGAGAGCCTTGATGACGTGTACCGCGGCCTGGAGCAGATCCAAGGCCGGTTCGAGGTCACGAAGCTCAAAGATCGCTTCGCCAACCCCACAGATCAGGGTTACCGCGATATTTTGCTCAACGTGCGTATGAGCAACGGTCACGTCGTCGAGATTCAGCTTCACATGAAGCAGATCATCGAGGTCAAGAGCGGTGCAGGTCACAAGCTCTACGAAGAGATCCGTACCATCGAGGCCACCGCCAAGGCCGAGAACCGTGCCCTCACGCCTGAGGAGCTCGGCCGCATCGAGCAGCTCAACGCACAATCTCGCTCGGTGTACGACGAAGCGCTCTCTGGCGGTACCAGCGCCCCCAAGTCCAGCGACGGTGCTGACGTTGAGGCACAGCCTGGCGGCCCGCAGAGGGCAGCTGATCTGGACGAGCTATACCAACAGGCAGCGGTGGCCCAAGAAGAGCTGGCCACCGTCACCAACGACATCGCCGGCGCCACTGGCGGTGAGGCCAAGATCCCGCCGAACCTGAAGGGTCGGCCTCGGGCTGAGGAGAAGCTCGCGGCGGATTATGGTGGTGACGTCAGTCGACTCACCGACCTCGCACGCACCAGCATCATCTACGAATCTCTCGATGACGTGTATCGCGGCTTGGAGCAAATCCAAGGTCGGTTCGAGGTCACAAAGCTCAAGGATCGCTTCGCCAACCCCACAGATCAGGGTTACCGCGACATTCTGCTCAATGTGCGTATGAGCAATGGCCACGTCGTCGAGATTCAGCTTCACATGAAGCAGATCATCGAAGTGAAGAGTGGCGCAGGTCACAAGCTCTACGAGGATATTCGGACCATCGAGGCCAAGGCCAAGGCCGAGAACCGCCCGCTCACCCCTGAAGAGCTCGCCCGCATCGAAGATCTCAACGCCCAGTCTCGCGCGGTGTACGACGATGCGATGTCTGGTGGCACCAGCGGCACGAAGTCCGCTGAAGGTGCAGACGCAGAGGCTCAACCTGGGGGTCCGCAGAGGGCAACAGATCTAGACGAGCTGTACGAACAGGCTGCGGTGGCTCAAGAAGAGCTGGCCACTGTCACGAACGACATTGCAGGTGCAACGGGTGGCGAGGCGAAGATCCCACCGAACCTGAAGGGTCGGCCCCGCGCCGAAGAGAAGCTCGCAGCGGATTATGGTGGTGACGTCAGCCGCCTCACTGACCTCGCACGCACCAGCATCATCTACGAACCATGACGTGTACCGCGGCTTGAACAATCCAGGCCGCTTTGAGGTCACCAAGCTCAAGGATCGCTTCGCCAACCCGCAGATCAGGCTACCGCGATATTTCTCAATGTGCGTATGAAATGGCGTTGTCGAGATCCAGCTGCACATGAAGCAGATCATCCCAGGTCAGAGCGGTGCAGGTCACAGCTCGCGAAGAGATCCGTACCATCGAGGCCACCGCCAGGCCGAGAACCGTGCCTCGCCTGGGGAGCTCGGCCGCATCGAGCAGCTCAACGCACAATCTCGCTCGGTGTACGACGAAGCTCTCTGGCGTACCCAGCGCCCAGTCCAGCGACGGTCTGACGTTGAGGCACAGCGGCGGCCCGCAGAGGGCAGCTGATGACCAGCGCTACAACAGGCAGCGGTGGCCCAAGAAGAGCTGGCCACCGTCACCAACGACATCGCCGGCGCCACTGGCGGTGAGGCCAAGATCCCGCCGAACCTGAAGGGTCGTCCTCGTGCAGAGGAGAAGCTCGCGGCGGATTATGGTGGTGATGTCAGTCGACTCACCGACCTCGCACGCACCAGCATCATCTACGAGAACATCCAGGATGTGTATCGAGGGCTGGAGCAGATTCAGGGCCAGTTTGAGATCACCAAACTCAAGGATCGGTTCTCCAACCCGACGGACCAGGGCTACCGCGATATTTTGCTCAACGTGCGCATGAGCAATGGTCACGTCGTTGAGATTCAGCTGCACATGCGGCAGATCATCGAGGTCAAGGGTGGAGTTGGTCACAAGATCTACGAAGAGATCAGAACCATCCAGGCCCGAGCGGTGGCCGAGCGCCGCGCGCTCACCCCTGACGAGCTCGCCCGCATCGAGCAGCTCAACGCCCAATCTCGTGCCGCCTATGACAGCGCCCTCGGCGACGGTGGCTCGGGCCTCTCCACCGATCCGGGGCCCACGGACGGGCTGTCGCCTTCGAGCGGCACCTTCGCATCTGATTCCTAGCGTCTCTGGCGCACTTCATTCGAGGAGATACTCCCCATGCAGCTCCCCCGTTTTTGCATCGTCGGCGCCCGGCCGGTGAAGGCCATCCGCACCCCCGAGGGTGGCATGGACGTGCTGGCCTACGACTGGCAGACCGGCGAGTTCAAACGCGAGATGAACTACATGACCCGCGTCGTGGCCCCTGACGAAGAGGTCGACGTCGTCTCTGAAGCCGAGTTCGACGCCGCAGTCAAAGCCCTGCGCGCCCGACTGAGCTGACACTTGCTCTGCTCTGGGCACCCGGTGTAGGCAGAAGGTCTGTCTCGACCAGCAGATCTTCTTCTGACACCGCCCCTGGAGTCACTGTGCGCCACGCCCTCGCCCTCCTGTGCCTCGGCACCGCCTTGACGCTGCTCACCGCCTGTGATGACGAGAGCAGCAACGACACCCCGACCCCCACCTCCGATGCAGAGCTGAGCCCTGACCAGGGCGCAGGCGCCGATGCCTCCACCATGAACGACGCAGAGGTCGTGGCAGACGCTGGACCACCTGACGCCACACCCGGCTGTGGCGAAGCCGTGATGTGTGATCCACTCCTGCAGCGTGTGGTGGACTGTGCCTGTGAGTCTGTTTTCGATCGTCGCTGTGTCACCGACGCCGACTGTCGCCCCGAAGAGACCTGCCAGGATGTAGAGGGGCATCAGATCTGTTACTGGGAGCCCCCTGCCAACCCCACTGTCTGCCCCGGAGCGCCAGGGTGTATGGGTGAGGGTGATCCGACTTTGCTCGCAGCAGCGGTGAGCAAGGTCGTGACCCCTTCCGGTTTCGAGACCGCCCGACCAGAGGGCCTGGAAGATGACAACACCCTCAACTTCAATCCCCCCGACATCGAAGGCCGGTGGAACGACTGCGGTTACGACGGCCTCTGCCCCGACGACGCTGGATATCCGGGCCCGGACGAGGGTGAAGGCGACGGGGTGATGCAGGGCATGTGGATCGCGGGCTTCAGCTCCGGCCGGCCTGCGCAATATTGCCCTGAAGAGAAGATCGGCTGTGACGCGGTGGATTGTTGTGTCAGCAAGTACGCCCACGACGATCTCAAGGTGCAGATCGCGGTCATGCGACAGCGCGATGTCACCGTGGCCTTCGCCGTGGTGGACACCATCGGCTTCCTGAGGCCCCAGAGCCGCAAGATCTTCGAGGATCTGCCCCCAGAGCTGGAGGTGGACCTGCTGGTCATGGGCGCCACCCACAACCACGAAGCCCCCGACACCGCCGGTCAATGGGGCCCTGGCGATCCGCTGCCCCTCGCCCGAGGGGTGGACGCGCAGTTCGAGCAGCTGATCCACGATCAGACCATCGCCGGCATCACCGAAGCCGTGGCCAACCTGAAGCCTGCCACGGCAAAGGTGGCGGTCCTCGACGTGGGCACTGAGGGGCTGGCCATCAACGACAGCCGGACCCCCTACATCTTCGACGACAATGTGCCCGTGGTGCGCCTCGAAGGCATCGACGGCAGCCCCATCGGCACCCTGATGTCCTTCGCCAACCACCCCGAGGTGCTCTGGGACGACAACCCCTTCCTCACCTCGGACTACCCCCACTTTGTGCGCAAGTACATCCGAGAGGGCCTGCCCGCCACCATGGGGGTGGATGGTGAGATGAAGCCTGCCCTCGAAGGCTTCGGTGGTGTCACCCTCATGTACGTCGGTGCCGTGGGTGGCCTCATCTACCCGGGCCCTGGCGGCGCCAGGGACTATGCAGGCAACGACTACACCGACGGCGGCCTCCGCCACACCTTCGCCGCCGCCGATGCCATCGGTCAGACCCTCGCCTCCCGAGTGCTTGGCGCTGGAGATGGAGCCTTCACCACCCTCGACGCCCCCGATCTGCGCTTCGCCACCCAGACCTTCTTCGCCTCGGTCGAGAACCGCGTCTTCCAGCTCGCGGCCTTCACTCTCGGCGTGCTGGTCCACGACATCTACAACGTCACCCGGGTGGGCGCTCAGTATGCGCCGGCCCTGCCCCAGCTGCTCACCCAGACCGCAGTCGTGGGCCTGGGGCCAGTGACCTTCTTCACCGCCCCCGGCGAGGTCTTCCCTGAAACCCTCGTAGGCGGCTACCCCGGCAGGTCGCGGGTGCAGACCCCGGTCATCGGCGACGTCGAAGGTCGCCGTGTGGCGCCAACCTGTGACGATCAGGGCCTGCCCACCGATCCTGAGAGCCCTGGCGATCAGCCCTGCATCGTCAAGGCCGACCAGACCAACCCGCCCGATTGGGACAACACACCAGAGGGCCCTTATGTCTACGAGCGCCTCCCCGGCGAATTCCCCTTCTTCATCGGCCTGGGCATGGACTTCCTCGGTTACATGGTGCCCAGCTACAACTACGAAGAGGTGGGCTACCTGAGCGAGCCGCCGGGGGATCACTACGAGGAGACCAACGGCGTGGGCAGAGACATCATGCCCAACTGGGAGGCAGCCCTCGATCGATGCATCGAAGCCCTGCCCTGAGGCACTCTGCCCAAAGGCAGAAATCGTGGGCCGAACGTCCTGTCTGCCATACAGCCAGTGCTCTACAGTGAAGATCTCTCAACGAGGAGATCTCCGTGATCGAGCACATCGGCATTGTTCTCTACCCCGACTTCACCCAACTCGACGCCATGGGCCCCTTCGAGGTGTTCAGCCACCTGCCAGGCGTCCACGTGCACCTTGTCGCTGCGGAGGCAGGCCTCGTACGATCCGACACCGGGGGCCTGCAGATCATGGCCACCACGGACTTCGAGTCCTGCCCTCCACTGGACGTCATCTGTATCCCTGGCGGCAACGGCACCATCGCAGGGCTTACCGACGCACCGCTGTTGAGCTTCATCAGAGCACAGGCTCAGAATGCTCAGGCCATCACCTCGGTGTGCACTGGGGCGCTCCTGCTCGGCGCCGCGGGTCTGCTCAAAGGGCGCAAAGCCACGACCCACTGGGCCTTCACCGACGCCCTCGCAGCCTTCGGCGCCGAGCACGTCGCCGGCCGGGTCGTGCGCGATGAGCACCTGTTCACGGGCGGGGGCGTCACAGCAGGCATCGACTTCGCGCTCACCCTCGTCGCCGAGCTGATCAGCCCCGAGGTGGCTCAGGGCATCCAGCTGGGCCTCGAGTACGCCCCCGCACCGCCCTTTGACGCCGGCCACCCAGACTCGGCACCTGAGCACGTCAAAGCGATGCTCATGGCCATCAAGGGCCCACACTGGCGAGAGGGCGTGGAGACCGCCCGCATGGTGGCGCGAGGCCTTACATGACGCTGAGCGTGCTCATGGTCATGTACCCGGGCTGTGTGGCCCTCGACGTCGTCGGGCCCCATGAGGTCTTCGCCCTCGCCGGCGCCCTTACAGCGGCTCGAGATGGTACGCCGACCTATGCGCTCCAGCGCGTGGCGCTCACACCAGGGCCCATCCCAACAGCCTCGGGGCTCGTGCTCCACGCCGAGCACGCCCTCGATGATGCATGGCCCGCGCACACCCTCTTTGTTCCCGGTATGATCGATCGCCTGGGGGATCGATGTGATCCGGCCCTGCTCAGATGGCTCGAGCGACACCACATGGCCTGCCCTCGCCTCGCCGGCGTGTGTACCGGCGCCTTCTACCTCGCCGCAGCCGGCGCCCTCGATGGTCGCCGCGCCACCACCCACTGGCAGTCCGCAGCGCGGCTCGCCGAGCTGCACCCGGCCATCGAGGTCGACGCCGAAGCCATCTTCGTACGCAGCGGCAACGTGTGGACCTCTGCAGGGGTCACCGCGGGCATCGACCTCGCCCTGGCCATGGTGGAGCAGGACTGCGGCCTCGACATCGCTCAGGCCGTGGCCCGTGAGCTGGTGGTGTTCCTGCGTCGCCCCGGCGGGCAATCACAATTCAGCAGCCACCTTCAGGCCCCCCTCACCGATGACGATCGCCTCGCTCGTGTACAGAACTGGATCGCAGACCACCTGGACGACGACCTGCGCGTGGACGCCCTGGCCCATCGAGCCGCCATGAGCCCACGACACTTCGCCCGCGTCTTTCGGGATCAATTGCAGTGCACGCCCGCTCACTATGTAGAGCGCTGCCGGGTCGAGGCGGTGAGGAATCAGCTCGAAGGCTCGCAGCTCTCCTTGAGCACGCTCGCCACCCGTACAGGCTTCAAGAGTGTCGAGGTGATGCGTCGAGCTTTCAGGCGACACTTCGGCGTATCGCCCCAGGTCTACCGCGCCCGCTTCAGCCTCCCTTGAGCCCCATGACGCGCCGTGTGGCGGTGAACCGCCCACCAAATCGCTCCAGGCCATCGCCGCGCATCTTGGGGGCCCAGTGGCTGAAGTATCGCTCCAAGTGCTCAGCGCTGCTCACTGTGTAGCAGACCACCCACTGCACCTTGCCTTCGGGCGGCCCGTGCACCTCGAGCCAGGTGGCCTGCTCGAAGCCTTCGATGGCGAGCATCTCGTCGATGTGGTGGCCCAGCCACTGGCCATAGGCCTCGGCGATGGCCTCGTCGATGGTCAGGTTGACTTCGTAGATGACGGGCATGGCACCTCTCTCACGGGCTCACGCCCTCTTCACCACCTTCGCCTTCGTGGTGCTCGTGATCGTCTTCTTCCGGACCCTCGACCTCCACCGAGCGCTCGCGCTCTACGACGGAGACAGGTGTCCTGGCCTCTTCTGCCTTCTTCTGCTTCTTGGCTTCCAGGGCTTTCTTGAGGGTCTCTTCGGACTGACCGCCGCCCCGAGCGCGATGTACGGCCATGGCCTCGGGGGTCATGCCGTGCTCGTGACCTTGTGGCTGCCCTTGCAGGTATTGTAGCCATGCCATCTGAGCCCCCTGATCCTCCATGGCCTGCTGTTCGAACTCTGCAGCCTCCTCTTCTGTTTGAGGAGGCAATTGTTGCAATGGGCGACCGAACTCGTCGGTGAACCCCTTTTGATCTTGCTCGCTCATTTTCCCAGGCCCGTCAGAAGTCCTCTCAGCTGATTTACGTTGACACCGACCTGTCACTCACGCCATTTCGGCAGTGTCATGAATCTACCCTCTCGCCACGGCCCGTCACCTTACCTCACCTTCGACAAGGTGGCATGGGCAGCTCTGCGAGCCAACACCCCAATGACCCTCGACTCGTCAGAGATCGAGGCCTTGCAGGGGCTCAACGAGCGGGTCGACGTCGAGGAAGTCGAGCAGATCTATCTGCCTCTCTCCCGCCTGCTCAACTTCCATGTCGAGGCCACCCAGAAGCTGTATCAGGCCACCTCGCAGTTCCTCAGCGGCAACCAGCCCAAGGTGCCCTACATCATCGGCCTCGCCGGCAGCGTGAGCGCAGGCAAGAGTACCACCGCCCGTCTGCTCAAGGCGCTGCTGGCCCGGTGGCCCGGTCACCCCAAGGTCGACTTGGTCACCACGGACGGCTTCCTGCTGCCCAACGCTACGCTCAAGACCAAAGGCATCATGCACCGCAAGGGCTTCCCGGAGAGCTACGATCTCCCGGCGCTGCTGCGGTTCCTCTCGGCGATCAAGGCCGGTGAGCCTCGGGTGGCGGCGCCGGTGTACTCTCACAATGTCTATGACATCGTGCCCGACCAGTTCACCGAGGTGTGCCAGCCCGACATCCTGATCGTCGAGGGCCTCAACGTGTTGCAGACGGGCAGGGCCACCGCTGATGGCGACCCGGTGGTCTTCGTCTCCGACTTCTTCGACTTCTCGATCTACCTGCACGCCGACGAGCCCGAGCTGAAGCAGTGGTACGTGGAGCGTTTCTTCAGGCTGCGCCAGACGGCCTTCAAGGATCCCTCGGCCTACTTCCACCGCTTCTCGAAGATGTCGGCCACCGACGCTCGTGCCTTTGCAGAGCACGTCTGGGACACGGTGAACCTCGTGAACCTGCGGGCGAACATCGCACCGACACGTCTGCGCGCTGACCTGATCCTCTACAAGGGCCTGGATCACGGCATCCACCAGGTCGATCTGCGCAAACTCTGAGCCCATCTCTCAGTTTGAGGGAATCCTTCCAGCACCTCCGGTGTGTGTTGACGTACACACCCATCACAGGAGGAGGGATGCCCAGTGTGTTGCACGAAGCCATCGTCTCATTGTTCACCGAGCGCCCCCAGCTGGCCGCAGAGCTTCTGGAGGGCTCAGGCCAGCTCGCCCTGCCCGTGCACGACGCCATCTCCGGGGGCAAGGTCAACCTGGCTCAGGAGACCACTGCAGCCTACGATGCAGATGAGATGACGTTGTTGATGTTGGCGGGCCAGGTGCAAATGGCCCTCATCATCGAGGTTCAACTGCACATCGACTCTGGCAAACAGTTCAGCTGGCCCGGCTATGCCGCGAGCGCTCGCTTCAAGAGACGTTGTCCGTCAGTCGTGTTGGTGATCACCCCATATTCCAATGTTGCGCAATGGGCTCGACAAACCATCGACCTCGGTGGAGGCAACACCTTCACACCCACGGTGTTCGGGCCAGAGGAGATCCCAGCGATCAACAACTTGGAGTGGGCTCAAGACAACCCGGAGATGGCCATCCTCTCGGTCATCGCACACGGCCGTGGTCCACACGCAGAAGCCGTTGCGCCAGCCGCCGCGTTGGCGCTGCAGTCGCTCGACTCAGATAAAATCACGCTCTACACTGATTTGGTACTCGCGCGTCTCAACGCAGCGGGGAAGGAGGCATTTTCACACATGTTCCGCGACATTGATCTCAGCACCTACGAGTGGCAATCAGAAGAGTTCAGGACACTCATCGCCGAGAGTAGGGCCAAAGCGATGGCCGAAGGTGAGGTAAAGGGCGAAGCTCGAGGTAGGCTCTGGGGTGAGGTGCAAGGGCAACTCAAGGCCAAACGAGATGACCTCACGAAGCTTATGACCCTGAAGTTTGGCGACGTGTCCGAATCACATCGAGCACACATTGAGGCCGCCGACATCGACACGCTCGATCGCGCATTGGAGCGCCTGTTGACCGCCCAGACCCCCGCCGAGGTGTTGAGCATCTAAGGCAAGCTGCTTGACTCACTCCTCAGCGGGGCTGCTCAGCGAATAGTAGACCATGCTTCTGAAGCAGCGTTTTGGTACGACACATCTCCCGATGGCCTCTATGCGGATTGCCCTTGCATCCAGTGAGACCCCAGGAAGGCTCTGATGATGGCATTTTTGATGCGTCGAAGTCTCTCCAGATGGTTCGCAGCTCTTCGGCCCAGAGTTCGGGCAGGCTGTGCCAGAGGTCGATGAGGTCTGCCTCTGTGCAGCTGAAGAGTATTTGTGGCAGGTGCCCAAGGACTTCCCCGCGAGTGTAGAAGCCGTCTTCGTAGCCTGAGATCAGCGCCCCTGCCTCTACCTGTCGTGGCCGCGTCAACGGGAGGCTCGGGTCATTGATGCTGTAGAGGTACCTGATACACCCCTCACGCCAGAGTTCAGTGGCATGAGGACAAGGCTCCGACAGGTCCACCCGAAGATACACCTTGTCTGCATCTCTCAGCCCGTAGCTCGTCGACAGACAGATCTGTTCATCGCCGGTCGTCTCGTATCCCTCATGCACAACATCGTGTCCATGGGCAACCAGGGTGCCACCCACCTTGTCGAGGAATCTCTGCGCTTGGGCCTCTGAAGCCCCCCGGGCCCACAAGATCGATGCCAGCGGGTCGTGACGATACATCTCGTTGATGCTCACGTGCTTGTAGCCGGCATAGTCCATGCGTTCATAGGCACTCAGTGAAGGTGGTGCCATGTAAGGGGCCCCATGGGTGAGCACCAGCCCATTGGGCGCCACAGCAATGAGTGGGAAGTCGCGAAAGAAGGCATGTAGACGTGCACGTTCAGCGCCCAGGGCCTCATCGAGCACCGCTGCTTCATCGGGGTAGAACTTGGGCACCACGGGGCCGCCGATGTGGGCGTGCTCGTGGTTGCCCAGCAGCGAGAAAGTTCGGTGGGTACGCCGCCAGACCTCGTAGTCGCAAATGAGCGCCGCAGACTCGTCAACATAGGGCGTGCCCAGATGCTCAGGCCATGCGCCGGGTGCGTTGAGATCGGGAGAAGGCCCGTGGACCATGTCACCACAGAAGACGAGGATCGGGTCGTTGCCCAGATACACTTCGGCGTCATAGATGGCCTTCATCCGCTCGTAATCACGGCGGTTGCCCTGTAGATCCGTGGCGTAGAGCAAGACCCCGCGATCAGGCAGTCGCACCACCTTTCGGCCCCAGACATCGTGTATCGCAGGCATTGGCTTCACCTCCCCTGACAGCCCGGTCCGGCCATGGTACACCACCGCTCTCGACCCATGCCTTGCTGGAGCCTTCGATGTTTCGTGCCCTGCAGACCGCAGCGCTGTGTGCGCTGCCCCTCGCCGCCTTCACTGCCTGTGGTGGCGGCCCCACGCCACAGGAGAAAACGCCCGTGACCACCGCCCCTGGCAATGACTCCATCGCGGACCCCGGGTTCCTCAAGGCGTACGCCGCCACTTATCGCTATCGCATGGGCTTGCCTCGAGCCATCACCCTCACCCCCAATGGGGAAGAGGTGTTGTTCCTGCGCAGCGGGCCGCGGAGCTTCGTGGGCAACCTCTATGCCTTCGATACCGCGACGGGCAAGGAGCGGGTGCTGCTCACGGCAGAACAGATCCTCGGCGGCGCGGAAGAGAACCTCACCGACGAGGAGAAAGCCCGCCGGGAGCGTATGCGCCTCGCCGCTCGGGGCATCACCAGCTTCACCCTCACCGCTGACGGCAAGTCCATCATTGTGCCTTTGTCGGGGCGGCTGTTCATGGTGGAGCGCGCATCGGGCAAGGTGACCGAGCTCAAGAGCGAGGCCGGGTTCCCCATCGATCCGCGCCTCAGCCCCGATGGCAAGCAGCTCGCCGCCGTCCGTGGGGGTGATCTGTACGTGATGCCCATCGACGGCTCGGCGCCGGAGCGTCGCCTCACCACCCGCAAGGGGCCCGACGACACCGTGAGCTATGGCGCTGCAGAGTTCGTAGCCCAGGAAGAGATGGCTCGCTACGAGGGCTACTGGTGGTCCCCCGACAGCCAGTCCATCGTCTACCAGCGGACCGACACCGCAGGGATGGAGATCTTCCAGATCGCGGATCCCTCAGATCCGTCGAAGGCCCCTCAGAAGTGGCCCTATCCACGACCTGGCGGCAAGAACGCCGACGTGCAGCTCTTCGTGCAGCCCCTCGGGGCAGAAGGCGCGGCGCCGGTGGAGATCAAGTGGGATCGTACGAAGTACCCCTACCTGAACACAGTCCGCTGGCCCCGCAAGGCCCCACTCACTCTGGTGGTCCAGGATCGACGCCAGCGTGAGCTGGTCGTGCTCACTGCCGATCCAAAGACTGGTGAGACGAAAGCGATCCACACCGAGACCGACAACGCGTGGCTCAACCTCGATCAGACCATGCCCCACTGGTTGCCTGACGGCTCGGGCTTCTTGTGGGCCTCGGAGCGGAGTGGCAGCTGGCAGCTCGAGGTGCGCAACGCCGACGGCAGCCTGAAGCACGCCGTCACGCCCAAGGGCTTCAACTACATGGGCTTTGCCCGCCTCGAGATGAAGCCTGCAGCCGCCAAACCCCCGCAGGTCTATGTGTATGGTGGTGATGATCCTACTGAGCAGCACCTCTTCCGCGTAGCCCTGGAGGGGGGTAGCCCCGAAGCCCTCACCACGGCGCCGGGCGTACACGAGGCGGTCTTCAGCCGTAACGGCTTTCGAGTGATGAGTCACGCCTCCATCGATGCAGATCCTCAATATCCGGTCTTCGGTGCCCTCGGCGCCGAGCGCGGTCAACTCAAGATCGCCGCGGAGAAGCCTGCCTTCGATCTCAACATCGACTTCGTCGACATCGAGATCCCCCAGGCGGGCAAGATCAAGGGGGCGATTCAGCGCCCTCGTGATTTCGATCCGAAGAAGCAGTACCCAGTCATCGTGTATGTGTATGCCGGGCCTCACGCCCAGGTGACCCTCAAGTCGCGCAACAGCTACCTGCTCACCCAGTGGTTTGCCGACCACGGCTTCGTCGTGGTGCGCATGGACGGCCGAGGTACGCCTCACCGCGGCCGGGACTGGGAGCGCGCCATCGTCGACGACTTCATCACCGTGCCCCTGCACGATCAGGCAGAGGGTGTGAAAGCCCTGCTGGCACGCTTCCCTGAGATGGATCCAGAGCGGGTGGGCATCTTCGGGTGGTCTTTTGGTGGATACTTCTCCGCCATGGCCACCATGCGCCGCCCCGATGTCTATGCTGCGGGCGTAGCGGGTGCCCCAGTGGCGGACTGGCGGGACTACGACACCCACTACACCGAGCGCTACATCGGGGTGCCCGACACCGACGCAGGCAAGGCGATCTACGACAAAAGTTCGGTGCTCACCTACGCCAAAGATCTCAAAGTGCCCTTGCTCATCACCCACGGCACCGCAGACGACAACGTGTACTTCATGCACGGCCTGAAGATGTCGAGCGCGCTCTTCGATGCCGGCCGCGCCCACAGCTTCCTGCCCCTGGCGGGGGCCACTCACATGGTCTCCAACCCCGAGATGGTGGACCGCCTATACAGCCGCATCATGGACTTCTTCGAAGAGCACCTCGGGCAGCCCACCCGCCTCACAGGCCGCTGAATGCTGGCACCCTCGGGGTGCATGGGCGATAACTGAGCAATTGACTCAGAGGAGCCCGTCATGACCAGCGCTGCAGGGGCAGTCTCCGGGGGCAACCCCCTCACCGTGGAAGCCGGCCTCCAGGCGCTCCGCCTCGGCGGGAACGCCGTCGACGCCGCCGTCGCCGCCAAGCTGATGGCCACCGTCTGCGAGCCACTGCTCACAGGCCTCGCCGGGGGCGGCTTGATCCTGTGTCGCATCGACGGCGAGGTCCGCATCCTCGACTGCTTCAGCGACGTCCCTGGCCGGGGGCACGCCCTCGACACCCCTGCGGACATGGCGGCCATCGACCTGGACTTCGGCCCTGACACCCAACGGTTCTTCTATGGCCCGGGCTCTGTGGCGGTGCCTGCCCTCGCTCAAGGTCTCTGGACACTGCATCAGTCCTATGGTCGGGTACCCCTGGCGGCGCTGGTGAAGCCCGCCGCCGAGGCGGCCCGCGCAGGCGTCACGGTCACGCCGGGCCTCGAGCTCTCCATCAGCCTGCTGTGGCCCATCATCCAAGCAGACCCGAAGCTGGAGGCCATCTTCTCTGGCCCAGACGGCGGCCACGCTCGGGCCGGTGATCGCATCTTCCAGCGCGCCCTCGCCGACACCCTCGAACGGCTCGCCATCGAAGGGCCCGACTTCCTCACCGTGGGCGATGGCGCCGAAGCAATGCTCCGGCGGCTCGACGGCGAGGGGCGCATGACCGCTCAGGATCTCGCCGGATATACCCCCATCTGGCGTCGACCGCTGGTGGGTCGGTACAAAGGGGCTGACGTCTATGTACCCGGACCCCCCAGCCAGGCCGGCGCGCTGGTGTTGCGCACGCTGAGCCACTTGCAGGCAGCAGGGCCGGTACAAGCACCTCTCACCGGGGAGCACGTCGCTCAGCTCGCCGCCGCCATGGTGCAAACCGAGATCGCCCGTGGTGGCGAGTGGGTACAGCGCATGTTCGAGTCTGGCTTCATCGAGGGCTGGCTCGCCGAGTCCGACCCGATGTCCACGCACGGCTCCGGGCACACCACCCACGTCTCGGTCACCGATGGCGACGGCAACGCAGTGGCCATCACCAGCTCGCTCGGCGAGACCGCGGGCATGCTCGTCCCCGAGACAGGGTTGATCCTCAACAACTTCCTCGGTGAAACGGACGTCAACCCCGTCGGCCCCTCAGGCCCTCTACGACCACCAGGGGCGCGACTGCTCACCATGTGTTGCCCCACGCTCCTCGCCCACGACGGCGGGATCCATGTCATGGGCTCAGGGGGCTCAAGCCGGATCCGCTCTGCCCTGCTGCACGGTGTCGTCTATGCGGTGGACCACAAATGGCCTGAAGATCAGATCGTCGCCGGCCCTCGATGTCACTATGAAGGCGGCGTACTCAGGGTGGAGGCAGCCCAACGCCCGACAGGGTTCCTTGAGCCGCTCCAGGGGCAGTTCGAGCGGGTCATCGTCTTCGACGAGCCAGGGTTGTTCTTCGGCGGTCTGCACATGGCCGGATGGCGTCCTGGAGATCACGGCCCGGTCCTCAGCGGCGCCGGCGACGCCCGCCGATCGGGCACCACAGGTCAGGTGGGTTGAAGGGGCCAGACTTGATACTGGATCAATGTTCAGTTAAAACACAGAGGTCACCTGGAGCTGTTTCATGATCCGCCTCTTCATCGCCGAGAAGCCTTCTGTGGCTCGAGACATCGCTCGGGCAGTGGGGGCAAAGACTCAGCGAAAGGGGTACATCGAGGGCAACGGGGTGTGGGTGGCCTGGTGCATTGGCCACCTTGTAGAGCCCGCAGCCCCCGACGAGCACAATCCCCAATGGAAACGCTGGGACCCATCCCTGCTGCCCATGTTGCCCCGCCGGCTGCATCTCAAAGCCCAAAAGCGCACCAAGAGTCACCTCGACGCCCTATGCAAGCTGATGAACCACCGCAACGTCGGTGAGATCATCAACGCCTGTGACGCCGGCCGCGAGGGTGAGCTGATCTTTCGTTATGTGTACGAATATGCCCGCTGTGACAAACCCGTTCAGCGCTTCTGGGTCTCTTCGCTGACACCAGGGGCCATCAAAGCGGGCCTCGCCGCCCTCAAGCCCGGCAGTGATTACGATGCCCTCGGCGCCGCTGCCCGGTGCCGTGCCGAGGCGGACTGGCTCGTGGGCATGAACGCCACTCGGGGGCTCACCTCACGGGCAGGCACCCTGATGTCCGTGGGTCGAGTGCAGACCCCCACCCTGGCCATGGTGGTGCACCGCGAGCTTGAGATCGAAGCCTTCACTCCTGAGGCCTACTGGGAAGTCTACGCCCAGCTCGAAGCGACCCGGCTCAAGGGCGCCGACTCGGCACCAGAGCGCATCGGAGACTGGAAGGCCCAATGGATTGGCCGCGTGGGCGAGAAGCGCGTAGAGGGCTCTTCGTCGAAGGCGCCACCCACCGGCTCGGCGAAGGGCTCGAAGGGCAAGCCGCCTCCAAAGGGCCGTATCTGGAAGAAAGCCGAGGCGGACCAAATCGTCGCCGAGCTGCTCGAACAGCAGGGCGAGGTGGTGAAGGTCGATCAGCGCAAACAGGAGATCAGGCCACCCCAGTTTCACCATCTCACCAGCCTGCAGCAGCTCGCCAACCGCCGCTACGGCCTCACCGCTGATCAGACGCTCAAGGCCGCGCAGGCGCTCTACGAGAAGCACAAGCTCATCACCTACCCGCGGACCGACGCCCGGCACATCACCCGAAGCGACGCCGCGGGCATCCCAGGTGTGGTGAAGGCCCTCGCCGGCGTGTCGGGCACAGGCCCACTCACCACCTACGCCCAGGATCTGCTCACCGCAGGGTGGCCTGCCCTCGGGCGTCGATATGTCGACGACAGCCAGGTGGGCGATCACCCTGCGATCCTGCCCACCACGGTCACCCCCAACCCGAGGGCCCTCAGCAGAGATGAGCTCCGGGTCTACGATCTCGTGGTGCGGCAGTTCCTCGGCGCCCTCTCCCCACCTGCCATATACGCCCGCACCACCATCGAGGCCCATGTGAACGGGCACCGGCTCGAAGCCGAGGGCAAGGTCCGGTTGCAGGCAGGCTTCGAGGCCATCAACCCACCCCCGAGCAAGCGCAAAACAGGCAGCGCCAGTTCTGCCAAGGCTTCAGCCAAGGCCTCCGGCAAAGGCAAGGGCTCAAAGGCGGGGGAGCCCGACGACATCATTCTGCCAGCAGTGCAGAATGGCGACGCCTGCAAGACTCTCGAAGCCCACCATGACGAGAAAGAGACCCGGCCACCCCCCCGATACACCGAGGCGAGCTTGCTCGGCTCCATGGAGCGCGCCGGCCGCTCTCTCGAAGAAGCCCATCTCCGGGCAGCGCTCAGGGAGTGCGGCCTGGGCACCCCAGCAACCCGAGCAGCCATCATCGAGACCCTGCTCAGGCGTCACTATATGCGCCGCCAGGGCAAAGTTCTGGTGCCCGAGCCCGCAGGCCGGGCCCTCGTCGAGGCGGTCCCCTTCGAGGCCCTCAAGAGCCCTCAACTCACTGCTCAATGGGAGACCCAGCTCAAGGCCATCGCCGAAGGTCGAGAGCCCCCTACCCCCTTCCGTAAAGACATCCGCACCTTCGTGAGCGATCTCATCGGCGCCACCCTGGCGGCGCCGCCGATCAAACTGCCCCCCGAGGTCATCCGAGAAGGCCGCCGAGGTCGGCCCCCACGGCCCGAAGGCGGCCGTGGCAAGAAGGGTCAGCGACCCCAGCGCGCAGCCGCTCAACGGGCCGACAGCCGCCGCGGCCAGCGTCACAGCACAGGGCGCAGTACGCCCAACCGCGGTGCACCCAACCACACCGCCGCGATGGCCAGCGCCGGCATGGTGCCGCCTCCAGGGCAGCCCATGACATCGACAAAACCAGCAAAGAAGAAGGCCCGGGCAGCGAAGCCCACAGGGCCGATTCAGTGCCCATCTTGCCAGCAAGGTGAGATCATCAAAGGACAACGAGGCTGGGGTTGTGATCAGTGGCGGCAGGGCTGTCGCTTCGTCGTCTGGTTTGTGCACGAGGGGGTGGAGATCCCCGAAGCCGAAGCGGAGAAGCTGTTCCGGAACGGACGCACAGCGCCATTCCATCGGCCTGAGGGCGCCCGACGCCGGAAGTCACTGATTCTCGATCCGCAGGCTGAGCATAATGTGCGATGGGGGCGGTAGAGTTTTGGGCTCGCATGACTCGCTGGCGCTCGCAGGTCAGTTTTCGGGCACGGGCACGGGCACGGGCACGGGCACGGGCACGAGTTGATTCAGCCTTGGACCCGTGGCCAACCCAGGACTCAAAACGACGGTTATCATTGAGGTTGAGTTGATGCGCTTCAGAGCGGCCTGAGAATTCAGGTCTTGGGGTGTATGAAGGCCAGAACCTCCAATGAGAGACATATGGGGCTGATTAGAGCCTCCACCATCACACACCCACGAGCGGAGCCATGCAGGGCTACGGGTCAACACCCGAATCAACTCGTGCCCGTGCCCGTGCCCGTGCCCGTGCCCGAAAAACTCTCTCTGCGAGCGAAGCGAGACCACCACCTCCCAGTTGGAGCACAACCTCTCTAAAGCGGGGTCACCACTGCAACAGCTGAAGCGCCAGCAACCGCTCAAGCAGTGAGCGCCCGCACCAGCAATCCCAGAGCCGCCAGCGACGCCACCACGAGGATCCCAATCCGAAGAGGCGTCCCTTCCACTCGCCCCTTCAAGCTGTTGCTCACCTTCAACCCGAGAAACATCGCCGGCAGCAAACACGCACCCAGCACCAGATCAGAGCGTGAAATTTCTCCTGCCGCCCCCCGGGTCACCAGGGTGATGAGAACCCCCACCGAGAACACCGCCGCCAGGCTCGAACGGAGCGTCGCCCCCGGTGCGTTGCGGTACAACAGCGCGATGGGTGGACCGCCGATGCTAGACACCAGGGCCATCGCCCCCGACGTCACCCCCGTGAGAAACTCCGTGACGCGGTTGCGGGGGATCCCTCGGCCCGTGGACATCACCACCACCGCCGACATCACCACCAGCGCGATCAACACGTCGAGGGTGCGAGCGTTGGCAAGCTTCAGCAATGCCAGGCCCACAAGGGCACCGGGGATTCGCCCCGCCAGCAGCCAGCCCACCCCCGACAGCTCGATGGCGTGTCGCTCGCGCCAGACCATCGACAGCGCAAGAGGCATCGTCACCAGCAGCTGAGGCACCGGGGCCAGCGACGGATCGACCAGAGACAGCACGGGCACCGAGACCACCGCGAACCCAAAGCCGATCGTGCCCTGCACCGCAGACGCGAAGATCGTCCAGACAAAGCCCAGGGCCAGCACCCACAGATCGACAGGAAGGCTCATCGTGCTCCGATCTTCCCAGCGGGCCTCGTTTAAACGCAGGGTTCGGGGCCTGCGGTACCGCTGATGGGCCGAGCTTCTAACATATGCAGGGCAGTGGTAGGGTCCCCACATGATGCACACCTCACCGAGCGCCCTGCTCCGTGCCCTGCAGGGGCAGCTTCAAGGCGACGCGCCTCTGGCGTGGCCCGAGCTCCTCGAGCAACTGAGCGCCCTGCCTGAGCATGTCGGTGATCAGACCGCGCAACAGACCTACGAGACCGCCATTGGCGCCGTGGCGCTGCAGGTGCAGGCTCGACCAGACACTGGCGCCCAGCACATAGACGGTTTGCTCGGGTTGTTCGAGCAGTGGCTCTATGCTCGACAGCGGCTTGGGGCGCTGGCGGAAGACACCCTCGCCATCATCGGCCGGTGGCAGAGTGGCCCCATCGCTGACTTCACGTTGCAACTCACACGGCACTTGCTGCCTGCCTTCGACGAGGCCGGCCTCGACGCTTTGCAACAGCGCATGCATCAACAGCTTGCCATCGCGCCCCCCATCGTCGAGGGCACGCCGCGGCCTTTGCGCATCGGACCGCACTGGGCTGCTGCCGAGACCCTGCTCCTGATCCACCTGCGTCGGGGCGACGCCCTGGCCTACGCCGCCCTCGCGCGGCGCCTGGGCATCACCAGCGACGACTGCGCCCACCTCGCCCGCTTGCACCGAGAGGGTGGTGATTTGCGTGTGGCGCTTCAGTGGGTCGATGAGGGCCTCGCACTTGCTCAGCAGACCCTGAGCGCTTCGAGCCCCACTCACGGTGTGCTCAAGACGCTGCAACGCGTCACGTTGATCGACCTGGGTCGGTGGTCTGAAGCCGTCGACATCATCTGGGGCGACTACGATCATCAACCCACCCTTGACCTCTATGTCGCCCTCATGAGCAGCTTGCCCGTGGAAGAGCGACGGCGATGGCGACGTCGAGCGCTCACCCGAGCCCGCCGAGACGATCTGGGCGTCTTCATCGAGATTGGCTTGCATGCTGAAGCCCTCGACGCCCTCGCCGCAGCCGTCGTCGAGGCCGGGCCCGACGTCATCGCGCGGCTCAGCCACCACGTCACCGAGCCCGTCGCAGTGGCCCTGAGCCCCGAGCACCCCTCTGCAGCAGCCCTCATCTATCGCGCCCTGGCGTTGCGGATACTCGACGCCGATCGAAGCGCCTGGTACGACGCCGCCGTCGATCATCTGCGCGACGCGCGGCGGTGCTATCTGAAAGCTGACCAGGCAGGGGTGTGGTCTGCCCTGGTAGACTACATTCGCCGGGCTCATGGCCAGAAGCATCCCTTCATGGCCAGCTTCAGAGCCGTACTCCACGGTGATCCACAAGCAGACGACACCCCATTCCTCGATCGAGCCCACGACATCTGGCGTCAAATCAGCGGCACATGACCATCACCCGACACACATCGAAAGTCTCGCCTGAGGCACGGCAACAGCTCGTGCAGCAAAATGGGGGCGGCCTGTGGATCACCGGCCTCTCCGCCTCGGGCAAGAGCACCCTGGCCATGGCCCTTGAACGCCGGCTCGTACACAGTGGCCGGCCAGCCTTCGTGCTCGACGGCGACAATCTGCGCTATGGTCTGTGCGGAGATCTCGGCTTCACCCCCGAAGATCGTCAGGAGAACATTCGCAGGGCCGGCCACGTGATGGCTCTCATGGCCCAGTCGGGTCTCGTCTCCATCGGCTCGTTCATCTCACCTTACGCACGAGATCGAGCTGCAGTGAGGGCGCTCTTCGACGCCCCACCTCTCAACGCACGCTTCGCCGAGATCTATGTCAGCACCACACTCGACGTATGCGAAGCCCGCGATCCCAAGGGGCTGTACCGCAAGGCTCGGGCCGGCGAACTCCAACGATTTACCGGCATCAGCGCCCCCTATGAGGCACCCACCGATGCCGACCTGGTCATCGACATGGGCCATGTGAGCGTTGCTGATGCCGTGGAGAAAGCCCTGGCCTTGCTGCAGGAGAGGGCGATCATCCCCCAAGGGTCAGGTATACTGCCGGCCTCAAACATCGAACGAAACGACTGAGGAGGCGCCCCATTGGGCCTGCTGATTTTCTACGTAATGCTGGCCTTGGGCGTCTCGTTCATGTGCTCGGTGATGGAAGCCGTGCTGCTCAGCCTCACGGGGCCGTACATCACTGCCCTCGAAGGTGAGAACAACCCCGCGGCTCCACGGCTCAAGGCCTTCAAGACCGACGTCGATCGGCCCCTCGCCGCCATCCTCAGCCTCAACACCGTGGCCCACACCGTGGGTGCAGCAGGGGCCGGCGCCCAGGCCCAGGTCGTCTTTGGAGAGACCTGGATCGCGGTGTCCTCCGCCGTGCTCACCTTGTTGATCCTCGTCGTCTCCGAGATCATCCCCAAAACCATCGGCGCTGTGTACTGGCGAGGGCTCGCCCCCAAGATCGCCCCCATGCTCGCCGGTGTCATCTGGATCACGTGGCCCCTGGTGAAGATGTCCGAGATCATCACCAAGGCCATCGCCAAGGGCGAAGGTCACGGGCACATGAGCCGGGAAGAGTTCGAAGCCCTTGCCGATGTGGGGCGTCAGCAGGGCCTGATCGACGAGGCCGAGTCCAAGACCCTCAAGAACCTGCTCAAGTTCGGTACCCTCAAGGTCAGGGACGCCATGACCCCTCGCACCGTCATGATCAGCGTCCGCGCCTCACAGAGCGTCGGCGAGATCCTCACCGAGCATCCCGATTTGCGGTTCACCCGTTTGCCCATCCTCGGCGATCGACCTGACGACATTCAGGGCTATGTGCTCAAGACCGATTTGCTGCTCGCCGCAGCCAAAGACGAACACGATACCGCCGTCACTGAATTGAAGCGTTCGATTCATCTCGTCGACGAAGACGCCCGCCTGTGGGATGTCTTCCAGCACCTGCTCAAAATCAGAGAGCAGGTGGCCGTCGCCGTTGATCAGTACGGGGGGGTCGAGGGCATCATCACCCTCGAAGATCTCGTGGAGACACTGCTGGGCATGGAGATCGTCGACGAGGTCGACAACGTGCAGGATATGCAAGCCCTCGCTCGGGAGCGCTGGCGTCAGCGGGCAGAGCGTCTGGGCATCTTGCAGATCGGCGAGTCGCTCAAACCTGAAACTGACTCATGAGCTCCGCGAGACGCTGAGCGCGCGCCTCAAGGGCCTGCGCCTCATTGTTCACCATCTCGACCTCGGTGTTGGTCTGGTGGACCGCGGTCCACCACGAGGATCCGCTCGTTCACTTCACCCACAGATTCCGTAGTGAAGACCGTCACCTCGGCGATGGATTTCACCTTGTCGGACATACCTCGGGCAGAGCGGGCCAGCTCGGTCACCTGCTCCGCCACAGTCTTCACCGTACCGCTGATCTCGTTCGAGGCCGACACACCCGACTGGATGTTGTGGAGCACGCTGCTCAGCGTCTGCGCCTGCTCGCGGGTCTCCACGGAGATCTGCGAGGACAGATCTCTCACGTTGCCGATCTGACTCACCAGATCCGAGAGGCCCGTCGCCGTGTTCTGCACGTTGCCCTGCATGCCGTTCACCTCGCGGGTGATGTGCTCGGTGGCCTCTGCAGTCTGGCTGGCCAGGCTCTTCACCTCGTCGGCGACGACGGCGAAGCCCTTGCCCGCCTCGCCGGCCCGGGCGGCCTCGATGGTGGCGTTCAGAGCCAGCAAGTTCGTCTTCCCGGCGATGGCCTCGATGAGACCCACCACCTCGCCGATCTTCATGGCCGCCGTGGTCAGATGCTCCATGCTCGCCTGAGCCGTGCGGGCTTGCTCGTCGCCGTGCTCGCTCGCCTCGGCCGTCCGGGCGCAGTTCTGGTTCACTGACGAGAGCGACGCGTTCATCTGCTCCACCGACACCGCCATGGCGTTCACCGTGTCGGACATCGCCGATGCCCGCACCGAGATGTTCTGCATGTCGTCGGCGCTGCGCTCGGTGAAGCCTGTCACTTGCTCCACTGAATGGGAGATCTCGTTCGCCGAGGTCGACGTCTCGTCCAACGAGGTCATCATCAGCTCCATCACCGTCTTGATCTCACCAGTGCGCTCCTCCATGTCCTGGGCCTCGCGCTTGAGCGTGCTCGAGCTCGAGGACAGCCTGCTGGAGGTGTTCGAGATGTCACCAGAGAGCGACGTCACCTCTTGAACCATGCTGTGTAGCTTGCCTACGAAGGTGTCAAAGGCGCAGGCCACGTCACCGATCTCGTCGCCTCGACGCAGGTTCAGGCGGACGGTGAGATCCCCCTCCCCTTCGGCGATGTCGCGCATGGAGCGCGAGAGGTGCTTGAGGGGCCGGCTCACGAGCAGCTGCATGGCGAGCCACAGCAGCACCAGCGCCCCGAGGGTGGTGTAGAGGAACGCATTGAGCATCTCACCGACGATGCCATTGAGCTCCCCAGACTTCTTCTCGGTTTGAGCAGCCACGGCAGCATCGATGTCGTCGACGTAGACCCCAGTACCGATGATCCAGCCCAGGGGCTCGTACCGCCGCACGTACGACAGCTTGGGCTGCTCTTTGGTGAGGCCTTCCTTGGTGGGCTTGGGCCAGAGATAGTCCACGAAGCCTTCGCCGTCCTCGTCGGCTCCCGTGACCTCGACAAAGGCCTGGAAGAGGTTCTGTTTCTTGCCCAGAGCGCAGTTGAACTTCTCAGCGTCGAGCACCTTGCCGTCGAGCTTGGGCACCGTGGGGTGCATCACCATCTTCGGGTAGGGCAGAGAGGTGTCGTTGATCCAGAAGTAACCTACGCCATTGCTGTAGCGCATCTTGGCCACTTCATCTTTGATGCGCTGGATGCCGTCGGCGAGGGCGTCATCCACGTAGATGCCCGTGCCGATGACCCAGCCCCACTCGGGGATCTGCTTGACGTACGAGAGCTTGGGCTGGTCAGCGGTGAGACCGTCTTTCGTCGGCTTGGGCCACATGTAGTCCACGAAGCCATCGTGGGTCTCGCTGGCATTGGTCACCTCGACGAAGGCCTGGAAGAGGTTCTGTTTCTTGCCCAGAGCGCAGTTGAACTTCTCGGCATCGAGCACCTTGCCGTCGAGTTTGGGCACCTTGGGGTGCATCACCATCTTCGGGTAGGGCAGAGACGTGTCGTTGATCCAGAAGTAGCCCGTGCCGTTGTCGTACTGCACCGCCCGTACAGCATCCTTGGCCCGTGCTTGGGCTTCTTCTCGAGTCAGCTGACCTGAAGCTTCGAGCTCCAGGGCAGTCTTGATCTCGCTGTAGGCCACCTCAGTGGCCGTCTGCAAGCGCTTGCCGTACTGCTTCTTGATCCACTCGATGTCGGTGGCCTGTTTGTGAGTGGACTCGATCACGGTATAGGCGATGTCGACATGATCCTTCAGCTGCTGACGGATCTTCTGCATCTCCTCGGCGCGATACTCTTCCAACGCCTTCTCGGTGTTCTGCTGCAAATCATCGGTGATGATCGTTGTGCAAATGAAGGCCACGACCCCCTGCACCAACACCAGCGCCAGCAACAACTTGAAGCTGATCTTGAGTTTCATCGACTTCCCTCTATCCCTGACGCGATCGGGTGACTGCAACGACCACCCGTCTCGACGCAATTGGACTTTTACCTATGACTACACATCGGCAGAACTGCCCCTCTATTTGACGCCCGAAAACGCAAACAACCCACCCCCAAAAAAAGCCTATAAAATCAGACAGATTCAGCCAACCACTCGACAAACAAGTGTGATTCACCTCATCTCTGGCGCCGCGAACATATAAACCCCAGCCATTAGACACGCAAACAATTAACTTAGTACATCAACACCTCAAAATGGCATATGCCCTGACTTCCACAGCGCCATCCGGCATGGCACCACACAACATCAGCTCTTTGGGGTTGAGATATGAAGGGCAGGATGGGCGGGCCGAACTGTGGCAGCCCTGAGCTCAGCTCGGACCTCAGAACCAGACCTGAGTCTGCATGATGAGCTCAGAGGCGCGGCTGTCGGCCTTGATCTCACCATTGTCCTCGACCTGGAAGATGGGCCGGCTGCGGTAGTTGACGGTCAGCTTGGAGAAGTGGCCGCGGAAGAACCAGTTGATGCCAGCATCGATGACCATGGCGGGGTCATCGAGCGCCTCGAACATGGAGTACTGGGTGGCGACGAAAGGCTGAACCTGAATGCCGTCGTTGAAGGTGACAGGCAACAGATAGCCTGCCTGGGCGTAGACGTGGTCACCGGTACCGATGGTGGGATACGCGTTGCCTGCACCGTTGAACGAGGTGCCACCAGCACCAACGTTCATGATGCCCACGTTGCGCAGATGGTTGGGGCCAAAATCGTAGTGGTAGTACACAAGGTAGCCCGTGAAGGCCGAGCCGTTGCTCATCGGGATATCGGCGAACATGTCGGCTCCCACAGCGAGAATGTCGTGCTCTTCGAGCTCGCCTCCAGTGTCCACCGAGACCATACCCTTGGGGTGGTAGAGGAACCCTGAGCCAATGTTGAAGACCTTCTTCTTGCCCAGGTAAGTGCCCACTTTGTAAGGCAGCTTGTTCGATTCCTTGTCGAAGAACTGGTACTCGAAATACCCCGCCACCTGCTCTCCGGTGGACCGCGGGTTGTAGTTCGCTGTGTCGGGCTGGAGCGTGCTCACGTCGGTGTTCACCGAGAACGGCTTGCTGACAGCAAGTCGATACTCGAACTTGTCGAGCTTGCCCTTGAAGAAGACCCCCAGATAACGAGCAAACTGATCAGAACGCTCGATGGTGGGCCAGTTCAGGATCGGGGCGTCGACGGTGAGCAGGTTGAGGGTGCTGGCGTTGGTCATGCGGCTGATGCCGTGCCAGTAGTGCAGTCCGAAACCGATGTGCAAATGCTCCGGCACGACGCGGTAGTCCACCCATGCGTCGTGGATGTACAGCTGAGGCTTGCGCTGATTGTTGAAGGTCTGGTTGTTGATGCCGAAATGCATCAGAATCGTCGACCCTGGCGCCACGTCACCAAATGCCAGGAAGCGGCTTCGTCGCAGCCCGATGTCGAGGAAGTCATCCTTCTCTTTGCCTTGCACCGTAGTGCCAGGGTTGAACTCCTGATAACGCGTCCATACCTGGTGCCACGTGAGGAACCGCAGGAACTGCTTTCCATCCTCGCTCAGCTTCAGCTTTGCTGGCTTGTAACCCCACTCTTTCTCGACCTCGTCAGCGCTCGCATGGCCGGAGATCATGATGCATGAGGTGATCAAAACGATCAGGCGGCGAAGTGTGTGCCTCGTCATTTGACCCATATGTGCCCTCTCTTCTCCCGATACGCCCGCAAAGGCGCCACTCTATTTGACGGTGTGTCACAGTCATCGGAAGCAAGAGTTCACAGATTGAATCGAATCAGCACCTTACCCCTTGGCCTGACTCATAGCGGGGCAATTCCGAACAATTCAAAACAAAAACGGCAGAACATTCAGTTCAAACAGAACAAGTCACAATATAGCCAGCATGGCGTCGTACATTGATCGCCCGCTCACCTTCGAAAACGAGATATTGGCCACGAATCCCTGTGAGGATGCCCTCCACCTTCGCGGTCTTGTCCAAGCTGATCCGCGTAGGCTTGAGCGGTGGCTTGGGCAAGGGGTAATTGGGTCGGGTGATCTCGTCGTCGTCGGTGATCCACTGCTGCAGATGATCAGGGACGAGGGCTGCGTACTTGCGCTTCTCGGCGACGAGCTCCACGTCGGGCGCTCCGGCGGCGAGCATGCGCTTCCACTGCGTGCGATCGGAGAGGTGAGCTTTCAGGGCCACCTCGATCTCCCCAGCGAGCTGCCGATAGGGCACCTCGGCGAGCTTGATGGCGGCCCCGGCGCCCTGGTCGAGCCAACGCGTGGGCACGTTGGTCGCGCGAGTGACGCCGACTTTGAGCGCCCCGGTCCAGGCGAGATACACCACGTGAGGCTGTACGTGGTGCGCTGCCTCCCAGTCGGGATCGCGACCCTCACCGAGATGACCCCGGCACAGCTCAGGGCGGATGATGCATGGCGAGAACTGCGATTCTTTCTGGAAGCAGGGGTAGCACGCCCCTTCACCATAGGTCTTCTTGATGCTTCGGCCGCAGGAGGTGCACTCGATCTTGCCGCTGAAGGTCAACTCCACCCACTGGCCCACGTGCTCGTGGATCGGCAACGGGTCGTCGAACCGCATCAAATAACGAACAGTGTCGTCGAGCTCGGCGCGCATCTTCAACAGCGGGCCGGTGCGTCGGGCGGCGGGGCCTCCAGCAGGGCGTCCCGCAGGCGGTAAGGGCAATGGCAGGGTCATGGAGTCACTCATGCCCCCCTATATCACGACCTGTGCCTCGGGCTGTCGTTCTGTTACCACCTCCTTGTTGTCACACGCTTAAGGAGCACACATGTACCCTTCTCTCGACGCCTCAAAACACGTGGTCTTCGTCACCGGCGCCACGGCAGGTTTCGGTGAAGCCACCGCTCGCCGCTTCGCCCACGCTGGGGCTCGGGTGATCATCACCGGCCGGCGCGCTGATCGTCTCGAGGCCTTGCAAGCAGAGCTCGGCGAGCGCTGCTGGGCCCACACCCTCGACGTCACGGATCGCGACGCGGTCGATGCCGTAGCGGCGGCCCTACCCCAGGACTTCGCCGATGTGTCGGTACTCGTGAACAACGCAGGGCTCGCCCTGGGCCTCGAGCCCGCCTGGGACGTGGACATGGCCGATTGGGAGACGATGGTGTCCACCAACATCAACGGACTGCTCTATTGCACACGGGCGTTGCTGCCGGCCATGGTGGCGCGCCGACGCGGTCACGTGATCAACATGAGCTCGGTGGCGGCGAACTGGCCCTACCCCGGCGCCAACGTGTACGGCGCGACAAAGGCCTTCGTCACTCAGTTCTCCCTCAACCTGCGGGCCGATCTCCACGGCACGGGGGTCCGGGTGACCGACATCGAGCCCGGCCTCGCAGAGACCGAGTTCTCGCGGGTGCGCTTCAAAGGTGACGATGCAAAAGCGGAGGCGCCCTACGCCAACACGCGGCCACTCACGGCGGAGGACATCGCAGAGTCGGTTTTCTGGGCCACATGCTTGCCAGAGCACGTGAACATCAACCGCATCGAGGTGATGTCTACTGATCAGGCCTTCGGGCCCTTCCCGATCCACCGCCAGGGGTGAGCACTCACGGCAGACCGATGATTTTGTGGGTCTGCAGCGACAGCCTCCACTGCGGGTGCTTCAAGCAATATCGGGTGGCGGCCTGGATGTTCTCCGCCTGCTGGGGGCCATCCATGGGCTGCAAGAAGAAGTGTTCGAACTCGAGGTCGACGAACATCTCGGGCTGAAGAGCCGCTTCTGGTTGGGGGTAGACGAGCTTGAGGGCCTGACCCTGCAGCTGGACCAACGCCGGGCCGGGCTTGGGGCTGACACACACCCAGTCGATGCCCTCAGGCACCTCGCGGGTGCCATTGGTCTCGATGGCGAGTTCGAAGCCTCGTGCCTTGCAGCAATCGATCAACGCCTCATCGAGCTGAAGGGTGGGCTCTCCCCCTGTGAAGACGATGTAGGGCGTACCTCCAGGACCAGCCTCGCTCTGCCAGATCGACCACAGGTGCTCGGCGAGGGCGTGGGCGTCGAACCGACCTCCGCCAGGCCCGTCGGTGCCCACAAAGTCCGTGTCGCAGAAGTTGCAGGGCGCTGTGGCTCTATCCTGTGTCCGCCCCGACCAGAGGTTGCACCCTGTGAACCGGCAGAAGACCGCAGCCCGGCCTACCTGTCCCCCCTCGCCTTGCAGAGTGAAGAAGGCCTCTTTGATGGCATAGCGTCTGGGGTTGATGGTGGACACGCTCAACCTTCCCGGTAGGCCACGGGATCACGCATCCCAGCCTCTTCAAAGCCCTTGAGCCGCAACAAGCATGCGTCGCACCGACCACAGGCGAAGGTGCCCTCGTCAGTGTCGACGGGATCATAGCAGCTGTGGGTCAGCTCGAGGGGGGCGCTGAGGCTGTGGCCCAGCTGAATGATGCCGGCCTTGGTCAAGCTGATGAGGGGCGTGTGGAGCGTGAGCCCGTGGCGGGGGCTCGCAGACTCCACCCCGGCTTTGGTGGCGAGTCGAGCGGCCCCCTGAAAGGCCTCGATGAACTCGGGCCTGCAATCGGGATAGCCCGAGTAGTCGATGGCGTTCACCCCGATGTAGATGTGCTCGGCCTGCTCCATCTCCGCCACGCCCACGGCATACGACAGGAACACGAGGTTCCGAGCAGGCACGTAGGTCACGGGGATCTCGGGGCTCACCTCGCTCACGTCGTCGTGCTTGGGCACGTCGAGGGCCGTGTCGGTGAGGGCAGATCCCCCGATGGCCGTGAACAAATCGAGCTGCATCACATAGTGGCGTTCGGCGCCGTAGTGCGTGGCCACCCGCTTCGCGGCTTCGAGCTCCGAGCGGTGACGCTGACCATAATCGAAGGACAACGCCACGATCCGGTGGCCTCGATCAGCGGCGATGGCCATACATGTGGTGGAGTCGAGTCCCCCGCTGCACAACACGACGGCGGTGGGACGTTGTTCAGTGGCGTTGCTCATGGGCACCTCCGAAGACGCGAAACCGGCCGAGACGGCCAGCGGATGAAGCTGGGGAAGATGACAGCGGGGTCCAGCTGAGGTCAAGGGCCCCACCGCTTCATGCAGACAGACCCTGTCACCGGTGTGTGTCTAGAGGGTACAGGGGTGGAGCTTGTGGCGGTGAGCGTGTATGAGATTCCCAACTGCCGAGCGGACTGGCAGCCTTGAGCAACAGCTCAACCGCGAACGCTTTAGATCGATCCACCCCGGACACCTCACGGGCCCGGGCCCGTAGCAGTGGGCGAATGATGTCAGGCACTGATCCAAGAGAGCACCCTCTGACCACCGCACTCCAAAGCCAGTCCTCGACCCCTGCGGTCCTGGAAGAGGTGCTGCACCTCGAGACCGCCGGCCACCTGGACACACCGGTGCGCGTCGGTATTTACCGCCGTGCCCTCGAAGCCCTCGCGGCAGAGCTGCGTCACGACGAGCGTGGGCAGACGGTCCGCTCCGGTGTGGCGCGTTGGCTGTTGTCGATCACGGGCCTCGAGTCCGGCCCCAACGGCGACATCTGGAGGGAGCACCTCTGGGACGCGACGGCAGAGCTGGTGTCGCACCCCGATGCCCTGCCCAACCTGCTCGAGCGGGCCTCGACCCGCCTCAAGCCGGAGATCAGGCCCAACCTGCAGTCGCTGCTGCTGGCGCGCCTGCGCTGGCGCGCCCGCGATCTGCAGCGCGCCCGTCAGAGCAAGGCCCCCGAGGTGGCCTCTGCTCACCGGGCGGTCCCGGCCTCCGACGCGGCCTCCGAGGCCCGCCTCGTCGCTGGACTCGCCGTCGATGGCGCCCTGACCAATTTCGCTCAAGACACGGCCACCCGGCACGTGATGGAGCGCCTGCTCCTCGGTGACACGGTGGCCGACGCAGCCCGGGCCACGGGCATGACCCGACAGGCGGTGTACCGCCGCCTCGCCCGCGTCCGCGCCTGGATGAACGGCGCTGGAGAATGAGTGGTGGAGATCGACCGATGAGTGATCCGAAAGCCCGCGTTGCCGAAGCACTCGCTGCTGTCGGCCTCGACACGCCTGCAGAAGACGAATTGAGCCTCACCGCTGATCCGGGTGCTCCGGTGGAAGGGGTCGACGCTGATCTTTTCGCGCTTCACGCCATGGGCCTCACCGACGCAGACGAAGGCCGCATGGTCTCCCAGGCTCTCGTCGCCGACCCCGATCGCGGCCTCGATCTCGCCGAGGCCCGGGCAAGCGGCGACATCCGCATCAGCCAGGACATGCCGGTGGTCAGGCCTCAGGGCACGCCGGCGCCGGTGAATCCCGAGCCTCAGCCTGCAGCGGCTGGCGCTGCTGCCACAGCGGGCTCCGAGGCCGCCCTCACAGGCCAGCGTCGAGAGCAGTCCACGCTCTTCAGCCTTGATGAGCTCGACGCCATGACCGAGGCGGATTCGAAGGCGCCAGACCAGTCGCTCAACGAGCCCTCTGGCCTGGTGAACCTGAACACCCTGCATGCTGCTCAGCTGGCCCCTGGTCCAACCCTGGTGTCAGCGCTGCCGGAGCCGGCCCGCAAGAGCAGCCCGATGATGATGATCATCGCAGCAGTGCTCCTGCTCGGCGCCGGTGGTGCGGGTGTGTACTTCTGGCTGCAGAGTCAGAAGAACGACAACGGTGGTACGCAAGTGGCCAGCAACTCCAATGGCCCTGTGGCCTCGCAGGCAAACACGCCCGCATCGCCCCTACCCGTTGAGCAGCCCAAGCCTGCAGCTGCGGCGGCGAAGCCAGCCCCTGCCGATGCGGGCGCTCCGCCGCCAGACGCTGCGACCCCTGACGCAGCAGCCCCTGATGCTGCAGTGCAGGTGGCCATGGCCGCCAAGCCCGCCCGCCGAGCAAGACGCCGGTCCAGGCCCGCAGCCCCCACAGCTGCTCCCAAGGCAGCAGCGCCAGCGCCAGCACCCGCCGGGGAGCCTGCCCGTACACCTGTTGCCGCAGCGAAGCCCAAGTCGAATGACACCGAGGTCGACGACATCCTCGGCAACCTGGAGGGCAATCGGCGATCCCCTGCCCGGTCGAAGAAATCCTCGGAAGACGACGCCCTCGCCAATGATCCGCTGTTGCCCGAGAAGCTCTCACGGGCTCAGATCCTCGGCGTGGTGCGCAAAGAGGCCCCCAAGATCAGGCAGTGCAAGAGCCGGGCGCCAGGGGTTTCGGGCGTGGCCAAGGTGAAGGTGGTCATCGGCCGCTCCGGCAAGATCTCCTCTGCCAGCCTGCTCGACGGCCCGGTGAAGGGCACCCCCGTGGGTGATTGTGTCGAGAAGTCGGTGAAGTCGTTCCGCTTCGACAAGTTCCGTGGTGATCCAGTCACGGTGACGCTGCCCTTCGCGCTGTAACTTGCCCTCGTGGCCTCGACGGCCACAGTCCACAATGTGAACGCGACATCGGCGAAAGCGCTGACGGAATCGTTTTCGAATCGAACGCCCCAAATGTGTAGAGAAAGGTCTTGATCTCACCCATGAAATCAATACCTTCTGCTCTTCGCACTGACCCTCTGCAGGTGTAGTTCCGGCGTCTCATCGCTGGCACATACGATGCATACCGCACTGGCAGTGAAACAGTGAGCGTCCCGCACCGTAAGGGAATGCACACCCGTGTATGCACGCTGCTCTGCGCCGCCGGCGGCCACTTCGAAGCCACGGTGATCACAGATCAGGTGCTCCACCGAGGAGACCGCACCTTGTCCCGTTCATTGATTGCCCCGACGGCCGCCTGCCTCTGCCTGGCCCTCTCCGGCTCTGCCCTGGCTCAAGACGATGCTCAGAGCGCCGACGGCGCCTCCGCTGAGGTGAAGGCAGCAAAGCCGATCCCCCGTGAGAGCGAAGAGTTTCCCATTTCGGGCTTTGTCCGCACGAGCTACCGCTTCAACCACAGCAACTTCGCCTCCACCGAGTCCGACAATGTCGACTTGGGCTTTGGGGTGGGCACGCTGCAGGCGGTGCTGTTCTACCAGCCGACACCGAAGATCTTCCTCTACAGCGCTCTCTGGTTCGACAAGGCCCTCCACGAAGGCTTCGAACGCCCCCCGCTGAGCCCGGCACCCTCGACCCGCTCCCGCACCACGCAGTCTCGAGATCTGCTGGTGGGTGGTCAGTACAACCTGGGCACGATTCCCGGGATCGGGGTGATGGTGTTCACCAACATGGACTTCAGCATCCCCACGAGCCAGCTCAGCCGTACTTCTGGTCAGATGCTGTCGGTGTCGCCGGGTCTACAGCTGGTCCGCCCGATCCCTGGTGGGGTGGTGACCCTGAACGGCAGCGCCTTCTACAACTTCAATGAAGATCCCACGCTGCAGATCGACTGTGACGTGGCCCCCCAGAACTGCGCCGTTTCGGGTGCAGACTTGGGTTCGCCGGTCCTCGAGTCCGGGGTGGGCGGCAGCCTCGGGGTGAACTACCGCATCGCCAAGGGCCTCCTCTTCCGCGGCGGCTACGACATCACGTCGTTCTTCAACGCGAACTCGGTAGAACGTGACGAGTTCACGGCGCCGGTGGACGGCATCCAAGAAGGTACTCAGCTCGCGACGCTCCACGGCACGTCCTTCAGCCTCCAGCTGGCCTTCAAGCAGCCCGGTGGTGGTGCAAACCAGGCCCTGAACGATCTTCAGGGTGAGGGCGCCAACGAGGAGAGCTTCCTCAACAACCTCCAGTTCGCCATCGCGATGCGCACCCTGATGCCCCTGTACGATCAGCAAGGCGACAGCGTGACAAACCCGATCTTCGACTTCGAGTCGGACACCCACCGCCGCACGCAATACACCGTCTCGATCACGGGGCTGTTCTAGTCGGGCTCCGGGGCTCCGGTCCCGTCTGGCTCCGGGGCTCCGGTCCCGTTCATGGCCGCCTGCGTCGCGATCTGCGGCGTCTGACCGGCGCTTCCCTCCTCGACGCAGCGCTGCTGCGCCTGCGGGTGAATCACCACCCAGTCACCACACCTCGCGACGCAGTCGGCCACGACCGTGACCTCCGCCCCTCCGCGGGGTTGGTTTGATTGGGTGTGGTGGAGATTTGGGATTCGTACTCTGTGGGTGGCTCACTTTGGTTTACATGTAGAGCGAATCTTGTGGAGATTGAACTGCTGCATTGCCAACCGTTGTAGGGGCAGGTAGCTCTTGGGGCATGCGGAATCCCGTTCCATATCTACTGAGTCTCTGGCTCTGCTCTGCATGCTCGCAGCTCCCCCCACCGAACGCTCCACGGGTGACCCTGCGCCCACTGGAGCCTTTGGTGCTGATTGATGGCTGTATAGAGACGATCATCGATCCGGTGCAGTCTTCGGAAGCGGTTCTTCAATGTGCTCGGCAAAATGAAGCAGGGTTGACGCTCTGGATCGAGGGTGAAGCCCACGCACTCTCAATTCCTCGGACTCCATTTGAGACGTCACGTGATTCTACCATTGGGGGCACACGGCTAACGTTTGCTCCGCCTCAGGCGGCGGATTCGATACACCTTGAGTTGAGCGCCTCTCATCCACTTGGTATACGCCGGCAGACCATCAAGATTTCACTTCTGCCCCCTCCTTCAATCCCTGGCATTGTTGAAAAGGTGATGTCAGCGAAGAAGGCTGGTGAGATCGACGAGGCTCTCAGAATTGCAGAGACTAAGCTGTCTGCAGATGCAGAGCCAGCGACTCTAAGACGGCTTGCGAGTCTACGTGCGAGGCTTTTGTTGTTGAAAGGCCAGGCAGTCGAGGGCCTGGACGCACTGCTTCAAGCAGCCAATGCACATTGGAAAGCGGGAGAGGTTTCCCTGGCTCTCTCTGATATGCGTGCAAAGTGGTTCACTCAAGCGGACAGAGATGGGGTAGTTGACATCCCCGCCGTCTACCAGAGACCTCATAGTATAGTAGAAGCCAAGCATGCAATCCTTGAGAAGTACATCAGTGGATACAGTGCCTACAAGTCGGGCAAGCTGAGGGATTCACTCAGCTTACTTGAACGTTCTATGCTTCTTTCGAAGTACACCAATAGAGCAGACCTCCGGGTACATGCACTCAATGCCATCGGAATGGCCTATAGAGACTCAGGTCGTTTTACTGAAGGCCTTGAAATGGTTCGTACTGAACTTGAGTCAGGCAAACACGATCTCTGTACTCAACAAGCACTCCTTGCCAACACAATCTGGCTGACAACAGGGCTGTTGAGAAGCAGTAGTACGACATCGGCTGTTCGAGAAGAAGTCAGTCTGGCTCACTCAACTGTTTCTGCCTTCGAAAAGCTGCAAGACCAGGCCAGGTGTTATGGCCCAGATGCGCTTGCAAGTGTTTTTATAGACTCTGCATTTCTGATGCTCTACACCGAGGCCAACCATGAAGCGAAGAGGTTACTCGACCTGGCATCAAACGAGCAGGTAGGGCCCAAATTATCCAAGAGGTCTCAAGAGTGGTATCTGATTGTGCACTCCATGTATCAGTTCCAAGCAGGCCTTCAAGAAGAGGCCATTCAAAATCTACAAGATCAGATCAATTCTGTAGGGGAAGAAATCGACAAGGTCACTCTCTGGGACCTACAAATGACTCTTGGCATGCTTGCTTCAGAAAATGATGATCATGACCTAGCTATCAAGTACCTCAGAGCATCTGAGGAAACCAAGGCGCTCATCCTCTCAGAGATACGCCTTAAGGGCGACACAGACGTGTTTCTTGGTGCATACGCCAAAGGGGCAAGCCTCTTGGCAAGAGAGCTCTATGCAATTGATGATGATGATGCGCTCATGGATCATGTAAGGCGTACGCGCTCATCTCTCATGCATTTGCTTTCTCCGTTGTCTGAAAGCAGCAGTGTTTTCAGGTCGAGACGGGAGAGGTATGAGCAAATTGACTCCAAGATCAGCACCTTGAGCAAAGAGACCAACTCAATGGTTGGAACTGACCTTGTCAAAGCACAGGAGAAGCTTCTAGAACTCGCCACTCAAAAAGAGGAAATCATACAGTCGTTTTCATCAGTGACTCCAACATCCTCACTGGAGCGCCCTCCACCTGGAGAGTTGTTCATCACCTTTATCCCTTCTGAAGGCGGCTGGATTCTCATATCAGAGGATGAATCTTCGACTCAGGCAAACTATCTGGTTCAAGCCACCCTTGAAACAGACCAAGCCTTCAACACTAAAAAGAGCACATCTGCAGGTACGTTCATACTCTCTCTCCTAAAAAATAAGCTCATGAATAGCCATTCAGTACGAATCTTCCCGTACGGCAGCCTAAAGTCTATAGACTTCCATAGTTCGATATCGCCAGTTACAGGCAGACCACTCTATGAGTCCCACATCGTCAAATACGGTCTGGACTTGCCCCCGCGGCGAAATGAGAATGGAGAGGTATCTGTGAATGGGCTTGTTGTTCAGAACCCCACTGAAAATCTGGACGGTGCAGACCGAGAAGGAGAATTGGTGTTCGCGTCTTTGTCTCGCGCATCCTGGAAGGTTGATCGGCTGAAGGGTTCAATGGCAACGAAAACAGAGATGATCGAACACCTGCAGGGAAAGTCTCTGCTGCACTATGCTGGCCATGGGGTACACCATCCAGATGGATGGAGCAGCTATCTATCTCTTGCTCAAGGCACTCGCCTCACGACACAAGACATCATCGGCCTCGGCATCAAAATGCCAACAGTCGTATTGCTCTCTGGATGTGAGACAGGCCTCTCCAGTGATCGCTCTCCGGTTGAAACTCTTGGGCTGGCACATGCCTTCATACTCTCCGGCTCCAAGAGAGTCATCGCCACCACTCGACCAATCAACGATGCCATGACAGTCGAGTTCGCAGATCACTTTTACCAGTCCATGAAATCAACATCAGATGTCGACATCGCCTTCCAAAAAGCAATCCAAGCATCTGCGCGAAAGAGACCAGAGGGAGACTGGGCTGCCTTTCGGGTTTTTGCGCCGTAAAGCCAATTCAGAAGAAAAATTGGAAAATCTTTGATGTTGAATGTCAGAACATCTCGGACAGCAGCGAAGACCCTCTACAGACACATGCGGAGCCGACTTGAAAAGCACTGCAACATTTCAAAGATGTGCTTCACATTGAATGATGCAACGCCTGACTCGTCTGGCGACGTCCGAAGTCATCTCTGGGGAGAGATCATGAGGCAACACAACCACATCTTCATCACCACCTTCATCGCCACCGGCATCTTTGCGTGTGGGGGTGCTCAGGGTAATGGTCCTGTCGTAGGCACTTCAGCTCAGTCCCTGAGCTTCAGCCGTACGCCGACGGCCACCGTCAACACAGCAAGCAGCCAGCTGCCCTCGCAACCTTTGGGTACCAGCGAAGCGTGCTCTGGCGATCGTTGGGTGGGTCGATACGACAACGCTCGAAACCAGGGCTGCCCTCGGCCCTATGGCGCTCCGGACTACGTCGAGAACTGGTCAGTCGCTCCGCTCTATGACGACGCACTCGGCGCTCTGCCTGGTGCCATGGCCGACGCTTGTGTGTACGAGTGGAATGGCGACCAGCCCATCAACACGGCGCCCAATCTGGGCACTCAACAAAACCCCATTCAAACCGCCGAGTGGCTCCACGCGGATTGCCATGTAGTGGGTGTGCAGGGCGGGCCTGCAGCGGCCACGGCGGAGCCCCGTGTCGCCGACGTCCTCCTCGACGATCTACGAGGTAACTTCCAGGCGTTGATGTCCGATGTAGACATCATGCCCATCGATCAGGGTCAGAACACCCTGACCCGCATCTCCGTCGTGGACACTGCTGTCACGGACTACGATCGAGGCCGCCCGTCTTACGGTCGCTACGAGCACGGCCGCGACATGGGGCTCATCTCGCGACAGCTGGCCTGCAAGGACACAGGCTGCCCCACCCTCATCGACTCCCGTCTCGGCTTGCCCCGGGTGAACGTGCACCAGGCCGATCCCGTCAATGGTGGCTACTTCGGCTACCAGACCGAGCTGGCTCAGGGCATCTACAACGCAGTGGCTGGCTGGCACCACGACAACCGCTTCAACGGCAGCATCGCCTTCCACCACCGCCTGGTCATCAACCTGAGCGTGGGGTGGTCGGATGTCTACGGGGGGCCCACCAACGGCAACCCTGCCACTCTGCCGCCCCCAGTACGCGAGGTGTACGACGCCATTCGCTTCGCACGGTGCAACGGCGCCATGGTCGTGGCCTCTGCAGGCAACACCGAGTTTGGCTCCACTCCAGAGAGCGGGCCGCTCTACCCCGCTGGCTGGGGCACTGAGCGCGCGCCGAACGTCGACGCGTGTGTGAACGACTTCCCCAGCGTGGCTGTCCGTATCCAAGCCATGGAAGAGAACAACCGCCCCATCTTCGGTGGCAACATGGACCCCCTGGTCTACCCGGTGGCGGGCCTGACCGCTGAAGATCAGCCTGTGTTCAATGCACGCCCCGACACGCTGACCCCGCTCATGGCCCCTGCCCACCAGGTCGCCGCAAACGACTACGATCCCAACGGCACCGGCCGGATCGGCGCTCCAGTCGCCTCGGGCATCTACACCGGCTCGTCCGTTGCGGCAGCAGCAGTCTCGGGGACCGCAGCCGCAGTCTGGTCCATCGATGCCTCCCTCTCCCCCTACGACGTGCATCAGTTGCTGCATCGAACGGGTGTGCAGCTCAACAGCCTCGACGACGCAGACATCATCGTCTCTTCCCGGTTTGGTGGCCGCTTTGGGCGCAACAAGCCCCGCCGCGTGGCCATCTGCTCCGCCATCGAGCGTGCCTGCGCCCGTAACCCGGTGGCCTGCGACTCTGTCGAGCTGGCTGCACTGCAAAGCGCCTGTGCTCCCCTCGGTGAGGGCGAAGGTGCCGACTACGGCTTCGTGAATGACCACTCCAGCGAGCTCGCCGATTTCTACGATGACCTCGACGCGTCAGAGACCACCGAGATCACCTTCGACGAGGACTCGATGAGCGAGGCCACCCGCTCTGGTTGCGATGGGGGAGACCTGCTCTACTCGAGCAGCGCCGAGGATGCGCCTGGTTATGACTGTCAGCCTGAGTTGCACCCAACCCCTGCCAGCAAGCCCTGGGTTGGACCACAGCCTGGTCTTGGCACCTGTCCTGATTGCCTCATCGACAACCTGATGATCTACATGCCCGTATCCAACCCCGATCCGACCACCTCGATCAAAGATCCTTCGGTCACGCTCTACACCGATGCAGGGGAAACCAAGACCATCCCGCTCTCCGAGTTCGATTCCTCGCTCAGCGAGATCACCAAGAGCGTCACCATCAAAGCCGGTGACATCTCGGTCTCCGGTGAAATCAAAGAGGCCTACTTCACCTATGGCATCGAGGGCAAAGACGGCGCCAGCTACTCCGGTAAAGAGGCCTTCACCATCTACAAGTAAAGCAGCCCTCTCCCCCCAGCCTGCCTCTCGCCTCGAACCCACCAGCACACCACGTAGTCGTCCTCCTGACCAAGATGCGTCATGGCCCCCGGCTCCGCCTTGAGAGCGGCCCATCAGATAGAATTCCCCCAAGACCCCCCCTGACAAGATCCTGACCCGTTGCGCCGATTGAGAACAGGTACCTTCGTGTCCTGAAAGGTCGGCTGTGATCTCCGATCCCTTGTTCCACCTGCTCTGGGTCGTGCTCTGCGCAGCCCTCACTCTGCTGATGCAGGGTGGGTTTTGCTGCCTCGAGAGCGGGCTGTCGAGGAGCAAGAACAGCATCAACGTGGCCATGAAGAACATGGCCGACCTCTGTGTCGCCACCGTCGTCTTCTGGCTTGTGGGCTTCGGGCTCATGTTCGGCGAGAGCGCCGGCGGGTTCATCGGCACTGGGGGGATGGGCCTCGAGAACAGCAGTGAGGCCGCCACGTACGCGTTTTTCTTGTTCCAGATCGTCTTCTGCGGCACCGCCACCACCATCATCAGTGGTGCGGTCGCCGAGCGGACTCGATTCTCGAGCTATCTGATCATCAGTGTGCTCGTATCGGCCTTCATCTACCCCATCTCGGGACACTGGGCCTGGGCCGACGGTGGATGGCTGAAGACCTCGGGTTTCGTCGACTTTGCCGGCTCCACTGTGGTGCACACTGTCGGGGGCATGGTGGCCCTCGCCGCCGCCATCATCATCGGCCCCCGGATAGGGCGCTTCGACCGTGACGAGCCCATTCAGGGGCACAACCTGCCCATGGCCGCCCTCGGCGTGTTGTTGTTGTGGTTTGGATGGTTCGGATTCAATGGCGGCAGCGATCTGCACTTCTCCGAGCGCGTGCCCGAGGTGCTCATCAACACCACCCTTGCAGCGGCAGCAGGTGGCACCCTCTCCATCCTCTTGAGCTGGCGGGCACACGGCCGCCCCGAGGTCCCTGAGGTCTTCAATGGTGTCATCGGTGGCCTCGTGGCCATCACCGCCAACTGCCACGCAGTCTCGGGACCTGAGGCCCTCGCCATCGGCATGATCGGTGCTGCCGTCTGCCATGGCGCCACAGCACTGCTCGTTCGCCTCGAGATCGATGACGTCATCGGGGCATTTCCCGCCCATGGCGCCGCAGGCATCTGGGGCAGCCTCGCCGTGGGTATCTTTGGTGATCTCGACGCTTTGGGCACCGGGCTGAGCCGAGGCGGTCAGATTTGGGTGCAGGCTCAAGGCGTGCTCGCCTGTGGCGCATGGGCCTTCTGCGTCAGCTATGCAGTGATGTGGACCGTCAACCGCCGCTGGCCTCTGCGGGTCAGTCGTGCGGACGAGCTCATCGGTCTCAACATCTCGGAGCACGGCGCCAGCACCGCGATCCTCGAGCTGCTCACCCAAATGCAACACCACAAGCAGTCTGGGCAGTTCTCGGCGCCTGTGTACGAAGAGCCGCACACTGTCGCCGGGCAGTTCGCCTCGCAGTACAACGAGGTCATCGTCCGGGTGCACCAGGAGATCGAAGCTCGAGAGCAAGCGACACAACATGCTCGGGCCGCGGAGCGGCACTACCGCAACTTCTTCGATCACGCCATCAGCGGCATCATGAAGATCGCCCCTGAAGGGCACTTGCTCGACGCCAACGATGCCCTGGCCCAAATGCTCGGTGATACCAGCCCTCAGGCATGCATGGAGCGGATCGAGCATGTGGCCTCCGACCTCTTCGAGAACGAAGAGTCGTGGCACGCGCTGGTGAAGCAGCTGGTGGGCAACGAGGTGGTTCAGGGCTATGAGTTCATGGCGCGCACGCTCAAGCTCGGCACGAGGCGATGCCGCCTCAACGCCCGCATCGTACGCTCGGCAGAGGGGCAGCTCGCGTGGATCGAGGGCGCCGTCGAAGACGTCACCGCAGAGCACGACGTCGCTGAAGCCCGGCTGGCCATGAAGCAGGCCGAGGCTGCGAGCGCTGCCAAGAGCGAGATGCTCGCGGTCATGAGCCATGAAGTGCGCACCCCCCTCAATGGCGTGATGGGCACGCTCAATCTGCTGGAGCACAGCGGCCTCGATGCTCAACAGCATGGCTATGTGAAGGTGTGCCAGAGCTCTGCTCAGAGCCTCTCGGATCTGCTCGGCGATTTGATGGACTACTCGAAGCTCGAGGCCGGACATCTCGAGCTGGCGCCGGCCCCCTTCGAGCTGATCGACACCATCGAAGGCCTCGCCGCCCGATTCACCGCCCGGGCAGACGAAAAGCAGCTCAAGCTGCACACCCACATCGGCGGCAACCTGCCCGAGCGTGTCATCGGAGACGTGCAACGCCTCTCGCAGATTCTGGCTCACCTCGTGGACAACGCCGTGAAGTTCACCGAACAGGGCTCGATCACCCTCAAGGCTGAGCTGCTCTCCGCCACCCAGAACAATTCGATGATTCGTTTCGAGGTGAGAGATACGGGCATCGGCATCGACGCCGACCATGAGGCCTGGCTCTTCGAGAGCTTCTGCCAGGTGGAGACCGGCGACGCGCGCCGCTTCGACGGCGCAGGTCTGGGGCTGGCGTTGTGTCGAAAGCTCGCGCAGCTGATGCGGGGCCAGCTCGGCGTGGACAGCGTGCCCGGTCAAGGTTCGGTCTTCTGGCTACGGGTGCCCCTGGGTCAGGTGGATCCCACGGCCACCGATGCCCCGGTCACCTTCGATGGCCGCCACATCCTCATCGCCGATGCATCTGGGGTGAGTCGTCAGTTGCTGTCGATGCAGCTCGAGAGCTGGGGGCTCGACACCACCACTGCGCCAGACGTCGAGCGCGCCTTCGCCGCGTTGGAGGCGGCGAGTGGTGAGATGAAGCCGGTCTCGTGCATGGTGGTCGACATGGATCTCGTGGGCGGCGGCCTCACGTTGGCGTCCAAGGTGCACGATGATCCTCGCTTTGCGCACGTGCCCATCATCCTGCTCGCCCCAGCGGATTACACCCTCAACCCCAAGATCAGATCGCGTCACGGGCTCTTCGCCCTGCTCAATAAACCCGTGCCCCTGGCACAGCTGCGCAGTCGCATCGAGCAGAGCCTCCGTCAGCCTGCGCCTCTGCCAGATGGTGAGCACCTCACCGCGACGATGACAGATCTCCCTGTCTTCGACGCCCAGACGACGCGCACACGGGGTGATCTCTCTATTTTGTTGGTGGAAGACAACGCAGTAAACCGCGTCGTGGCCCGTGAAATGCTCATTCGCGCGGGCTTCAACTGCCATCTGGCCAAGCATGGTCGAGAGGCGTTGGACGTGTACGCCGAGCAGCCCATCGACCTGATCGTGATGGACTGCCAGATGCCAGAAATGGACGGTTTCGAGGCCACCGGACGCATTCGCAGCTCGGAGCCAGAGGGGCAACACGTGCCCATCGTGGCCCTCACGGCGAACACTGTGGCTGGTGACAAAGACCGATGCCTCGCAGCTGGCATGGACGAGCACCTGACCAAGCCCATCAACCCGGACAAGCTCATCGCCACTCTGGACCGCTTGCTCGGCCTGCCCCAGCGGCCGCCCGTGTCGAAGGACACGATTCCCACCATGGAGCTGCTCAAACAGCTCAACACCCTGCCCCCCGTGTAGCCCTTCACGGGCTGCCTTGCGTTCCGAGGGCTGATCCCTCATCATCCGCCTCTTGTTCACGATGATGATACAGACGAGAAATGCACGGTTTGTAATGCGTTTCTCTCGTGGAGCACCCTGATGGCCCCCCACAGCATCCCCGAGCACCCTGCAGCACGTGATCCTGAACTCTACCGTCATGTGCTCGAAACAGAGATCCTGCCTCGGGTGGAGAAGCCCTCTCGATACCTGGGCAACGAGCTCAACAGCGTGCGTAAAGATGTCGAGTCCGTGGCCCTCAGGGCGTGCCTGGCGTTTCCGGACAGCTACGATCTGGGGCTGGGCAACCTGGGCATCCAGATTCTGTATCACATCCTGAATCAGCAAGAGGCCGCCTGGGCGGAGCGCGTGTACGCCCCCCACCCCGACATGGAGACCGAGCTGCGTCGGCGGGGCATGCCCCTGGCCTCTCTGGAGAGCCACACGCCCCTCTCGGGCTTCGACATCCTGGGCTTCACCCTGCAATGGGAGCTCAACTACACCAACATCCTGAACATGCTCGACCTCGGTGGTGTGCCGGTGCTCTCCGCTGATCGTAGCGACGAGCACCCCATCGTCATCGCCGGTGGGCCTTGCGTCTTCAACCCTGAGCCCCTGGCCATGTTCATCGACTGCTTCGTCGTCGGTGACGGCGAAGAGGCCATCCTCGAAATGGCCCAGGCGGTCCTTGATGGCGGCGGGCGCCAGGCGATCCTCGAGCGGTTGTCGAAGATCGAGGGCATGTACGTGCCCTCGCTCTACCCCATGGAGATCAGCCCCGAGGGGGTGATGGTGCCCCCCGTGGACGGGCCCCGGATCACCAAGCGGCTGGTGCGGGATCTCGACGAGACCCCCTTCCCCACCGACTACCTAGTGCCCTACACCGAACAGGTGCACGACCGGGTGGGGCTCGAGGTTCTGCGCGGGTGCACTCAGGGTTGTCGCTTCTGCCAGGCAGGTATGGTGACCCGCCCGGTGCGCGAGCGCTCGCTGGAGAAGCTCGCCGAGCTGCAGCAAGAGGTCATGGAGAAGACCGGCTACGAGGAGATCAGCCTCGTGTCGCTGTCCACCTGCGACTACTCGAAGGTGAAGAACCTGGTGAAGCAGAGCGTGGAGCTCGCCCGGGAAGATCACATCGCAGTGTCACTGCCCTCGCTTCGCCTCGACAGCTTCAGCGTCGATCTCGCCAACACCGTGTCGAGCATTCGCAAGACCGGCCTCACCTTTGCCCCTGAGGCCGCCACCGATCGCATGCGGGCGGTGATCAACAAGTTCATCCCCACCGAAGAGCTCTTGGAGATGTCCCGGCAGTGCTACAGCTACGGCTGGGACACGGTGAAGCTCTACTTCATGATCGGCCAGCCCACAGAGCAGGACGAAGACGTCGAGGCCATCGGCGATCTCGCCACTCAGGTCTTCAGGGTGGGTCGCAAGATTCGCAACCGCACCCGGGTGAACCTCGGGGTGAGCACCTTCGTGCCCAAACCCCAGACGCCGTTCCAATGGGCTGAGCAGATCGGCATCGAAGAGACCGAGCGCCGCCAGTCACTGCTGGCGAAGCGCCTGCCCAAGGGCAAGGGCGGGGTGAAGTTCGGCAAGCACAACGCCTGGGAGACCTACCTCGAGGGCCTGGTGACCCGCGCCGATCGCCGCGCGGGCTGGTTGCTGCTCTATGCATGGGAAGAGGGCGCCCGATTCGACGGCTGGCACGAGTACCTCAAACTCGATGCGTGGCAGCGTGCCATCGAGCGCTGGCAGAGCGAGCAGGGCATGAGCGCCGATCACGAGCTGCGGGCCCGCGGCCTCGACGAGCGACTGCCCTGGGACCACATCCACGTGATGATCCCCAAGGGCTGGCTGCGTGCCGACTACGAGCGGGCCATCGCCAACGCCTGGGCCAAGGATTGCCGCAACGCCGCTTCAAAGTGCCATCAGTGTGGGGTCATCAAAGAAGAGATGCGGGCCTGCACCGGCATGCTCAAGAAGAGCCGCAAGGGGGCCAAGGCCGAAGAGGGCATGCAGCTCGAGCCGCCCCCTCGCTGGGAAGAGCCCAAGGCCGAGGGCCGTGTGCGTTTCCGTTTCTCACGGACCGGACCGCTGCGCTTCTTGAGCCACAAAGAGATGATCAACGTCATGATCAGGGCGCTGCGCCGGGCCCACGTGCCCATGCGCTACAGCGAGGGCTACCACCCCCACGCCGCGGTGTCGTTCACCTCGGCGCTGCCCGTGGGCATGGAGACCTCTGGCGACTGGTGTGACGTGGTGCTCACCCACGAGGTGGACCCCCAGGCCTTCACCCAGCTGCTCAACAACACCCTGCCTGACGGTGTTGTGGTGCTCGAAGCCTACTGGCTCGAGGGCAAGCAGCGCCCTCTCATGGCCCTCGTGCAGGGCGATCGATACCGCATCACCCTGCCCTCTACCCTCGGGCACAAGCTGGTGACCCGGGTGGCCACGTTCCTCGATCAGCGGATGATCCACGTGACCCGGCAGCGCTTCAAGGGCGGCCGTCGCACCAGCCGCACCCTCGACATCCGCCCGATGATTCGGCGCCTCACCGTAGAAGGCGACGGTCGCACGCTCGACGTGTTGCTGGTGAAGTCGGGCGATCTGCCCGGCAAGGTGGAAGAGGTGTTGCGGGCGCTGTTCTCAGACATCGCCCCCGAATCTCTGCAAGAGGCTCTCTACGCCACCGTGGTGCACAAGGTGGCCACTTACACCACCGATCCCACCACTGCCGAAGATGATGTGGTGCACAACCCCGAGGCGGGTCTCAAGCTGCCCCGACCCGATCAGTCCGTGAGCTTGCCCGCCACCGTAGCCACTCGCTGACCCAGGTAGCGGCCATGGGCCAGATCAGCCTCTGTGGGCCCCTCGCCGTTGGCCGTCACTGAAGGGCCATACGGGTTGCCGCCCGAAGCGAAGACCAGCGGATCGGTGTAGCCCGGGGTCACGATGTAACCCCCGAAGTGATAGATGCTGTTGTACAGGGCAAGCAGGGTGGCTTCCTGGCCACCTTGGGGGTTCTGCGCCGAGGTAAAGCCGGCGTACACCTTGTTGGCCAGCTTGCCGTTGAACCACAGCCCGCCGAGGCTGTCGATGAAGCCCTTGAACTGCGAGGACACGTTCCCGAACCGGGTGGGGGTGCCGAAGATGACCCCGTCGGCCCATTCGATGTCCTCACCGGTGGCCACAGGCTCGTGGGCGATGGCCTCTCGGTGGGCCTTCCACTTGGGGTTGCTGTCGATGGCTGCCTGAGGTGCGCTTTCGGCGACGTGGCGCACCCGCACCTCGGCCCCCGCGGCCTTGGCCCCCTCGGCGATGGCCTGAGCCATGGTGTGGTTGGTGCCAGTGGAAGAGTAATAAATCACTGCGATCCTGGTGCTCATGGTCACTCCCTTGAAGCGTGTGTGCTTCGACGGTAGTGACGGACCCCCACCTGGAGAAGGGCTCGATCTGCACAAAACTGTTTCGTCAGAGCCCACAATGGCTGGCGCCGCAAGAATGTTGCGACGCAACATCAGGCTTGACTCAGCTGTCAACGCCCTTTTAACTTCCCTGACAACCTGTGGAAGACGTAAAAACTCACGTTCTCACCCTCCACCTTCATTTCGGCGGGGGGTGTGTGGGCGCAGACTGCACAGATGCTCGATATTGCACTGCACGGTGGAGGAAACATGTCCAAGGGCACGCGCTGGCTCAGCTTGAGCGCCGCTGTTCTGATGCTGGGGATCAGCACTCAGGCCGGGGCGGTGAGCATCCCCAACGAGACCGCATGGGCTGCGGGCACCAACTGGGAGTTCCGCGAGAACTTCATGGGCTTTCCCGACGCCTGGGTCTACACCCCTGACTCTTTCAGCCCCCGTACTCCGGGGCAGCGTGGCGCGATCTTCTACCTGGTGGGCTGTGGTCAGATGCCCTTCCAGATGGCCCAGGCCGGTGGCTGGATCGACGCCGCCGAGGCCTATGGTCTGGTGGTGGTGATCCCCGGGCTGGTGAACCCGGTGTTCCCCAACCGGGACGCCACCAACGTCGAATGCCTCAACTACGGCTACGACGGCGCCTTCGGGGTGTACCGCCCCACCCGCAACGATCCCGATCAGTCGGCCATCATCGCCGCAGCGACGGCCATGGCCGGTGATCCCGAGTGGAGCATCGATCCGAATCAAATCTACGTCTCGGGCCTGTCTGCTGGCGGTGCAGTGGCCGTCGAGGTGGGCTGTATGGCCCCGGAGATCTTCACCGGTGTAGCCACGGCTGCAGCGCCGGGCATCGGCAGCGCCCAGGGCACCGCGGTGATGCCGCCTCCAGCGGGCTTCAGCAAAGACTCGGTGAAGTCTCAGTGCCAGCGCTACGCCGACGAGTCTCCCGATCCCCGGGGTCGGGCCCTCATCGAGCAGCAGATGTACGCCATCGTCTCTGACGACAACAGCCTGCCTGCCGGCAGCGGCCCCCTCGACACCTCGAAGTTCTACAACCAGGACATCTGGGACGGCGACAAGTTCTGTCCCCACGTGTACCAGGAGACTCGGGCGCAGGCCTTCTCCGAGCTCATCCTCGGCGGCGGCGCCCCCGACGAGACGGGGGTGGTGCTCGACGAGGGTACTGGCATCGGCTGTCAGGGCGGCGACGCCAGCATGGGTGACGGTGGCGAGGTGCAGTGCCTCATCGCCGATCAGATCGTGCGTCCATGGCAGGCCCTCGCCAACATCTGGCGCGACGATCAGGGCCGTATCCGGGTGGTGAAGATCGAGCAGGACACCCTGCGTCACGCCTGGCCAGCGGGGCCTCTGAGCAACACCGACACCCGCACGATCCCCGATCGCGACGATTTGCGAGAAGAGGGCCTGCTCGATCCGGTCACGGGGCGTTTCGTCACTGATCGAGTGAACCTGGCCCCCAACGGCAAGCTCGGGGTGATCTACGTCAACCACGACGCCATGGACTTCGCCATGTACGTGGCGGAGACGTTCACCAACAACAACCCCCGCCTCGGTCCTCCAGTGGGCGGCGACGAGCCCGTCGGCGGCATGGGCGGTGGTATGGGTGGCGCGGGTGGTATGGGCGGTGCCGGTGGCGGCGGCCCCATGATGGCTCCCCCCGTGGCGCAGATCAGCTCGGTGAGCGGCAGCGGTGACTGCATTACGGTCTCTGGCACTGCCGAAGACGACTCTGCTGTGGCCGGCGTCGATGTCGTGATCCTCGGTGTGGGCACACAGTCTGCTCAGGTCAACGGGGGCAGCTGGCAGGTGGAGCGTTGTGGCTTGCTGCCAGGCAACTACCAGGTGGTGGCCGTGGCCATGGACGACTCCGGTGTGGAGAGCGCTCCGGCGGGCCCCAACACTGTAGAGATCTCCGCGAGCAGCTACGAGACCATCACCGGCAACCTCACGGAACATTCCGACGCCGGGCGCGTCATCCGGTTCACACCAGAATGGCTCGAGCTTCGGGAGAACTACTGCGAGCAAATCGACTTCATCAACTGGGAGTGCGAGCCCTTCGACATGTACCGGTGCGAAGGTGATCAGACCTGGTCTACGGAGATCCCCGCAGACTGTGGTGGCGGCGAGCTGCCCAGCGTGTCGATCTCTGCCGAGGCTACGGCTGAGATCACCGAGGCCACAGTGGGCGACGAGATCTCAGTGCGCTTCGACGTGACCAATGATGGACCCGACGGTACCAACGCTGCCTATGTCGTGGGCCAGCTACCGGGGGCCCTCGCCGCAGCAGGCGGCGATGATCGCTGTGTCGCAGCGGGCAACTGGGTGCTGTGCAGTCTCGCGGATCTGCCCGCTGGGGCATCAGTGGGCGTAGAGGTCACCCTCGAAGCTGTCGCCGCCGGTGAGGTGGTCTTGGAGATGGCCGCTGGTAGTCCCCAGAGCCCTGAGGTCACACTGCAAACCTCTCTGTCACTCATGCCGGGCTCTGATCCGGTGGGCGGTGCTGGCGGTGGCGCTGGTGGTGCCGGTGGTGGCATGGCCGGTGCGGGCGGTGGCGCAGCTGGTGCTGGTGGCGCCGGCGGTGCAGCCGGTGCAGGCGGAGACATGGCCGGTGCTGGTGGAGCCGGTGGGGCCCCGCTCGCTGGTGGTGGCGGCGCTGGTGGCACAGGCGGTGACAACGACGGCAGTGGCCCCACGGTGCGCAGCAGCAGCTCCGGCTGCAACCATTCCGGCCATACCTCAGGCTCTCTCCTCGCCTTGCTCGGCCTGCTCGGCCTCGCCCGCCGCCGTCGCTGAATATCTCTGAGGCAATCACTGCTCAGAAAAGACGCACCTCATAGACAATACAAGGAAGAGTGGGCCCGACCAGCCACGCAATCAGCTGTGGGGGACGCACGACCGGCCGGGCCCGAAAGGGAGACCGAGCGCCGCCTCATCAGTGACGGCGCTCGGCCAGGCCGAGTGTGTGCGTGTGTGACGATATCAGGTGGTTCCACGGCCCCATCGTCCCACCTGATGGCCACTCTTTCGGCAGACAGTGCCCCACAACGCATCAATGGGGCGGAGTCGACCCAACCCAAATCAGTCATTGGCAGAGCACGATCACTCATGGCTCGACATGTCCGCCCTTCCATGTGAGCAATGAAGGGCGATGGTGTGACAATCATTACAATCGCCGGAGAGACTCGGACCACACCCCATTCTTGATTTACCATCAGGGCTCATCATCACGGAGGCACTGGATGCGTCGGCTCCCCCTGCTCGCGCTGCTCACTCTGCTCTGCTCGTTCGGGTGCGCCACCGATGACGACATCAGCGACGCCGGTGAGATCCGCGTCCCGCGAGACACGGGCGTGGGCATGCCGGCCCCCCCTATGCGTCCAGATACCAACTTCACCCCTCCACCGGGTGACATGGGCATCGACCCTCGCCCCGACATGGGCATCGACCGCCCAGATGACGGGATGATCCCTGCTCAGGACGACATGGGGCTCCCGCCACCTGCAGACTCTCAGCCCACGCCATCAGCGGACGTGCTGATGACCGGCGGACAGGGCTTGATACTGCGTGGCGTAGTGCTGGCGCCAGGAGAGGCTTTCCAGGGTGAAGTGCACATCATCGATGACACCATCGAATGTGTAGCGCCGGCACGTGGCTGCTCAGATCAGGCTCCAGGCGCCGTCACCTTGGAGACCCGTGGAATCATCTCTCCGGGGCTCATCGATGGGCACAACCACCTGACCTACAACTTCCTCGATGAGTGGGTGCCCCCGAGCATGCAGTTGTTCAACAACCGTTATGAGTGGGCCGACGACCCGGACTATGAAGAGCACATCGAGCCCTTTGCCGCGAACCGCAGCTCGAACGCGGTGGTGTGCCCTGCAGTCAAGTGGGGGGAGATCCGCTCACTCCTGCACGGCACCACCACAGTGCAAGGTCAGAGTCCTCAGCGCACCTGTACTGATCGCCTCGCTCGAAATGCCGATCTCAGCTACCACAACCTCGGCCCGGATCACCTGCGCACCACCATCAGCTCGGTCCGCGATATCCGCGACGAGGATGACGGCCTCGATCGCACCTCGCTGGTCGAACAGTTCGCCAACGGCGAGACCACCCGTTTTGCGGTGCACATGGCCGAGGGGCTCACAGGGCGTAACGTCGAGAACGAGTTCAGCTCGTATTTGGGCGAAGAAGATCGAGGCAACGCCGCCCCTCGCACGATCAATCTGCTCCACAGCGACGGCGCCCCCTACATCACCTCCATCCTGATCCACGCCCTCGGGCTCACCCAAGACGAGCTGCGCGTCGCCGCCGACTTCGGTGCGTACGTCGTGTGGTCACCCTCTTCGAACATCGTGTTGTACGGCATGACCGCCGACATCGAGCTGATGCTCGAGCTGGGTATGACCGTAGGCCTCGGTCCCGACTGGACGGTCTCTGGTGAAGACGACATGCTCTCGGAGCTTCGCTTTGCACGGGCATACGGCCGGCAAATGGGCATCTCTGCGCTCACCGGTGAGCGTCTGTGGCGCATGGCCACCTCGGACGGCGCCGAAGTGTTGGGTCTCGGTGATCGCATCGGCACGCTCGCCCCAGGCTACCGCGCCGACATTCTCGTGGTGGGCCGCGAGGGCGCAGACCCCTACGACGCCCTCATCGACGCAGGGCCCGAGGATGTACGGTTGGTGCTCCTCGACGGTGAGGCCTACGCCGGTGACGAGGGGCTGATGATGGCCACCGCAGTGAATGATGCGTGCGAGGTGCTCGATGCCTGCGGCACCCGAAAGTTCGTGTGTGTAGCCGATACGCCCGGCGCCGACGACGAACGCGCTGGGGAGACGATGGCAGAGATCGAGCGCCAGCTTCAGGATCGCATGGCGGAGTTCGGGCGTGATCGCGGAGAGCTGCTGGAGCTGATTCAGTGTCGGTGAAGCAGGCTCGCTGAAGTCAGCTCTCAGCTCGGGCTGAACAGCCCTGGTTTCGGGTGTCATGACCCAACCAGGGAAAGGCACCTCGTTCAGATTACGGATGGCATTGTCGAATCAGCCGGCCTTGAGGCTCGCGCCCTGTGCTTCAGCGCCATCTCAGCGCGGGGTTCATCGGCGGCGGGCGAAGGGGTCCTCACCTCGATCACGGGTCATCCATGGGCGTGTAGAGGTAATGTCCCGGTGGGGGATGCGCCGGCCCTGAGCCTCGGCGCGGTTGAAGAAGTTGAGCCACGCCCGGGCGTCGTCACCACAGTCACGGCAGGTCAGCCCGAAGGCTCGCCCCGACAGATGGTTGAGGCCCACCATGGCTGCTCGCGCCACCATGCTGGTGGCGCGGCGATCCAGAGGGCGCTGCCGGGTGCGCAGGAGCAGCTCTGCAGTCGTTTCGGTCCGGCTGAGCCGCTGGCCGTTGGCGGCGGCGAGAATGTCGATGAGCATGTGGCGATCTTCGAGTTCGCCCCAGGCGCCGACGACTTCCACCGCACCGATGATGGTCCGAGGGCCCGCCTCGGCGAGAGACTGACCCAGCATGTCGAGCATGGTGGGGGGCAGGCTGACCCAGCACTCGGGACCGATGCAGCCGTGGAGCAAGGGCCACTCCACCAGCAACTCCGGGAAGCCACAGCTGTCGATGAGGCCAATGGCCGGGTTGCAGTGATCGTTGGCGTCACAGGCATTGCCGATGCCGTCCACATCGCTGTCGTGTTGGGCGGGGTTGGCAACATCGGGGCAGTTGTCTTCGCCATCGAGGATCCCGTCGTCGTCATCGTCGTCGTCACAGGCGTTGCCGAGGCCGTCACCGTCAGTGTCCGTCTGGTCCGAATTGGCCAGACCAAGGCAGTTGTCACAGGCATCACCGGCGCCATCGCCGTCTTCGTCCCCCTGCTTCACGTTGAAGTCGAGTACGCAGTTGTCGTCTTCGTCGACCACCCCGTCGTTGTCGTCATCGTCGTCGCAGGCATCACCGAGGCCATCACCGTCGTGATCCTCCTGCCCGGGGTTGATCACCCCCACGCAGTTGTCGCACGCGTCGTCCACGCCATCGCCAGCGGGGAGACAGATCGTCGACCCCGGCATGTTGCTCGCGGAGCCGAAGTCGAAGCACGACGTCTCCATGTCACCGATGTTCTCGACATCACAGGTGTCGCAGGCATCACCCAGACCATCACCGTCACTGTCCGCCTGGTCCGGGTTGGGGATCCAGCGGCAGTTGTCGGGGTCAACAGCGGTGTTGCTGCACCAGCCATCGTTGTCGATGTCGACACCACCGAACGGGCAATCGTCACAGAGGAACTGATCATCCTTGTCGTTGTCGTAGTTGAAGCTCAGGGTGGCGCCCTCTTCGGTCACCTCGAAGTCGTGGGCCAGCAAGGGCCCGTCCAACACCTCGACGCGGGTGGACACCTCACTGCCCTCGAGCTGGCTGTTGATGAGATCAGCCATGGCCTCGTTGCTCACCACCGAGTCGAGATCCATGGACTCGTCGAAGGGAATGAAGATGAACGGGGGAATGTAGTACAGGCCCGAGACCTCGGCGGTGGGCAGATCTTTCTCCACCTCGCTGATGAGGAAGTCCTTCACGGTCAGCTCGATGGCCACCAGCTCTTCACAGCAGCTCACGGCAGGATCACATGCCTCGACGTTCTCCGTGGAGAACTCGACCTCGAGGGCGAAGTCGAGGTCGAAGCTCAGCGGGGTGTCAGCGGTGGTGGACCACCTGTCGACGTCGGTCACGCACCACCCATCCACGCCCACGCTGTAGTTCAAGCTGGCGTCGGGCGTCACCCCGTCGAGGTGCACCTCGATGCGCAGCAGATCATCGGCGGGCACCGCCTCAACAGTGACGTCGCCCCAAGTGGCAGTGAGCCCCCGAAACGCTGCGAGGCGGATGTGACCCTCGCCTTTGACGTCGCAGTACCAGCTGCAATCGACACAGTCGCTTTGCCCGGCACTGATGGCGGACCAGTTGTCGTTGAACAGTCCGGCGAAGGCCCCATGGGCGTCGACGATGGCGTTGTCGATGGCGTCGGTGATTTGGGTGCCGATCTCTGGCAGCTCGGTCAAGCCGATCAGCCCTCCGGTCTCCAGCACATCGTAGATGTGGGCCTCCAGGGTGGAGTCGACCACCTCGATGGGCGCCTCGGGGCTAGGCGTATGTGGGAAGAAGCTCAGCTCAAGCGTGTCGCCTTCCAGGGCGCTCAGCTCGTTGTCGAGGGTCTCGACCTGCAGCTGGCTGTTCACGAGTCCCGTGGCCAGGGGCACCACGTCTTCTTCGATCTGGCCAAGGCCACAGCCGGCGAGGGCCACGCAACACAACATATGGGGGAGGGTCTTCATGGTGGTCTCCAGTGAGTTCTGGAGAGCCTTTACAGGGGCGGCTCGCACTCCTTTTCGCTCGACGCAGATTTTTTTCGAGCACTCTGAGCAGAAAGAGCCATGCATACGCGCAACAGCATTTATTGACCCTAAGTCACTAAAATGTGACAAACGCGTGACACACGACTCCAGGAGATGCCACCCGGACCAGGAAACGCGCCTCCTTCATCAACTCGGAGGTTTCGAGATGCATCCAGCGCAGGCCTGCTCACTTTGGATCAGCAGCCTGCTCTTGATGGCCCCTGGTGCGCTGGCGTCTCCTGTGGGTGATCCCCCGCCCTTACCCGTTGAAGTCCGGTTGCAGCCGGGCAAGGGACTCAGAGTTGCCCGCCCTGATGGCCAGATGGCACTTCAGATCGGTCTGCGGGCACAGTTCCTGTACAGCTACGTACATGCCCCCGACGACGATGGAGGCCGCAGCTCTTCCCAGAGTGGGCAGATCAGGCGCGCACGTCTCAGCTTCGTCGGGCACACCTTCGGCAAGCACAACAAGTTCAAAGCAGAGTTTGCGATCTCGCCCAGAGACATCGGTATGCGGGGCGAGAACCCCATCATCAATCGAGAGGCTCAGCCCACCCGGTCTCCGCTCCTCGACTGGTACCTGCATCTGGACCATCTACGAGATCTCACGGTCCGCATCGGGCAATACAAGCTGCCCTTCAGCCGCCAGCGCGTGATCTCTTCGGGAAAGCTGCAGTTCGTCGACCGCAGCATCGTGAACCGGGAGTTCAACATCGATCGCGACATCGGCTTCGATCTACGCTCCGAGAACTTCCTCGGTCTGGATCGACTGCGATACGCCGTGGGGCTCTACACCGGAGAAGGTCACTCGAGCTTCGCGCAGAGCGACTTCGGCATGCTGTACCTCGCTCGAATCGAGTACCTGCCCTTCGGCATGTTCGACGACTACAGCGAGTCGGACCTCAAGCATTGGCACAGCCCGAAGCTGAGCCTGGGGCTGGCATATTCGCACCTGGCCGAGGGCAAAGGCAGCCGAGGCATACTCGGTGCCCCCTTCGAAGACGGCGGCACCATCGACAACGACACCATCACCGCCGACTTGATGTTCAAGTGGCGCGGCTGGTCTGTCTTGTGGGAAGGCTTCGCCCGAGCGGGCGAGCGCAATCACGGCGGCGCCCTGGACGAGCAGGGCCAGCTCATGGAGATCGCGCCCACTCGAGACGGCCTGGGCTGGATGATACAGGCCGGATACATGATCACCCCGCAAGGGCTCGAGGTTGCTGGCCGGTACTCCGAGATCCATGGCGACGACGAGAGCAGCCTCAGTGATCAACGCGAGGCAGGGGGCGCCATCAGCTACTACTTCGATGGACACCCGTTCAAAGTGCAAGCGGACTATCTGAGGCTCTACGCACGCAAGATCTCAGAAGGCACACATCAAGTGAGAGTCCAGCTTCAAGCAGCATTCTGAGGACATAACGATTGATGCTGGGCTGTACCCGGCTCAAGTGATCTGCTGAGTTGCCCGATGATCTGTATGTCAGGCAGACAGCAGGTTCGTGGGGACTGTCTGGCAGTGCTACGACACGCACATTCGGGCCAGATGAATCGGCGCTTCCCTGTACGCTGATTCATCTGGCCCTTTTGTTTTCTTGAGTTTACAGCAGGGCGCCTCGCCTCATCGTGAGATCAAGGTCCAAAAACAGTTGCTCATCGAGCCACTCATATCCTTCGACTTCGGTCACCCCATCCATCACGAGGGGCAGGATTGTCGCGAGCTCCGATCGCTCGATGATGATCTTCTTTCGAAAAACCCGAGCAGTGGGATGCACGAAGACATTGATGGGCTCACCAGATCCAGCAGAGCGTGCAAGCCACGCAGACGGACGCTGGGATGACTCGATTTCGACAAGCCACCCCAACACATCTGGATTGTCGACGGTCAGGTCTACAAAGGGCAGGTCGACGAGATCCTGATACACGATGGACATGAATAGCCCAATCCCCATGTCTTCATTGTTGAGTTCGAAATGTGTAACGATGCCGTTCTTTTTTGAGATGATGGCATCCATCTGCGCCCACACCTGCTCGATGCCTGCGCATGGTTTTGCCACCGGCGATGTCTCGCTCTTGATACTCCATCCCATCAACTGCTCCAAAAACGACAACGCGTTATCTTCGGAATGCTCGAACGCCGAGGCCAGGCCAGATTGAGGGTGACTCAATCTAATCAGAGGGGCAACAGTGGTCTTGATCTTCCACCAGCTCCCAGCCCCACGGGATGCAGTAGTTGGGGAAGCGGTAGCACTCCCCTTCGGGCGAGATGCCGCTTGCACGCCCTTGATTACAGCCCTGCCCAGCACCACATGTCACGAACACACGTTCTGCCTCACAGCCATACTGTCCATAGTATGCTCTACAGCCCTGGTACTGCTCGCACGTCTCCTCGCTCCGCCCACCGCACGCGAGCTCCGAGCACTCTTGCCCAACGCAGTCAGTCTGAGACTCTTCCTCACTGCAACCCATCAGGAGCAAAAGGACGGTGTGAGTAAGGATGTGGCGCATTGGTACTCCCCCAAGACGGTGCGGCTATCTTCTCTTCGAAGGGCTCGGGGTACAAGACAGTGGGGATGGAGCGACAACGGGGTAGTGAATCGCCCCGGGTTTACCGGAGACCCCAGAAATTGAGAGAATGGGGTCATGAGCAAGAGGTATTCAAAAGAGGTCCGAGAGCGTGCGGTGCGGCTG
>JBKAGE010000072.1:0-112056 GCA_046290225.1 Bradymonadia bacterium | reverse complement strand
CGATGGCGACTGATGCAGGAGCGCCGGATGCGGGAGATCCGCACGTCCGGTGCGATGGGGGGCGGGCAACGCGGTACTACGCCGCGACCCGCCTACCCTACCAGGGCGGATGCACAACACTTCTCCGACTTACAAGGTGACAGGAGAAGGGACATCCACTGTGTATCAGCCCACGCAAGAGGGGCTGCTCACCAAAAGTATGGCAAATTCATCATCTATAGAGTCATCACTGAATGGAGTGAAAAAGCCCCAACCCACCAACCCAACAAAGCCATAACCCACATATGCACGTGCCCCGCGGAGCGCCGGAGCAAAAAAATACCCGGCATCTGGTGGAGGGAGGGGCCAGACACCGGGCATTCGCACATACTTAAATGCATGCTGTGTGCCAGACGGTGATTTTAAGCGTTTCTCACACATTAACCCTGTGACCCATTCTGCGTTGCGTTTCATTGTGGAGCGGTTTGGTGCAGGTGTTCCACAATGGGTGGGGTGTGACGTTCCCGTAACCTGGCGCCCACCTCCAAAAGCCAACACGCCGCCCCCCACGCTCGGCGAGCAGCCCATCCATCAAAAAAGCCCAGGGATATTCGACTCGTGCCCGTGCCCGTGCCCGTGCCCGTGCCCGAAAACTCTCTCACCCGCGGAGCGAACCCTCCACAACCACCCCCACCCACGCTAAAACAACCCCATCCATCACCTCCGACCCCCGCCCAGCGAGCCCCCATGCAGCAGCCTCACCGAGCCATCGCCCAGGCCGGCATCAACGTCGCCCTGATCAAGTACTGGGGCAAACGAGACGCCGAGCTCAACCTGCCCGCAGTCAGTAGCCTGTCGCTCACCCTCGACGCCCCCGGCACCCGCACCGAGGTGATCTTCGACAGCGCATTGAGCCACCACCAGTTCCAGCTCAATGGCGTCGAGGCCGACGCCGGGCGGGTACAGCCCATTCTCGACGCCGTGCGACAGCATGCTGGATCACATGGCATCCCGTTGCCCCATGCTCGGGTCAACAGCGAGAACACCGTACCCACCGCAGCGGGCCTCGCCAGCAGCGCCAGTGGGTTCGCTGCTCTCGTCGCAGCTGCCTGGGCCGCTGCCGGCCTCGACCCTGAAGATCCTCACAAGGCCGAGCTCACACGGATCGGATCCGGCTCGGCGCCAAGATCATTGCTCGGCGGGTTCGTCGTGCTCGACAAGGTCGAAGGACAGATTCGTCAGATTGCCACGCCTGAGGCATGGCCGCTGCGCATGGTGCTCTGCCTCACCGAGAAGGGCCCCAAGAAAATCAGCTCTCGCGTCGGCATGGAGAGCTCCGCCCGCACCAGTCCCTACTTCGCCTCCTGGGTGAGCAGCCACGAGGCCGACATGCAGGCCGCCGAGGCTGCCATCAACGCGCGAGATTTGGACACGCTTGGTGAGATGATGGAGCACTCCACCCTCAAGATGCACGCCTGCATGATGGCGGGGCGTCCACCGCTCATCTATTGGCGCTCCGCCACCCTCGCCGCCATGGAGCAGGTGCACCAGCTGCGTGAGCAGGGCGTGAGCGCCTGGTACACGATGGACGCAGGCCCCCACGTCAAGGTGTTGTGCGCTGCCGAGGATGCCGAGCACATCGCCAGCACCCTGAAGGCCGTACCTGGCGTGAGCGAAGTGCTCGTCGCCGCGCCTGGTCCGGGGGCGCAGGTCGAGACATGCTGAAGCCGTACGTCGCCCGCGCCCCTGGCAAGGTCATGCTCTTTGGTGAGTATGCAGTGCTCGACAACTGCATCGCCATCGTCGCTGCCGTTGAGCGTCGGGCGAAGTGTGCGGTGACCCTCGGTCCAGAGCGGACCGAAATCGCGGCGCCAGGACTCACCGAGCAGCTGGCTCATGTCGGACGGCACAGCCCCTCTGGGGATCCACTGGCCTTCGTGCAGGGGCTGCTCGATCGATGGCCAGCGCCTTCCGCCGGTCGGTTCACCACCGACAGCAGCGCCCTCTACAGTCAGGCCGAAGGCATCAAGCTGGGCCTTGGCAGCAGTGCTGCTGTCAGCGTAGCCCTCGCTGGCGCCCTCGCCGCAGCAGGTGGGGCAGGTCAACTCGTCAGCGGTCAGCGTTCGGAAGAGCGCAACATTCGTCGAATCATCTTCGAGCGGGTACACGGCGCCCACCGGGCGGTGCAAGGATCAGGCAGCGGCGCGGATGTCGCCGCCTCGGTCATGGGCGGCGTGATCATCTACCGGCTGAGGACCATCCACGAGGCCAGCACCGATCTCAACGCCTGGGCGGCGTGGCGGACTGTCGTCGACGAGATGTACTGCTGGGCTGGTCACACACAGTGGCTCGAAGAGACCCCCCTCATGATGGTGTGGACGGGTCAGTCGGCGAGCACCAAGGTGCTGGTGCCTCAAATCAAGCGTTGGGCGCAGCAGAACCCTGAGGGGTGGCGGCTGCGCAGAGCGGGCATCGAAGCTGCCGCCAGGGCAGGGCAGGGCGCGCTCTTCAACGCAGATCGAAGTGCCCTCGTCGAGGCTGTGAGGATGGGCGCTGAAGCCATCACCGCCCTGGGCCAGGACGCAGAGGTGCCTCTCATCATCCCCGCCCACGAATCCATCTCGTACATCGCAGAGGCACACGGCGCTGCGGCGAAGCCCACTGGCGCCGCTGGCGGAGACATGTCCTGGGTTCTGCCCCGCTATGCAGCCGACCTCGCTCCCTTGAAGTCGGCCTACGAGGCCGCCGGCTGGCACGTCGAGGTCCTGCCCATCTGCCCCGCCGGACTCAGCGTCTCGTTGTAAACTTAAACAGGCGTGTAACACCGTCTTTCTGGCCGCGTAGACTCCAACGAACACAGATTGAGCAGTTCTTCAGCCCAGGCCGTCGCGGGAGCATGACGTGAAACTCATGTCCTGAACTCGCGCCGACGACATCTGGGTATACACTCATACGCATACATCGCGCTGTATCACCTCATCGGCCACAGCCCGTGCTGGGCATCACCGGTGGTGTAGGCGCGGTCGTGTGTGGGCCGGTTGAGGCTGCAAGGAAGGGAGACCATGCACATCGCGATCATCGGCAACGGCATCTCAGGGGTGACCACAGCGTTTCGCATACGCAAAAACCATCCTGACTGGCGCATCTCGCTGATCTCCGGAGAGTCGGAGTACTTCTTCTCGCGACCAGCCCTCATGTACATCTACATGGGGCACATGACCGAGGCCCAGACCCGCCCGTACGAGAACCATGTATGGGATCTCAACCGCATCGAGCGGGTGCAGGGCTGGGTCACCCACATCGACACCGAGAACCGCCGGCTGACGCTCAACAGCGTCAACGACACCCGCACCTCGATCGCCTACGACAAGCTGGTGCTCGCCGTGGGCAGCCAGCCCAACAAGTTCGGCTGGCCCGGTCAGGATCTCGAAGGCGTGCACGGCATGTACAGCCTGCAGGATCTCTACAGCCTCGAGGCCAACAGCCATCGCATCAAGCGCGGGGTCATCGTCGGTGGGGGCCTCATCGGCATCGAGCTCGCCGAGATGCTCCATGCACGCGGCAAGCACGTGAGCATCCTCGCCCGTGAGAAGTCGTACTGGAGCAACGTGCTCCCCGCCGAAGAGTCGGCCCTGGTGAACCACCACATCTACGAGCAGCACATCGATCTGCGTCTCGAGACCGAGCTCGCCGAGATCCTGGATGATGGCCATGGGCGCGTCTGCGGCGTGATGACCAAAGACGGCGAGCGCATCGACTGCGAGTTCGTGGGCCTCACCGCGGGTGTACGGCCCAACCTGTCCGCACTCGAAGGCTCAGGCATCCCCACCGGTCGTGGGATCCTGGTGGACTGGAAGCTCCAGACGCAGGTCGAAGGGGTCTACGCCGTGGGCGACTGCGCCGAGCTGGTGAACCCCGGAGACGCCCGGAACACCATCGAGCAGGTCTGGTACACCGGCAAGGCTCAGGGGCAGGTGGCCGGCGACGTCATCAGCGGCATCGATCGCACCTATGAGCAGGGCATCTGGTTCAACTCTGCCAAGTTCCTCGATCTCGAGTGGCACACCTACGGTCAGGTGAAGCGGGACCTCGAGCGCGAGAAGAACCTGTATTGGGAGCACCCCAGTCGTCGGCATTCGATGCGTCTGGTCTTCCAAGACGGGATCATCAAGGGTGTGAACGCCATGGGCATCCGGTATCGACACCGGGTCTGCGAGCGGTGGATCGCCGAGGAGAGAGATGCGGAGTACGTCTTCGCCCACATGCGGGATGCGAACTTCGATCCCGAGTTCTACCGGAAGCACGAGCGCAACATCGTAGGCACGTTCATGGAGCAGGTCCGATGAGCAACCCGATCAACGCAAGCATCTCTCTCGTCGACGGTCACGGTGCCACCCACGAGGTGAGCGCTCAAATGCAACAGCTCCGCAAAATCAGCACCGGCCTGATTCTGCTGAGCGCCGCCCTCTTTGCCGCCGCTCTCTTTGGCTGGCGTCTCGGTGGCTGGGTGGGTTTCTTCTCGGTCTTCGGGCCCATCACTGTGGGCACCATCGGTCACATCGTCGCCACCTACAGCGGAACGGTACCGGGCATCAAGAACAACGGCACCATGACCGACGGCACCAAGTCCCGCGGTACGGTGGGCATCATCCTCGGGGTAGTCATCACCACGCTGTACGTGATGCTCTACTGGCACGGCAGCTCGCTGTCAGGGGCCATCGCCCTCGTGGAGCCGCTGGGCAAGCTGCTCAACGGTAAGGGCGCTGATCAGTGGTTCCTCTATGGCACCCTGTACACCTTCGGGGTGGTGCTGATGGGCGTGCGGATGATCTTCCGCTACCGCCACAACAAGTACCAAATCTTCCGTACGCTCTCGGTGATGTTCTTCCAGCTGGGCTTCGGGTTCTTGATCCCGCAGTTTCTGAAGCTGATGAGTCAGCCCGAGTTCTATTTCACCTACTTCTGGCCCCTGAAGTACAACTACTTGTTCCCCAACGACATCAAGTGGCTCATGGAGCAGCCTGGTGGCCTGGGCACCTTCATGGTGTTCTGGGGCATCGCCGCGAGCTTCATCCTGACCCCACTGCTCACATGGTACTTCGGTAAGCGCTGGTACTGCTCGTGGGTGTGTGGTTGCGGTGGTCTTGCCGAGACCGCCGGTGATCCCTTCCGGCATCTCAGCGACAAGTCCATCAAGGCGTGGCGCTTCGAGCGCTGGGCGATTCACCTAGTGCTGGTGTCGATCACCGTGGTCACCCTGGTGATCTGGATCAACAGTTACACTGAGGGCAAGGTCCTTGGGGACTTCAGCCAGGCGGCGTCGAAGACCTACGGCTTCCTCGTGGGCGCCATGCTTTCCGGCGTCGTCGGCGTGGGCTTCTACCCCCTGATGGGCAGCCGGGTGTGGTGCCGCTTCTTCTGCCCGATGGCCGCGATTCTGGGTCTGGGTCAGCGCTTCTTCAGCCGGTTCCGCATCACCACCAACGGCGGGCAGTGCATCTCCTGTGGTAACTGCTCGACCTACTGCGAGATGGGCATCGACGTGCGTAAATACGCTCAGAAGGGTGAGAACATCGTCCGGGCGAGCTGCGTGGGCTGCGGCATTTGCGCTGCGGTGTGCCCCCGAGGGGTGCTCAAGCTGGAGAACGGTAAGGTGAGCGATCGTTTCGACGGCGCCGACGCCCCCCTGTCGGAGCTCATCAAGTCGCTCAAGAGCTGAGGTGTTGAGCGGACGACCCAGCTTCGCTGCGTCTGGAGCGGACGGCCGTGCTGCGCACCGCCTGTAGCGGACGCCTGCTTCGGCTTCGCCTTGCAGAGCTGTAGCGGACGCCGAGTCTGCCTCCGGCAGCCTGGGCTGTAGCTTTTTTAGAGAGTTATGCTGCACTTGGTGGGCTTCTCAGCCCAGGTTGGGGCTTACGCCGGAGCTGGTGCGTCATTGGGTCACAACGTTCGCGGTAGATGAGCCCACGCCCCCAAAGTGATCTTCAAAAAAGCTACAGGGAATTTGCCGGAGGCAAATGAGCGTCCGCTACAGCTCTCGCCGAAGGCGAGGCGTCCGCTACAGACGCAGCGAAGCGAAAGCTTTTGCTGGGTCGTCCGCTACAGGCGTTGCCGAAGGCACGGCCGTCCGCTCACAGCATCATGGCCGCAGAATCTTCACGTCCACCGCCCGCGGCTGGCCCTCGTCGTTCACGTCGAGGGTGAACTCGATGGGCGTCTGATGCACCTTGAGGTTGGCGAACTGCCCATTGCTCAGGGTGCCGCCCTCCACGTCGTTTCCGTGCACGAAGATGTCAGTGCTCACGCTCTCGGGGCTCAAGTCGCCCCAGGTGGTGATCCAGCCGAAGTATTTTTCTTCGTCGACGCTGTGCATGAAGCCGCGCAGACGATCATCCGTGGTGGGCAGCAGCTCGGGCACGAAGAAGCCCGAGTGGTAGGTGTCCACGGCGTCGCGCAAGGCCCTGGAGACGTTGTGGAAGCCGAGGGCGTCCACCCGACAGCCGAAGTTTTGCAGGGCGTTCACCAGCCGTACGAAGTCGCCATCGCCGCTCACCAGCATCATGTAGTCGAGGCGCTGTGCTTGCAGCAGGGCGTCGACGGCGAGGTCGAGATCTGCGTTGGCCTTGGTGACCAGCTCGCCTTCTTCGTTGCGGTAGCGTTTGACGAATTTGGGGACCACTTTGTAGCCCTGGCGCCTCAGGACCGCCCGGTAGGCCAGCTTCTTGTCGCGGTAGAGCCAGTCCTTCTCTTCTCTCTCCTGATCCACCGCGAGGTAGACATTGGCTCGGAGCACCCGTACGCCTTGAGCCTCGATGAACTGTCGCAAGATATCGAAACGCATGCCCCACCCCCCACAGCGTGCGACGTTCTCGGCGTCGACGTAAACACCCGCTTTCAACATGGGTAGGGTTCCTTTTCGAGTTGTGAGCGCGGACTTGTATCACACTGAATCAATCGGATGTTGCTGATGATCAGTGAAAGGCTGGACGCAGGTAGAGCGGACTTCTAACGGCTGCTCTACCAGTCCAGCCCTCCGCTGAGTTGAGCCATGATGAGGGTGAAGTCATCTGCATCTCGCGGCGCCATCGAGGCCGAGACCCCGAACTGGAGTCGCTCTCCGAGCGGGATGGTGCCAGCGAGCACCGCTGCGACAGGATCTGGTCCGTCGAGGGTGCCGCCCACCCATAGACGGCCGGGGCCCACTGCCGCCGACGCGCCCACGCGATGCTGACCGGGGACGGGGACGGGGGCAGCCCAGTCTCCACTCGACACTTCGAGCCAGGCCGACTCGGGGCCAAGGCGCAGGCGCCCTGAGGGGAGAATGTTCGACGCTTCATCAGCACCCTCGAACCACTGTACGCCCAACTCAAAGGCGATCCAGCGGCCACGCCAGCCACCGTGGGCGGATGTGGCCCACCATGTCTCTCGAGCGCCGTCTTCTTGGGGGGTCAGCGTCAAGCGACGGCCGGCGAGGGTGAGTTGCCACTGTGCGTCGGCGTCACCCCAGAGATGCCGGGCGCCGAAGACGAGGCCCTCGGCCCGCAGGCGCTCGGGCCGCTCGCTCAGCCGCCATTGGCCGCTGAGGTACCCACCGGAGAGCCGGGTGGTGGCATGGCGGGCGCTCTCTGAAGGTCCCTCGGCCCAGGTGAGGGCAGGGCAGAGAAGGCAGAGCGCCGCCAGGAGGCTCCGGTGCCAGAGGTTCATCAATCGCCGCGGCCCACTGTGGTGGCGAAGGCAGGACAACGGGCAGCCTCGAAAGCCTCGAGCAGCGGTGTGGGATCTTCCGGGGCGACGGCGATGACGGCGCCACCGAGCCCTGCACCTGTGAGCTTGGCGCCGAGGGCCCCTGCCTCTCGGGCGATGGCCACGAGGCGCTCGTTGTCGGCGTTGCTCACGCCGAGGGCGTTCAGGTGACCATGGTTGATGTCGAACAGGGCGCCGATGCGCGCCAGATCACCAGCCTCGAGGGCTGCCTGGCCCTCTCGAGCGATACGGCCCATGGCCTCGAGCACCGGGCCGTACAGATCGGGCCAGCGGGCAGCCCGGGCGCCCACGTGGGACACTGCCTGGCGGGTGCTCCCGCGCCGTGGGCTCCAGCTGACCACCACCGGGATCGGCCGGGCCAGGGTGATGGGGGTGAATTGTGGGCCTTCAGATGTGCGCAGGTAGTGCAGACACCCGCCGAGGGTGGCCACGGTGTGGTCGAGGCCGCTGGGGGTGCCGTGGAACACCCGCTCGACCTGCTCTGCAGCAGCTCTGACTCGATCAGTGCTCAGGCGTTCGCCAGCGAAGCTCGAGAGCGCCCGGACCAGGGCCACGGCGAAGGCGGCGCTGCTGCCGAGGCCCACGCTCGGGGGCAGCTCACCGTCGACGGTGACCTTCACCGCTGTACGGGTCGGATCGAGGCCCACCGCTTCGAGCGCTGCGGCGAAGCCGCGGTCCAGGGCGTCGAAGCCGGCGCCGCTGGCTTTGAGCTGAATCTGTTGTTGCCATGCAGGGATGCTCAGTTGTGGTGGCCCCTCGCCCGCCGTGGCGGTGGCGCCGAGGCCGATGCCCAGGGCGGCGGCGATGGCCGGCTGGCCATGCACCACGGAGTGCTCGCCGAAGAGGATGACCTTGCCCGGCGCGGCGCCGGTGCCTCGCCGAGGAGTCGTCATGGGTCAGCGGCCCGTGGCGCGGAGGTCGGCGAGGATCGCCGCCGCCTCGTCGTGCTTCACCTTGCCCCGGGCCACCAGCTGTCGGGCCACGTGATCCACCTCGGTCTCGCTGGCCCCTACGGCGAGGGCCACGGAGCGGGCGTGGAGAGACATGTGACCGCGCTGGATGCCCTCGGTGGCCAGAGCCCGCAGGGCGCCGAGGTTCTGTGACAGGCCCACACAGGCCATCACCATGGCCAGCTCCTTCGCCGACTCTACCCCGAGGATTTTGCGCAGCACCGCCAGCACCGGGTGCACCTTGGTGCTCCCGCCGACAGTGCCCACGGCCATGGGCAGATCGATGCCGCCGCAGAGGTGACCGTCTTCGAGCCACCACTCTGTGAGAGAGGTGTAGCGGCCATCGCGGGCGGCGAAGGCGTGGGCGCCGGCCTCGACCCCGCGCCAGTCGTTCCCCGTGGCGATGGCCACGGCGTCGATGCCGTTCATCACCCCCTTGTTGTGGGTGGCGGCGCGGTACGGATCCACAGCTGCGAAGCGCCAGGCCTGCACCACCCCTTCGGCGACGCTGGCACCGTCGAAGCCGTTGCCCGCCATCAGGCCAACGGGGATCTTGCACATGGCCCGAGCCCGACGACGATCAGCGAGGTTGCTCAAGATGCGCAGGTAGACTCGACCCCCGGTGAGATCGGCCACCAGCGGGGCAACGCCCTCGGCCATGGCGTTCACCGCGTTGGCCCCCATGGCGTCGGAGCAGTCCACCAGAAGGTGCAACACCAGCATGGGCCAGGGCTCGTCGAAGCGACGGACCTCGATGGCCTGCGCCCCACCCCCCCGGGCTGCCATATTGGGGTGGACCGCGTTGGCTTTGGCGAGGATGTGATCTTCGGCGGCCTGCAGGGCCTGCACCCCGGCGTCGAGATCGGGCACGTCGACCACCTGCACCTGGGCGATCATCACCCCCTCGTCGGCCTCAGCGGTGAAGCCCCCGGCCTTGCGGACCGTGCGGGCCATGTTGCTCACCGCCGCCACCACTGAAGGCTCTTCCACCACCATGGGCACAGCGTAGTCGCGATCATTGATGGTGAAGTTCAGGCCCAGGCCGATGGGCAGGCCGAAGACCCCGATGCAGTTCTCCACCATCTTGTCGGCCCGCTCGAAGGGCAGGCCGCCGCCGGCGCGGAGCAGATCGAGATCAGCCTCGTCGAGGTCGAAGCGCTCGCTCAGCGCCTCGTGGCGCTCGGACAAAGGCAGGGTGTAGAAGCCCGGGATCCGGCTGTCGGCCATTGAGATGCTCCTGTGCAGATCGAGCAGAAGGTGCAGAGAGTGCCAAGCGATGTCAACGGGTGGTGTCGAAACCGAAGCCCAGCGAGAGGGTGACGGTGGGGGCGTACTGCGTGAGGGTGTCTTCGCTCTCGACGCCGATCAGCTCGTTCAGTTGATCTGTCTCGACTGAATAGAGTGGCAAGGTGGCGTCGAGTTGCGCAAACACACTCCCTCGTGAGGTTCTGAAGAGCGCGTACCCCATAGACAGCTCAGCTGTGAGGCCATGGCCCGAGTAGCTCTCGTCTGCGTGCTCGAGAAAGGTGACGTTGTAGCCAAGGCCCGCGCCGGCGAAGGGGCTGCCATCGCCTCTGTCGTTGAGAAAGAAGAGGCCCATGGCGCGGACACCGACGTCGAGGGCGCCAGCGCCAGCCCTCTCGTTGTCTTCTTCGGACCCCGTGTCGAAGATCGCCCTGCCAGAGAAATCCAGCGCGATGTTGGCCGACATGTCGATGCGGTTGCCCATCCCAAACCTCACCACCCCCATGCCGGCGTCTTCGCTGATCAGTCGACCCCCGCCGATCTGCATGTACCACACGTCCCGCTCGCGGACCCTCGGCGCGCTCTGTTTCGTCGAGGTCGCCGCCGAGACCGCTTCGGCCTCGGAGGACAACAAATTCGGGATCAAGCGCGCGTACACGGCGCCGAGCTCTTCGAGAGACTGGGCTTGGCCTTTGCTGGTGCCCTTGGGCCCCGAGATGCGGGCAGTGATGAGCGTGCCCAGCCGCACGTTGCTGAGGCGATACTCGGCCTGACACGGGGCGTCGACCACCGACTCGCCGGCGTCTTCGAAGACTCCACGGGCCAGCAAGACAGCGGCCTTGCGCTCTTCAGGGTTGAGGGTGTCGGCCTGCGTGTCCACCGAGACACACACCTCTGCATGAGCAGCGAGAGGCAGGGCGAGACCGAGACATGCGAGTGTAGGGATGCTGAAGGTCATCTGAGGAGCCTCGTGGCGCAAGGTCGCCCTGGTGGAAAACTCCGGCGTAGACTCCGATATATCGATTTTATTCTATGTCTCATCCAAGGCGGCCTTGCTGCACCCACGCCTGCAGATCGCCTGTGATGATCTTCGACGCCGTGCGGACCTCTTCCGGCCGTCGAGAGCCGGTGAGCGCCATGCCCATGCGGACCCCGGAGATCACCGTCTTCAGAAACGTGGTCGCCCCTTCGACGCCGTGATCCATGTACGCCTGTAGAGCGGGCCGGGCCATCCCGGCGATGTCGGCGCCGAGGGCCAGGGCTTTGGTGGCGGTGAGACCGTTGGCGATGCCGCCGCTGGCGATGATCTGCGTCTTCGAGGCCGAAACCTGAGCTCTGGCGTCAGCGGCGAGGGCCACGGCGGCGGCGGTGGGGATCCCCCAGTCGGCGAAGGTGAGTCCGAGATCGGCGAGGGGGCCCTGAGCCCGCAGCGCCTCTACCTTCACCCAGCTGGTGCCGCCGCTGCCGCTTACGTCTACGAGGGGCACGCCGAGGGAAACGAGGCGGGACATGACCGCGGGGCTGATGCCCGAGCCACACTCCTTCACCACGATGTGGCCGTCGAGGGCCTCCATGAGGCGGCCGAGGGTGTCGTAGCCCTCCCGAAAGTCGCGATCTGCGTCGGCGCCGGGCTGGACCAGCTCCATGGCGGGGTTGAGGTGGATCGCCATGAAGTCGGCCTCGATGGCCTCCATCAGATCCTTCACCGCCTGAGTGCCCATGTCCCGGGCCTGATTGATGCCCACGTTGCCGAGGAGCACCACGTTGGGGGCGTGGCTGCGGACCTGGAACGTGGGCGTGGCCACGTCGGCCCGGGTCATCACCCGCTGGCTGCCCACCCCGAAGGCGAGGCCGAGGGCGTCGCAGATGCGGGCGAGATCCCGATTGATGTCACCGGCTTCTGGCGGGCCGCCGGTCATGCCCGTGAGCATGAGGGGGGCCGAGAGCTCGCGGTGGCCGAAGGGGGTGGTGAGGTCGAGGGCGTCCATCGACAACTCAGGGATGGCCTGATGCACGAGGTGCACGTGCTCGAAGAGCCCGCGGTGCTGGCCATGACCGACGTCACCGGTGTGAGAGAGGGCGATGTGATCACGTTTACGCTGGAAGATGTCTGCCACGAGTGCTCCAAAGACAAATACGGCTCAATGTATACGATGCTCTCGACGTCGTGTCCGTTGATAAGAATCGCCACCTGCACGAGAGGAACATCCACTTGAGCGCCGGCCTCCTGCTCATCGCGGCCCTGTTGGCCCCCAACACTGGCACCCAACTCTCTGGTCACGTGGCCTCCCCTGGGGACGGCCGGGTGGCCGTCGAGGGAGGCGTCGATGGTGTCGCCCCGACCGGAGAGGTCAGGATCGGGATCTCCCGACAGGCCGTCTTCGCCCTCGAAGGGGTCTGGAGCCCCGACGCCCCCCTTGTGGGCGGCACGCTGCAGATCGCCGCGGGCCGGCCTCGAGAGAGCATCTTCGCCCACGCGTGGCTGCAGGGCCTCGTGCGCCCTGTGCTCACCACCGCAGTCCAGGACACGTTCTCCGGCGCCCAGACCACGGTGGGGCTCGGCTTCACGTGGTGGCCTGATCCCTTTGTCCTGACCATCGAGGGGGGCGTCGCCCTGGGGATCCCCATCAGCCCTTTCGACGGGGAAGTGGTGGGCAGCACCATCGATCAGCGCAAGGGGTTCTTCACAGTTCAGGAGGTCAGCCTCGGCATCGAGCTCGGTGAGCATTTACAGCTGAGCGGCTGGGCGAACTTTAATCTGCCCCTGAGCGCACTGGATCTCGAGCGGCCCGAAGAGGAGTTCCTCGATGCCTGGGAGGCCCGGTTTGGGGGGCGCGTCGCCTTGAGGTGGTGAGGTGTATCGAAAGGGTGACGTTGGCTTTACATGTATGTAAATGCGTGTCTGTAAAACAGCTTCGCGACTTTGCAAAATGACGGGGCATCTGTGTAAAGCGACGCTTTTTAACAAGGGGCCTTTCTGGTATAAGCCCCGCAACGCAGATCGGCCCCGTCCTGCGCCTCAGAGCCTGTCCGTGTCATGTGTCCGGGCAGGTCGGTGAGATGGGCCGGACTCCTTCTATGAATCAGGTGTGCGCCGAGATTGGCTGAAGCGGTCGATCTCCGAGCCCCTTTGCAAAAACGGGTTGAGGAGCCCTAAGCATCATGAGCGATTTCGTGCCCGGCCTCGCTGGCGTCCCCGCTGCCAAGTCCGCCATCGGCCTCATCGACGGCCAGCAGGGCATCCTGCGCTACCGGGGCATTCGCATCGAAGCCCTCGCCGAGAACAGCACCTTCGAAGAGGTGACCTACCTGCTCCTCTTCGGCAAGCTGCCCACGAGCGACGAGCTCGCCAGCTTCACCGCCGAGCTCGCCGCCAAGCGCAGCCTGCCCGAGGGCGTCATCAACGTGCTCAAGGCCCTGCCCAAGACCACCCACCCCATGGTGGCTCTGCAGGCGGGCATCAGCGCCTACGGTGGTGCCTTCCCCCACATGGACGTCACCGACAAGGCCGGCAACCGCACCGCTGCGCTGCAGGTCATCGCCGCGGTGCCCGCCATCACCGCCGCCTTCGACCGCATCCGCAAGGGCAAAGAGGTCGTGGCCAGCGACGCCAGCCTGAGCCACGCCGCCGACTTCATCTACATGCTCACCGGTGAGAAGGCCGACGACAAGGTCACCCGTCTGCTCGACGTCTGCCTGGTGCTCCACGCCGAGCACGGCTTCAACGCCTCGACCTTCACCGCCCGCGTCGTGGGCTCCACCCTGGCCAACCCCTTCTCGGTCATCTGTGGTGCCATCGGCTCCCTCTCGGGCCCCCTGCACGGCGGCGCCAACGAGCGCGTGCTCCGCATGCTCGAGAAGATCGGCAACGTCGACGCCGTGAAGGGCTTCCTCGACAACGCCGTGGCCAACAAGCAGAAGATCATGGGCCTCGGCCACCGCGTCTACAAGGTGAAGGACCCCCGCGCTCACGTGCTCCAGTCTATGGCCGCCGATCTCTTCGAGAGCCACGGCTCCACCGATATGTACGACATCGCTCACCAGCTCGAGACCCTCGCCGCCGAGGAGTTCGGGGCCAAGGGCATCTACCCCAACGTCGACTTCTACAGCGGCCTCGTCTACCAGAAGATGGGTGTGGAGACCGACCTCTTCACCCCCCTCTTCGCCATCGCCCGCGTCTCCGGCTGGACCGCCCACTGGATGGAGCAGCTCGAGGACAACCGCATCTTCCGCCCCACCCAGGTCTACGTCGGCGAGACCGACGCCGCCTACGTGCCCAGCGCCGAGCGCTGAGGCCCCTTCGGCCCCACGGTCGGCCCATCGAAGTGGGCGCCTGACGTCTCCAGAAGACGCAAGGGATTGACTTCCAGCCCACGGCCTTCCACCATCTCCAACATCTTCGTCACGTAGAGGCAGGCCAGTACTGTGGATCTTTTCGGGTTTTATGCCGATCTCCCACGCATCGAGCCCGGCGGGGTCACCTTTTCGTCCGCCTATCTCTCGGCCATCACCATCAAATCCACCGATGTCGTCGCCGAGCTGGGCTCGGGGCTCGGATCAAACGCCACCTGGATCGCCCGCTCGCGGTGCTGCCCTGTGGTGGCCGTCGATCCTGATCCTCGATGCCTGAAAGAGACGATGCGTCGGGCCGAAGAGGGCGGTGGTGACGTCTTCGTGCGGCCGGTGCGGGCCGATCTGGCCAGCCTGCCGTTCCAGGATCAGGCCTTCAAGGTGGTGGTCTCCGAAGGTGCGGCGCTGTCGTTGGGGCTCAAGCACGCCCTCACGGTCTGGCGTCGTATCCTGGCCCCTGGAGGCATCCTCGCCCTCACTTACCCTGGGGTGGTGAACAAGGGTGCGCCCACCGAGGTTCGTGGGCCGCTTGAGCGCCGCATGGCCGAGCCCATGGGCACCCTCGCCGACTATCACGCCGTGGTCCGTGGCGCCGGCTTTGAGCTCGTGCACCAGGTGAGTATGCAGCCCGAGCTCTGGGAGTCGCACTATAACGATTGTGTGCGTCACGCCTGGGCTCTCATGCGGTCCGAGCGCGTCTCCGAGGAAGATCCCACCATTCGCCGCGTGCTCGACGAGGCCCGCTGGTATCGCAACGTGGGCCGGGGTCGCGTCTTCTATGTGGCCATGGTCCTGCGCCGGGTTCAGTAGAGCCCCAAAACAAATACCTGCCGCACCTTCTGCATACCCCCTCCAGCCCTCTTGACTGAGGCCCCCCCACTCGCTTAGTTTGCACCACTTTTTCCGGGCACCCGTGTGTCTGCAATTCGAGGGAGGAGCGAGAGCATGAGCCGCAAGATCGCCATCAACGGGTTTGGCCGCATTGGCCGCGCTGTTTTCCGTATCCTGGAGAACGATCCTGAGGTCGAGGTCGTCGCCATCAACGATCTCACCGACAATGGCATGCTGGCCCACCTGCTCAAGTATGACTCCGTGCACGGCGCCTTCAACGGCACCGTGGAGGCCGCCGAGGACCACATCCTCGTGAACGGCCGCAAGGTGCTCGCCACTGCGGAGCCTGATCCGACCAAGCTGCCCTGGGGCGAGAACGAGGTCGAGGTGGTGCTCGAGTGCACCGGCCACTTCCGCACCCGCGACACCGCCGCCAAGCACCTCGACGCCGGCGCCAAGGCGGTCATCGTGAGCGCCCCGGCCAAGGGCGAGGACATGACCGTGGTGGTGGGCGTGAACGACGCCGACCTCGATCCTGCGCAGCACAGGGTGGTCTCCTGTGGCTCCTGCACCACCAACTGCCTGGCCCCCATCGTGAAGGTCCTCGACGAGACCTACGGCATCGAGCACGGCGTGATGACCACGATCCACGCCTACACCAACGATCAGAAGCTGCTCGATCTGCCCCACAAGGATCGCCGCCGGGCCCGCGCTGCCGGCCTGTCGATGATCCCCACCAGCACCGGGGCCGCCGCGGCCATCGGCAAGGTGCTCACCCACCTGAACGGCAAGCTCGACGGCCTCGCCGTACGCGTGCCCACCGCCGACGTCTCCCTGGTGGACTTCGTGGCCACCCTCAAGAGGGCCCCCGCCGACGCTGCCGAGGTGAACAACGCGTTCACCACCGCCGCCGAGGGTCCCCTTAAGGGTGTGCTCGCCACCGACGACAACGAGCTGGTGAGCATCGACTTCACCGGGAACCCCCACTCCAGCATCGCCGATCTGCCCAACACCAAGGTCATGGGCAACACCGTGAAGGTGCTCAGCTGGTACGACAACGAGTGGGGCTTCAGCTGCCGCATGGTCGATCTGACCCGCCTCATGCTGGGCCTGCCCCGGGCGAGTGCCTGAGATGGCCGATCGCAGTCGTAACGCCGGGCTGACCACCGTCGATCAGCTCGAGCTCGAAGGAAAGCGCGTCTTCATCCGGGTGGACTTCAACGTCCCCCTCGAAGCCGACGCCAAGGGCCGCATGGTGGTGGCCGACGACAGCCGCATCCGTGCTGCGCTGCCCACCATTCGGTACGTCGTCGAGCAGGGCGCTCGGGTCATCCTGGCGAGCCACTGCGGTCGACCCAAGGGCGAGGTGGTCCCCGAGATGTCGCTGGCCCCTGCGGGCGGTGTGCTCGCTGGCCACCTGGGCCAGGACGTGCTCCTCGCCGACGCCCCTGTGGGCGACGCTGCCACCAAGCTGATCCGCGAGATGCGCGACGGCCAGGTGGTCATGCTGGAGAACATGCGGTTCCACGCCGGCGAGACCAAAAACGACGAAGGGCTCGCCAAGGCCCTCGCCGCCTACGCTGACGTCTACATCAACGACGCCTTCGGCACCGCCCACCGGGCCCACGCCAGCACTGCCGGTGTCGCTGGCCTCGTGGAGCACAAGGCCGCGGGCAAGCTGATGATGCGCGAGGTCGAAGCCCTCGGTCGCGTGCTCAACGCTCCGAAGGCGGGCTTCGTCGCCGTGCTCGGCGGCGCCAAGGTCAGCGACAAGATCGCCGTCATCGAGAACCTGCTCAACAAGGTCGAGGCCCTCGTCATCGGCGGCGCCATGGCCTACACCTTCCTCAAGGTGCAGGGCCACGAGGTGGCCAACAGCCGCGTCGAGGAAGCCCACTTGAACACCGCCCGCGAGGTACTCTCCACGGCGAGCAAGAAGGGCGTGCAGGTTCTGCTCCCTGTCGATCATGGTGTGGCCACCGACTTTGACGCAGGCGCTCTACGCCGAAACGTCGACGAGGTCGATATCCCCGCAGGTCATATGGCCCTCGACATCGGCCCCAAGACCCAGGCGGCCTATGCCGCCCGCCTCGCCACAGCGAAGACGATCTTCTGGAACGGCCCTATGGGGGTCTTCGAGTTCGACGCCTTCGCCGCAGGCACCCGAGCCGTGGCCGACGCCATCGCCAGCGCCGACGCCTTCTCTGTCGTGGGTGGCGGCGACTCGGTCCGCGCCGTGAACGAGAGCGGCCGCGCCGGCGACATCAGCCACATCTCCACCGGCGGCGGCGCCAGCTTGGAGTTTGTCGAAGGCCGCGCCCTGCCCGGGCTCGTAGCCTTGGGTCACCGGAGGTAGTCATGAGGCGTCCGATTTTCGCCGGTAACTGGAAGATGAACCTCACCATCGACGAAGGCCTGGCCCTCGCCGGTGCCGTGCACGCCGGGACCACCGACGTCGCCGAGCAGGTGGAGATCATCGTGTCCCCCACGGCGGTGGCCCTGTACCCCACAGCGAAGGCCCTCGGCGACAGCCACGTGGCCGTGGCAGCTCAGAACTGCCATTGGGTGAGCAACGGGGCCTACACCGGGGAGCTCTCCCCGACGCAGCTCAAGGCCGCGGGGTGCACCCACGTCATCATCGGCCACAGCGAGCGTCGTACGCTCTTCGGTGAGACCGACGATGGCGTGAGCCGCAAGGCCCGCAGCCTGCTCGATCATGGCCTGACCCCCATCATCTGCGTCGGTGAGACCCTCGCAGAGCGAGAAGGGGAGCAGACCCTCGACGTGGTCTCACGGCAGATCAATGCCGCTCTGGCCGCGCTGAGCGGTGACGAGATCAAGCGCAGCATCATCGCCTATGAGCCCGTGTGGGCCATCGGCACCGGCCGCACCGCGACCCCCGCACAGGCGCAAGAGGTGCACAGCGCCATCCGCAGCCTGGTTTCTGAGCGGTTCGGGGTTGATGTGGGCGACGCGGTGCGCATCCTCTATGGCGGCAGCGTCAAGCCGGCGAATATTGCCGGCCTCATGAGTCAGCCCGATATCGATGGCGGCCTCGTGGGCGGCGCGAGCCTCAAAGCAGACAGTTTTAATCAGATCGCACGTTATCAAGAAGGGTCCAACTGATGTTTGAATCCATCGTCACGGTTCTGCACATCATTGTTTCGATTTTCATCATCCTGGTGGTGTTGTTGCAGGCTGGTAAGGGCGGCGGCGTGAGCGCCGCCTTCGGTGGTGGCGCTGGCGCTGCCCTCGGTCAGCGGGCTGCGGCCACGGTGCTCGGCAAGATCACCGTGGGTTGCGCGGTGCTCTTCATGACCACCAGCATGACTCTGGCCAAGCTCTCCACGCCCCCTGTGGACGACGCCATCAAGGCCGCCGCAGAGAAGCAGGCTCAGGCGGACAAGGAGAAGGAGCAGAAGGCCGCCGACGAGGCGATCAAGGCTGCTGCTGAGGCGGAGAAGGCCGCTGAGAAGCCCGCCGAGAAGCCTGCTGAGGCACCCAAGCCCTGATATTGGGCTCTTCCAAAAATCTTCATGTATAGCGCTTGGGCCATAGGTGTTTGTCTCTGGTGCTGACCTCCATACGAGAGCTGAGGTCGAGCCTGTGCGATGGGCCCTTGTAGGCAGTCGTCGCTGCGCTCCGCCTGCGTAGGCAGCTGCCGACGGCCGGCCTTCGGCCCGCCTTGGAGCTGCGTACACGTCGCCACGCTCGCTGAAGCGAGCAGGCCTCCGGGTAAGCAGGGTCGCTCAAGGCTTCGCCTTATTCGCTCGCTCCCCTGCGTAAAGAGCTTCTTCTGTATCTTGTTGCTGATGTCTGCCGGCACTCGACCTGCCGCGAACGTACAAGCTTCTGAACATCAAACGTTCGGCGTAAGCCCCAATAGCGTTGAAAGTACCCCCAAAGCCACACCAGAACTGACTTTTTACGCAGGGGAGCGAGCAATCAATGCGTCAGCATTGAGCGACCCTGCCTACCCGGAGGCCTGCTCGCGACAGCGAGCCCGCCGACGTGTACGCGACCGACGAGGCGGCCCGAAGGGTTGCCGAAGACCGGGTGCCTACGCAGGCAGAGCGCAGCGATGACAGCCTACAAAGGCTCAGCAGCAATCTTCAATCACAAGTGGACGTCATCGGGCAGGCGAGTTGTCGTCCAAGGCAATTCCAAGGTTCGAAATAAAAAACGGGGTTGAGCCTGAGCCCAACCCCGTTTCAGGAGTGCGAAGGGGGGGAGTCGAACCCCCACGTCCTAAGCGGACACTAGGCCCTCAACCTAGCGCGTCTACCAATTCCGCCACCTTCGCGGCGACGCGGTGTTTCTCATTGATCCGCCCCCCCTGTCAAGGCTCACATCATTTTTCGTGCGTTTTTCTTCGAAGAGCGACGAAAAACGGCCCAAAAGCGTGTTCATGACAGTGTTTCAAATCGAACCGCGTGCACATTTCGGTCTGTACATTGAGCACATCGGCTCATACGGTAGTCAGAGGTAAACATCGCGCTCATAGGCCGCGAAATCTGGCAGAGGTGACACACCCCCCTCTTCATTTCTTGAAGAAATGCCGATAAATCGATCAGCGGCGTACAACAGGGACGGCAGCTTGGGGGTTTGAGCCTCCACTGTCTGGATGCTATATGAGTCAAAGCATCGGTTCATCACAGCATGAGGCGAGCCCCCATATGAGGACGTGCCCCCAATGTGGCGCGCTCAATCCAGCCGAGCTCACACGCTGTATGCAGTGTGGCTCAGGTCTGAGCGATGAGCCCGTCACCCAAGGGATGAGCGCAGGATCTTCCGTACTCGGTGCCGGTGAGCGGTTTGCCGAGCGTTACCTGATCTCCGCACATCTCGGTGACGGTCCGTGCAGCAGTGTCTACTGCGCATCGGACGAGCACACGGGCACGCGGGTGGCGTTGAAGATCTTCAACTCTGAGGTCTCACAGGCCTTTGGTCGGGCCATCATCGATGGCGCCCGGCAGCTCACCCAGATTCATCATCTCAAGCTCTGCGCCCTCAACGAGGCCGCTCAGGGCGATGATGGCAGAGTCTATGTCGTCTCCGAGATGCTCGAGGGCATGACCCTCGCTCAGCTCGTCGAGCGCGAAGGCCCACAAGATCCACAACGCGTCGCCCGGTTGATGGCTCAGGTGTGCAGTGCCTTGTCTCCGCTCCATCAAATGGAGCGACCTCATGGGCATTTGAGTCCGGCGAACGTCTTCCTCATCGACCTCGAGAACGATGGCGACTTCGTCAAGGTCACCGACGCGCTGCCAGAGACTCTGATGCGCGAAGGGCAGCTCGAAGAGCGTCTGAACCTGGGCACGCCCCGGTACTTTGCCCCTGAGATGGCGCGACAGGAGGCCGCGGGTCCTCTGAGCGATCAGTTCTCCATCGGGTTGATGGCCCAGCAGCTGCTCACCGGTGTGCAGCCCTTTGACGACATCGATGACGCTGCCCTCATCTCTGCCATGCGCGCTCAGGCGCCTGTGCCCGTACCGCGGGCAGACAATGGCTGGGGCCAGTCCGAGTTGATGCAGATCATCGAGCGTTGCTTGTCTGATGATCCTGCCCAGCGCTTCCCTGACGTGCGGGCCCTCGCCCGGGCTTTGTTTCAGGTGAAGTCCGCTCCAGCGATGCCCCGCCCGCAGGCCAGGGTGAACGGGCATCATGGTGCGCAGGTCAACGGCACACCTCAGCCATCACTGACATCTTCGGGTGGCATGCAGGCTGTGGTGCCCAGCCAGCCCAGAGGCCCGAGGCTGGATGACCCGCAATGGCTCGCTGCTTCATTGGGCAGCCTGGCCTCCAATGGCTCATCGGCAGCACATCTGACGCCTGAAGACTCACCTTCGCCGTTCGGGCAAGACGCCTTGGAGTCGATCCTGTCCGATCTGCCAGGGGACTCGGTGCACGACCTCTCGGTGCACGAGCTGCTCGAGCCGGATCCCCCTGCGAACGGGTCGGCGTCAGCGCACACGTCCCCAGTGCCAGAGTCTCCTGCGATCTTGATGACCGGCACCCATGATTCTGCCGATCTTGCTGCAGCCATTGCCGCAGCAGCAGGCACACCACCGCCCGTGCATTCGGTCGACCTCAACGCGTTGCCTGATGCAGCACAACAGGAAGATCCCGACAGCACGCGTACGATGAACGTAGAGGCACTCACGGGTGTCCTCGACGAGGATGATCTCTTCGGCGACATGGATCTCTCCGAGAGTGGCGGCCCTCCGCCGCCTCCACCAGAAGCCCATCGACCGCCTGCTCGAGATCATCACCCTGCCACGGCCCCCATCGATCCCAGCCAGGTGGCTGCGGCCATCGCTCGGGCTGAGGCTCAGGAGAGCGCGCTCGACACCGACTCCATCCTCGACGCCATCAGCGAAGAGCTGTCGGTGACCGAGGGCATCAACGGCGCCGCGCCCCTCGTGGTGGGCGATGTGCCGCTGGTGACACCTCCCCCAGAGCCTTCTGCTGCGCCAGAAGCGCCTCAAGAGGAGGCAGAAGCACCACCGCCAGCCCCCAAGGCCTCTGGTGGCGATCGCAAGCGACTGATGATGCTCGCTGGTGGCGGGTTGTTGCTGGTCGTGCTCGCCGTTGGGGTTGTGCTCTGGGCGCCCTGGTCCTTGTCCACGACGACAAAGCGTACGGGTGCGAACCGAAAGCCGCCCAAGGCAGACCTGAAGACGCCGACAAAGCCCGTGAAGGGGCCGAAGGCCGCAGGCGCCGCTGGTGCGAAGCCAAACAAGCCGACGAAGTCGAACACGCCTGTGGCCCCTGAAGCTGCCACATCGAAGGCTGGGGCGCAGAAGGGGGCACTGAACGGTGCCCAGAAGAATACGCCGAAGGGAGAGCAGGCTGATCCCAAGTCGGCTGCTGCTGGGGCTCAGCCAGGCACACCAGAGCAGGCGAAAGACCCGAAGGCCACAGAAGACTCGTTCAAGCCCGCCATCGTGAAGCGCACTGAGCAGATGCTTCAGGAAGAAGAGCTGGGCAGGTTGCTCGACACCCCCTTCAAGATGCGTCTGGTGACTGATCCGGCTGGGGCCATCGTGAAAGTGAACGGCGCCGAGATCGCCACCACCCCCTACGAGCGCGAGTTTGTCCGTGAGGGGCCGATGGTGTACGAGCTTCAGCTCGACGGGCATCTGCCGACGACCCACCGCGTTGATCCGCTCAAGGTGAAGGTGACCGCGGGATCCATCGTGATTCGCGAGGTGATCCTCGAGTCGACGGCCCCCGTGGTGGTGCCGACACCTGAGCCCGGCCCTGAAAAGGCTGCGCCCCGAACCCGCCGAAACACCCGCCGCGGGCGCACCAGCCGGGGTCGTAAGCCCCCCGTGACCCCCCCTTCCACTGGTGATCTGGACAACCCCTACGACTGAGGGTGACTCAGGCTGCTGGCACAAGCCCCCGATAGGGGGTTATCTTCCTGTTCAATGCCCGGCATGCCGGAATGAAATGTGTGAGGTTGACTGGTGATTCATCACGCCGTGACCAACTCTGGTCCACGTGGCCGTTGTGTGCTGCGTCGTTTGATCAGCTTGTGGCTGGTGCTCGCTTTGGCAGGATTTGCTGGTGTCGCCAGCGCCGACGATGCCAAGGAGCAGGCCAAGGTGTTGTTCGCTGAAGGGCGCACTCAATTCAAAGCGAAGAACTACGACGCCGCCCTCACGGCCTTCGAGAAGGCCAACGCCATCAAGCCTCACCCGGTGATGTTGCTCAACATCGGTCAGGTGTACGAGGCCATGGGCCGCCTGCCTGATGCGGTGAACTACTACAAGCAGTTCGTCGCCGCGGGGCCTCCTGTAGCCAAGGCAGAGGCGGTCAAGCAGCGGGTGCGGGCCTTGCTCACCACCATGAAGTCCGGCTGGGGGGTGGTGCGCATCACCAGCAACCCGCCAGGGGCCGAGGTGAGGTTGGACGATCCCAATGAGCGCCCCCGCGGGATCACTCCTGCTGATGTCGCTTTGCCAGCGGGTCGCCATACCCTGCGCTTCACCGCAGATGGCTACACCCAGGAAGCGGTGCCCGTCGACGTTCGTGTTCGGGCGGTCACCCCTCTTGAGGTGGCCCTCAAACCACAGGGGCCCGTGGTCCAGATTCAGACCGCGCCCTCTGGTGCCACAGTGAAAGTCGATGGCGTCGAGATTGGGCAGACCCCTGTGGCGCACACCGCTGCAGCGGGTCAGCACACGGTGGTGCTCAGCCTGAAAGACCATCTCGAGGTCACCGAGACCATCACCCTCGATGACAGCCACGTTCAGCAGCCGCTGCCGCTCAAGGTCAAGCTGGTCCCGTTGTCCGCTCTGGGCACCCTCGAGGTGGCCGTCGATGCGGCGGGGGCCGAGATCAAGGTCGACGGCAACCCTGTGGGCACTGCACCCCTCGCCGAGCCTCTGAAGCTGCCGGGTGGCCCGCACAAGGTGGAGGCCATCGCCCCCGACGGCCGCAGCCAGCAAAGGGCGGTTGACGTCGCTGCGGGCCAGACCACACGGGCCATCATCAACCTCGGTGCCCTCGGAGGTGAGGGGTACGATCAGGAAGACTGGGGCTGGATCTTGATGGGCAGCGGCGGCGCGTTGATCGTCGGCGGGGCCGTGGTCGGTGTGCTGGCCCTGGGCAAGAGCGGTGAGCTCGATGACTGTCGCGCCAGCCGGTGTGCAGGCACCCCCGAAGAGTCCGAACTCGCCGACAGCGTGCGCAGTCAGGCCCTCTTCACCGACATTCTGCTCTTCAGCGGTGCTGCTGTGGCGGGTACCGGGTTGACCCTCTACCTGCTCGCCGACGATCCACAGCAGGCCGCCTCCGGGACCAGCTGGGGCGTGGCGCCTACGCCTGATGGTGGCTTCAGCGCCTTTGGCCGGATCGAGTTCTGAGGCATGTGGATGATGAATGTGAGCATGGGCGGTACCCACATGATCGAAAAGGTCGGGCGGCTCGGCCGCGTCCTCTGGCCCTGGGCAGTGGTGTTGCTCACAGCCCCAGGCTGTAGCCTGCTGCTCGACCCTGATTGCGCCTCCACGAACGACTGCGCTGTAGGTGTCTGCAGCGATGGCGTGTGCGTGACCAGCAGCGCCGGTGGCAGCGGCGGGAACGCAGGCAATGGCGGCGCTGGCGGCGGTGAGCCCGACATGTCCATCGACGCTGAGGCGATGGGTGGCATGGGCGGTATGGGCGGTGACGTCGGCGGCATGGGCGGCGAGATGCCCGACATGGGCGCCGACGCCGAGCCTGACATGATGCCCGACGCCGAGCCCGACATGATGGTCGACATGATGGTCGTCGAGCCTCAGCGCCCAGTGTGCAACATCCTGTCGCCGGGGCCAGGCACCCTGGTGTCCACAGCAGAGGCCGAGATTCGGATTCAGGTCACTGACGCCGATACCGCCCCCGAAGCATTGGCCGTCACCCTCGACGACATGCCCGTCACCCTCGACGACGAGGGCGTGGCTACGGTGATGCTGCCCCTCGACGAGGGGGCCCGCACCGTCACCTTGAGTGGCAGCGACGGCGAGTTGTCCTGCGAGGACACGCTCGACCTGGTGGTCGATCGCACTGGGCCCGAGCTGATCATTCGAGTCCCTGAGGGCGGATCAGCCCCCACCAGAAGCCGGAACTTCGAGGTGGTCTTCGACGCCATCGACCCCCTTGCCGGTTTGGTGGGGATCGGCTCGATCCAGGGCACGCTCAATGGGGATCCGCTGCGCATCAACGCTGTGGCACCAGGAGATCAGCCCAACGAGTACACGGTCAGGCTCAGCCTCAACGCAGGCGAGAACACCCTGCAGCTGACCGCTGTCGACCGTGCTGGCAACCAGACCGAGCCCCCCGTCTCCGTCACCCTCACCCTCGACTTGGAAGATCCCGTCCTCCAGATCGATTCCCCCGTGCGCGATGTCGTGCTCGCGGAAGAGACCGCCCAGCTCACCGGCTCGGTGAGTGACAACCTGGGCGCACAGGGTGTGCAAGTCGGCCTGGCAATCGTAGACGTCAACACTCAGCAACGGGCCGAGCAAGTCATCGTGCCCGATGAAGAAGGGCGCTTCAGCCAGGAGATCATGCTGTTCGAAGGCGACAACGATCTCATACTCATCGCCACGGACAGCGCCGGCAACGAGGCACGTGAGAACCGTCGGGTGCGGGTCGACACTTCACCACCCACCCTGACGATCCTCGAGCCTGACAACGGCGAGGTGTTGCAGAACAACCAAGTGACAGTCGTCTGCGAGGCGCGGCCCTTTGTCACCGGGGTGACGGTGCAGGTGGAAGATCTCGCCGAGGTCGAAGCGATTTACGATGCAGAGCTGGACCGGTACACCGCTGTGGTGAACCTGCCAGGCGCCGGCAACCACACAATCACAGCTGTGGCCACCAACCAGGCCAACCGACAGACCACCGAGCGCATCAACGTGCTCTTCGACGACACACCACCCAACATTGTCATCGATCGTCCTCGACAGGATGACTGCATCGCGGCGGATCCAGTGGAGGTGTGTGGTCGAGCCACAGATGACGAGAGCGGCGTGCTCACATTGCGGGTGAACAACGCCCCGGCTCAGCTGGGCTTCGACGGCTCGTTCTGTGCCGACATCGCCCTGCAAGAGGGCAGCAACCTGCCGATCCGCGTCAATGCAGACAACTTCGGTTTCTTGCGGGGTGAAGACGTCATTACCGTCAACGTGGATCGCACCGAGCCCAACCTGTTCATCGACAGCCCGCTGCCCGACACCTTCGTCAATGGTGCAGTGGGCGTCATCACGATCTCTGGCCGCACCTTCGACGTGAACTGTGCTGGCTTGGGGAACGACGCGCTCACCTTCAACGGTGAGATCGTGCCGCTTCAAGATGACGGCACGGGCAACCTGACCCGCTATGAGGTCGACATCGAGGCCGTGGAAGGGCCCAACGCCGTGACCCTCGTGTCCACGGATACGCTCGGGAACGAGGCCCGAGAGACCGTGAACTTCATCGTCGACAGCACCCCGCCCGTCATCGCGCTGCGGGCCCCTCTCGAAGATGCGCGTATCGTCAGGGAAGCACAGGTCTTCGTCGAAGCCGTCGTGCTCGAGACGGGCTCGGGGCTGGCCTCGGTCACCCTCAACGGCCTGCCTTTCCCCGAGTCGTCGTTCAACCCCGACACGGGCGAGACGCTGGTGCGCGGGAGTGTCAGCCTCAACCGCGGTGCCCTCAACCAGGTGCAGGTTGTCGCCGTCGACACGGTGGGGCTGCGTCATGAGATCAACTTCGAGGTGCTGCAGGACGAGATCGCGCCCACAGTGACCATCGCTCACCCAGTACCGCTGCAGAACGTCGACGCCCTGGTCGATCTCGCCGGCACTGTCACCGATGGCTTCAGCGGCAGCGGTGTGGTGGAGGTACGGGTCAACGAGATCGAGAGTGGCCAGTCGGTGATCGCCGACTATGATGCCGAGGCGGGCACCTGGACCTATGAGGATCTGGTGCTTGCCCCTGATGGTGCCGGTGAGGCTTCGCTCGAAGTCCTGGCCACCGATCTGGCGGGCAACATCAGTGCGGTGCAGTCGCTCAATGTGCGCGTGCGTCAGTTTGCGCCCATCGATCCTGTCTTCAACGGCCTCGATGTCGCCAGCGGCGTAGGCTGGGTGGGGGTGGCTGATCTCAACGGTGACGGTCGACCCGACATCGTCGCGCTGCCACAAGATGTGGGCGGTATCCCTGCGGTCTACCTGCTCGGCGCAACGGGGCGCTACACCGCCCTCACTGCAGAGCAGGCCGGCCTACCTGATGGTGTGGTCTCCGGGGCTGATCTGGGCGACATCAACAGTGATGGTCTGATCGACCTCGTCATCGCCAGCCCTGATGGTGACAACGCGCTGTTGCTCGGCATTGGCGGTGGGGCCTTTGCCGAGGTGCCCAACATCGGCTTCACCAATTCACCAGCGACCGATGTGGCCTTCGCTGATCTGAACCGGGATCGCCGTCTCGATGTGGTCTTTGTTGCAGGGGCCGACAGCGCCATCTACCAGCAACTCGTCGATGGGACCTTTTTCAGCACCCCGCTCGGTGATGCGGGCATCGTGGGCCTCACCGACGCCACCAGCATCGAGATCGTGGACTTCAACCGTGACGGTATCCTGGACATCGTTGGCACGGGTACAGGGACCAGCCTCTGGCGTGGGCAGGACAATGTGATCTTCGCCGAGTTGGATCCCGACAGCACCGGGTTTGCTGATCGAGATGGCACCCACATGAACATCTTCGACGTCGATCGAGATGGTGATCTCGATGGCCTCTTGCTCGAAGACAGCCAGTTCCAGCTGTACGCCAGCGACAACCTCGGCACGGAGTGGGTGTCCAGCCTGTTCGGCGTCGAGCGTCCTGGTGGTGCTCGGGCGTCGACCTTCGGTGACATCGATGGCGACACTCGCGATGACTTCATCGTCTATGGCGATGCTGGGGCTCAGCTGTACTACCAGCGTGTGGGCGAGGGGGGCGCCATCGAATATGAGCAGGCCGACAACCCGAGCCTGGGCCTGGTGCCCTTTGGCGCGGTCCGCGCCCTGGAGATGGTCGATGTCGACGCAGACGGTGATCTCGATCTCGTCGTCGGCACCGCTGCTGGGGTGAACGTCATCCGCTCGAACCTCACTGATCTGGATGTGGAGTACAACTACGCCCAGTTGATCGTGCGTCGAGGGCTGGCCAACGAGGATGGCCCTGAAGATGCCATCGGCGTAGTGATCACGCAGGACCTGCCCGGCGGCGAGGTCATTGATCGTGCGCTGAGGGCGTCATCGACAGTGCCCACGGTGCTCACGCTGGGTGAGTCGACGATCGCTGATATCGCGGTACGCTTCGTGGATATCTTCGAGGTGGGGAACAATGTGCGTAACACCCCCGTGCAAGACGGGGAGCAGCGTTTGATCAACAACAGCGATCAGTAGACGCGGATGGCTTCCCCTGATGGGGCGGTTTGCTCAAGCGCTCACAGCTCTTCTAAGTCATCAGTGAAGTCAGGCACACCGTCCACAGGTGGCGGGGGTGGGATGTTGGCCTTTCGGGCTGCGAGCACCTTCACGGTGTAGCTCACCTCCACGTCGTGCAAGATGTGCAACAAGCGCACCTTGACTGCCTCGTCGCTGCGCTCGAAGACCTCGAACATCACTGGGCGGCCTTCGAGATCTTTCGCTTGGAATCGATCGCCCATCTTCGGGTCGATCCCTTCGGGGAATTCTGCGAGCAGCACCTCGCGGGTGTCGGTCATCTCCGCAGGCACCAGCTGGCCTGGGGGGATCTTGCCTTCGCGGGTTTGCCCGACTTCCATGCCGTGGATCGCCTTTGCCAGACCCGGCAACATGCGCGAGTCGCCCATACGGAACGAGATCGCGCCTCGATCCTGAGAAGATTCCACCACCTCACCCTTGTCGTCTTTGAGGGTGTACTCGATGGTGACCACCATCCCGTCTGCGATTTGCATGCAGTGTCTCCCTGCGTGTTCGCCGTCGCCACAACCCGTGCCTCGGTACGGGATTGAGGGGCAGACTGGCTCAATGGGTGGGGATTATATCGCAGGAAGGGGGAGGTGAGAGGTTTTGGTTCTTTGGGGGGCGCTCCGCGGGTGAGAGAGTTTTCGGGCACGGGCACGGGCACGGGCACGGGCACGAGTTTTACGGGTGTGGACAGTGCAGCCTGAGGCTGCATGTCTTGGAGCGAGTGGAGGGCGGCGTAGCCGGCCGGAGGGAGCGGAAAGACACCCGGAGGGCTGTCCACTGTTTGGCCTGACAGTGCAGCCTGAGGCTGCATGTCTTGGAGCGAGTTTAGGCCTGCGTAGCTGGCCGGAGGGAGCGGAAAGACACCCGGAGGGCTGGCCACTGTTCGACCCTGGACCCATGGCCCGGTGAGGGGTCAAACCTGTGCGTGATGAGGGGGGGCGATCCTTGGTATGGGTCAATTTTGGTGGAAGGCATCAGCACCCTCGGATGTAGACCCAATGAGAACCAGCATTGGAGGTCATATGAGCTGTCTTGATCACGAGAGGTTGGATGTCTACCGCAAGTCGCTCGAGTTTTTGGTGTTGTCTGATGAACTCTGTCGTCAACTGCCTACAGGAAGGGCGTATCTCTCAGATCAATTGAGACGTGCGTCTTTGTCTGTAGTGCTGAACATTGCGGAAGGAGCTGGCGAGTTCTCAAAGGCTGAGAAGAGTCGTTTTTATCGGATGGCCAAGAGATCGGCTACGGAGTGTGCTGCGGTCTTGGATTGTCTGCATATGCTTCGGCTTGGCCGAGCTGAGCGGGCACAAGATGGCAAATCACTGCTCGTAGATGTCGTGGCCATGCTCATCAAGATGGCCAGTCGAGCCTCATAGTCAACCCAACATACAGCTTTGACCCCTCACTGGGTCACGAGTCCAAGGTCGAACAGTGGCCAGCCCTACGGGTGTCTTTCCGCTCCCTCCGGCCAGCTACGCAGGCCTACACTCGCTCCAAGACATGCAGCCTCAGGCTGCACTGTCAGGCCAAACAGTGGACAGCCCTCCGGGTGTCTTTCCGCTCCCTCCGGCCAGCTACGCCGACCTCCACTCGCTCCAAGACATGCAGCCTCAGGCTGCACTGTCCACATCCGTAAAACTCGTGCCCGTGCCCGTGCCCGTGCCCGTGCCCGAAAAACTCTCTTGCCCGCGGAGCGCCCCCCAACAGAGAGTCAGCGAAGATCACACAACTCATCAGCCTCACGCACTGGGCTGAGAATCCGATCCTCATTGTCATCCACGAAAACCGTCGGCGTGGCGAGGAACTCGAATTCGAAGGGGTAGGCGTCGCTGGCACCGTCGTCATTGGTGTCGACCGTGGGCAGGACCCCCTGGCTGGCCAGGAGAGAGGCCAGGTTGTTCGAGATACCGCCCACGATGATGTCCAGGCCCCGAACCTCGCTTTCGGCCAGAACTCCGCTGAGTACGCCGCGCAGGTTGGGTCCGGGCGGTGTCAGCAGAGCCTCAGCGCCTTCAGGGGCGGGCGCGAGGCAGGGGCGAACCTCGAAGGTGGCCTCTACCACAATGCGCGAGTAGCAGGACGCGTTGACCTTGTCGCCCTCCTGAGCACAGGGCGAAGGATCGTCCACCTGGACTGGGGAGCCACTCGGGTAGGTGAGGGTGAAGTCCAGGGGCACACGTTGAACGAAGCGCAGGCCCGAGGGGGCGCAGTCGGGGGCCAGCAGATCCGGCTCTTCTGTGTCGGGCATGCCAGCATCAGCGTCCGGATCAGCGACGCCGGCGTCCGGGGGTGGCCGGAGAGGCGAGGTGAGCCAGGGGCCGTCTAGGGGGAAGATGGGCTGATCGTGACGGAACACGTACTTGCCCGGGAGCACCTCGTTGGTGGGGCACCCGTCGCGGATCAGCGGGGCCTCGTCGGCGTAGCCCAGGAACCAGCGGAAATCGCCGTCACCGAGGTAACCATCTGCCTCGAGGACCAGACGCAAATCACCCTGGTTGAGCGTGGCCCTGAAGGCCGCCGTGAGCAGGTTCGCCGCGCCGGCAGGCTGGGTCACCGCGAGGCCGGTGACACGGTAGTGCCCGTCGATGAAGGGCGTGCAGGTGCCAGCGATGCAGCTGTGCAGCAAGGGACACTGATCATCTTCCCCGGTGCAGGCCACCTCGGGCACCTCGAAATCGGGGATCTCGGCGTCAGGCGGCGGCAGAGCGTCGGGAGAAGGCTCGGCGTCGGGCAGCTCGGGGATGAAGGCGTCGGGCTGCGGGCTGTTGTAGTTCCGCAGCGTCTTCGGGCTGTTGTCTTCACAACCCGCGAAGGCGACGAGCAGGGCCACAGCAGGCCACAGGGAGCGTAGTTCAGTTGTCATCAGCACACACGCATCTGGGCTTCGAGACCCACATGCTCACTCACGTTTCGAGTCATTGACGAGCATTGGCCAGGCAGCATGCCACTCAGTCGTCATCAGAGCACGTCCGAGAGGGCTCTCTGCCCACCAGTCCGCTCAAGATCCGGGTCGCTTGAGCATCGTTGTTGCCGAGCTCCACCAGGCTGGCCGTGCCTTGGAAACCCATCTGCCAGGAGTCTTTTACCCCATCACGGTTCTGATCGTAGGTGGGATCAGCCATGCCCAGCGCTTTGAAGATCTCCCGCAGCGTGTAGTACTCGGCGTTTTGGTCATCAAGGGCTTCTTTCAGCTCAGCGGGGATGACGTTTTCGGGCAGCTCGGTCTCGTCGGCGTGGCTGGTGTTGATCACCGCCAGCATGTTGATGTCGGCGTTCCAGCCGCGATCATAGCTGAGATCGAACTGCACAATGGTGGTCGATGGCAGGACGAATCGGATCAGGCACTCAGTTCGAGTACCAGGGATACGGCCGCCTTGAGCGTAGAACTCCAGCCGCCCAGCGGTGCCGGAGAAGGCGCTGTCGCGCTTCTGCATTTCGAGGGTGCACGCACCACCACGAGAGGCGTTCAGCTCATCGCAATACTGGACCTGTGACACGTTGCCCTGTGCGCTCGTGACGCCGCGCATGTTCAAAAGGCCCATGTTGAACGAGGGCAGGTCGAGCTTGGACTGATAGCTGGAGCCGTTCGTCTCTGCCTGGGAGATGTACATCCCCTGGCTGATCGTGTCCGAGGGCCCATACAGCCACGCCTGCCCTGGGGCGTCTCGATAGGGGAACGAGAAGAGAATGTTGGTCCGGCGGCGGTTGATGCCGTCCTGCAACACCGCGCTCATGAGAGTGGCCAGCAAGCCCTGAGGCTGAGTGACTGTGAGACGGTCCACCCGGAAGTCCATTCCTGCAGGATCGAAGACGCATGTGCCACCGGCTTCGCCTGGGGGCAGATAACAGCGATGAAACTCCGTCGAGGGATCGCCCGGATCTTTGCAGTCCTCGTCCCGAGTACAGCCGAGATCCGCATCGGGGGTGTCATCGACCCCGGCGTCGAGGTCCTCGGGATCATCATCTTCTTCCACGGGTGTATCTTGAGGCCCCTGGAGCTCTTCCTCTTCTTCCTCTTCATCATCGAGGGGCAGGTCAGCGTCGAAGTCGTCGTCGTCTTCGATGGGAGTGTCGTTGCCCAGGTTGGGCAAGGGGGGCAGCACACCAGCATCGAGATCGTCGATGTTTGGAGTGTCGAGCACGTCGGAGCCCGGACCGGAGAGGCCCGCGAGGGCGTTGTCGTTGAGGAAGTAGCGGCTGCCGCGGGCCACCGAGCGCTCGGGCAGGCGGCCACGGCCCTTCACTACGTCGATGTCGCCGGAGCGGGGGTCCACCACCACCGACCACATGGCGGCGTTGTACTCGAGCACTGCCACCCCACCGCCCGTGCGCACGCCGTTCCAGACCATCCAGCCGCGGCCCGACTTCATCTCGCCCACGAGAGGGAGATCGAGCACGGTCAGCTTCACCGGCTTGCCCACGGTCTGGCGCTTGGCCCGCTTGTCCGGATCCCACATGGCGGCGCTGATGTCGGCCCCTACGCGGCCCACCTCTCGGGCGTAGCGTTGATCTTCGAGATCGAAGGCCACCCGCACCGGGCCGTCGCGCATGAGGCCTTCTGCAGAAGCCGCGGTCAGATAGGCGGCGAGGCGCTCGGCCTCTTTGCGTACGCGCTGATCGTCACCGGGGGTCAAGCTCACGATGATGGCCACCAGGATCATGCCCAGCAGGGCGATGACCACGAGGATCTCGATGAGCGACAGCCCCCGCGGCCGGAGGGCGCGGTGGCCGTGTGTTGAGGGGAGAGACATCACGGGCTCCAGTCGACCAGAGGCATATGCCTGATCAGAGGCATGTGCCGGAGGGCATCGTAGCGTGGGGGCGGGATCTTCAGAAAGTCTCCACCGTGGCGGTCGCTCAGAAGGTCACGGTGATGGTCTCGCCGTCGACGCCGCTGCCCTTGGTCACGCAGTCGAGGGTGAGATCGCCTTCGGGGCACGCGCGCACTTCGAATTGCTCCATGGCACCATCTTGGATCTCATAGACCTCAACGTCACAGCCGGTGAGATCTTCAACGCCAGGGTCGAGGGCGAGCCAGCCGAGGGCCCCTGTGACTGCAGCGCAGTCGGTTGAAGGGACACAGGGGCCGTCAGGGGCGCCCAGGGCCGGATCAGTCGAGGTGCCCTCAGCTTCGCCATTCTGCTCGGCCACCGCGGCGACGGCGTTGCCGCTCGTGCCGTCGGGGCAGCTCCAGATCACTGCATCGATGTCAGAGCCGAAGCTGGGGCCCACGCCGAGACCTTCGGTGCGGTCGACGATGACGATCCAGGGCATGGGCGTGGGCAGCTCGGCGTCAGGGATGCGCGCAGGGGGCAGGCTGTCGGGCTCGCCTGTACCCCCCGAGCCACCCGTCATGCCCCCGGCGCCGCCTTCGGCACCTGCGTCGGCGTTCACGGGGGTGGGCTCGCACCCAAAGGTCAGGGCGCTGACGAGCACTGCGCTCACGCTCAACTTCCACATCGGCCAGGACTCCATGATCGGGCGTGGTTCTACATACCATCGATCGTCGGCCTCTGTCGGCGATCACGGTCGCCTCACCTTTAAGTCGACCAATGCCGACCTTGAGACTCAAGAATGGAGTGTAGGTGTGAGGTCTCGCACCTGCTCACGACACAAGGAGGTGAGGATGCGCAGGCGACGAGGCTCTAAGGGCACAGCGTTGGCTCTGCTGGCGGCGCTGTGGCTGGTCGGGATGACCACCACCGCCCAGGCGAACTATACGCGGACCCGATATCCCATCGTGCTGGCCCACGGGCTCTCCGGGTTCGACCAGCTGTTCGGGGTGTACGAATACTGGTTCCGCATCCCCAGCGCCTTGCGCTCTGGCGGCGCCACGGTCTTCGTGACCGAGGTGAGCCAGTTCGCCGACGCTGAGCTGAGAGGTGAGCAGCTGCTGGCCCAGGTGGAAGAGATCGTCGCCATCACCGGAAAAGGCAAAGTGAACCTCATCGGCCACTCCATGGGGGGCTTCGACGCCCGTTATGTGGCCTCGGTGCGGCCTGATCTCGTGGCCTCAGTGACCACCATCGCCACCCCCCACAAGGGGGCGGAGCTGGCGACCTTCTTGAGGGCGAACGTACGCGAAGGCGGCTTCACCGAGCAGGCGCTCTCGTTCTTCGCCGAGCGCCTGGGTGATGTGGTGGCCCTCGTCTCGGGCGCCCGCCAGCCCCAAGACGGCGTAGACGCCCTGGAATCGCTCAGCGCCGATGGCGCAGCCCGCTTCAACGCCCGACACCCACAGGGGTTGCCGGCGACGCGCTGTGGTCAGGGCGCCGCGCAGGTGAACGGGGTGCGTTACTACTCATGGTCGGGCACCCGGGTGTTCACCAACATCTTCGACATCTCCGATGGTTTGTTGGCCCTCACCAGCCTGGTCTACTCCGAGCCCAATGACGGCCTCGTGGGTCGCTGCAGCAGCCACTTTGGTCAGGTCATTCGCGACAACTACCCTCAGAACCACCTGGACGAGGTGAACCAGATCCTGGGCCTGGTGCGCTTCTTCGGCCCGAGCCCTCGAAGCCAGCTGCGGGCCCACGCCAATCGACTGCGGAGGGCCGGCCTGTGATGACACGTATGATGAAGCCCATGATGATCTGCGTGGCCCTCGCCGGGTGCGCTGACGGTCAGCTCGAGAGCGCCGAGGCGCCGGCAAAGGAGACGCTGCAAGCCCTGGCAGGTACGACCCCGGACGGTCAGCTCACTCTGGACGATCACGGCCGGCTGCGCATCGACGAGGAGCTCTACACACTCTTCGACTATGTGCTCACGGCGGAAGGAGAGGCTGGCCCGGAGGCCCTCGCGGACAAAGTGGAGCAGCTGGCCCTGACGATGGTGCCGCCCGAGGCCGCGGAGGAGGCGGCGTCGATCTTCACCCGTTATCTCACCTATCGCCAGGGGGTGGCTGAGGCGCTGTCCCGCTGGCACGGCGCCCCGGAGCCGCCCACGTGGGAAGAGGTGCAGAAGGCTCATGGCGGCTTGCTCGCCGAGCTGGGCACGATGCCGGCGAACATGGTGAACATCCAGCTGGAGTCCCTGGCGCGCTCGGTGGAGATCCGCCAGGTGCTGGATCGTGTGGGGGCAGATCCGCTGGATCGTCGAGCGGCGGTGAAAGAGCTCGTGGCGGTGTGGTTGCCGCCGGGTCAGACGCAGAGCCTCGGCATGCAGCTGGCGTCACAGCGAGATGCCGCGGCAGAGGTCAGGCTCAAAGCTCTGGAGGCGGATCGAGTGCGCTGGCGGGAGAAGTTCACCCGTTGGCAGGCTGATCCGGCCTCTGTGGTGCTGACGCCGAGCGAGCTACGGCGTGCTCAGGTCTGGGCGGTTCATGGTGAGCTGATGGAATAGAAAGCAGACCAAGAGTCGAATTGGGCAGTGACGTAAGCTGTGGCTGAGTCCTGGTAGGCAGTCATCGCTGCGCTCTGCCTGCGTAGGCGCTGGGCCTTCGGCAGTCCTGCGGACCGCCTTGTCTGGCGCGTACACGTTCGGGCATCCGCTTCGCGGAACCCCTCCGGGTAGGCAGGGTCGCTCAAGGCTTCGCCTTATTCGCTCACTCCCCTGCGTAAAGAGTTTCGTCTGTATCTTGTTGCTGATGCCTGCCGTGATTCGACCTGCCGCGAACGTGCAAGCCTCTGAGCCCCAAGGCTCGGCGAAAGCCCCAACAGCGCCAGAATCTGTGCAAAGTCACACCAGAACTGACTTTTTACGCAGGGGAGCGAGCAAACAATGCGTCAGCATTGAGCGACCCTGCCTACCCGGAGGCCTGCTCGCGCCAGCGAGCGTGCCGACGTGTACGCAGCTACAAGGCGGGCCGAAGGCCGGCCGTCGGCAGCTGCCTACGCAGGCAGAGCGCAGCGATGACTGCCTACCAGGACTCAGCCACAGCCTACATCACTGCCCAATTACTGAGCCCTCCCCCCTCAAAAATTCACGACCCCGCCTCTTCAAATCCCCAGAAACACGTCGTCTCGCCCCTGGCACTGACCCTGCATAGGGCTCAGGGTGGACTGGAACGCTCACCGTGCATGGGAGACGTGAACATGACCTTCAACTTGCCGGGCCGCCCGCGTTGGCGCCCCGCCTTTCTGCTGCCTTTGGGCCTCACGGCGCTCGCCATTGGGTGCGGCGACGCCGACAACACCAACCGGGGCGGTGAGAACCCCCCCGTGGAGCAGCCTGAGCAGCACACCGTCGCTGGCCTGCGGATCGACGAGGGTGAGATCAAAGCGCGCATCGACGGCGATGCCCTCAAAGTCGCGCTGAAGCTGCACCGCACCTCTGATGGGATCGCCGAAGGTACCGCCAAGATCGTGCTCAGCGAGCTCGTTACCCCCGAAGCTGAGGGGGATACCGATCTGGAGCAGACCGTTGCCGAGGGTGAGGCCCCCTTCACCATCGACGCCGACAGCGGCACCGTGGAGATCAGCATCCCGTGGAGCGGCGCCCCGAGCGCCGAGGCCGAGCTCGCCAGCTATGTGCTGCAGTATCGAGTGGACTGGTCGGCGGGCAGCCCGTTGTGGGGCAAGCGATCTCTCTTCGCTGCCTGGAAGCTCACCGAGGCGCAGCTGCTCGCCACCGATCGACTGCTCGCCGACGCGCCGGCCTTCGTGCGGCTCATGACCCGAGATCCTCGGAGCGGAGAGCCTCTCGGCGATCTCCCCGTCACCGTGCGCTATGTGCCCAAGGGCCCCGATGGCGAGGTGCTCGTCGACAGCGACACCATCCTCTTCGAAGGGCGCACCGACGCCCTCGGGGAGCTCGCGGCCCAGCTCGTCGCCCCGGCGGCCCTCGCCGGTGAAGGCGAGATGGTGGTGGCCCTGGAGACCGCCGAAGGCCCTCGTGAAATCAGGTCCCCCATCGTGGTGGAGCGGGCTTCGAAGGTGCTCGTCACCACCGACAAGCCCCTCTACCAGCCCGGTCAGGTCATGCACCTGCGGGCCCTCTCCCTTGTGCGGCCCAACCTGACCCCCGACGCCGGCGCCGAGGTGGTCTTCGAGATTTACGACGGTAAGGACAACAAGGTGGAGCGGCTCGCCCTCGACACCGACGACTACGGTGTGGCCTCGGCCCAGTTCAAGCTCGCTCGCGAGGTGAACATGGGCCGCTACCGGATCGTGGCCACCGTCGGTGAGACGGTGACCGAGAAGACCGTCACCGTGGAGCGCTACGCCCTGCCCAAGTTCGACCTCGACATCGAGCTCGACAAAGACGTGTACTTCGCCGGCGACGAGATGGTGGGCACCGTGCACGCCCGGTACTTCTTCGGGAAGCCTGTCGCCGGCGCCAACGTGCGCCTCGCCGGCTCCACCTTCGACGTGCAGGAGAACGTCTTCGCCGAGATCGCCGGCACCACCAACGAAGAGGGCTTGTACCGCTTCAACATGCTGGTGCCCGACTACCTTGTGGGCCTGCCTCTGGAGCAGGGGGGCGGCGCGCTGCAGCTTGCCCTCGAGGTTACGGACACCGCAGGGCAGGCCCGGAGCGTGGCCCGGACCATCCGTGTGGCCCGAGGGCCCCTGGAGATCACCGTGGTGCCCGAGGGGGGCGATCACGTGCCTGGGGTGAGCCAGAAGCTGCTGCTGCGCAGCGTAGACGCCGCCGGCCGCCCTGTGGCCGCCGTGCACCAAATCGAGGTCAATGGCGCCCCCGCTGTAGAGGCCGAGACCGACGCCCAGGGCCTCGGTGACGTGGAGGTGATGACCGCCGACGCCCAGCTCAGCCTGCGGGTGGTGAGCACCTCTGCCGATGGCGAGGTCACCAGCACCTTCGATTTTGCAGCGGGTGATCCTGCGCCGGCAGGGCATTTGCTCGTGCGTCCTGCGCGCTCGCTCTATGCCGTCGGCGACACCCTCAGCGGTGAGATCATCGTCTCTGGGGCTTCAGATCGGGTCTACATCGACGTGGTGCGCCAGGGTCAGACCGTGCTCACCGACGTGGTGCGCCCCGACGCTGACGGCCGGGCACCCTTCGAGTTGACCCTGACCCCTGATCACACCGGTCCCCTCACCATCGGGGCCTACTACCTCGCCCAGGGCAGCAGCATCCGCCGCGATACCGCGCAGGTGTACGTCGACGCTGCCGACGGCCTGAAGGTGAGCATCAACGCAGATCGGGCAGAGTACGCCCCCGGTGAAGAGGCCACCCTTACCATCCGCGTGGCCGACGCAGAGGGTGAAGGCCAGGCTGCCGCCGTGGGCCTCGTGGGCGTCGACGAGGCGGTCTACAGCCTCATGGAGTTCCGCCCCGGGCTGCTCGACACCTACTTCCGCATCGAGGGTGAGCTGGCCAAGCCCCGCTATCAGGTGGGCGTGCCGGGGCTGTCGACGCTGATCTCCGCAGAGGCTGGTGAGGGTGAAGACGCCGAGGCCGTTGAGGCCACTCGGCAGGCCCACGCCCGCATGCTCTTCGCCGCCGGCGGCGAGGTGAACACGCACCCCGTGGCCATCAACACCTACGCCGAGGCCCGCGCCGGCGTGCCCAACGTGGTGCGGCCCATCGTCCAGGCGCGCTTGCAGGTGTACGCCGCGCCGCTCATCGAGGCGATCAACGCCTCTGTCGATCCCTGGAACTTCGACGTGCAGGCCTGGGTGAGCGCCCGAGGCGAGTTCTTGTACGACCCCTGGGGCAAGCCCATGTCCTTGTCGGTCCGGGACAACTGGAACCTGGCCCTCTCCGCCTCGGGCCCCGACGAGATCGCCGGCACCGAGGATGATGTCGAGGTCACGTTGAACATCTATGCCATGGCTGTGCCTGGTGGTGACGCCCGCTTCGACGACGAAGGCGACTTCGACCAGGCCGCAGAAGGGGCGCCGCCGCCTCAGGCCGGCGGTGGTGCTGTGGCAGACCCCGAGGCCGAGCCCGACGCCGATGGCAATGGCGGCGGTGGCGTGCGGGTGCGCCGGAACTTCCCCGAGACCCTCTTCGTGGAGCCGGCCCTCATCACCGACGGCAACGGTGAGGCCACCCTCACGCTGCCCCTCGCCGACAGCATCACCACCTGGCGGGTCTCTGCCCTGGCCAACTCCGCCACGGGCCTGCTGGGCTCCGGCGAGGGTGGGGTGCGTGTGTTCCAGGACTTCTTCGTCGACATCGACTTCCCCGCGACGCTCACCCGGGGTGACGCCTTCTCGGCCCCCGTGGCGGTCTACAACTACCTCGACCGCCCCCAGCAGGTGCGGCTGCAGGTACAGGCCGGTGACTGGTTCAGTCTCGAAGGCCCCGAAGAGATCGTGCTCGATCTTGAGGCCGGCGAGGTCGCTGGGGTGCGCTTGCCCTTGCAGGTGGAGCGCGTCGGGGTGCACGAGCTCACCGTCATCGCCCGGGGCGAAGCCCTGAGCGATGGGGTGGCCCGGACGATCCTGGTGGAGCCCGACGGCCAGAAGGTCGAGTCTGTGGCTTCGGGTGCCCTCGATGGCACCGTCACCCAGACGATCAGCATCCCCAATGACGCCATCGAGGGCTCCGAGCGCCTGCTGGTGAAGCTCTACCCTGGGGTCTTCGCCTCGGTGGTGGAAGGCCTCGATGGGATCCTGCAGATGCCCTCGGGCTGCTTTGAGCAGACCTCTTCGAGCACGTGGCCCAACGTGCTCGTGGCCCGCTACATGGACGAGACCCAGAGCGGCAGCCCCGAGCTGATGCTGCGAGCCAATGAGTACATCAACACCGGCTACCAGCGCCTGCTCACCTTCGAGGTCGATGGTGGCGGTTTCGAGTGGTTCGGCAACCCGCCCTCTCACACCGTGCTCACCGCCTATGGCCTGCTCGAGTTCACCGACATGGCCCAGGTGCGCCCCGTAGATGCCGACATGATCGAGCGTACGCGGGCGTGGCTGCTCAGCCAGCAGTTCGAGGATGGTCACTGGGAGGCCGCACGGGGCCTCGACGAGACCGGCCAGCTGAGCGATCCCGTGGCGGTGACCGCCTACATCGCCTTCGCCCTCGCCGAGGCCGGCGAGAACGGCCCCGCCATGGCCAAGGCCCAGCAGTTCCTGCAGGCCAACGAGGCCGGCTTGGGCACCTACAGCCTCGCCCTGGCGGCGAACTTCATGGTGGCCTTCAACCGCGACGACGCCTTCACGGGCCGCCTGCTCGGCCGCCTCGAAGAGACTGTCGAAGACGCCGTGGACGACATCCCCGGTCAGCACTGGCAGACCGACGAGCAGACCACCACCTATGGTCAGGGTCAGCCGGCCTTCATCGAGACCACCGCGCTGGCCACTCACGCCCTGCTCGCCGCCAACCAGAAGCCCGCCCTCACCCAGGCTGCTCTGGCCTGGCTCGTGGCCCAGAAGAGCCCCAGCGGCGCCTGGGGATCCACTGCAGGCACCGTGTGGACCATCAAGTGCCTGTTGAAGTCGCTGCAGGGCGGCCGCGACGACAGTGCCGACGCCACCGTGCGGGTGCTCGTCGACGGCATGGAGCGGGCGTCGTTCACCCTGACCCCGGAGAACAGCGACGTGATGCGTCAGGCTGATTTGTCCACCTTCGTCGAGGCCGGTCAGCAGCACGAGGTCAGCGTGGTTATCGACGGCGAGGGCAACCTGCAGTACGGCGTCGTGAGCGGCTGGCACGCTCCGTGGCCCGCGGTGATGCCCGGCGAGGGCCCCTTGAGCATCGAGGTGAGCTACGATCGCACCGAGCTCGCCGTGGACGACACGGTGACCGCCACGGTGCGTATCACCAACAACGACGTGGCTTTCTCCGACATGGTCATGGTGGATCTGGGTCTGCCCCCGGGCTTCGACCTGATCACCAGCGATCTCGACGATCTGGTGACCAACCGGGTGTTCAGCAAGTACGAGCGGACCGAGCGCCAGCTGCTGCTCTACTTCACCGAGGTGCGGCCCGACGCGCCCGTCGAGTTCAGCTACCGCCTCGTGGCTCGGGATCCGATCCGCGCCGAGGCCCCCCGCAGCCGGATCTACAGCTACTACAACCCCGATGTGGGATCAGAGGCTCTACCCATCGAGATCGAGGTGCAGTAGCCCGCTCAGGTGTCAGCGGTAGGGCTGGTCACGTGAGACGAGGCTTCCACCCCCTCTGCCGCTGCGATCACCGTGCGGTTCCGCCCCTGTGATTTGGCGAGATAGAGCGCTTCGTCCGCAGCGCGGATCACCTGCTGCGGGTGATGGCCGTGAGTGGGGAACGAGGCCACCCCCATAGACGCCGTCACTGCCCGACAGGGCTGCCCCGTGGCGGTGACCACCCTCAGCTTCGCCAGGTGCTCGTGCACCCGGGCCATGACCTGGACCGCCCCCTGGGCGTCGGTCTCCGGCAACAGGATGAGGAACTCCTCGCCTCCCCACCGACACGCCACGTCTTCTTGACGCATGAGCTTCGTGAGTGTGGCGCCGAACGACTCAAGCAGTGTGTCTGCGGTCAGGTGACCATAGTCATCGTTGAACCGCTTGAAGTGGTCGAGATCGAGCATGACCAGGCTCGCAGGCTGACCCCGCCGTACCGCTCGGCCGAACTCCCGCTCGATGGCTTCGTCCATGTACCGGCGGTTGTAGAGACGGGTCAGAGCGTCGCGGATGCTCTGCTCGCGCAGGCTCTCTCGCAGACGTACGTTGCTCACCGCCAGGGCCATCTGGTCTGCCACGGTGTCGCTCAGCCGTGCCTTTTGCTGCAGCAGTTGAGCATGCTCGGCCCCTGCTGTGAGCACCAACATGCCCACGCTGTCACCCTGAGCCATCATGACACTGCAGACGCTGCCGCCTTCGGGGCGGTGGGTGTGGTGGGCACAGATCAGACCGCGATCAGCCCTCAACCGGTGGCTGCGACCACGACGCAACGCCCAGCAATCAGAGATGCTGATGATCGTCTCTTGCGAGGGGGTGCCCCACTCCACACTCCGGACGGCGGTGCGTTTCGACGAAGGCACGATGTACACAGCACCGGAGAGCGGTTCGAAGAGCGTCGGCATCATCAACGACAAGACATCGTAGACCTCGCTCTCCGACTCGGTGCTCTGCAGCAGATCAGCAAGCTCCGAGAGCAGCTCCAGCTCGTCGGTGCGGTTCGACAGCTCGTCCATACGGCTGTTGATGTCTTCGTTGAGCAGCTCGAGCTCTCGCTCTCGTCGCCGCAGCTCGGTGACGTCCTGAAACACCCCGAAGATGGAGGCCACCTGCCCATCATCACCAATGAGGACCTGCCCTTTGCTGTGCACTGTCCTGATGTCCCCGCCAGGCTGGACGATACGGCGTTCGAAGTCGAAACCTGCCTTGTCGCGGATCGCCCGCTCCACGGCCTGTTGTACGAAGTTCCGATCATCAGGGTGGTAGGCCTCGATGGCGTCGGCGAGGCGGGGCTGGTAGGTCTTGGGCCGACCATGGATCGCGTAGACCTGATCGCTCCAGTACACCACCTCGGTACTGGTGTCGACACGCCAGTGCCCCACCTGAGCCATCCCCTCGGCCATTTGCAGCAGGTGGGCTCGAAAGCCGAGCTCCTGCTCGCGGATGAACGACTCGGTGACGTCGCGGGCGGCGGCGACGAACACCTTGTTGGGGGTGAGCACGACGTTCCAGTCCAGATGCAGCCAGCGCCCGTCTTTACAGCGATAGCGGGTGATGAAGTTGACTGTGTCCTGCGCTTGCTTGAGAGATTCGAGTTCGATCTGGGTCGCCCTGACATCTTCTGGATGGATCAGGTCGAGAAAGGGCCGAGCGCGTAACTCTTCCTTGGACCACCCGAGGGTGGCTTCCCAGCGATCATTGAGCCACAAGAAGTTGCCATCGGTGTCGGCAATACAGACCAGCTCGCTGGTCAGCTCGGCGATTTGAGCGGGGGTAATGGGGGAGTCCATGTTGCATGCATCGGATGAATCAGATGCATGCTTGAAGAATCCGTGTGTGGCGCGCCTGATCAAAGATGGCGCAGTTGATCCAACTTCGAGCAGTCAGAACAGATCACCCCCACAGTCAATGGCGGTGCGCCGGGGTTGGATCGACCCTTGCTCATGCCCGTGCCTCACGTACATCAGAGTCACAGGAGCAGCCGATGGCGAGCGAGCGTCGAGAGCGAGAGATGGTGTTGGCCCCCAACGAGTATGCCTACGTGCTCGACACCACCAAGGGCCATGTGAACTGCTACGTCGGGCCCAATAAGACCAGCCTGGCTCAAACCGACCAGCCGGTGGTCTTCAACGGCGAGAGCAAGCGCTTCGAGCACCGAGATCTCTCAGACGCCGTGTGTCTCTTCGCCACGGCCCCAGCGAACTGGTACCTCGTGCTCAAGAACCCCGCCCAGAACGGCGCCCACCCCACCCCCGGCAACTCGAACGCCCAGCCCGATCTCGACGTGGGCCGCAAGGTCATCGTCTCGGGGCCAGCCTCGTTTCCTCTGTGGCCCGGGCAGATGGCCAAGGTGATCGAGGGCCACCGCCTGCGCTCCAACACCTATATCTACGTACGCATCTACGATGTCGAAGCCGCCCGAGCAGGTTGGTGGGCCGCCTTGGCCAGGGGCGGCATCGGAGAAGGCGAGGCCCCAGAGCCGCCGGATTTCATCGCTGGGGAGCAACGCATCATCAAGGGCACCGAGGTCAGCTTCTATATTCCGCCCACGGGGGTGGAGGTGATCCCCGACTCTGCAGGCCGCTTTGTACGGCAGGCGGTGACGCTGCAGCGCCTCGAATACTGCGTGCTCGTCGCCGATGACGGCCGGAAGCGCTCGGTCCGTGGCGAAGCGGTGGTGTTCCCCGAGCCTGGGGAGCGGTTCCTCGAGCGGGGCGGCCAGCGCAAGTCAAAGGCCATCGAGCTGTCGGAGATCACCGGTGTCCACGTGAAGGTCATCGCCCCCTACACCGACGAAGAGGGCGTGGCGTATCGAGAAGGGGAGGAGCTGTTCCTCACGGGGAAGGACGAGATTTACTTCCCCCGAGAGGAGCACGCCATCATCCGCTACGGTCGCCACGAGGTACACCGCGCTCTGGCGATCCCCAGAGGAGAAGGGCGCTACCTGCTCGATCGCATCACCGGCGAGATCACCCTGAAGGCGGGGCCAACCATGTGCTTGCCCGATCCGCGCCGTGAGGTCATCGTTCGCCGCGTGCTCACGCCTCGAGAGTGCGCCCTGATGTTCCCTGGCGACGAGGGGGCTCGGCGGCGCCACACGCAGGGGAAGCACGGCGCGGAGGCCTCCAGCCGGCCACAAAAATCGAGCAAGGGCGCTCAGCAACAGAGCGCAGCTGGAGAGAGCGCCTTCACCGGTGACGCCTTCACTCGGCCCACCACCTTCGAGGGCCCGCGCACGCTCACCCTCGACGGCGGCGCCGATGGAGTGATCACCCTTGATATCTGGTCCGGTCACGCGGTGCAGATCGTCGACCGAGCAGGGGCACGCCGGGTGGTGCAAGGCCCCGCCTCGGTGATGCTGGCCTACGACGAGACCGTGCAGCCGCTGTCGTTGTCCACGGGCACGCCCAAGACGGATCGGGATCCACTGCACACCGCCCACCTGCAAGTCGCGGGAAACAAAGTCTCCGATCAGGTCGAGGTGATCACCGCCGATCTGGTCCGGGCGCAGATTCACCTCACCCATCGGGTGACCTTCGAGGGCCCCGCCGAGCAGTGGTTCGCCGTAGCGGACTACGTGAAGCTGCTGTGTGATCACACCCGGTCGAAGATCAAAGCCCTCGCCCGCCAGCGCTCGATCAGAGCCCTCAGGGCCTCGATCACCGAGCTGATCCGCGACGCGTTGTTGGGCCCTCGGCCCGAGAGCGGCGCGCGGCCAGGGTTGCGCTTCGAAGAGAACGGCATGCGGGTGTACGACGTCGAGGTGTTGGGCCTGGAAGTCGCCGACGAAGAGGTGGCTCAGCTGCTCGCCGAGGCGCAGCGTGGGGTGATCAAAGAAGAGATCGAGATCACCCATCAAGAGGCCGCCCTCGCCCGTCGCCGTCGCCTCGAGGCTGTGGAGCGCGCCTTGCTCGAAGAGTCACAGGCCACCGAGTTGCTGGGCCTCGCCCTCACCGAAGCACGGGCTCAGCGGGTGCACGAGGGAGAGCTGGCTCGCCGGGAGCAGCTGGCGAGCCTCGCCGCTCTGGAGCGGGCCCAGGAGCTCGCCGACACCGAGCGGGTCGCCGAGATCCTCGAGCGGCGCCTCGCCAACGAGCAGGCGGTGAAGGCCATCGAGTTGGAGCATCGTCGGGCAGAGCAGGCCCTCGACCTCACCGAGTTCAACGCCCGTGTCGAGGGGGCAGTGCGTCAGGCAGAGGCCATCGGCGGTGATCTCACCTCAGCGTTGCATCGGCTCGCCGACGCCGAGCTGATGACGGCTCTCTCAGAGAACTTCGGTGAGATGGCAGCTGTAGAAGCTCAGGGGCTGCTCGCCACTGCCCGGAGGTTCCTCGACTTTGCCCCAGCGTCAGTCTGGCCGGCCCTCAAGGCGCCAGAGTCGGATCCCGTAGAGGCTTCATGAGGTCGTGGGGCATCTGGCCGAGGGGGTGAGGGTGTGCCACTGTCTCATCTGAGCTTCAGCGCTGAGCTGTCGCGTGCTCTCAGCCATTGAGCAGGTGCCCATGCACGACACCCTCGATCCACTCGAGCCCCACAGCATCGAACAAGGCCAGACCATCCGATGGCACTTGGGCCCGCTCACTCTGGAGCTGACCCATCGCCCCGATGACTGGCGCGTGGTGTGGTGGAGCGACAAAGATCCCACAGCGAAGGTCTGGTCGTGCGCGGTGCATGACACTTCCACCCTCGAGCCACCCCCTGACGGCTTCCACGCCAGCCGCTTCGCCGCCACCGACATCGACGAGGTGCAGATCACCCCCATGCTGGCCGATCGGCCTGTCGTGGTCCGCCCGGACGAGCCCCTGTGGGTGCCGCCCGAGGGCAAGGCGATCATCTATGTCACCACCCCCATGTGGTGTGGTGTGCACATCGGTGGGGTGCAGATCATGGAGCTGCCCACCTACCGCCCCTCGGACACGTGGTTCGGCCCCAATTTTCGAGAGGGCGTGCTGTGCTATGCCGGGCGCACGGCGGCGCGCATGCGGGTCGAGGCCTTGCTGGGCCTGCGTTATCGGGTGGCCACCGAAGTCATCATCCACAACCGACACTCAGATGGCCTCACCGTGGAGCGTTTGAGTCTGCCCACCGATCACCTGGCCATGTATCGAGATGCCGGAGGGCTGTGGACCGAGTCCGTACAGGCAGAGTGGGCCGGGGGCACCGAGCCCTTGCCGGTGCGCATCATCCCTGGGGCGCCACCGACCATCACTGATGGGGTGAAGATCGGCGAGCGGCGGCTGCCGGTGACCGATCCGTTGATCTTCCGCATGTTCAGCCGGCTGCGGCGGAGTGGAGGCTGAGATGGGACAAATGATCGACGCCGTCAGCGCCTGGCTCACCGGCGATCGGCTCATGAGCCTGCTGCAGGGGCTCTTGATCCTGGTCCTCGGCTGGCCCGTGGCCCGGTGGGCCGCCCGAAGCGCCGCCAACATCGCCGAGCGACACGGCAGCCCTCAGTCGGCGATGATCGCCCGACGGGGGGTGCAGTATGTGATGTTCTTCATCTTGTTCGGGGCGGCCTTGAACGCCTGGGGCTTCAACCTCGGCGTGCTCCTCGGTGCCGCGGGTCTGCTCACCGTCGCCGTGGGCTTCGCTGCCCAGACCTCCACCTCCAACCTGATCAGCGGCTTGTTCCTCGTGGCTGAGCGCCCCTTCGTGGTGGGTGACGTCATCGAGGTGGGCAACACCAAAGGCGAGGTGGTGTCCATCGACTTGATGGCTGTGAAACTGCGCACCTTCGACAACCTGATGGTGCGGGTGCCCAACGAGACCCTCATCAAGAGCCAGCTCACCAACCTCACGCGGTTTCCGATCCGTCGAGCAGATCTCGTCCTGCGCGTCGCTTACAAAGAAGATCTTGAGCGTGTGGTGGCGGTGCTGATGTCTGTCGCCGATGCGCACCCGTCCTGTCTCGAGGAGCCGGCGCCTCAGTGTGTGCCCCTGGCCTTTGGTACTTCGTCGATCGATCTGCGGTTTTCGTTCTGGGTGGCCACAGGGAACCACCTCGGGACCAAGAGCGAGATGTTCATCGCCATCAAGCAGGCCTTCGACGAGCACGACATCGAGATCCCGCTGCCTCACATGAGCCTCTACGCGGGTCAAGCCACGGCGCCGATCCCCGTACAGATGGTCACGGGAGAGCTCACCCCTCGAGAGGCGACGCACGAGACACCGAGCAGAGAAGACCCAGAGCTGTTCGAGTAGCTATTGCCGTCTCAGGCCCGGGCGAGGGCCGAGATCACAGGCGGGAGCAGCACAAAGGCCACCACCATGATGGAGACGAGGGCGCGGGGCCGGGTACGGACCTCGCTGGGCAGCGGTGGTGCGAAGAGCTTCACCCCTCTTTCACATCATGGAGCCCGCCTCCAAATCAAGACTTATCATGCGTGATGGATTTCACGATGGGTTTCAGGGGGATGCTCGGCCACAGGGTACCGAGCTTCACCCCTGACATCGTGGCCAGCATCTGACGGCGGATGTACGGGATCCGACCACCGAGGCCGAGAGCGAGATCTCGCAGTGGGCCAATGGGGCGCAGGTTCGACTGAAACAGCGGCGTGAGCCATCGTGTGGCCCGCTGATACCAGCGCAGGTGGGCACGCCGCAGCTGATGATAGTGTGCGAGCACAGCGGGGAGAGCGTCGGCATCGGTGAGTGACGCCATCGCCGTACCGAGGGCCACTGCGTCCATGAGGGCGAGGTTGGTGCCCTGGCCCAACTGGGGGCTGGTGGCGTGGGCGGCGTCGCCGATGTAGAGCACGCCATCTCGCCCCCAGGGCTTCATGCGCACATCGCGGTAACGGGCCAGGAGCAACTGCTCAGGTGATTCGATGAGGTCGATGACGGGCTCGGACTCCGGGCACAACGACAAGACGCGTTGACGCCAGTCCGCCAGCCCGCGGGTGCGCCAGCCATCATATGCATCGAGGGGCAGGCTCCAGAACAGGCTGACGGTCTTCTTTGATGGCGCACCCGACAAGGCCCCACTGGGCAACAGCCCGAACAGCGTGTGAGTGCCCCGGGCCACCTGGAACAGGCGTCCGCCTTCAGCAGGGAGGTGAGGCCCACCTGGATCAGGCAACACCGCCCAGAGCGCTCCCCAGGGGTACACCTTCACGGAGCGTTTGAGGCGAGGTCCGCCTTCGAGCAGGGTGCTGCCCCCCGTGGCCACCACGACGAGATCGAAGGCTGGCGTGTCGGGATCAGGCAAGCGACGACCAGCCTTGTCTTCGAGGTGCCACCGAGGAGAGCCGCCAATGTCCGCAGGGCGCAGCCTGCTGACCTCCAGACCGCAGCACACACGCTCAGAGAGCGCGCGGGCCCGATCAAAGAGCACTTCGAAGAGAGCACCACGGTGCAAACCCAAACCAAAGAGCTCGGGATGCAGGTGCGCATAGGGCAAATCGAGGATCGCCTGGCCGCGATGCCCTTGACACCACAAAGCGGTGAGGGGTTCTCCGAGACGAAGCACCTCGCTGAGCGCGCTCATGGTGCTCAGGGCATGCATGCCCGTGGGTTGCACGATGATGCCGGCGCCCACGGGGGCAGGCTCGGGCACGCGTTCGATCAAGGTGACGCGGTGGCCCAGTGCGCCCAGATGAATGGCGGTTGCACATCCGGCAAAGCCGGCACCCAGAACTGCGATGTGGAGTGATGGTGATGTCATCGTGAGCGACACGATGGCTCAAGCGACACGCAAAGGCAAAGGGGGGTAGAGAAAGAAAAAACGGGCTGAGGTTGGCGGAACATCAAACCAGAGAGAGCCATCAACGCTGGCAGGCCCTCGAATCGATGCATCTGGCCCAAAGGCAAACACACCCATTCTCAGGATGAGCACTCGAAGGCACCGCACCCTACAGAGGCCCGAAGGCGCCCCGTGAAAGTACAGTGCAGAAGAACAGTCACGTCAGAGTTGCCAAAGTGTGCCGCATGGTACCCTGCAAACACGCCTCAGCGTTCTGAATGTCGACCAGCACAACACACCGCCACACCCGAAAGCAGGGCTGTATGTGTATGGCGAGGCGCTCTCTAGACCGTCTGCCCAAAACCGAAGCCTCGGGTCGTCTGTCCGTCGAGTTGCCCACGCCGTCGCGTGGTCTTCGAGAAACGTCGCACTCTGCGCAGGCACCGTTTCAGCGGCCGGCCCTGAAAGGGAAGGCCACCGCGCCGGCTCCGTGACAGAAGACTGGTCACCTCCGAGGAGGGGCCAGCTGAACAGCGCTTTCACGCCGTCTCTGCTATCAGCGGCTCCGGACTGTCACCAGACATCAGTCGTACACTCTCGCTCAGGGGCGACTGATGGCGCTGCATTGCTGCAGTGCGCTCGGCCTCGACTGGGCTTGGGTGCACATCTGACGATGTGCCTGGCAAGGTTGCCTGTCGTCGCTGATCGTGCATTCCGAATGTGTCATGTCTCAGTCAATTGCACACTCGAGGGTCAGTCGCTCTCTCAAGGCAGTCACTTTTTTGAGGCAGTCACTTTTTTGAGGCAGTCACTTTTTCGAGGCAGTCACTTTTTCGAGGCAGTCACTCTCTCAAGGCAGGGGCTGTGTCGAAACTGTCATCATCAAGGCAAGCCCTTCAGCTGACTGTCCCGCGGTGCTCCTGTCTCAGGGTGTTTCTGTCTCGAGGTGTTTCTGTCTCGAGGTGTTTCTGTCTCGAGGTGTTTCTGTCTCGAGGTGTTTCTGTCTCGCATCACGACCGTCTCGTGTGGCAACCCCAGTCGCCTGGCACCACAGCTCTCTGACCTTACATCCTCGTAAAACCTCTCCAAAGCGCCTGAATGCATGCTGCTGGTCATGGGTGACCGCCGCTGCCTTTCTCCGTGAAGAGCCAGACATCGACGCCAGACCATACCTGCCCTCACCGTCGCCCCACACCGCACCCCGAAAGGTGGGCACAGGTGCATGGCTTGAAGCCGGCACGTGCAGTACGCGTTCGCGTCTCTGAATCAAACAGTTTTACAAGGCACCTTCGGGCCAATGAGTGTGATGAACCCTGAAGCCATCAGTGCCACACGAACCATCAAACCGATATATGGAATACATCTGCTCGGGGTCGAATGTGCAGCATTGACGAGTGCTTCAACTCTCAAACTCGACAGGTCGAACCTGAGATGAGTCAATACACGCTCGGCAAAGGTCAGGGCGCACGATGTCTATTCGCCATCTATGTGCACGTATTCTGACCCAAGACGCCTCTCTCCGTGTCGTTCTCTCCTCGACTCTGTCATCAATGTACTCGCCAGTTTGGTTGAAGGGGGACCTTCGACCTCACGTGCGAACCGATGTCAGAGACATATGTGCATACATACTCATCCACCCGAAAGCAGAATGTTTCTGTATGCATGTGTGCTCTCATGCCCATCATGGCGACCCACCTCACATATGTGGAGCGTTCGCCATCATGTGCGCTCATGGCCTGAACTCAGGCCTGACTGGCAGTACGTCAACTGGGTAAACCCAACCATCGTATCCACCATCCACCACTTACCTGCTCATGCCTTCAGGTCTGTCTGTGTCCAAGCAGCACCGCCTACATGGCCCATTGGATGAGTTCTGTAGCCAATCCCCGAAAGGACTGAAATGCGGCCCCACAGAGGGCATCAATCCACACCCTTGAGAAGGGTACAGGTGCAAGCACCTGTCATTGAGCAAATAAGGCTGTCTACGTACAAGAAACGATGAACCTGAGCACAAGACGCGAGGTCCTGGTCCAAGAGCCGGTTGTTTCTTTCACTCCATCTTGCCAACACGAGGTCTGCAGTTTTGGTGTGTGTACGCTCGAATCCCATCAAATATACATGCATTGCATGTGTGCCACGGTTGATGTGAGTCAGCCACAACACCCTACAGGTTACATGCACATGCACCAGAACAAGACACGCCAATTCTCCTAGGAGTATCAGTGCAAATTGTTTGGTGTTTCTGAAGGGAGGTGGTGTTCCGTAGAGCCAACCTCAACCCTACGAAGAGAATTGTTAGTCACCTCGTCAGCAGTGATCAAGCCCTTATGTGACATTTTGTCGACTTTTTTGTAAGTGCCAGTGATCGAAGGCATTTTTTGTATGTATTGTCGGTGTGAGTAAATGTAAGAGACACGATAACCCTGAAATGGCAGGGAGCCATACCGACCACATCTCGCAAGTCACCCTCATATGCCATCAAAACAAGCCGTCAACCCCAACAGCCCCACTCCAATCCAACAAAGCCATAACCCACCCATGCGCGTGCCCCGCGGAGGCGCGGAGGTGGCGGCAGTCAGAAGTCCCAAAGAGCCCAACAAAGCCATAACCCACCTGTGCACGTGCCCCGCGGAGACGCGGAGGTGGCGGCAGTCGTCGTGAGCGTGGTGAGTTCGCGTGCAGCTGTGGTGGGGAAAGCGCAGGCGCAGCAGCGCTGCGTCGAGCATTTGCCCGCCGCAGCTGTGCGTGAAATCGCCGCGCTCACGACGGCTGACGCCGCCGGAGCGTCGGAGCTACTGTACCTTCCAGTCGTCGGGGAGGCGGATCGTGTAGCTCAGCGAGATCGTCTCCTTCTCGTTGGCCTTCAGCTTGAGAGGCCACGTGATGAAGCCGCGATCCTTGTCGATCGAGTAACCCGGCGTCGTGCCCTTCTTGTCGAGATCCACCTTCACCTTGTCCACTCGGCTCAGCGGCAGGTTCTCGGTGATCTCCAGCTTTGCCGAGCCTCGGGCCTTGCGCTCGATGATGATCTCGTAGGCGCGCTCCATCTTCTTGGCGCTCTGGAACATGCCCGGCTTGCGGGTCTGCTCGTTCGCCGCCTTGCGCTCTACCTTGAAGCCCTCGTCAACACCCAGCGCCACCTCGATGGGGGCGCCAGGGCCTCGATGGCGGATAGAGGTGTCGCCTACGTAGTCGCCGCCACGGAACACGTGGGTCAGGCCCGCCATGAGCGGATAGGGCGCGGGGTTCTTGAAGCGGACCTTGCGCCAGACGCGGTGGGACAGCTTGGGGATCACGCTCAGGAACTGCTCCCCCTTGGTCTTTCGCAGGTCGACGGGGACCCAGTAAGGGCGGCCATCAGCGGCGACGCTGATGCGGCGGGGCAGGGTGAGGGTCACCGACTGGCCCTTGTCGTCCAGCGTGGCGCCGGAAGGCGCGTCGGTGGGGGTGTTACCCGCGTCGAGCTTCTCGCGCCGCTCGCGGGCCTGAACCAGCACCTTGTCCTTGCTGCCCTTGTTGCCCGTCACGTTGAGGCGGGCAGGCTTGGGGGCTTCTCCGCCGAGGCGGGGCCGGGCGCTGGAGAGGATGATTTGAGCGTCCTCCCAGTCTTCTCCAGTACGTTGCTGGATGATGGCGCCCACCGTCAGCTCTACCGTGCCCTTGCTCGAGCCGCTGCTCTGAGGCACGAAGCGCAGATCATACTCGGGCTTCCACTGAGCACCGGAGACGATGTACGAGAGCTGCACTCTGGCCTGGGGGCCCTTGCAGCTGGCGCTGACCTCGACCTCGAGGGCCGTGCGTCCCGCGCCGTTTTGCAGACGGCCGAGGGCCTGCTGCTTGCGATCGAGTACGCGCTGCTTCTCCCTGAGAGTGCGCTGCACATCGAGGATGGCTTGAGTACGGCCTGTGTGCTCCGCCTGGAGCTGATCGAGGTTGCGGCCCCACTCCGGTACATCCCAGTTGCCGTTGGGGTCGAGCATGCGGCCGTTGATGGCGTCGACGATGCGATCACTGTATTGCGACGAGAGGTTGTGCCGCGCGTCGAGGCGCTGCAGTTGTCGGCTCAAGGCCATGATCTCGTCATCGAGGGCGATGATCTCGGTCTTGAGGGCCTCAGCTCGGGGATCGATGGCCTCGTCGAGGGTGCGCTGTCGCTGAGCGGTGCCCACAGCTCGGGTCTGCCCGGCGCCCTGGGCGTGCACGCTCTCGAGCTGCACCGTCGCCGGCAGCGGGAAGAAGCGGGCCGTGGCGGCGCCATCTGTACATGGCACCTTTGCCTCGCGGGTCACCTGGGCCCGGTCCGAGAGTACGAGCACCTTCTTGATCGGGGTCTCCGATGCTGCGGGTGCGCCCTGGGCTTGAGCGGCGAGGCCGCCGAGGAGCAGCCCGAAGGTCATCCCCTGAATACGGGTGAGTCTCATGTGGGCCTCCTCACTGCTGCCACAAGCGCCAGTCGGCGGGGCGCTCGATGGTGTAGGTGAACTCGATGGTCTTCGTGGCGCCGGCTTTCAGGCGCAGATCGAAGCGCATGATGCCGTCGGTGTCGGGGCCAGCGGCAGCCTCGGGGCTGGCCTTGGTCTTCTTGATCTTGATGTCTTCCCGCAGCGACTTGGGGATCTGATCAGTGATCTGGATGTCGATGGCCCGGCGCTTGTAGTTCGCCACCTGGATCTTGGTGGTGTAGACGGTGACGTCGCTCTTGGAGAAGACGCCTTCAGTACGACTGCTCGGGGTCACCGTGCGGACGATCTGGATGTCCTGATCGGCGCCGAGGGGCAACTGGAACTGCCCGCCCTCGCCCACGGTGTTGATGTCGCCGCGGCCCACGAAGTCACCCCCAGAGAAGAGGCGCACCGGGCCCGCCAGGAGCGGATCTCCGGTGCCATTGGCCACCTCACCCTTGAGGTAGGCCGTGGTGCTCACCCCGGGGCTCGCTTCGTAATACAGAGTGATGGGGGCCTGGAAGGCCGCGAGGGGTACCTGCTGCTCGTCGGGGCCCGAAGGCACCACGACGCGGGTGGTGGCATCCCAGGTGAAGTCGAGGCCACCAGCGGCCACGGCGGGCAGGCTGGGATCGCTGAGCCGTCGCCGGGTGCTCCGGGCGTTGTCGAAGAGATCGAGGGGGGTGGCCCGCACCCGCGGGCCCGCTGAGGCAGCTCTTCCGCTGAGAGAGACAGCGTCAACGGAGGCGGACTCGGCCATGGCGACATCGTCTGCATACGCAGCGCTGGGCTCTGGCGCGGCCATGGGAGAGGGCGGCGGGGGCGGAGGCGCAGGCCGCCGGGCTCTCGCGGGCCGCTTCTTGGGCCGAGAGGGGGTCGCTTTTGTGGCTCGGCCCCCGCCTCCGGCGCCGGATCCTCTGACACCGAGGCCACCACGACCATACCCGTAACCCGTGGACTCTCCAGCGGAGACGATGGTGCTGATGTCGCCGAGGTTCTGCCCCAGACTGCTCAGGCGCGACGTGAGGGCCTGGCCGGAGAGGGTTTGCTGAATGCGGCGTTGCAGATCGCTGATCTGCTCCTGAGCCTGCTGGCCCACAGGGCGCAGCGGCCGCGCCGGCGGGGGCAGAGGCACGCTGATCCTGCGCTGTGGCATGGCGCGGGGTTGAGGGATGAACTGACGGCTCTCGCCGAGGGTCCAGGTGAGCAGCTCTGGGGCGTCGATGCCGGCGCCGGGCATGGCCGTGGAGAGGCCCATCTTCACTCCGCGCCAGTCTTCACCAGTGCTCTGCCGCACTCGACCTGCCGTGCGGAGGGTGAGGCGGCCACGGGCAGGGTCGAACTCCACCTCGTAATCCGGGCGCCAGGTGGCGCCGGGGACGAAGTACTCCAGGGCCACCTTCGGCGCCGAGCCGGTGATGTCGACGATGGCGGTCACCTGCACGCGCTGCTCGGTGAAGGCCCGGGCGTCATATTGAGACAGCGCCGTCACCTTCTCCTGGCGGGTCTTCGACAGCGTGCGGCGGCGCACCGTGATGCTCGCCTGACCCTCATCGAGAGAGGCGCGACGCCCGTCGAGGAAGTCGAGGACCCGCTTCATGGCCCCCTTCGAAGGCACCTGAGCAGGTTGCCCTTCTTTGGTCGGGGGGATCGGCGTGAGTCGATCGAGCAGCGCCACCTCCGCCAGGAGGACTTGCTCTGCCATGCGCAGGCCCACGAGCTGGTCGTCGAGGCCTTCGATGTCCTTGAGCAGCGTCTCGACCTCGGCGATGGCCACCTGATCCTGCTCGATGGGGGCCGCCTCCAGCCGGAGCACGCGGGCGCCCCTGGCTTCGAGACGGATCGTGTTGAGCTGCGTGCCGCCGGGGAGATCGGGCAACCGCAAGGTGCGCATGCCCTTCCCCGGGGCGAGCATGCCCCGGCGCGTGATCCGCGCCCGATCGCTGAAGACCACCACCTCGTCGATGGGGGCCTCGACAGGGGAGGCGGAGTTGGCGAGGTCCGGGCCGGCGACGATGTCGGGCAGCTTCTGCGCTGCGGCGTCGACGGGCCAGAGGGTCGGGGCGCCGAGGGTGGCGGTGGCGCTCAGGGCCACCCACAGCCACGGCGGTGGGGTGGGGGTGTGCATGGGCCTCCTCAGGGGTGGGGGATCAATGTCCGGTGAAGTTGGGGGTGCGTTTTTCGAGCAGGGCAGCTACGGCTTCGAGGTGATCCTCGGTGTTCTGCACGATGCCCTGGTATGTGGCGGCCTGCTCCAAGGCGGCCTCGAGAGAGGTCTCGTAGGCCTGATAGGCGGCACGTTTGGTGAGCCGCACGGCCAGAGGCGAGTTGCTGGCGATGTGCGTGGCCGTGGTCCGAGCCTCGTCGAGCAGCTGCTCGGGCGGGACCACGCGGTTGACGAGGCCCATGGCCAGCGCCTCGTCGGTCTTGACGAGGCGTGCGGTGAGCATCAGGTCGAGGGCCTTGGGCAGCCCAATGACGCGTTGGAGCAGCCACGCGCCGCCGTCGCCGGGCACGAGGCCCACTCGGGTGAAGGTCGAGCCAAAGCGGGCCCCCTCGGCGGCGATGCGCAGATCGCACATACAGGCGAGGTCGAGCCCCGCGCCGATGGCGGGGCCGTTGACGGCGGCGACGATGGGCAGCGCGCAGCGGGCGAGCCGGCGGGGGATCTGCTGAATCCGCGCGATGTATCGGGCCCGCAGGTCAGCGGGCCCACCGGCGAACATGCCGGTCTTGTCGCGCATGGCCTTGAGATCGCCTCCGGCGCTGAAGGCCTTGCCGGCGCCGGTGAGCACGATGCACCTGACCGATGGATCGGCCTCCACGGCGTCGAAGGCGCCGACGAGGCTGTCGATCATGGCGTCGCTGTAGGCGTTTCGAGCCTCGGGTCGGTCGAGGGTGATCTGGGCGATGGGGCCGTCGATCTCAAGAATCACGTCGGTGAGCTGCATGGGCGGATCCGCTGTGGGTTGAGCCGATACACGGTTTACCGCCCGAAAGGATCTACATACAGGAGTTTATGGTGCGAGCGGTCCCGTGGGGGTCGTGGAGGGCTCCACATCAGGTGACAATTGCCCTACATTTCGCCTCATTGTGCGTAGAACCCCATGAAACCCAAGGGGATTGACAGAGATGCTGCACAATGGAACACTCCGCCGTCCTTTGGAGGTTGCCGATGCACAGCAACAAAACACAGAGCAGCGCAATCACCCCCAGCGCCCTCATGGAGCGCTACGGGTGGTGGGTGATCCTGGTGTTGTCTCTTGCGGTCATCGCCCTGCTCGCGCCCAGGGTCATCGCCCATGCGAGCGCGTCCACGGGCTACGCGACCCTCAACTGAACCTCCAGAGCCGTCTGCCTGTATCCCCCCATCCGCGACGCCTGGTCGTGCACCCCCTGCAAACCTTCATCTGTCTCTGTGCCGTCTGGTCCGCTCTCGGGCTCTCTGCACGCTTTGCCCATGCTCAGGGCCAGGAGGTCGGCAGCGAGACGTTGAAGCTCACCTGGGATGCCCAGTGGCGGCGCGTCATCGATCGTCATGGGCGCCCTGATCCCGAGGGTGGTCTTCAGCAACGCCTCAATGCCCGTCAGTACCCGGAGTATGCCTTCGACCTCGCCGTCACCGACTACCCAGTACGGGGCAACAGGGCGTGGTCCGTGCGGGACAACGGCGCCCGGCTGAGGGTGCAGAGCATCAACGAGTTCACATTCTTTCACGAGGCCGAGATCAAAGTGGCCGCTCCAGTGGGTGATGGGGTGAAGGTGGGCATGCGTCTCGATCGGCGCGCCGATCGCACCACCCAGAGCGGGTTGCTGCGCCTCGACGTCGAGGTGAGCGAGCTCGCCGACACGCCGCTCTACCTCCGGACCGGTCTGTATGCGCGCTGGGAGAAGGAAGATCTCGACGTCGATCTCGCTGTGGGCCTGCGCGACGATCGATGGGGTCGCCTGAGCCTGAGGGCGCTGCTCGTCGATCCGTTCAACGACGTGGCCTACGCTCTGGCAGAGTCCCGAGAGGCGCCATTGCCTCGAACCGTCGATCACCAGCAGCTGCCATTGATCGTGATGCTCGAAGGCGTCAGCGCGCAGTACTCTGGGGCCTATGTGGAGATCTATGGGGCGCTGATCCCCACCTTCGAGACCGCGTATGTCTACACAGACGACGGCATCCTCGATCACCAGCGGCTCGATCATGGCTGGGCCGCCGGTGCGCTGGTTGAATATCACCTGCCGACATGGCCCGTGGCGATCGGCGCATCAGCGCTGGCCTTGGAGACCTCCACCCGTTGGCGGGGGTATGCCGAGCTGTCCGAAGGCGAGTCGCGCAATGGCCGCATCGACGAGGGCTGGCGGCAGGGCCGGGGCTGGGCGTTGAGTGATCTGGGCCGGGGGCGTCATCTCGAGGTGGGCTTCACGTGGACCGACGTCACAGGGCCGCTGGCCGAGTGGGCGGGCAGTCGCCTGTCGAACGCCCCTCGTCCCGGGGAGATCCCACCGATCCCGCCGAACCTGCCTGGTGAGCGCGCCCAGGCCGGGGAGACGCGGTGGCTGGCGCACAGCCGCCTGTTCTGGCCCTTTGGTGAGGTGTGGGGGGGCGAGTTGGGGTTCATGGCGGGGCGCAGGCTGATCAGTGGTCGGGTCGGGGCCCGGCAACAGCTGGCCAATCAGCGTATCACCACACGCTTTACGCTACAGCTCGGCGATCGCATCTGGGGATCCTTCGGCCTGGGATGGGATGTGGACGGTGACGGGAACCTATATGATGGCGGCGGTCTGAACCTGAGCATCGATCTGTGAGCTTCACCGAATGAACGCCCCGCGCGCTCTCAAGCGCCTGCCGAGCCAGAGAGATCGATTCGCTCCGCTGATGGTGGCGCTCTTCTTCATGATGCTGGCGTATCCCTACGTGCCCGATGGGGAGCTCGGCGCGTTGCTTGGGGGCTTGCTCGCCATGACTGGGGTGCTCACGGGGGTCTACGCCCTGAGAGGCCACAGCTTCGCGTATCCGGTGAGTGGTGGGCTGGCCGTGCTGGCTCTGGGGTGTCATTGCCTCGACTTCATCGAGCCCGAGATGGCGCCGATCTGGTGTACCGAGCTGCTGTACGGCCTGTTTTATCTCTTCGTCACCGTGATGGTGATGCACGAAGTGTTGATGAGCGCCCGGCTCACTGCGGGCACCATCGCCGGGGCCATCTCCGGCTATTTGCTCGTGGGCTTCACCTTCGCCCAAATCTACGATCTCATCGAGACCGTGAACCCAGGCTCGTTTCATGTGGGCAACCCGATTCAGGCCCAGGCAGGCTGGCAGACACTGGTGTTCTTCAGCTTCATGACCCTCACCACCGTGGGCTACGGTGACATCACCCCGGCGACGACGCAGACACAGTCGCTGGCCATGGTGGAGGGCTCCATCGGGGTGCTCTACGTGGCGATCTTCATCGCGGCGATGGTGGGCTTGACGGTGGGGCGGGATCGGAGCTGAGCGCGACGCAGGGGTGATCAGTAGTAGTAGGGGAACTTGCTGTAGTCCTGATCGCGCTTCTCGAGGAAGGCGTCCCGGCCTTCTTGGGCCTCTTCGGTGCCATACGCCAGGCGGGTGGCTTCACCGGCGAAGACCTGTTGCCCCACCAGACCGTCGTCGACGAGGTTGAAAGCGAACTTCAGCATGCGCTGGGCCGTGGGGCTCTTGCCGTTGATCTCCCGAGCCCACTCCAGAGCCGTTTCTTCGAGATCGACGTGGGGGATCGAGGCGTTCACCATGCCCATGGCGGCGGCCTCGTCGGCGGAATAGTTCCGGCCAAGGAAGAAGATCTCCCGGGCCTTCTTCTGTCCCACCATCTTCGCCAGGTAGGCCGAGCCGTAGCCGCCGTCGAAGCTGGCCACGTCGGCGTCGGTCTGCTTGAAGATCGCGTGCTCTTTGCTCGCCAGTGTCAAATCGCAGACCACGTGCAGGCTGTGGCCGCCACCGACAGCCCAGCCGGGCACCACGGCGATGACCACCTTGGGCATGAACCGGATCAGGCGCTGCACCTCGAGGATGTGCAGGCGGCCCATCCGCGCGGGATCGTGCACCGTGGTGGCGTCATCGGAGTACTTGTAGCCGTCTTTGCCCCGAATGCGCTGATCACCGCCAGAGCAGAAGGCCCAGCCGCCATCTTTGGGCGAGGGGCCGTTCCCCGTGAGCAGCACCGTGCCCACGTCGCCCGTGGTTCGGGCGTGCTCCAGGGCGGTGTAGAGCTCGTCTACTGTGTGCGGCCGAAAGGCGTTGCGCACCTCGGGCCGGTTGAAGGCCACCCGCACCGTGCCCTGATCGACGGCGCGATGGTAGGTGATGTCGGTGAAGTCGAAGCCCGGCACGGGCTGCCAGCGAGCGGGGTTGAAGATCTCGGAGACCATGATCCCTCGTGATGGATTCAGGGGTGGGTGGCGCGCCAGTGATCGGCGATCTCGGCTCGGGTGCAGATCCAGACATCGTCGAAGCCTTTGACGTAGTCGAGGAACCGCCCAAGGGCCGCAGCGCGGCCAGGGCGTCCGGCGAGGCGACAGTGCAGCCCCACCGACATCATGCGTCCCCCCTCGGCGTGCAACGTGTCGAAGGCGTCTTTGAGGTAGTTGTAGAAGCCTGCCCCAGAGGTGAAGCCCGGAGGCACACAGAACTTCATGTCGTTGTGATCGAGGGTGTAGGGGATCACGAGCTGTCGCTGCTCACCTACAGAGACCCAATAGGGCAGATCGTCATCATAGGCGTCGCAGTCGTAATCAAAGCCGCCGTGCTCCATGACCAGCCGACGCGTGCGCGGGCTCACGCGGCCGGTGTACCAGCCTCGGGGCTTGACCCCACAGGCCTCTTCGATGGCCTGCACCGCCGCTGCGATGTGAGCACGCTCCACTTCTTCGGGCACGTCTTGATAATCGATCCAGCGGTGCCCGTGGCTGGCGATCTCGTGGCCGTCTTCGATCATGGCTCGGGCCACGTCGGGGTTCCGGCTGATGGCCAGCCCCACGGCGTAGCTCGTGAACCGCAGGCCGCGCTGTCGGAACATGCGCAGCAGGCGCCAGACCCCGGCCCGGCTGCCGTAGGCGTACTGAGATTCGATCTCGATGTCCCGGGCCCCGAGGATCGGCGTGCCCCCTGGGGTCTCGTTGAGGAACACCTCGGATCCAGCGTCGCCGTCGAGCACGGTGTTCTCGCCGCCCTCTTCGTAATTCACCACGAAGGACAGCGCCAGCCGGGCGCCGTCGGGCCACTGGGGATCCGGCGGGGTGACGCCGTAGCCGATCAGGTTGCGGGGATACCAGCCCCCGTCGTCGTGGGCACCCATCTCAGGAGAACTTCGAGAAGTCGGGGGCGCGTTTCTCGAAGAACGCCTGGATCGCCTCAGAAGTCTCGGGGCTGGCGAGGCGCTCGACGAAGACGCGACCCTCTTCGGTCATCGTCTCGGCCACCAGGGCCTTCTGGGCCCGACGCATGAGGGCCTTGGACTGCTTCACGGCCCCCGGGGGCAGCGCTGCGAGGCGGATGGCTTTCGCCAGAGCCGTCTCCATGAGCTGTGCTGCGGGCACCACGGCGTTGACGAAGCCCATCCGCTCTGCGGCGTCGGCGGTGAACTTCTCGCCGAGGAGCAGCAACTCCGCCGCCTTCACGTGGCCCACCATCATGGGCACGAACAGGCTCGAGGCCGCCTCGGGCACGAGGCCCAGGGGTACGAAGGGCATCTGGAAGGTGGCGTTGTCGGCGGTGTAGGCGAGATCGCAGTGCAGCAGCAGAGTGGTGCCGATGCCGATGGCGGCGCCGTTCACCGCAGCGACCATGGGCTTCTCGAAGCTGACCAGGCGCTTGAGCAGGCCGAAGACCGGAGAGTCCTCACCGGTGGGAGGATCTTGCATGAAGTCCATCAGATCGTTGCCAGCGCTGAAGGCATCACCGGCGCCGGTGAACAGGACCGCTCTGACCTCTCGGGCCTCGGCGGCGTCGTCGAGGGCGGCGTTGATCTGCGTGTACATCGCCCGGGTGAAGGCGTTCTTGCGCTCAGGGCGCTGAAAGATCAGCACCCGCACCGCGCCGTGATCACGGACCTCGATGTGGCCGTCGGACATGTTGGGCTCCAGGGGGGAAGGGAGGGGGCTCAGAAACCAGCGAGGGCGCGCAACACAAGCACCCCAGTGGCGGTGCACACCGGCACCGAGAAGTTGTCGTCCACGCGGCGACTGAAGAGCTCAGCGAGGGCCCCGGGCACCGCACCGGCGAAGGCCACGGCCACCGCTTGAGCGGCGGTGAACTCGGGGTGGTAGATCGACAGCGTGACGAAGGCGCCGAGGGCGCCGAAGGCCACGAAGGCCAGGGTGCCTTCGAGGGATCGACCGTGGACCAGCTTGGTGCGGCCGAACCGTCGGCCGATGATCGCCGCAGCGGGATCGCCGAGGGCCAGCACGATGAGGGCCACGCTCACGGCGGCGAGATCACCACAGAAAGCCAGGAACAGGAACGAGGTGGCGTACCAGGTCGCCGAGTTCACCCGCCAGGTCTCGTGAGGGTGGGCGATGGGCTTGAACAGCCGCATGATGCGGGCGTTGAGCTCGGGGCTGCGGCGCCTCAAGAACTCGGTCGTCCAGCAGATGGTGGTGAAGACCACGGCGAAGATCTGGATGCCCAGCATCGACATGATGTGGTGCACGAAGGTGAGGGCCCAGATGCCGTTGAAGGCGTGGAACACGTTGCGGCGGTAGTTGGTGGGCCGCAGTGAGGGCACGTGGATGTCCATGCCCGAGAGGGTGCCGGCGAGGCGCTCGTAGGCCGGCACCATCTTCAACCGGAACTCACCCCAGCTGCCCTTGAGTCGCTCCACGGGCTGCCCTGGCCGGGGCATGGCGGTCTCGATCAAGTGGGCCAGCTCAGCGAGGCGCTCTTTGAGGGCCTCGGCAGAGGGCGCGCTCAGGGCGCGATCCTCAAGCATCTGATGCAGCCGCTCACGAAGCGCCAGCATGCGATCACGGGCCTTACCCTCCCACTCGTCTTTCCAGCGGGCGGGGTCCATCTCCCTGAGCAGGCGATAGAGCTCTTCGGCGACGGGGCGGGGGTTGAGGGCATGATTCTGGACCACGACCAATCTCTCTCTTCGTTGGTGGGCACACTGTATCGGCTGTGGCGCTCGAGTGCGAGCGATGGACCGAGCGGCGTGCCGACGGTGATGGCCCAGTGATGCAGCCGCCACCGTGGAAGTTGCTCCATGGCCCGTGCCGGTACACAGTGGCGCCATGGCGAAACGCACATACACCGAGAGCAGTCTCATCGAAACCCCTTCGGCACTCCAGGCCCTCGTCGAGGCCGTAAAAGAGGCCGACGTTGTGGGGATCGATACCGAGTTTCAACGTGAAGGCCGCCTGGCCCCCGAGCTGTGTCTGTTGCAGCTCGCCGTGCCCGATCAGCCCTTCGTCGCGGTCGATCCATATGCCGATCTCGATCTCGGCCCCCTTTTCGAGGCCCTCGCCGAGTGCGAGGTGGTGCTCCACGATGCCCGGCAGGACCTCGAGGTCATCGCCTACCTCGGGGCCCCGGTCCCCGAGCGGGTCTTCGACACTCAGATCGCCGCGGGCTTCTTACAGTGCACTGACGGCCGCCCCGGCTATGCCAGGACGGTGAACAGCTTCTTGAACGTCGAGGTCAGCCGCGATCAGTCCATGAGCGACTGGTCCCGGCGGCCGCTCAAGGCCAGCCAGATCAGGTATGCCCTCGAAGATGTTGAGTATCTGCTGCCCCTGTACCGCACTTTGATGGACCGCCTCGAGGCCAGAGGCCGGCTCGAGTGGGCCCGAGAGGCATCGGCCAAGCTGCGCAGCGACGCCATCAAGGCCGCCGCCCCCACGGAGGCCTGGACCCGTGTGGGCGGGGCCAAGTCGCTTCGGGGTCGCAAGCTGTCCATCCTCGCCGCCCTCGCCCGCTGGCGCGAGGCGCTGTCGGTGTCGCGGAGCACCCTGCCCAAGCGGGTCATGTCCGACAGCATCATGGTGGCTCTGGCGAAGGCCGCACCTGTGACCGAAGAGCGACTCGAAGACATCCGCATCGTGCGGCGATGGGTCAAAGATGGTCATGGCCCAGCGCTGCTTGAGGCCATCCAGTCAGGTGCCCGTGCCGATCCGAAGACATGGCCGGTGTGGCCGGGGGAGAGCGGCCTTCCGGGCGATCCGCGGCTCGGGGCCATCGCGTTGATCCTCGACGGCTGCCTCAAGGGCCTGTGTCGTGGCGAGGAGATCTCCCCCTGGCTTGTGGGCACCCGTGCCGATGTAGAGCTGCTCGCCCGTCACTGGCTCGCCCATCGCACTCGAGGAGGAGGCGGTGCCTTGTCCGAGGGCTGGCGGGGCGAAGCCTTTGGTGGAGCGCTCACCGCGCTGCTCAGCGGAGACGCTGCCCTGGTCATCGACTTCGACACCCCCGCTGGGGTGGAGATCATCACCGCAGACTGAGATGGCCTCCAAGTCCCTCTTGAGAGGCTCGACGCGGTTGTTCTTTGCCCCTCGCACTCTACCCACCTGGGTCATCTGGGGGATCCCGTTCAGATCCTGAGCAAAATCGACGATGTGCCCTGAGAGACGTCAGACCAGTCATAGGGTCTGCCGTGCTTCCCTGGACCGATCCCGGAGCTTGCATGTCCGCCTGGGCACCCGAGATGCTGACGTCGCTGCGCGCATGTTGTCGCGACGAAGCTGCATGGGCAAAGCTCAAAGATCTCATCGGCCTGCAGCTTTCACCTGAAGAAGAGCCCAGCAGCCATCTGGTGGCCCCGGCGGTGGGCGTGAGCCATCAGGAGCGGTTGTTCCTGATCCATCAGCTCGCGCTTCAACAGTGGGGCGACGTCGATCAACTCTTTCAGGCGTATCTGGAAACCGGCTGTGCCCTCTTCGGGCTCACCTGGGGCATGATCTCACGCATCGAGAAAGGCCGATGTCTGACGCAGAGCTCCCTGGGCGCCGCTGTGAAGCTGCTGCCAGAAGAGGTCCAGCTCTCCGACTCGATCGCTGCAGAGATTGTGGCTGCCGAGGGCCCTCTGGAGGCGGCCAATGCCAGCAACAAGAGCGTGTTCGCCCGTCACGGGGAGTGCCGCCTGTTGCAGCTCGGGGCCTTCATCGGGGTGCCGCTGAGGGTGGAGCACCAGCTCTATGGGGTGCTGTGGTTCGGTGCACCGCGGGGAGAAGAGGCCTCAGCCTGGGTCACCATGGGGGCCGGCGAGCGCTTGGAGCTCATCGAGCTGCTCGGCGGTCACCTCGCCCGGTTTCTCACGTTGCGTCGTGCCCAGGAGGCACATCAGCGCATGTTCGAGGTCTCGCCCGACTTGCTGATGAGCCTCGACTTCGATGGCCAGATCATCCGACTCAACCGTCGGTGGCGCTCTTTGCTCAACTGGGTCGAAGGTGATTTGCTCTCCCGGCCCTTCATGGGTCTGGTGCACCCCGACGACAAGGCCATGGCCCGAGAGGCCTTCGAACAGCTCAGGCAGGGCCAGTCCGTCGGCACCTTCGAGTATCGGATCCAGACCGGCGATGGTCAGTGGCGGTGGATCATGTGGTCTGGGGCGGCGAGCCTCGAAGATCGTCAGGTCTTCGTCATCGGCCGCGACGTCACCGATCGACACGAGGCCGAAGAGACCCTCCGCAAAGCCAAGCAGACCGCCGAGGCTGCCGTGGAAGCCAAGGCGTTGTTCCTGGCCACCATGAGCCACGAGATCAGGACCCCCCTCAACGGCATCATCGGCATGACCGGCCTCATGGGGGACACCAGCCTCGACAGCGAGCAGCGGGACTACCTCGAGAACATCCGGCTATGCGGCGAGAACTTGCTGGGCCTCGTGAATGACATCCTTGATTACTCGAAGATCGAGGCCGGCCAGCTTGAGTTGGAGCAGATCCCCTTCAATGTCCGGGCCCTGGTAGAAGAAAGCCTGGGCATCACCGCGCCAAGGGCTCAAGCCCGTGATCTCTCTCTGCTGTGTCGGGTCGATCCGGAGGCGCCCAAGGTGGTCCTCGGGGATCCCAAGCGGCTGAGACAGGTGCTGGTCAACCTGCTGAGCAACGCCGTGAAGTTCACGGAAACCGGAGAGATCACCGTCCGGGTCGATCTGGAGCCTGAGCAGGGTCTCGAGCAGAAGCTCAAGCTGAAGTTCTCGGTGACCGACACCGGCATCGGCATCTCCGAAGAGGCACAACGCAAACTGTTTGCGCCCTTTGTGCAGGCTGATTCGAGTACGACCCGAAAGTATGGTGGTACAGGGCTGGGTCTCGCCATCTGCAGGCAACTGTGCAAGCTGATGAAGGGTGAGATCGCCGTGAGTAGCGTGGTGGGGGAGGGCAGCACCTTCCACTTCGACGCGGTCTTCGGAGAGGCACCTCACGCTGTCATGACCCCTGCAGAGCCGCTGCCATCCCTCGTGGGCAAACGGATCCTCTATGTGGGCAACCCAGGGCCTGCCCGAGGGGCTTTCATCGAGATGATGCAGCGGTGGTCTCTGCGCCCCGACGTGCTCGACGAGACCACCGCCCTCATCGCCGCGGCCTGGGCCCTTGAAGAGATCGATCTCGTGATCTTGGAGTCGAACCTCTTCGATGATGATGGCCCAGAAGGCTTCATCAAGCTGGCCAAGACGCTTCAAGAGCTCACACAACCCGATCTGTCCATCTTGTTGATGCTCGAGCTGTCAGAGCGCCCGCAATGGCGTGGTGTGATGGGCAAAGGATGTCAGGGCATGTTGACGCGCCCGCTTCGACAGTCGGCGATCCTCGATCGCATCGTCGAGGTGCTCGAACCTCAGGGGTTGTGTGAGAGCAAGGATCCGAACCAGGGCGTCAGATTCCCGGTGCGCCTGCCACCGGCTCGGGTGCTCGTTGTCGAAGACAACCCTGTGAATCAGCGGGTGATCATGCGGATCCTCGGCCGTTTGGGTATGAACGCCGAGGTGGCCGACAATGGTCAGGAAGCCCTCGTCTGCATCCAAGAAGGGGGTCCGTACAAGCTGGTCTTCATGGATTGTCAGATGCCAGTGATGGACGGCTTCATGGCCACTGAGGCCATTCGCAAGCTACCACCGCCTCTGTGCAATCTGCCGGTGGTGGCCGTCACTGCCAATGCCATGCACGGAGACGCGGAGCGGTGTTTCGAAGCGGGTATGGACGACTACCTGACCAAGCCTGTACGCGCTGAAGACATCATTCAGGTGCTTCAACGCTGGCTCATGAGCGGCGCCCACAACACTCACGAAGGCCGAACCACAGGCCAGGCCAAGGGGTGAGGGCTCTCCGGCCCCATGGTCTCCCGCCAGGCGGGCCCGGGGGTGGGATCGATGCTCACGGGCCCTGGGGCCTGTCGCCGCGCAGATGACGGGTGGCGGGCCGGCATCACACGGGCCACGACACCCGCCCCACGATGGCGCATCATCCACACACAGCAACCGATGCAGAGCAGCACGCCGAAGCAGGTGAGGCTGAGCAGGACGGTGAGTTGAGTCGGGGTGATGAACATCTGAACCTCCTCGAAGTCTCCCACCCTGTCGGGGGGATTGACGATCCCCCGCCATTGAGTAGGGTGGTGTAGGTACAAGGATTGATTTAGTGCTGAACCCATGTTCAGTCAAATAAAAAAGATCCACCCCTGCGCCTTCACCCTGATATGAGGTCCAGAACACGACGCTCAACGTGCCCGCAGTGGCGGGCTGGAGGCCCTGATGACCACTGCTCCACAGAATGCAGCCCCAAAGAACACTGTTTTAAAGAACGCTGGCCTGAAGACCGTGCTCGGTCGCGTGATGCTGACCACTTTGGTGTGGGGCAGCTGCACCCTGAGCGCTTCAGCTCAGGCCCCCAAGCAATGTAAGTCCGCACCGGATATGGCGCCCTCGGCCACCGCGGCCACGGTGAAGATCGATGGCAAAGAGGTGAAGATCACCGTGGGCGAGCTCGACGCCAGCATCGCCGACGAGCTGTGCAGCGCTCGCCGTGCCTGGCAGCAGCAGGTCTATGATCTGCGCTCGGGCGCCGTGGAGGAGATGGTCGACCGCAAGCTGCTCGAGGCCGAGGCGAAGTCCCGCAAGCTCGCCGACATGAAGGCGCTGATTCAGGCGGAGATGGCCAAGGTGCCCGAGCCCAAAGAGGCCGAGGTGAAGGCCCTCTACGAGGAATACAAAGATCGCATGCAGGGGGCGAAGTTCGACGAGGTGAAGGCCGACATCGCCAGCTACCTCAAAGAGCAAGCTCAAGAAGCTCGGGTGAACGAGCTGGTTCAGGGCCTGCGGGGCAAGGCAGGCCTCATGGTGGCCCTGGAGCCCTGGCGCGTGGATCGTGGCCCCATCGAGGCGGGCCCCAGCCGCGGCCCCGCAGACGCCCCCATCACCATCGTAGAGTTTGCCGACTTTGAGTGCCCCTTCTGCGCGAAGGGGGCCGAGGTGGTCGAAGAGGTGGCCAAGAAGTACCCCGGCAAGGTGAAGGTGGTGTTCCGGGACTACCCGCTGGGCTTCCACCCTCAGGCAGTCCCTGCTGCGGTGGCGGCGCGGTGTGCCGGCAAGCAGGGGAAGTTCTGGGCGGCGTACGACGCCCTCTTCGCCCTCGACGCCGAGCTGCCCGAGGGGGCCATCGAGAAGGCCCTCGCGGAGATCAAGGGCCTCGATATGAAGGCGCTCAAGGCCTGTCAGGCTTCGGACGAGATCAAGGATGCGGTGGCTGCTGATGCCGCCGTGGGCTCCGCTGCAGGCGTCGAGGGCACCCCAGCCTTCTTCATCAACGGGATCCCCCTAAGCGGTGCGCAGCCCCTCGAGGCCTTCTCCGCCATCATCGACCGAGAGTTGGCGAAGAAAGCCAAGTAATTCAGCCCCACCACGAGGACTTCCACTCTGATGTCCACCTCTTCTGAAGAGCTCGTCCGCCGCCTCTCCGATACATTTGCCGAGACCACCGAGCAGGTGGTGCCCTGGTTCTTGTCGGTGATGCCGCCGTCATATTTTCGCGACACTGATCTGCGCAGTCGTGAGGCGCACATCGGGGCTCTGATCGCCGCTCGGGCCTCGGAGCAGCCCCTCTCGCTGACGCTCCAGCGCGATGACGGCAGCGAGGTCACCTTCATCCATGCTCAGGATCGACGCGGTCTCCTGGGGGCGTTGTTGAAGCGCCTGCCCAAGGGGAAGCGCCTGTCGTCGGCGAAGGTGCACACCAGCAACGACGGCGCCCTCGTTGTCGACGTGTTCCGCTTCGGCGGCGCCGCGTACGTCGACATGGGCAACCCTGAGCACGAGGCGCTGTTGTCGCCTTTCCGAGCCCACGCCCTCGAGGCGAACGGTGGCGAGGTCGACGCTGCCTTCGAGCGCCACCTCACCCGCTGCAGCCTGTCGTACCTGAACACCATCAGCCCCGCCCGCTCGTGGATGCACTGGCGGCAGATCCAGGCGGTGGAGGGCACCGAGGCCGCTGTGGCTCACTTGGAGCAGGACCTGCTCGAGCCTGATCTGTGGCGGGTGACCATCACCGTGGACCGCGCCCAGCCCCGGACCCTGCTTGAGCGGTTTTCCCATCACTTCGGGAGCCGCGGGGTCGATATTCGCCGCGCCTACCTCGATCTCTTCGACGAGCGCGGGCCGGCGGATGATCCCGAAGAGCCGGCCACAGGTAGGGCATTGGCGGTGTTGAGCTTTGTGGTGGCACCGCCAGAAGACGAAGAGCTCGATGCAGGCAGCCCCTTGTGGGCGGAGCTGAGCCGGGCCTGCGGGCGCCTCAAGTGGCTCGACGATCGGGTGCTGGCGCGCTCTGGCGCCGAGCACGCTTTCGACGTGCTCGCTGCAGAGATGCAGGTGGCTTTGTGTGATCTGGCACACCAGTCGCTCACGAAGCGTGACCGACACGGGTTCTCCCGGGCCAGGATCCTCGAGGCTGCAGATCGACACCCACAGGTGGTGATGCCGCTGGTCCAGGCCCTCATCAGCCGCTTCGACCCCCAGGAGACCCTCGCTGAGGAAGACTTCCTCGCTCAAGTCGATGCCATCGAGGCCACTCTGCCCATGCTGGTAGATGCTCCGGAGGCCCGTCAGGTCATGGTGACGCTGACCCGGGCGGTGAAGGCGGTCCTCAAGACCAATGTGCACCGAGAGGGGCGCTATGCCCTCTCATTCCGCCTCGATCCGGCGTTCCTCACCGACGCAGATGATCCCAACCGGGCGGTGCTGCCCTATGGCGTGTTCTTCGTGCACGGCAGGGGCTTCGACGGGTTCCACGTGCGGTTCCGGGACATCGCTCGGGGCGGCATCCGGGCGGTGCGATCCCGCAACCCCGAGCACCACTTTCGCGAGGCGCAGCGGCTCTACGACGAGGTGTACGGCCTCGCCTTTGCCCAACAGCTCAAGAATAAGGACATCCCCGAGGGTGGGTCTAAGGGGGTGATGTTGCTGGAGCCCAACGTCGACGTCGAGTCGTCGGTGAAGGCTTTCGGCGACGCGTTACTCGACCTGCTGGTGCCCGCCACCGAGCCTGTGCCTGACCGCCTGGGTCGCCCCGAGATTTTGTACCTGGGCCCCGACGAGAACATCGCCGACGACTACATCGTGTGGCTCGTGGAGCGAGCCCGCAGCCGCGGCTACCCGTTGCCCGACGTCTTCATGAGCAGCAAGCCCGGCGCAGGCATCAATCACAAGCGGTACGGCGTCACCAGCGAAGGGGTGACGGTGTTCCTCGAGGTGGCCCTCAACGCCATCGGCATCGATCCGCGTACCACACCCTTCACCGTGAGCCTCACTGGCGGCCCCGATGGTGACGTGGCGGGGAACGAGATCAAGATCCTCCACCGGGAGTTCGGAGAGCACGCCCACATCGTGGGCATCGCCGACGGCAGCGGCAGCGCGGAAGATCCCGAGGGTCTCGACCACGGCGAGTTGTTACGCCTGGTGGCCGAGGGGTTGCCCATCGCTGACTTCGATCCATCGCACCTGAGCCCTCGGGGTCAGGTGGTGCCCCTGAGCGCCCCTGAAGGCGCCCACCGGCGGAACACCCTGCACGAGCGCCTCACCGTCGACGCGTTCCTGCCTTGCGGCGGGCGCCCAGGTACGATCCACGAAGGGAACTGGCGATCCTTCCTCGACGCAGGCGGCCGCCCTCGGGCAAAGCTCATCGTCGAAGGGGCCAACCTGTTCCTCACCAAGGGGGCCCGTGAGGCGCTCTCCGCCGAGGCCGGCGTGCTCGTGGTCAAGGACAGCTCCGCGAACAAGTGCGGGGTGATCTGCTCGAGCTTCGAGATCGCCGCCGGGATGCTGGTCTCTGCGGAGGCCTTCATGGCCATCAAGGATGTCTTCGTCGAGCAGGTGCTGCACCGGCTGAGGGCCGTGGCCCGTCAAGAGGCCGAGGCCTTGTTCCGCACCCACCGCCTCGACCCGAGTCAGTCTCTGGCCCGGACCAGCATTCGCCTGAGCCGGGCCATCAACACCCTCGGCGACGCCATCTTCACCGGTTTGGGTCAGGTGGGTGACGAGGGGCAATCCCGCATGATGCCCCTGGTGCGGTCTCACTTGCCTCAGGTCTTGCTGAGCACCGCAGGCGAAGCGGCCGTGGCTGGTCTGCCCCAGGCGTATCTGCACCGTGTAATGGCTGCGCGGCTCGCCGCCGACATCGTCTATCGAGAGGGGCTGGGGTTCGTGGAGAGCCTCGACCCTTCAGCGTTGGGTCCGTTGGCCTTCGGCTACCTCGAAGAGGCACAGAAGGTGGCGGCGCTGGTGGAGGAGCTGCAGGGGGCCGAGTTGCCCAACCGCGACGCCATCATCGAGCTGTTGCGTGCCGGTGGCGCCCGCACGGCCCTGGCGAGCCGTCGCTGACGCTCAGCGGCGGCCCTTCCTGCGCCGAGGTCGCCTCACCAACTGAAGCCAGACGTCGCCGCGCCCTGCGGCTTTGCCGAGTCGGTCGGTGAGGGTCAGGTGCTGCGTCGTGTTCGCCTTCAAACACCCCAGGGGCTGGCTGAAGGCGTGCAGCCCCACGTAGCGGCCTCCTGTGGGGGCGACGATGGGGAACCCGTCGATCTCGCCCAGTGACTGGCGGACCAGCAGCTTTCGGCCCTCGCGTACGACAGCGAGCCCGCGAGAGGCGCCCTCGGCCCATTGAGCGTCTTGATCGAGCGAGACCAGCAGCTGGTGACAGAAGCCCGCCTCACCCTCGAGCACGATCTGGGCGTCGTCGAGCGTCGCCTGAATCGGCTCGGACACCGGAGTCCAGCCGGACAACGCCTCTCGCTGACGTGTGATGCCCTCGAGGCCCAGGTGGTGCGCTGATGGTTGGGCATTGCTCACCCAAATCGCATACCCGAAAGCGCGTCGGGCGTTGGGGAAGAAGATGCGGTTGGCCCCCAACGTGGTGGCCCGGGCGCGCAACTTGGAGCGGGCCTCGTCGTCAAGCGGGGCCAGCAGGCGATCTGCGTTTTGAATCAACAGGGCGCCGATCACCTGATGAGGGGATCCCAGAGTGGGGTACTCGGCCACAGCGTGCAGGTGGGCCTTCCGGCCCATCGGGTCTTCGACGTAGAAGAACCCCGCTGGCAGCCCGCGAAGCCCCTCGATGAACTCTACATGTGCATCACGTGTGGAGGCGCGCTCAGGGCCCAGTGGCTGGACCTGCACCTTGCCCGCGGAGCCGCAGCCGCTCAGCAGCACCATCACGCACAGCGATGAAATGAGCCCGAAGCCCTTCATGACGGTCAGACTGCGCTCGCCTCGTCCGTCGGCGGCGCGCTGGTGGGCGCGCTCGGCGGATCGTTCGCGGCGCCCTGTTTGCGGTGCCTGAGGATGAGGTACACCGCCACGGCGGCGAGGCAGAGGCTGATGAACTGGCTCGTGGACAAGAAGGTGATGCTGCCCGGAGGCAGGCCCAGCATCTCGTTGAGGGACTCGGAGACCACCTCGAAGAGGAACCCGCGCTCCTCGTCGTCACCACGGAACAGTTCGATGGTGGAGCGGGCGAGCGGGTACAGCAGCAGCCACCACGCGAAGACCTGCCCGTGCCAGGTCTTGCGCTGCCGGATCCAGATGAGCAGCCCGAAGATGAGCAAGCCCGCGCCGGCGTCGTAGAGCTGAGTGGGGTGCACCCCCATGGACTCGACGGCAGAGTGGGGGATCAAGTGAGCCTCGGCGTGCAGGTAGTGCACCATCGAGCCCTTGGGGAAATGGATCGCCCACGGCGCCTCGGTGACCTTGCCCCAGCAACAGCCCGCGGCGAGGCAGCCCAGGCGTCCGAAGAACTGACCCAGGGCCAGGGAAGGGATCAGGGCGTCGGCCACAGGGAGCAGCTTCACACCCTCGCGCCGGGTGAACCAGACGAGGGCGAAGAGGGCCAGCACCACCCCGCCGAGGAACACGAGGCCGCCGTTCCAGAACTTCAGCAACCGGAAGCAGTCGGGCTCGGTGAGAGGATCGTCGGGGTAGAGCTCGTTGTACCTGGGTACATCGACACAGGGCAGGTAGTACTGATCGAACTGGGTGACGATGAAGCCGATGCGGGCCCCGACGAGGCCTGCCACGAGCAGCCACCAGCACAGGTCGAGGATCATGTCGCGATCGAGGCCCACCCGCTCGCCGTAGCGGGCAGAGAGCCAGACCCCACCGATGAAACCGGTGGCGATCATCACCGCATACAGGTGGATCGGGTACCCGAACAGGTTGAGCAGGACTGGGTGCACGTCAAGCGTCCTGTGGTTCGGCGCCTGGAGGCTCGGTCTCCGGAGGCTTCTTCTGGAAGAAGGCGTCGATGAGCAGCAAGCCCACCCCGACGCTGATGGCCACATCGGCGATGTTGAAGGTGGGCCACGCCCACTCGTTGCCGTAGTGCCAGCTGATGAAGTCGATCACGTATCCGCGCACCACCCGGTCGATCAAGTTGCCGATGGCGCCACCCATGACAAAGGCCAGGGCGGTCTTCATGAGGCGCTGATCGTCAGGGGTCTTGCGATACAGCATGAAGATCAGCCCGATGGCCGCCGCCGTGAGAATCACGAAGAAGGGCACGCGGAACGACTCCGACATCGTCCCGAAGATGCTGAAAGCGGCGCCCTTGTTTCCGGCGAGTTCGAATCGGAACCACGACTCGAAGACCTCGTAGGTCTGCGTGTTGCGCCGCAGAAGCCCGGCCTGCTCGGGGAGATCACCGGGGTATAGAGCCGACACGGCCCACCACTTGGTGAGCTGGTCGGCCACCACCCAGGTGAAGGCGATCGTCATCAAAGATCGGTAGCGTCTCATGGTGAGGCTGAACCTTTTGCTGCTGCTGGCTTATGCCCGGGTGGGTTTAAACCGGGGACCTATGCAGGCACAAGGGGGCTGTTCTAGCTTGTATCTGGTGTGAGCGGACGGCTGCCTGTAGCGGACGACCCAGCTTCGCTGCGTCTGTAGCGGACGGCCGTGCCTTTGGCACCGCCTGTAGCGGACGCCTGCTGCGGCTTCGCCTTGCAGAGCTGTAGCGGACGCCGAGTCTGCCTCCGGCAGCCTGGGCTGTAGCTTTTTAGAGAGTTATGGTGCACCTGCTGGGCTTCTCAACCCAGATTGGACTTGCGCCGGAACTGGTCCGCCAGAAACCCTCAACGTTCGCGGTAGATGAGCCAACGCCCCCAAAGTGATCTTCAAAAAAGCTACAGGGAATTTGCCGGAGGCAAATGAGCGTCCGCTACAGCTTTCGCCGAAGGCGAGGCGTCCGCTACAGACGCAGCGAAGCGAAAGCTTTTGCTGGGTCGTTCGCTACAGGCGGTGCGCAGCACAGCCGTCCGCTCAAAAGTCGAAGGACAGGCCCAGGAAGCCACGGCGGCCGTCGTAGGCCACGATGGGCTTCGGCGCCTGCACCGTGGAGTCGATCTTCTTGCGCACCGCGTCGTTGTGATCAGAGACCGAACTGGCTGCCCAGACAGCGCCGAGCACCGTCGTCACCACGTAGGTGCCGGCGATGATGATCAGACCCGTCTGCTTGCCGTCGAAGTCTTCACCGATGGTGGCCTCGGTGTACTGACCCTGAGTCTGGAAGTAGGGGGGCTGCTGCCCGTTGATGGGGGTGCCGCGGGGATCGCGATCGTTGCGCACCGCGCTGCCGGGATCACCGAAGCTGCACTCTTCGAAGGCCACGCGGCCGTCGATGTCATGGTTGCACACCACGCTCGACGACTCGTCGAAGGCGCCGACGAAGTAGGCGATGCCCACCCCGTAGCCGATGGCGCTGAGCAGGTAGGGCACTGTCGAAGCCGCGGGCTTCTCGGCGTAGATGAGCCCCGCACCCCCGCCGGGGATGAAGCTCAGGCCGATGGCAGTACCCACGGACCACGCCTCTTTCTCGTACTCTTCCTCTTTGAGCTCTTCGAGGGTCTCCTCGCGGGCGAGATCCGAGTCGTCGATGCCTCCAGGGGCCGCGCGGCGGCGACGACGGCGGCGACGGCGCTGGGCCACCTCGATCGCCTCACCCTCGCCGGCCTCGGGATGCTCGGCAGGGGCTGTGAAGGCTCGGACCGGAGCCAGGGGCACCTCTGCAGAGGGCACGGCAGGGCTCGGCGTCGGCTGCGGATCAGCGATCGCGAGGCTGGGGATCAAGGCGCACAGGGCGAGAGGGTTGAGCTTACGCGGGCCAGATGTCAGCAGGCTTCGAGTGCGCAATGGGCCTCCTTGGGGCGGTCCCCACATCCGTGTGTGGGACGGTGCGAGGGCATAGTAGACACCAGCCGACCTCGACGTCCACCATCTCCCGGCGAGATGGCCCTTCAATCATCGGCGCTGGAAGGGCGCCGCTGAAGCGAGGCGGTGTCTGGGTCTCGAAAGGCTGGCACATAGAGTGCTAAAAGAAGAATGCCCAGAATGCTGCACACGCCGAACACCGTGAGGTCTCTCATGCACATGCACTTCAAAATGGCCTGCCTGGCCCTGTTTCTCACCGCATGCGGAACAGAGACGGATTCTGGAGTGGGGTCTGCAGAGGGACCAGAGGAGCAGCCACCGGCTGCTGAGTCAGCCGGCCACGATCACGAGCTCGATCCGGATTTGCTCGCCGATCTCGAGTCCAAGGCCGACAGCAACCCCTGCGAGCGCCACGGGAGCGGTGATCTCGACGGCGACGATCTGCTCACCTGGGTGAACAAAGACGAGCACCAGCGGCTGAAGGCCGATTATGCCCCCGTCGATTTGATGGCGCTCGGCCAGCGCTACGTCATGCCGGGCCGCTCGGCAAAGTTGCGTCAGGGCGCGTGGCTGGCCTTCATCGAGCTGGCCGACGATGCCTTCGCCGAAGAGGGCTTCGACTTGCGGGTGCGCTCGGGTTACCGCAGCTACCGCACCCAGTGCATTACCTTCGACTACAAGGTGAGGCAGAACGGCTTCGAGCACGCCTTCCGCTACAGCGCCCAGCCCGGCCGCAGCCAGCATCAGCTCGGCACCACCGCGGACATCACCACCCCCTCGGTGAACTGGGCCCTCACCAGCGAACTCTTCTCCACCACCGAGGGCATGTGGCTCGCCGCCAACGCCTGGAAATACGGCTTCGCCCTGAGCTACCCCGACGGCAAAGAAGAGATCACCGGGTACGCCTTCGAACCCTGGCACTTCCGGTACATCGGCCGCCCCGCCGTAGAAGAGATGCAGGCCACTGGCGATATCCTGGAGACCTACCTCGAGCGCTGCGCCGCAGACGATCCCGAGCTGGTGTGTCCCCGGGCCCCCACGCCGGAGGTCGAGCTCAACCGTGGGTTCATCGGCGGTGCGTGCGAGGCGGTCTCGGATTGTCACCTGATCGAGAGCGCCGAGGCTCAGTGCATCACTCTGGACGCCGAAGGCGCTGGGGAAGACGACGTTGCAGAAGACGAAGCTGCAGAAGACAAGGCTGTGGGTATGTGCAGCCAGTCATGTGAGCGCTTCTGCCCCGATATGGCCGGCGCGCACACCGCCACCGTGTGCATCGCTCAAGGCGACGGCAAAGGCATGTGTCACAGCCGGTGCGATTACGGCCTGTTCCCCATGAAGGGCTGTCGTGAGGGCCTCACCTGCAAAGATGCCTTCCGCCCCAACGGTGACGGCCCCTTCAAGGCCTGCCTCCTCGACTGATCCTGCTGGCCGCCAGGCCCGACTACGGCGTGTAGAAGATGTTGAACGTGAACTGCGCCCCGCGGCTGCCGAAGTTCGGTGTGCGCAGCGGGAAGCCCACGTCGAGGCGTACAGGGATCTGCCCGGCGACGAGGTAGCGCAGGCCCGTGCCCACGCTGGGGTAGATGTCATCTGAAGACATCTCGCCCCAGGTACCGGAGACCGCCGCGGCGTCGAGGAAGACCCCACCCCAGAGATCATCCATGACGAAGGTGGGGAACCGGGCCTCCAGAGATCCCAGGGCCAGGGCGTTGCCACCCACTTTGATGGGATCGAGCTCAGTCGTGTCCGCCGTGTCAGGGGCGAAGCAGGCTGGATCTGCACCACATTTATCGATGGAGGCAGGCTCGTAACCGCGGGTCGGGTGGGCCACCACCACATCGCCACCGGCCTTGAACAAGAAGTCCACGGGCAGATCGTCATCGCCGAGATCGGTCTGGGCGGCGCCGAAGCTCAGCGTGGGTACGATCAACAGGCGGCGGTCGAAGAAGGGCATCACCACCTGACCGAAGATCGTCTCTTTGAAGGCCGGCACCGTGAGCACCGTGTCGGTGAGATCACCCTGAAACACCGCAGTGGCCGACAGCTCCAGTAGGAACCCCCGAGTGGGGTGTAGGGGGCTGTCCCGCTTGTCCCAGCGAATCGTGGGCCCCACGGTGACCGAGGTCACCGGATCTTGAAAGGGCGGGCGCTCGTCAGCGGTGGTGAGGCGTCGGCGACGCTCGCGGCTCGCCTCGACGGAGAGCGTGGCTCGGAGCCCGCGGCCCCACAGCTCGGGGTACGACAGGTTGTAGAACTCGTAGCCCAGGGTGGAGGTCAGGGCGTACTGCTCCACATATCGATCCTGTTGGGCCGTGCGGCTGCGGGAGTAGGTCAGCTCCTGGCTGAAGTCGAGCTGAGTGCCCGCCACCGAGCGATCGGTGAGGAAGATGCGACCGAGCCAGAGGGCGTCGTCGCCTTCGATGTCCGTGGGGCGGGTGATGCGGTTGGCGTGCTCTGCGGCGCCACCGAGCTGCAGCGCCTTGCCGAGGAAGTTCTGATCACGCAGACCCAGGCCGAGGATGTAGAGCACCGGGATGTCGGTGGCGTCCAGGGCCGCGGCGTTGCTCACCTGGGCACCGACTGAGCTTTCGAAGAGCACCGTGTCCGACTCTTCCACGGTGACCAGCACCGTGGTGAGGCTTTCTTTCGAGTTGTCCTGGCTCGGATCAGCCTGTTGCAGAGTCAGCTGGTTCGAGTTCTCGATGGTGCCCTGGATCGTCTCGATCTTCACCGAGTTGAAGATGCCCAGTCGCCGCAGGTTCGACTCGCTCACGAAGAGATCGTCGGTTGAGAGCGGGGCGCGATCCTTCATGCGCAGCTCTGCGCGGATGGCGTCCTGCTCCGTCTCGGTGTTGCCCCAGACCATCATGCCATCGGTGATCAGTCGAGGGCCGCGGTAGACCTCGAAGTAGATGGTGTCGAGGGCGGCGCCGTAGGGCAGCTCGTTGCGACACGAGACCCCAGGGGCCGACTCGTAGCCGCAGCGGGCGATGACCTGGGCGTCGCGGTACCCCTCGTGGTGCAGCCAGTTGAGGATGATGCCTTCCACGTCTTGGAGCTTGCTGCCGTTGAAGCCCGCCGTCCGCCAGCGCCGGCGATCGTCCATGAAGCCCTGGCCCACGAGGGTGTCGTAGAGTCGATCGCGCCACTCCTCGTTCATCCACTTGAGGAATCGATCCACGTCGAGGCGCTCCGTGGTGGTCCGGGCCCCCTCGTGCAGTTCGAGGGTCACGTCCACGAGGCGGGGATCGAGGGTGGGCTCCACCACATAGCACTGGGTCACCGAGGGGGAGCGGGTCCAGATGTCGAAGCGGCCGCTTTCGAAAGGTCCCTCGGGGTTTCGGTCTTCTTGCAGACGACGGACGATCCAGTAGTCCTCTTTCTCCACGGGGGCCTGGCATCTGAAGCTGGTGGCCTGATAGCCCTGCTGCTCGTACATGTCACGGATCGCCGTGAGATCGTTGATGATGCGGGCGTCCTGCAAGATCGAGTCGGAGCTGAACAGCGTCACCACGCCGCTGCCACCGAGGCCCTTGGTGCCCATCACCTCTTTGATCTTCTCCGTGGAGATCCCCCGGTTGCCCTTGATGTTGATGCGTCGGATGTAGACCTGCCGCCGCTCGTCGATGTTGAAGACGATGCGCAGGACCTCGTTGCCTTTGCTGTCGGTGGTGCGCACCGGTGGATCGATGTCGATCTCCACGAAATAGTGGCCGATGGCCTCATAGGCCTCGCGGATCGACTCCCGGCTCCCCTCGAGCTCGGTCTCGTCGATGCTGCCGGTCTCCACGAAGGTGAGCAGCGCGGCGAGGGACTCGTCGGAGATCTTCTCGTTGCCCTCAAAGCGCACCTGCACTCGGGGGCCCTCGTACACCTGCACGAGGGGCTGCACCTCACCATCGCCCTCGATGAGATCCACCAGACGCACGCGGGCGGTGAGCCAGCCCTCCTCGCGGTAGTTCTTCTCGACGGCGGTGAGCTCTTGCCGGAGCACGCGCTTCTCGAGCTTTCCGATGCCGAAGGCGCCGAAGAGCGGGCGCCAGAAGTCGGCCACCTCACCGGTGGAGAGCTGGCTCACCACATCGGCGTAGCTCATGGCCTCGTTGCCCTTGAGCAGCACCTCGCCGAGCCAGGGCTGAGTGCCCTCGGTGATCTCCACCGTGAGGTTCACCCGCTTCTTGTAGGGCCCGGTGTATTCGACGTCGAAGTTCACCTTGGTGCCCTGGTAGCCCAGGCGCTCGTAGTAATCGAGGATCTTGCGGCGCTCGCGATCGATGCGCTCGGCGTTGCCTTCGGGCCACACACCCCCACGCTTGAAGCGGATGCGCTTGCGGATGTCCCGGCTGAAGACGCGGGGGTACAGGCGGCTGAGCAGATCGCTGTAGCGGATGTCGAGCTTCTCGATGATGTGGTGCCCGATGGTGAGGAACTGCACCTCCACCACCCCCTGGCGGCTCCCGTTCGCCGGTGGCCGACAGCTCAAGACGATGCGCACTTCTTTGAACAGGCGAATCAGGCTCGTCCAGGCGTTGGCCAGCTGCTCCGCCGTGAGCGGCTCACCGCGGCGCAGGCGGGTCATGCGGTACAGTGCGTCATATGTGCGGGGCTCGTCGCACTCGGGGCTGTCGCAGCCCAGTGAGATCGACGCGATCTCGACGCCCTCGAAGGGCAGCCCCTCGGCGATGATGCGGGCGCGATCTGCTTTGATGCCGTCTTCGTTCCTGCGGCTCAGGCTGCTGGTGAGCCCCTCGCCGATCTTGGAGATCTTGCCGATTTCGCAGCTGCGGGCCTCGGCCTCTGCACCGGTGGTGTCGATCTGCGCCCACACGGGCCCGCCCCACAGCACGCCGAGCAGACACGTGATCCACTGCAGGCGTCTCCAAAGCTGGGGGGTGATGATCAATCCAGAGTCCACCTGAACCTCAACCGGGCGGTGGTGGAGTTCTGCAGCCCGATGCGGGCATTGGTCAACTCCCCGAAGGTCACATTGTTCAGCTGATACTCCGCGCCGAGGATCAGCTGGTTGCCCACATCATCGTTGCCCACCTGGGCACGGGTGAAGAGGCGCACGCGCTGACCAAGCTTCTTGTCTACATCCACCTCCACCGTGCCCGTGGTCTGAGGCACCACGCTCAGATCGAGCTCGAGGGTCTCTTCGAGGGGTCGCTCGAAGTAGCTCAGCAGCGGGCTCAGGGCCACCTCGAGGGCTGGCTGAGCTGCTGCGTCGGCGTTGAGATCAGCGATGCGGCGCCCTGTGAGCACCAGGCTGAGCACGTCGATCTGCGGCGCGCCGCTGCTGCTCTCGAATTTGATGTCTGGTTTGAAGTCGCTGCTCGGGGTGGGCATCACTAGGCTGAAGATCAAGGTCACCAGCTCTTCATCGAGCTCGCCGCCGGCGGGGCCCAGAATACTGCCCACGTTCTGGAAGCTGCTCTCGCGGAACTCGAAGTTCCGTTGCGCGCGCATGTTGGTCTCAAGGAAGTTGTCGCCGTCGAAGTTCACCAGCCCCTCGATGACTTCGAAGGCCCGGCCGCTGAAGGTGATCGTCGAGTCGTCGGTGATCACCAGCACCTGGCCGTCGATGTTGAGATCGGAGAACAGGTTCCCCGTGAGGTGCACGTCGACGGGCTGGATCTCCATGTCCAGGGCCAAGGTGGCCACCTGATTGCGCACGAAGATGTCGTTGTCGCCGTTGATGAGCAGATCGACCTCCATGCGCTTGAGCAGGGGGATCCGCTCGAAAGCGCTCACGGAGCGTCGCCGAGCACGGCCGAAGAGGTTGTCGGTGACGCCCTGGCTGATCTCCGAGGTGGAGTACACGTCGGCGACGTACTCGGCCCGAACCAGGTAGAAGTCGCCAGCGAGGGTCATACGGGTCAGCTGGGGGCGATCCATGTCGATGAGTTCGAACTGCAGATCGGCGACATTGGTCGTGCCTCGGGTCGTGTCAGGCACGTTGAAGGTGAGGTTGTCGCCGTCGGCTTTGATCACCAGCGACTGCGGCGCGTAATTGGCAAAGACCAGCTCGATGCCCTTCACATAGACTTCGCCATCGTCGCGGCGCATGACCACCCGGTTGAGGGGCCGCTCTTCCCCAGCCCCAGGATCCACTGCCACCCGGCGGTCGGGCAGGGTGATGGCGAAGTTGCCCGGCGTGGGGTTCGGGCCGAACAGCCCGGCGACGGTGACGTCCACAGGCTGCAGCAGCTCGATCTCCCGGGCAATGAGTGAGCGCTTTGGCGTCAGATAGGCGTCGGTGAGGGTGAGCACCCCCGAGGGCATGGGATCTTCGAAGGGCCCGGTGATGCGCAGGTCGAGCCAGGCGAGGCCGCGCATGCTGTTGAAGGTGTCGAGCAGAAAGATGTGCAGCTGCTCGAGATCGACCTCGCCGGTGAGTTGCAAATCGAGGAACCCGTCGAGATCAGCGCCGCCGCTGATCTCCAGGCGCTGCCCCGCGGCGACGAGGGACAAACGCTTCACCTTGATCTGGTTGTCCCGATACACCAGCTGCACGGCCTTCTCCGACTCGAAGACCTGGTCCTGGATGCTCGTGCGCAGCGTGTCGAGGGTGAGGTCGGCCTCGTAGAGCGCCCCGGACCACGCGTCGCCGGTGGCGTTGATGCGGCCCGTGAGCACTGGGGGCTCGGTGAAGACCTCCTCGTCGAGGGGCGGGATGAAGTTGCGCAACAGCGGATCATCCGGGGACAGCTCGTCGAAGGTGATCTCGGCCGTCGTCGGGGGGCCATCGGGGTAGAGAGGCACATCGGCGCGGAGCTCGATGCCTTCCGACAGGCTGCCGTCGAGGGTGAGCTGGCGGTTGTCCGCGGTGACGTTGAGCTCGGCGCTCCACTCGAGTTCGAAGGCGTCCTGCTCGGGCGGCACGCCATACACCACATCTTCGAGCACCAGCGTGCCGCCACCCTTCGGATCTTTGAAGGTGCCTCCGCCGGTGAAGTCCATCGTCACCGTGCCCCGGATCGGCACGGGGGTGTCGACCACCTTGTTGATCAGCTCGAGAGAGGCGGCGTTGAGGTGCAGGTCGAGATCGAAGGTCTCTTTGCGGAGATCGAGACCCCCAGAGCCCTTCACCAGGGTGCGCTGGCCATCGACCACCGAGAGGGCCCGCACCTTCACCTGGTTGCCGCTGTATCGGCCGTCGAGCACGAGGGCGGTGAAGGCCAGCCGGTTCCAGCGGGGGCGGGCGATGGCGAGGCGCCCGTCGACGGCGGGACGTCGAGCGGGGCCGGTGAGCTTGACCTTGCCCGTGAGCACGCCCCGGACGTCGGCAGACAATGGCAGTGGGAGATCTTCAGCGCGGATCTGCTTCAGCCGCGCCGAGAGCCGTAGGGGGATGCGATCGTCACCGACACCCACCGTACCCGAGGCGACGATCCGACCGCCGGCGAGGCGCGCAGAGGCCTCTTTGAGCGTGAGGAGGCCCTGCCCGTACGTGAGGCGGGCGTCGAGGCCTACCCGCTTGAAGGGCAAATCGGGGGTGGGCGTGTAATCCAGAGCCGGGCTCTTCGCCCGCAGCGAGATCGTGGGATCGACGAGGGCCCCCGTGATGGTGCCGTTCACGGTCAGGCTGCCTCGGGCGTCGAGCCCCAGCCCGAGGGCCAGCGGGCGTACCTCCGGGCTACGGAGGCGGGCGCGGAAGTCGAGGGTGCTCGCCGCGAGATCGAGCGTGCCGCTGCTCCAGACATCCGCGTGGGCGCTGTCGACGTCGAGCTGAGTGACAGTGATCTCGTCGCGGAACATCTGCGCCGAGACGGCCGCGAAGATCTTACGCCCCAGAGGCAGGCCCGCGATGTCGGGTGCCCCTGTGAAGCGATCGAGCCAGAGCCGAGCGTCTGCACCGAGCCACAGCTCGTCGAAGAGCCCCCTCAGCTGAATGCCCACGAGACCCCTCAGAGGGCCAGCGAAGGCTTCACCGGGCCCTTGAGGCAGGCGCTCGAGGTGAACATTGTCGACATCGAGGCGCCCGTGGATCGTGCCTTCTTCGCCGATCAGAGCCCCCGTGAAGCCAATCTGGCCTCCATAGGCTTCGAAGTTGCCTTCATCGAAGAAGAGCGTGTTGTTGAGGGCCCGCCCTTTGAGATCCCATGCACCCGTCTGCCAGTCGTCGAGGCCCAGGCGGCGGCCCTCCATGGAGAAGGTGCCTTTGACGCTGAACAGATCGCCTTCACCTTCGAATCGGGCCTTCACCGGCCCCGTGAAAGCGGGCGCATCCACCGTGATCATCTGTCGGGAGATGTCGTCGGTGTCGAAGGTGCCTCGGGCCTTGACGTAGGGCAGCCCCGGGCGGTCGAGATCCATGTGGAACGCCTCGGCCTTCACGGTGTCGCCCTGAACCTGGCCCCGGAACTCTTTGACGTCGAAGGCGAGCCCGACCCAGTCGATGCCCCGGGCGCTCACCCGCTCGATGATCCAGCGATAGACCGAGTCGAGAGGCCGCCGGTGCACTGGCGTTGGATCTTCAGTCTTCGCCACCCGCAGATCGACCCGCTCGGCGTCGATCTGATACGCCCCCATCTTCAACAGGCCCTCAGGGGTCAGCTCGAAGCGCCCGCCAAGTACATCGACCCCTGTGTGATCGAGCCAGGCAGTGCCCACGTCCACGGTGACGTGGGCGTTGCGGACGGTGGCCGAGGTGAACCTCAGGTGAGGGACCACCCCACGCTCTCCATCATCGTAGGGTTGCCCTGGGGGCAGGAAGACCTGTGCGAGGTTCACCGTGGTGACGTCGAAGCCGTATACCGGGTCGGGCTCGGCCCCCACCACCACCTTCACCTCGGCGTCGTTGACCTCGATGTCCTTCGCGAAAATCTTGAAGTCGAGCAGGGCTTTGAGATCGACCGAGGCCCGGACCTCTTTTGCCGAGCAGAGCGTGCGGTTGTCTCCATCGACGATGCGGGCGCCGAGCACGCGAATGCGCCAGGGCAGTGGCCCCCAGGTGACCCGCTCCCAGACGATGCGCCCTCGGAACAGGGGGTTGACGGTCTCGTCGAAAGCCCGGACGGCGTAGCCGGAGTTGATGAGGAAGTAGGTCAGGCAATACACGAGGCCCAAGAAGGCCCCAAGCATGATCAACGGAAAGCTGAAGCGCTGATAGAGCCGCGCCGAAGCCCGCCTCACCTGTCGGCCCGCTTTACGGGGATCAGGCCAGAACCGCCCCTCGGGCCGCCTCACCGCAGGCTCCGGAGATCACGTGGCCCACGAGGGCCGTGCGGGGGGGAGGGGCTCATGGAGAATCAGACCGGCTGGTAGGGCTCGTCAGACATCAGAGGATCAAACGCAGGGTGCGCGGCCGCGTATTCTACAGGTTTCGCGGCAGATCGCCCGGTTTGTGATCTCGATGTGTGCCGGGATCACCCGAAGGGTGGGTGCGAGGCGAGGAGAGACGGGCTTCAGTGGAGCGTGAAGCCACCTTGAGCCATATATTGATCCAGCGTCCGAAAATACAGAAACACCACCGTATACAACACTCGGTCATCCAAGCTTTGTAGATGTGTGTGGGTTTCGTATGGATCTTCTAGAGAAGAGAGCGAGCGAAGCGCTTGATGTGCCAGTCGGATACATCGGGCGTCAATGCCATCTTGCTCAATGGATGCAAACGCTGCCCGGATGATTTCCGGGGCGAAGAGAAAATGTATACCTGACGAACCCAGCTCGATCACGTGTAAATCGAGCCCGGTGACAGGGCTGAACCCTTCTGTCTTCACCTCTAAATCCCCGGTTTGAACCGCTCTGTGAAACACCTTAGCGGGGGGTCAGGACGGGTTCAAATGGCGGTGCAGGTCGAGGGGCTCAGATCGCGTCGTCGAGCACATCATAAATCGTGTAGAGGCCCGGCCCTTGTCGAGCGGCCCACCGGGCGCAGAGCAAGGCACCATGGGCGAAGACGCGACGATCGATGGCGCGGTGGGTCAACTCGAGACGTTCCATCGGGCCCATGAAGTATATGGTGTGATCTCCGACTACATCTCCCCCCCTCACGGCGGAGACGCCGATCTCCCCGGCGGACCGTGAGCCCCCTGTGGCGGCTCGGCCCATGGCGCCAGATTGAGGCCAGGGCTGTCCCCGAGCCTCGGCGAGATCGGTGGCGAGGGTGAGGGCGGTGCCGCTGGGGGCGTCCTGCTTGCGCCGGTGGTGAATCTCCATCACCTCGAGATCCCAGTCGGTGCCCGTCATCTTTGCGGCCTGGGCGGCGAGGCGCCGCAGGATGGCCACCCCAACACTGAAGTTCGAGGCCTCGAGCACAGGGGCCACGTGCTGTCGCACCCGGATGGCGTCTTCCTGCGCCTGCGTACGCCCGGTGACGCCGGTGATCAACGCCGCGCGGCTGCCATCGAGGCGCTTGAGCAGATCATCAGTGGCCTGAGCCAGGGCGAAGTCGATGACCACGTCACAGCCAGCGAAGTCGATCTCAGGATCCGTGCGATGCCCCACCGTCGTCGACAAGGTCAGGGTGGGAAACTCGGGTACGAGGCTGATGACCGCCCGACCCATGCGGCCCCCAGCGCCGAAGAGCCCCAGGTGAATCGGGGCCGCTGCTGTCTCCGCAGTCATCGGGCGGCCAGGTCGAAGGGCAGGGGGATCTCGAGGCCTCTGCACACACCTCGCAGTCGGTCAGCGCCGGCTTCCGTGAAGGGTACGAGGGGCAAGCGGCCTTCTGGTGAGATACCGTCCACCATCCAGGACACCAGGGCCTTGATGGGGGTGGGGTTGGTCTCGCAGAAGTTGGCCTTGAAGAGGGGCATCAGGGCGAGATGCAGGCGTCGGGCTTCGAGCCAGTCACCGCTCTGGAAGGCCTTCCACATGGCCACGAGCCGCTCGGGCACGGCGTTGCTGGCCACGGCGATCACGCCGTGGCCGCCGATGCACCAGAGGGGGAACGCAACAGAGTCTTCGCCGGAGAGCACCGCCATCCGATCGCCGAGGGCGGCGATGAGCTCGCCGTTGAAGGCGAGATCGGCGGTGGCCTCCTTGATGGCCACCACGTCAGGCAGCTCGGCGAGGCGCAGACAGGTCTCCACGCTCAGGCTCACGTTGGTGCGGCCGGGGACGTTGTAGAGCACCAGTGGGAAACCGGGGTTGGCCTCTTGTACTGCGGCGAAGTGGCGGTACATGCCTTCCTGGCCGGGCTTGTTGTAGTAGGGCGTGATGGTGAGGCCACCGTCGGCACCGAGAGCCTTGGCCCGCTGGGCGAGCTCCACCGCCGTGGCGGTGTTGTTGCTGCCCACCCCGGCGATGATCTGGCAGCGGCCGTCAGCGGTCTTGACGGCCTGCTCGATGACCCGAGCCTGCTCATCGGCGCTCAGGGTGGCCGACTCGCCTGTGGTGCCGCATGGCACCACACCGTCGACGCCTGCTGCGATCTGGCGCTCCACGAGGCGGGCCACGCCGTCGAGATCGGGGGCGCCGTCGACGAAGGGGGTGATCAGGGCGGTGTAGATGCCCGAGAAGAGGGGACGGTCGGTGGTGCTCTGGGACATGGCGGCTACCTCGCTGGGGCCAGGATCAGGACCGACGCAGGCTAGGGATCCGCGAGCGCCGTGTCCAGGGGCGAGGCTGTGGCGCATGTTGAATGGTGATTCAACAGCGTTGACAGCGACCACAACCCCCGATAACTTCCCGCGAAATTTTGGCCCCTCTACAGGGGTCGGCTGCCCCTCGGCAGTGAAGGAGCAAGACATGGAAATCGTTCTGGCTCTCGGTCTCTCTGCGGTCTTCGGCGTCGCCCTCACCGCCGGCGCATGTCAGCTCATCCTCGGGGTCATGCCCAGACGGGATCCCTGAGAGATCCCCAAGGGATTTCCACAGAGATTCCTTGAGCGCAGATCCTCCACACTGCACAGCATCCTCGCACCGGCCTCTGCAAGGGCGTATCATCCCTCGCATCCAATCACCTCAGGAGGCCCAGTGAGCGCACGGGAAGAGATCCCCCTCGAGTTCCTCAAAGAACTCCCCAAGACCGATTTGCACGTCCACCTCGACGGCTCCATCCGCATCCCCACCCTCATCGACCTCGCCCGTGAGTACAACGTCGAGCTGCCCAGCTACACCGAGGCTGGTCTGCGCGAGAAGGTCTTCAAGGGTCGCTACAAGAACCTCGGCGAGTATCTGCAGGGCTTCGCCTACACCGTGGCGGTGATGCAGAGCGAGGTGGCCCTGGAGCGCGTGGCCTACGAGCTCGCTCAGGACAACCAGGCCGAAGGCGTGCGTTACCTCGAGGTGCGTTTCGCCCCTCAGCTGCACGTGCACCAGCACATGAACACCGTCACGGTGATCAAGGCGGTGAACCGGGGCCTCAAGAAAGCCAAAGACGAGTTCAACAGCCGCACAGAGGTCAGCTCTGGCACCGAGCCCCCCTTCGAGTACGGCATCATCTGCTGCGCCATGCGCATGTTCACGCCGGCCTTCAGCGAGTACTTCTCCAACATCCACCGGGCCCACACCTACACCCCCGATGACGAGGTGTACGCCATGGCGTCGATGGAGCTGGCCCGGGCCGCGGTCATCGCCCGTGACGACTACGGGCTGCCGGTGGTGGGCTTCGACCTTGCCGGCGAAGAGGCGGGCTACCCCGCAGAGTCCCACATGGACGCCTTCCAGCACGCCCACAAGAAGTTCCTCAAGAAGACGGTGCACGCCGGCGAGGCTTATGGCCCCGAGAGCATCTTCCAGGCCATCACCGATCTGCACGCTGATCGCATCGGCCACGGCACCTACCTGCTCGATCCGAACGCCATCCAGACAGAAGGCATCAAAGACAAAGAGGCCTACGTCGAGTCACTCGGTGAGTACATCGCCGATCGGCGCATCACCCTCGAGGTCTGTCTCACGAGCAACCTGCAGACGAACCCCCACATGGATTCGCTCTCGCAGCACAGCTTCAAGACGCTGCGCAAGCACCGGCTGTCCACCACCATCTGCACCGACAACCGCACCGTGAGCGACACCACCGTCACCCGGGAGCTGTCCCTCGCCGTGGAGCACCTCGACATCGATCGGGACGATCTGCGCTCCATCATCATCTATGGCTTCAAGCGCAGCTTCTTCCCCGGCACCTACCTCAAGAAGCGGGCCTACGTGCGCCAGATCATCGACTACTACGAGACGATCGAGCGCAAGTACTTCCCCGACACCAAGCCCCGCAGTGAAGACGCCGAGGGCTGAGTCCTGCTCGCAACCTCTCATCGCGACCAGTGATTGCTCCAGACGGGCCCATTGCGTACTGTGCACGCACACCTTTTCATGTCGTGCATGGACGCACACCCGAGTGACGCGATGAACGCCGCCGAGAGCAGGGCGGCGATCAGAGAGGTTGGATCATGATCACGCGCACGCTGCGCACCGCCCGCGAGACTGTCTCCGCCTTCCTCAACCCTGTGCACGCAGACAAAGCCGGCGCCGCGCAGCGCACCTGGGACAACCTGCCCCCGGATCTGCAGGTGCCCAATCAGGTCCTGGGCAAGCAGTCTGCGGGCTGCGCCGCCACCTATGGCGTGCTTGAGGCCTGCGACTTCAAATGCACCGCCTGCTATCTCGCCGACGTCGCCGACGACACCCCGCCGCTGCCCATGCACGAGGTGAAGGCTCAGCTCGACCAGATCCGTGAGCATCTCGGTCCCTGGGGCAGCACCCAGATCACCGCCGGCGAGGTCACCCTGCTGCCCTGTGACGAGCTGATCGAGATCTTGCGGTACTGCCACGAGATTCAGCTCACCCCCATGCTCATGACCAATGGTCAGACCATCTTGAAAGATCCGACTTACCTCGAGCGCCTGCTCGTGGAGGGGCACTTGCGCAAGGTGGCGTTCCACATCGATACCACTCAGAAGGGCCGCCTGGGGTTGCGGGCTCGAGACACCGAGACCGACATCCACTGGATCAGAGACGCTTTCGCCAATCTGGTGCGCCAGACCCGCAAGAAGACGGGGATCAACTTCGAAGCCGCGGGCACCTTCACAGTGACCGAAGACAACTTCGAGCAGGTGCCCGAGGTGTTGCGGTGGTTCATCGACAACAGCGACGCCTTCTATCTGTTCAGCCTGCAGCCCACCGCCGATGTGGGGCGCACCCGTGAGAGCGAGCAGGTGAACCAGCGTGAGGCCCTCTGGAACCAGGTCCGCGAGGGAGCAGGCCTGCACCTCAACCGCCACGCCATGCGCTTCGGCCACCCGCAGTGCAACTCGGTGAGCATGTTCTGGGTGATCAAATACGAAGACGCCGAGGGCAATGAGCAGACTCAGCTCATGGAGGTCACCCGAGAAGGTGTCGACAAAGATCGGGTCTTCTTCGAGCGCCTGATCAGCGATGGCCTCGCAGGCTTCAGCCCCGACGGCGAGGCCGGGCACTTGGTGCTCGCCCGCTTGATGGGCCGCTTCGCCCAGAGCCCCCGCTACCTGTGGAGCATCCCCACCTTCTGCGCGAGCCGGGTCTGGGAGGAGCGGGCCTGGGTGCCGGAGTTCCTCAAGGCCGTCGCCGCCCGCCGCCGTTGGCGCGTGAGCCCCTTCGGCGTGGTGGTGCACAACTTCATGAGCGCCCACGAGCTGGAGACCGAGGAGGGCAAGGCCCGCCTCGACGCCTGTTCGTTCAAGGTGCCCATCGACGGCGAGATGGTGTCGATGTGTCGACTCAACGGCACCGACATGCGCCGTAAACAGAATCTCAAGGACCAGGATCGCCTGGTCTCCATCAAAGAGCCTATCCGGAGGGCCGGTTGAGCCGCATGATTCGTACTTTCCTCGCCGCCATCAGCTGTCTGATGCTCGGCGCCGCCTGCTCCAGCACCGTCAAGCCCAAGGTCGAGATCGATCCGAGCAAGGTCTCGGGCATGAAGAGCTTCGACTACACCGACTGGACCGAGGTGCTGAAGACCTACGTCGACGACGCCGGTCGAGTGAACTACTCCGCCCTCAAGGCCAACCGCGAGGGCCTCGATCGCTTCGTGGCCCTCATCGCCGCCGCGGGCCCTCGCAAGACTCCGAACCTCTTCAAGACCAAAGAGGATCGGCTGGCGTACTACATCAACGCCTACAACGCCCTCACCATGTTCAACGTCATCAACCGGCTGCCCAAGTTCGTGTCGGTGAACGATGATCCGAAGAACTTCTTCTACTTCACCGAGTTCGTGCTCGATGGCCAGGACATCGCCCTCTACGATCTCGAGAACAAGGTGATCCGCCCCACCTTCAAGGAGCCCCGCATCCACTTCGCCCTCAACTGCGCCAGCGTGGGCTGCCCGCAGCTGCCCAACGAGCCTTTCTTGCCGGAGAAGCTCGAGGAGCAGCTCACCCGGGAGACGGTGAAGTTCCTGCACGAGGAGCGCAACGTGAAGAAGGTGGCGGATCGCGTGCTCCTCAGCCAGATCTTCGAGTGGTACGCCGAGGACTTCCCCCCCACGGTCATCCGCTGGATCAACGGCTCCGCTGCTGATTTGGAGATCCCCCCCGACATCCGGATCACCTACCGCCCCTACGACTGGACGCTGAACAAGCCGGTCAAGGAGTGATCCGCGCCCTCCCGAGCGCCCTCGTCGCGCTCGGGGCCCTCGCCGCCTCTCCAGTCCTCGCTGATGATCCCCACCACACTCTCACGGGCGCGCTCATCGTGAACCCTGAAGGCCTGTTCCTCCGCTACGACGCGGGCTGGGACGTCGGGGATGATGGCTTCGGGCTGGCGCTCTACAACGAGTGGCTGGTCTTCGCCAACGGCCTGGGGGTACAGCTCAGCTACAAGACGGATCCGGCCTGGCTGGAGTTCCACGTGGACGCGGGGGCGGAGCCGGGTTTTTTTCTGAAGCTGGGCCCTGATCAGGGGAAAGGCGACGTGACCACCCGCACCTACGGCCTGCGCTGGCTGGTCCGCCCTCAGATGAACCTCAACATCCGCACGTCGGACTGGTGGCTCTATAGCCGCACGACAGGGGTGTATCGCCACCGAGGCTTCCGCCAGGAGGAGATCTTTCGAGATCTGATTCTGGACGAGGAGTGGTCCATCGAGCAGGCCTCGGCCCTGATGTACCGCTTCGCCGGCGCGTTGCCGGGGCAAGGGGTGTCCTGGTGGGGTTACGGGGAGCACACGGTGGGCCGCATCCGTGGGCAGGGGGTGATCCCAAACCGCGTGAGCGGTGGGGTGATCTTGGAAGGCTGGCCAACGTCGTCGGCGCTGCTGAACCTGGATGTGTTCTATAGCTACGCTCGGGTGCCGTTGGATGGCTGGGGCGGGATTGTGTCCTGGTACATTCGTTGGGGCTCCGAGGCTCCGGCCCCGTGAGCGGGCGTCTGCCCCGCGATGCGCGGCGTCTGAGCGGCGCCGCAATCCTCGACGCAGCGCTGCTGCGCCTGCGGTTGAGTCACCACTCAGCCACCACGCCTCACGACGCAGCCGCCCACTCCCGAGGCCTCCGCCTCTACGCGGTGCTCTCTCTATGGGTGCTCAGGACGTAGACTGCGTGTTGTTGTGGTACGTCATGGATGAGGAAATTGTGGGGTGGTGAACTGCGGCCAGACAAAATACTCATTCCATATGAGCCTCACTCCAGTAGGCTCGACTTGGTGGGTTGAGCTGCCCCGGGCTCGTCGAAGACGGTGGGGTATGCTCGTCTTCTATTGGGTGATATCTCTGCGGTGAGCTTTGGAGGCTCATGCATGTATAAATACACTCTTCCACTTCCGCCTTTACTGCTCGAGATGCTCAATACAGGCCGCTGGCCCAAGAACTCAGAGGAAGCGAGTACTCAGCAATATGAGGCTCAATGGGTGCCTCGGGCACAAGTCAGTGCATTTTGTTTGCGAGATGCCATCTATTTGCTATCACCGCCCTTTCTGACTGTGCGCGAGAGTGCACTCGCAAACCCGAGCTACTGGCTGGCTGCGAACAATGGAATGGGGGCTGCACGGGGCTTGGATATGGATCTGGCCATTGATTTAGCCGAGTTCGAGATTGGAGATGATTCCAGCTTGGTGTTGGATTACCGCAACTCCATGGAGAGACCACAGGTTCTGTGCAACTATTGGAAGGCGATTCCAGAAAAGCGCGGCTCATCAGTATTATCGGACTCCCTGGTGCCTATTTGGCAGGTTGTCGCTCCGGACTTTCCCACGATGGTGAAGCAACTGGGCTTGTAAGCATCAAGATAGACCTGGGATGTCGTCATGAGGAGAGGGCAGGCTGGGTCATCGAGCATGTGTGCAGCCTCGCCAGCAGCGCCAGCGCTAGCGAGAACCCCACCATGAAGCCGTCCTCCCACAGCGTCGCCGTCGTCAGCGGCCGGGCCAGGAACACCCCGAAGCATCCACAGTTGGACAGCTCGAGCCCGCGATACAGCGCCAGGCTCGCCCAGCCGAAGAATGCCGTGTGTAGCGCCGCGCTCACCAGGGCCGCCTGTGTCAGTTTACGTCCTGAGAGCAGCCAGGCGCCAAGCACCCACTCGAAACCCGTCATGCCCACCGCCACCAGCATCCAGCTCCATTCCGGCAGCACCTGGTAAGTGCCCACCACGTCGGCAAAACCTGGGATGTCGAGGCTTTTGCCCAGGGCCGTGGCCAGCAGAATCAACCCGATGAAGGCCTGCAGCAGTCGCAGGGGCACCATGAGCCACAGGCTGGGTTTCGTCGTGCGTTGCGGGTTATGGTTCATCTCGCTCTCCCAATCGCTGGGGGATGATACCGCTACGGAGACCGACGATGCACACCCTGCGACTTCTCCTGTTCATGCTCTGCATGTGCTCGACTGCTTGGGCCAAGCCCAAGCTCGAGGCCGTGTCGAAGGTCGATCTCGAGCGGTACATGGGCACGTGGTACGTCATCGCCAGCTTCCCCGAAGACGAGCAGAAGAACTGCTATGGCATGCAGGCCATCTACACCCTCGATGACGAAGACGAGTTCGATCTGGTGGACAAGTGCTGGATCGGGGGCTTCGACGGCGAGCTGAAGACCCTCGAAGGGTCAGTCGATCGCGAGGGCGATGGCAAGGATGGTCGCTTCGAGTCTACGTTCTATGTGTTCTTCGACTACGACTATTGGGTCATCGATCTCGACCCGGGCTATCAGTGGACCGTGGTGAGTGAGCCCACACGGAAGCATCTGTGGATCATGGCCCGCACGCCGAAGATGGATCCGAAGGTGTATGTGGGGATCATCGAGCGGCTGAAGGCGAACCATTTTGCCGTGGGGAAGCTGGAGTTGATGCCGCAGAGATGAAGGGCAGGGGGCCTGGCGGCCTCGCTTCGCTCGCAGAGAGAGTTTTCGGGCACGGGCACGGGCACGGGCACGGGCACGAGTTGATTCGGGTGTTGACCCGTAGCCCCTCCTGGACTCAGGGCGACGGTTGTCATTGATGCTGAGTGGATGTGTTTCAGAATGGCTTGAGGCTTCAGGTCTTGGAGGTATGGAGCACAAATCCTCCAATGAGGAAGAGCGTGGGGCTGAGTAGAGCATTACACACCTACGAGCGGAGTCATGCAGGGCCACGGGTCAACACCCGAATCAACTCGTGCCCGTGCCCGTGCCCGTGCCCGTGCCCGAAAACTCTCTTTTAAAGCACTCCGGACAAAGGCCCAGAGCAAAGCTCCGCATGCCCAATCGTCGCCTGCTCCACATCCATGGCCTTCAGCACCGCCAGCAACAAATCATTGTGGGGTACACCGTCGTAGACCAGGTGGCGGCCCGTCTGCAGGGCCCCGCCACCCTTCCCTGCGAGCAGGAAGGGCAGATCGTTCAGGTTGTGGGTGTTGCCGCGGCTCAGCTCCGAGCACCAGAGCACGATCGTGTTGTCGAGCATCGTGCCGTCGCCTTCGGGCACCGAGGCCAGGCGCTCGAGCAGGTAGGCGAACTGCGTGGAGTACCACGTCAGCATGCGGCGCCACTTCTCTTGGAGATCCATGTTGTTGTCGCCGGCGTGTGACAGCGAGTGTCCGTCGCGATCGTCGAGGCCGAGGAACTTGAAGCGGATCTTGTTGAAGGCCGAGGACGACTGGATGCTGCCGATACGGGTCAGATCACACGACATCGCCGTCACCAGAATGTCGATCTGAAGGCGCATCACCGCCTCGATCAGCTCCTCGTCGGTGACGTCCATCTCCGGCGGACGAGCGAGGTTGGCGCAGGCGTCGTTCATTGAGCCCACAATGCCCAGGCGGCGCTCCAGGGCCCGGACCGAGTCGAGGTGCTGCCCCAGCTTCTCGCGATCTGGGGTGGCCAGCTTGCGGTTGAGGCGGCTGAAGTCGGCCTTAAGCACATCGAGGACCGAGCGGCGCTGCAGGGCGAGCTTGTCGAGCTCGCCCGGGGCCTGACTCACCATGGAGAACAAGCGATCGTAGGCCGCCCGGGGATCGTTCTCCGGGGCCAGAGGCTGACCTGCGCCGCGGTAGATCATGCGGCCCATGGGCACGTTCTCGCGGACGTTCACCCCCAGCTCGAGGCTGCCGAACTGCGTCGGGGGATTCAGGGCGTCCACCATGATCTGATCGAGGGATGCGCCACCGGACCAGCCGGCACGGCGGCCGTCGTTGGAGACGAAGTCACCCTCTTGGATGATGGCCCCCGTGAGCACCGAAGAAATGCTGCGATGGTGCGGACCGCCAGGGCCCATGTGGCCCACAGTGTTGTCCACCCCGTCGAAGATGTTCAGCTGATCTTTGAAGGGGGTGAGGGGAGCCAGCAGCTCCGGCAGCACCATGTCGGCGCCCTGGCCTTGGGGGCTCCAGAGCTCTTTGAGGGTGCCGTTGGGCTGGAAGAAGACGATGAAGCGCTTGGGGAACGCCTCCTGAGCCTGCGCCCGGGCCACGCCGCCGCCGAGCTCGCTCAAAAGGGGCAGGGCCATGAGGCCGCCGGCGGCCCCACGGATGAAGTTGCGGCGGCTGATGCGCCGAGTGGCCGACATCCTGGCGTTCGACATACCGTACTTGGACATCACTGGCCCCCCTCGGTGGGGAAGCCGTCAAGGCGGCGGTAACGGAAGGCCTCGCTCATCGTCAGGTGCTCCACCAAAGCCAGGAAGTCGTACCCGGACTCTGCATAGTGGTCGTACGCGTCGTCCAGAGTACAGTCATCGGCTGCAGTCTCCCCCCGACCAAAGGCAAAGCGGAAGACCTGGGTCGAGATACAGCGCTGCACTTGCTCCGACTCACCGAGCAGATCGCTCATCTCGACCACCCCGTAGAACTCGCCGTTGGCGTCGTCGGTGGCCGTGAGGGCGCCGCTGGCGTCCACAGGGAACTCGCGCTCGAAGTCGCGCCAGCGACCCACCGGGTCGTAGTGCTCGAAGGCGAAGCCCACGGGATCGATGAGGGAGTGACAGCCGATGCAGGCGTTGTCGTTGGAGTGCTGAGCGAAGATCTCCCGGGTGGGGCGGCTGAGATCGGGCTCCGGAGCCACCACCGCCAGATCGGCCGGCGGGGAGGGCAGCACGTGACACAGGATCTGGCTGCGCACGTAGAGGCCGCGCTCGATGGGGTTGGTCATGTTGGGCTTGCTCGTCACCGACAGGACCGAGGCCTGAGTGAGCACGCCCCGGCGGGTCTCGCCGTCGAGGGCCACGCGGGTGAACTCTTCGCCGACGGCACCCTCTTCGATGAGGTGGTCGAGGCCGTAGTGCTCGGCGAGGGTGGCGTTCACGAAGGTGAAGGGGGCGGTGAAGAGCTGCCGCAGATCGTGTGTGCCCTCGCCCCAGACCAGAGCCTCGAGGAACCGATGGGTCTCCTGCTCGAAGAGGGGCACGATCTCGGGATCGAAGTTCTCTACGTAGTTCGGATCAGGATCCACCTCCTCGAGGTGCCCCACCCGCAGCCACTGATCGAAGAAGTCCATCATGGCCGAGCGGGCGCGATCGTCTTCGAGCATGCGGCGGGTCTGCGCCTGAATCTCCTCCGGCGTGACCAGACGCCCCGAGCCGGCGGCCTCAAGCAGGGCGTCGTCGGGGGTGCTCTGCCAGATGAGGTACGACAGGCGAGTGGCGATCTCGTAGGCGTTGAGCGCGGCGACACCCGGGCGCTCGGCCATGGGCTCACCCACCTCGATGCGGAACAGGAAGTTCGGCGACTGCAGCATGGCCCGGAGCACGACCTCGACGGCGGCCTCGCCCCAGACCTGGTCGGGCATCAGGCCCTCGGCCTGATCGGCGAGGCCTCGGAGCGCCACCTGCTCGGCCATCTCGAGGGGGCGGCGCCACACCTTCATGCCGAAGTCGAGGATGAAGGCGTCGAGGGCTTCGCCGGTGAGATCAGCAGGGGCGACGCCGACGAGGTCGAGGTAGCGCTCGCTCACCGCCCGGCGGGCGATGGCCTCCGAGGCGTTCATGTACTCTTCGACGTGCACCGGGGAGACCTGCAGGGAAGCCGCCTGGTTGTTGAAGCCCAGCATCTCCTCTTCAGGGAGGAACTCGTCGGCGATGGACATCGAGTCGAAGCCGAAGAGATCGCGGACGCTGTTGTTGTATTCCTGGCGGGTGAGCCGACGAATCAACGCGGGGCCGGGATCCATGTTCCCTGCGTCACAGGTGGGCATGATGGGCTCGAGGGGATCTTCACCGCCACCGGCCACGCCGCCAGCGCCGCCAGCGGCGCCGGCGTTTTCACCGAGCATGCCGCCGGTCACCGGGTCATCGCTGACCCCCTCCTGACCACAGCCTGCCACCACCATCGTGCCCATGAGCAGGAAGGGGGTGGAGGATTGCCTGAGCGCGTCGAAAAATTTCAATGGTCTTCACCACCTTTGCCGGCCCCGGGTGAACTCCCAACGGGCATGGTCGGGCCATTATCATGAGGGAGAGGGGGTCGATCAACGCCGCCTGAGGAAGATTACGGAGATTGTAGGCAAAAGTAGGTTTTGGTGGTTTGCTCAAGTTTTTCCACACTGTGACCGTAAGCGTTGAGATCTTCTGCGCTTATGGTGCGTAGCCTTCAACATGCGCACACTCACGCTCGCCGTTCTCCTCTCGATCGCCCTCAGCTCCACAGCTCAAGGGCGTAAAATTAAGCATCCACCTGCCGGTGAGATCGCGGCCCGTAACGCCACTTTGATCGAGCGCATCGCCCCTGAGACAGGTGAGCCGCCCTGGCAACACATTGCCTGGTGGACCCATCAGGTGCGTTCGATCCATCTGTTTCAGTCTCAATGATTCAAGAGGCTGCGCCCGGGCGGCCGTAATCCAGTGTATGAACGCCCCCATGTCCACACACTTCACGCTGCATGGTCACTTCTGCGTCGATGCCAGCGACGTGCAAAGCACACATGATGTGCGCATCGATCCCGAGTCGGGCCTGTGCGTCATCGGTGGCGCTTCGCCGACGGCTGCGGGGGCTGTGGCCTCCAAGATCGCAGTCTGGGCGATCCACGAGCCCTTTGTGATCGACCCACTCCGATCGGCGTGTAATGCCCTGAGCCGCGCCGTGGAGCAGGCCCACCTGCGCATCGCCCCCGTCACCGGGCGGGCGGGCACCGGTGCCACCGTGGCCGCTGTGCGGGCCAGCGGGCAGTGGGTTGAGGTGGTTCACGTGGGTCGTTGCCGGGTGTACCGCTTGAACAGAGGTCATCTGCATCGCCTCACCGAGGATCACACTCTGGCGCACCACCTCGAGCGGCAGGGACGCGACCTGGAAGAGATCACCGCCGAGAACCCCTCGCTGTTGCAGGTGGTGACTGAGTCCATGGGCGCGCACAACCACACATTGAAGCCTGGCCATGGTGTTTTTCCGGCCCACGAGGGCGATCTCTATGTGTTGTGCAATCACGAGGTGCACACCGTGCTCGACGAGGCGCGCATCGCCGAGCTGGTCCTCGAGCGCGTCACTGATCCGAAGTGGGTGTGTGATCGACTGATCCACGCCGCCCGAGCCGCAGGCGGACAGGGAGAGCTCACTGTGGCCTGTGTGCAGATCACTGCTCAAGCCACCGAGCGCGAGGTGCTGAGTCACAGCCGCACCCCGCCGCCGAAGTGGCTCTATGCCCCCGATGGCTTGCTCGATCCCATCCCCGGGCGCTTCACCGAGGGGGCCGAGGGGCGGGTCATGGTGAGTCGGGCGCTGTTGGAGGCGGTGATGGGGCCGGATCTTTGATCGGCTGTTGTGTCGCAGCTGTGTCGAGGCCTGCAGCGAGGGCCTTGATGTTCTGTGCCATGGCAGAGCGATAGTCACCCTGTGTCGGCGCGTGCTCTACAGTGCTGAACACCACGCTGACGATGCCAAACTGCTTCTGCAGCTGCTCGGCGATGGCCTCTGAAGGGGCTGATTCCCACAACAACACCTTGGCGGGGTGCTTCTCGAGGGTCTGTTCGATGCGGGCGAGCTGGGGCGCCGTGAGCGGTTGTTTCGGATCGAGGTCGAGATCTTCGAGGCCCCATCCGTAGCGGCGCGCGAGGTAGCCAAAGGCCAGGTGGGCGGAGAGCAGCTTCAGATCGGGGTGCTTCTCGCTCAGGGCGAGCAGGCTGGCGTCGAGGCCCTTGAGATCGGCAGACAAGGCCGCGAGGCCTGTGTCGAGCTGCCCTTCGAGATCGGGCCGCGCCTTGACGAGGGCGGCGTGGATCGCCCGGCCCTGGAGCAGCGCGGTCATCGGGTCGACCCAGGTGTGACCGTCGATGCCTTCGTGGGTGTGGGCGCCGCCGGGGCCGTGGCTGTGGGTCACCGTGGTGGTGTAGGTGAGCAGCTCGTCTTTGAAGGCTCGGGCAGAGTCCACCACCTTGGACATGGGCAGCGAGGCCTTGCTGGGCCACTGGGCGAAGTCGGCGCCATTGAGCACGACGAGATCCGACTCCTGAAAAGCCAGCAGCTCGGTCACTGAGGGGAGCCACAGCGCTGGATCTTCTTTGGGCGGGCACAGATCGCGGACCGTGACCGCCCCCGAGGTCGCCGAGGCGATGCGCTCGGTGAGCCACGCCGTGGGGTAGAAGCCTGTGGTCACCTTCAGCGCGGTCGCGGTGGCTTTCTGCCCGGTCTCGGCTGTGTCTTGGGGCGCCTTCGACGGCCCGCTGGCCTTCTCGCCACAGGCCGTCGCCACGAGCATCACTCCGCCCAACAGCATCCATGCTCCACTGGCCATCCTCGCTCCTTGCATCACAAGCCCACCAGGGCCGGGGCCCATTCGAGGGCGCCCCAGGTGAGCAGCAGGGCGATCGTCGCCCCAAAGACGAACACGCCGATCCATTCCCAGGCGTTCACCCAGAAGATCACCCCTCGGCTGGCCCCCATCAGCTTGAGGGTCTGCATCTCCGGGCGCCTCAACCGCAACCCCAGCACCACCACCAGCGCCAACAACAGCGCCGTGGAGATCGCCACCACGAGGCCATGCAGATCGAGGAACCGCTTCACCTTGAACACCACCGCGAGGATCTCCTCGATGACCGCTGCAGGGGCCACAAGCTGTGGCCCTTCGGTGTCGGCGTTCACCTGCGCGGTGAGCACTGTGCGATCCCGTGGGCTGTGGGGCACCACCAGGGCAGCGGTGAGGGGGAATCCTTCGGGATCGCCGTGCATGTGGAAGGTGTGCATGTTCTCGGGGGTGACCTCTTGAAACTCCACCAGGCCGGGGTTGGCCTTGACGTTGGTCTCTCCCGGAGCCGCCTCGTCGGAGACGTCCTGGTGGCCGTGGGCGAGCCCCTCGATGATCCAGGCGGTCTTCACGTCGACGAAGACCGCCTCGTCATCGGCGCTGCCGGTGGGTGGAAGCACCCCCACCACCTTCATCTTGAGCGGATACGTGGCGGCGAGGTTGTAGAGGCTCTTCTGGTCGGAGATGACCGTGCCCCCTGGCGCGAGCTTGAGATCCTCGGCGACCCGAGCGCCCACCACGGCCTCGCCGATGATGAGGGGTAGACGCCCCTGAGCTGGCTTCAGCGCCCGAAACGAGAAGTAGTCCGGGGTGGTGCCCACCACCGGCCATCCCCGAGCGGTGAACCGCGTGTGCAGGGGGATCACCAGCCCGCGATCTGTCTCCTGAATCTGCATGGCGGCCCCCTGCGTGATGGGGGGCACGGGCGTGGGCCGGAAGTAGAGGGTGGTCATGATCAGATCGTGCCGACTGCCCGGGGCGCCGAGGACCAGAGGGGTGACCTCGGCCCGCGCGGTGAGCAGGTGGGCGTAGTGATCGACGAGCACGTGCACCACGAGGGGCAGGGCGAGGGTGATGGCCACACACGCCACCCGGATCAACGCCCCGAGGGGGTGAGCCCACAGGTAGCGCAGGGCCAGAGGGAGCGCCCGGATCACGTGCGGGCCTCCAGCGCTTGAACGTCGAGGACGCGATCGAACCGATCGAGCAGACCATGATCGTGGGTGGCCATGAGCAAGGTGGCGCCGTGGGCTCTGATTTGTTGCTGGAGCAGATCCATCACCTGGGCGGCGGTGGTGGGATCGAGGTTGCCCGTGGGCTCGTCGGCGAGGACCAGCGCGGGCCGGGTGATGAGCGCGCGGCACAGGGCCACACGCTGACGCTCACCCTGGGACAGCTGGTCGGGTCGGTGGCCGAGGCGGTGACTCAAGCCCACCTGCTCGGCGAGGTCGCGGGCGCGCTGGCGGATCTCGGCGGGCACACGCACGGCCCCCGCGAGCCGCAGGGGCAAGGTGATGTTCTCGGAGACCGAGAGGTAGGGGATCAAGCTGAGCTGCTGATGAATCCAGCCGATGGTGTGCAGCCTGTGCCGCCGTCGGGCGCCCTCGGAGGCTGCGCTGAGGGCGAAGTCGCCGAGGGTGATCTCCCCCGTGGTGGGTCGATAGACGCCACCTACGAGCGAGAGCAGGGTGGTCTTCCCGGAGCCGCTGGCCCCCACGAGGGCCCATTGGGCGCCCGGTGGGATCTCGAGATCGGGCAGAGACAAGGTAAAGGGCGCGCCAGCGCCCACGGGCTGATGGCGCAAGCTCACACCGCGCAGCCTCAGCGTGTGCCCGGAGTGATTCTCGCGCATCAGTGGCCCTTGTGCTTTGCGGGCTCGATGTTGATGTCCACCGTCTCCCGGGTCTGGTCGAGCAGCTCGGTGGCCACGAGCCGCCAGCCGTCGGGGCGAGGTGCCACGGTGTAGAGCGCGGAGTACTGGTTCACCCGCCGGTGGCCGTGGCCCCAGTGAGAGACCTCGCCGGTGACCTTCCAGCGGGCCTTGACGACGAAGCCTCCTGGCTCCGCGGGCTCATCAGGCTGGATGACCGCCTCTTGTAGATCGACCTCGGTGATCTCGGTCCGCACCTCGCCGTCTTCTTTCAAGATCAGGCTCTGATAGACCTCGGTATAGACCGTGTCGAGCAGCGGCCCGTCCACACTCCTGGCGAGGATCGTATAGACGGTGTCGGGATCGTCCGCGTCAAAGGCGGTGTAGATGTTCCGGTGCAGGTCCTCGAAAAGTGTACGGGCCGCCTCGGGGCCCATGGGGCCACCGCCCATCATGCTTACCCATCCTGTGAGTCCAGCCCCGAAGAGCAGACCGCCACCGAGCATGAACGCCGGCACTCTCACGGCGCGTCGGGCCACGCCGAAGCCGATGATGACCAGGGCGATCAGACCCAGGGCGAGGGGCAAGGCGTAAGAGGTCTCTGCAGGTGGCGGCGTGCTCGCCGCTGCCTTGGTGGGGCTTTTTGCTGTTGCCTTCGTGGGTGTTGGAGACCAGGAGAAGCTCGGTGCCTCAGCGGTGAACGTGAATGGGATCGGCTGAGCGTCTCCCCCTGGGTAGAGGGTCGCGGGGATCCCCCGAGGCGGGATCGGTCGTCCCTTCGGTGAGGTCGTGGGCCCCGGGAAGACTTGCTTCAGCGTCCAGGCGAAGGTCAGCGCCCCACCGGTGTAGGGGTAGTCCACCCGCAACTGCACCGCGCGCCACGGGCTGCTGTGAAGCGCGACGTTCGGCGCTTTGGGCAAGTCGTCGAGGCGGGCATGAGGCAGGTCGTGCACCAGGGTCAGCTGGCTCAGAGTGCCTTTGAGCGCTGCGCCGTCAGCATGGATGGCGTTCTCGGTGGCGATGAGCTCGCTGAGCTGAGCGAAGAGGGCCTTTTGGGCTTCGAGATCAAGTGGAGCGCCTAGATCCCAGCCATCTTCGGGGGTGCCCGGGCGCCCTTCCGTGATGGCCGAGAGCACCTTGGGAGGCAGATTCAAGCCCAGCTGCACCCGACCTGCGCTCAGCTGATAGGCCACCACCAGATCAGGCGAAGCGGCGCCGCCCGAGTGCCCCCAGGCCAGGGCGGGCATCACGGTGAAGAGCAAGGCGAAGACGAGATGACGCACACACATGGCTGTGGGTGTGCCTGTGAATCGGGTGCAGGTCAAGGGCGAGCCCTTTATCTCATGGCGTCAACACGCTAGCCTTCCGCCGCTTCGAGGCTCACCGTGAGAGACATCATGAACTTGCCATATCGTACTCTGTCCTGTGTGTGGACGACGCTGATGTTGCTCGTCGCTCTGTCGACGGCCACCAACGCTCAGGGCCGCAAGAAAATCGCCGTGCTCGAGTTCATCAACACCGCCGGTCTCACGGAGCCCGAAGCGAAGTATGTGCCCGACCTGGTCCGCGGCGAGGCCACCCGGCTGCCCCAGGGGGGCTACTTGATCATGACCCGGGAGAACATCCTTGAGATGTTGCCTCCTGGGGTCGATCTCGCCAGCTGCGAAGGCAGCTGCGAGGTCGAGACAGGCCGCAACGTCGGCGCCGACTTCGTGGTGTCGGGGCAGATCATCAAGTTCGGCAGCAAGCTCAAAGTCACCATGAAGCTGTACGAGACCGGTAATGGTGCGCTGCTGGCCAGTGAGCGGGCCTCGGCGGCCGACGTGGATACGTTGGAAGAGCCTGTGGTGCAGGCCGCCCGTCGGATGTTCTCTCAACTCGCTCAGAAGGCCACGGTGGCACCTGCACCAGAGCCCAAGGTCGAGCCCAAACCCGAGCCCACACCCGAGCCGAAGCCCGAGCCGGTCACGGAGCCGAACCCCGAGCCGGCTACGGAACCAGAGCCCAAGCCCGCAGTGAGCCAGTCGAACAGGCGCGCGGGTGGCCCGGCGCTCCTCGTAGGCGTCACAGCCGCGAGTTTGAGTACAGACAGCGACCTCGAAGAATACGACTCGAAGTCCGGCCTGGCACTGTACGCCAGACTTCAGACGCCTCTGGGCGAGAGCCTCGACATGATCCTCGACCTGGGCTACGTGCAGAAAGGGTCGACGTTCACCATCGACGGCTTCTCTGGTGAGGGCTCCGTCAGTCTCAACTACTTCGAATCTACCGTTGGGTTTCGCTACAATTTCGGCGACTTCGAGTTCAATCCATTCGTGGTGGGCGGTGTCTTCACAGGCATACTGACCTCGGCGAGCGGAGAATTTGATGGGTCAGAACTCTCCGATGTCGAAGAGAGCTTCAGTGGCTTCGACGCAGGGTGGCTCGTCGGAGGTGGGGTGGACTTCGGCGCGTTGACCCTCGAGCTACGCGTCACTCAGGGGGTCCTGGACATCAACGACAACATCGACAGCGATGCGGTGGTGAACACCTCCACGGGCATGCTGCTCGTGGGTTACCTGCTTGGTCAGTGATCCAGGCCTTCGCGCCTGCCTTGGCTTCATCGTTGACGAAGCCTGTATGATGCTCCCTCACCTCGACCCCTGGTGTTGCCATGCCTTTGTTGAGTGCCCCTCGATGCTTCACCCTGATCATGTCACTGACCGCCCTCGCGGCGTGTGACGATGACGAAATCGGCGGCGCGCTGTCGCCAGACGCCCAGGCTGGCGGTGGTGGCGGAGGCGGGATCATCGGTGGCACCGGTGGTGTGATGATCGGTGGCGCCGGTGGTGCCATGGGTGGTGCCGGTGGTGAGGTCGGCGGCGCTGGGGGTGCAGTGGGCGGTGCAGGCGGTGAGCCTGGTGGCGCTGGCGGCGCCGTCGAGGCCGACATGGGCATGGGTGATCCCGACGCGGGTGATGCGCCCGACACGGGCGCAGGTGATCCCGACATGGGCCCAGGTCGTCCAGACGCTGCGGTGCCCCCAGGGCCGTGTGCTCTGCCTGAGACGGGTCCCACCGACGGGCTCTGGTTCCCGGAGTCGATCACCGAAGGTCCCTGGCAGGCCAGCCTCGCTGTCGATGACGCTGATCCGTGTCGTCGCGTCTTCACCTTGTCGAGTGACTTGCCGCGACGTGACGCCCTGCCACTGAGCCCTCGGGGTGTGGACGAAGGGGCCCCCGGGCCCCGCCTGCGCAGCGGGCATCCGTTCTTTGATGCCCTCTACGCCCTCGCCCGGGTCGAGGTACAGGAGAACGCCGTCGACGCCATCCGCGACGGCGCCTTCCGAGAGGGAGATCCTGTGGCGTGCCCCGAAGGGGGCTGCTTCGAGACCGGCCGCAAGTGGAACTACGTCTGGACGCGTGACACCGCCTATGCCGTGGACCTGTCGTTGGCCATGATGGATCCCGTGCGATCGACGAACTCCCTCGACTTCAAGCTCTCCGAGCGCCGCGAGGGGGGTGATTTGCAGATCGTGCAGGACACCGGCTCCGGGGGCAGCTACCCCGTCTCTTCTGATCGCGTGGTGTGGTCCATGGGGGCCCGCTCGGCCCTGGCCTGGCTCGAAGGCCCCGCCCGTGACGCCTTCGCCACCCGGACCCTCGACGCCGCCATCAACACTCTCGAGCATGATCGGGCGGTGGTCTACGACCCCGAAGATGGTCTCTATCGCGGTGAGCAGTCCTTCCTCGACTGGCGAGAGCAGTCCTACCCGCGTTGGGTCGAGGGTGACGTGGTGCACATCGCCATGTCCAAGGCGTTGTCGACCAACGTGGGCCATTTGAGCTTGATGCGTCTCGCTGCCGAGCTCGCCGAAGCCCAGGGCGATGATGCTGCGGCTGCGCGGTACGGGCAGTGGGCCGATGAGCTCTCGTCGGCGATCCAGACCCGGCTGTACCTGCCTGAAGAGGGCATGTACTCCACCTTTGTGACCACCGGCCTCGACAGCGCGCCCGCGCGCCACTTCGACTTGCTGGGATCGGCTCTGGCGATTCTGCACGGCGTGGCCACGCCGGCGCAGGCCCGCTCGATGCTCGACCAGTACCCTCACACAGCGTACGGCCCCCCGGTCATCTGGCCCCAGCAGCAGTGGATCCCGATTTATCACAATCGGGGTTTGTGGCCCTTCGTCACCGCCTATTGGATCAGGGCCGCAGCCCACATGGGCCATGCCGCCACCCTCGATCACAACATGCAGAACATGATGAAGGCCGCGGCCCTCAATCTCTCGAACATGGAGAACTTCGAGGCCACCACGGGTCTGCCCTTCGTGGCAGACGGCGACGCCTCGGGTCCGGTGGTGAACTCTCAGCGGCAGCTCTGGTCCGTGGCGGGTTACCTCTCGATGGTGCACGACGTGGTCTTTGGCCTGCAGTGGGCGCCTCCTCAGGGCCCGCTGGGCATCAAGTTCAAGCCCGCCGTCACCGCTTGGATGCGCGAGCAGCTTTTCGGGGCCACCGACGAGGTGGTGCTCGAAGGGTTGGCGTGGCAAGGGCGTAGCCTCATCGTGAAGGTGGCGCTCCCGGCTCAGGCCGGCCCCGGTGGGATCCTCAGCGTCGATGGGGTTCAGGTGAACGGCACCGCTGTAGATGCCGAGGCGTGGCTGGGCCTTGAGGATCTGCCCGACGGCGCCACTGTGACGATCACATTGGGCTCCAGCGCCGGTGACGACAGCAGCATCATCGTGGTGGACGCCGCCGAGAACTACCGCGACTACTTCGCCCCGCAGCCCCCGGAGATCGAAGGCGTGTCCGCTGCGCCTGGGGGCTTGCAGCTTAACTTCAACGCTGGGGGAGAGCAGCCCGGTGATGTCACCTTCACCCTCTATCGCGATGGGGTGCAGGTGGCCTCGGGGGTGTCAGGTGACACCACGAGCTGGGTGGACGAGGCCGCGCAGGGCGACACGGTGAGCCATTGTTACAGCGCAGAGCTGACTTTCACCCGCTCTGGTCACACCGGACAGCGAAGCGCACCGTATTGCTGGTGGGGCGCTGGCTTCGAGCGCATCACCACTTTCAACGCCGCGCAGCTGAGCAACGTCGGCGGCCAGGGCGTGAACAACCATGGCCGGTTCCATTACGAAAACTGGGGGGACCCGGGCCACAGCCTCACCGCCGAGGGGGTGACGGCAGAATACACCGGTACCCACGTCTTTCAGGTGACCTTCGGCAATGGCGCAGGTGCGGTCAATACAGGGGTGACCTGTTCGGTCAAACGCCTCGAGGTCTTCGATCTCACCGACAATCGCGTCGCTGGCGAGGGTTATCTGATCATGCCCCACCTCGGCGTGTGGGATCGGTGGGAAGACTCCAACTTCGTGCCTGTCGATCTCGAGGCCGGTCACACCTACCGCGTGACCATCGACGGCGGCGGGCAAGCGATCAATATGTCGAGTTTTGCGCACTTCGAGACGTATACCGGGGGGCTCGGTGGAGTCGGCGGGGTGTTCAACCGCGTGAACATCGCCGAGCTGAAGATGCTCTCGCTCTCCGGACGACAGTAGAGGAGACACGATGCGCTGGTCCATGCCTCGATTGACGAGACACCTGCCTGTTGTGGGTGTGGCCGCGGCCCTCACCATCGGGGTGATCAGCTGCGTGAGCTTCGAGGGAGAGATCCCCGAGTGCTTCCCCGACGAGGGGGTCTGTGGTGAGGGCCAGGCCTGCGTGGCCAACCGCTGCGTTACCGCCACTGACGGCAACATCAATCCAGGTGACGTAGGCCCTGTGCCCGATCTCGACCCCGAGGCCGATGCCCGGGTGTGTTTGGAGATCGAGCTGTGCAACGACATCGACGACGATTGCGATGGCCGTACTGACGAGGACTACCCTCAGCTGAATACGCCGTGCACCGTGGGGCAGGGGGTCTGCGCCGTGCCGGGTGTCATGAGGTGCCACCCCAACGAGCCTGAGTCGGATCCGATCTGTCGAGCGGAGTCAGGCTCACCCATCGCAGAGACGTGCAACGGCATCGACGATGACTGTGACGGCCTCATCGACGAAGACTTCCCCATGGTGGGCCAGGTGTGCACCGCTGGCTCGGGGGGATGCGCGGTGGAAGGGCTGCGCATCTGCAATGGTGACGGCACCATGGTCATCTGCGATGCCCAGCCCCGGATGCCAGAGCCCGAGCGGTGCGACGAGAACGACGGGGTGGACAACGACTGCGATGGTGAGGTCGACGAGGCCTTCGCCCTGGTCAATCAGGTCTGCCAGACAGGGGTCGGTGCCTGTGAGCGTCGAGGGATCCTCCGCTGTGACGGGCCTGACCTCACTGACCCTGTCTGCTCGGCGATGCCTGGCGAGCCTGCGCCGAACGACGCCACCTGCAACAACATCGATGACGACTGTGATGGCCGCATCGACGAAAACTTCGCGCCCATGGTGATCCAGTGTGGCATCGGTGCCTGCGTCAACGAGGGCACTCAGCGCTGTACGGATGGCGAGCTGGTGAACATCTGCGAGCCCGCAGGCGGAGAGGCCGCTGATCCCTGCAACAACATCGATGACGACTGTGATGGTCAGATCGACGAGGACGCCCCGGTGACGCTCATCGAGTGTGGGGTCGGGTTCTGCCAGGCCACTGGAGAGCGTCGGTGCGTCGCAGGCGAGGTGGTGGACCGATGTGAGCCCGGCAACCCGCTGCCCAACGACCTCTGCGATCGCCTCGACGGCGACTGTGATGGTCGGATCGACGAGGATCACGTGGAGATCGTCACCGACTGCGGCATCGGCGCTTGCGCCCGTGAAGGCGTGCTGCAGTGCGGTCCTCAGGGCATCTTCGACAGCTGCGAGCCCGGCCAGCCCGCAGATCGCGAGATCGCCTGCCAGGGTCAGGACGAGGACTGCGACGGCACCATCGATGAGGGCTGCCCGTGATCACATGCACGTCGGTGCATGGTTCGGTATAACCCTCTCCATGCGCCACCCACCTCCACCGAACGTGCCTGGCGTCGACCTCTTCGACGTCCTCGGCGCCGGATCCTCCGGCACGGTCTATGGCGGTGTGTTCACGGGCGGGCGGGGTGATCACCCCGTGGCGGTGAAGGTGGTCCCTGGCCGCCCAGACGACCCAGCCAGGCGAGCTGAGCGGGCCCTACAAGAAGCCCACTTCTGCTTCAGCCTCGATCACCCCCATGTGGTGCGGGTGTACGACTGGGGTCAGCTGGCCGATCGCTCGATCTACATCATCATGGAGCGCCTCTCGGGCCAGGCCCTCGGCGATGTGCTCTCTGCCGAGGGCCCGCTCAGCCCGAGCGCTACCCTCGCCATCGGCCGGCAGCTCGCGCGAGGCCTCGCAGCGATTCATCGCCGGGGCGCGTGCCACCGCGACGTGAAGGTGGACAACGTCTTCTTGTGCGACAACGGGATCCTGCCAGAGCAGGTCAAGCTGCTCGATCTCGGTCTCGCGGCGCTGTCCAAAGATGACCCCCAGCGTCGAGTGCACACCGCCCAGGGGCTCATCTTCGGCACGCCGGGATACATGAGCCCGGAGCAGTGTCTCGGTGAGGACATCGAGGCCCCCAGTGACGTCTTCTCCTGGGGGGCGACACTGTATTGCTGCCTCACCGGCCGCCCGCCCTTTACAGGCCGCACGCCACGGGCTGTTCTGTTGGCCACGGCGAACGCCACTGAAGCCCCAGCGTTGCCCGATACTGTGCCTGCAGGCCTTGCCAGGGTGATTCGAGCAGCGCTCTCGCCGAAGCCTTCTGACCGGCCTCAGACTGCAGAGGCCCTTGTCGAGGCTCTGGAGAAGGTGCACCTCGAAGGCGCAGGCAAGGGTGCCTTTGAGCACACCACTCTGGTCTTCGGGGGCCGCACCATTCAGGTGGGTGATCTGCACCTGCCCTCCCTGGGTGATCTCGCCGATCATCAGCGGTTCCGCAGCCACGTGGTGCTCACCGTGGCCCGTATCTTCAAGCCCGGATACATCCCCACCGAGCTGACGGCGCAGCTGCAGGAGGTCGACCGTCTCGACGCCGAGCGCCGAAGTCAGCTGCAGGCTCGAGACGAGACCCGTCGAGAGGCGGACGAGGCGGCGAGAACGCTGTTGAGTCGCACGCGCAGGCTCTCTCGGGCCATCGACGGGGTCACCACAGCCTATGAGCAGGCCCGGGCGCGCTATGTCGACTTGTCCACCGCCCTCATGGAGGTGAGCACCGAGCTCGGCGACGCCGATCAGGCCTACATCCGAGCCTACCGCGAGATCGAGCAGCTTCAGCGCCAGGAATCGGCCCGGGCCTCTGCACGGGCAGAGCCTGTGGCCCTCGAGGGGCTGTTCGGCGCCTCTGTCGAAGCGATCCTCACCGACATGCGGGCCAGCAGCGACGCTCGGGCGAAGGCCCTGGCGCAACAGCGCGCGGTGCGTCAGAATCTGCTCGAAGTGCACCAACAAGTTCACGATTTGCGCCATCAGCTGCTGGAACTGCAGCGGTCCAATCTCGCCGTCGAGGCTGAGCAGGAGACCCGGCTCGCGGCCCTCGAAGCTGCCGCGAGGGCAGCCGACGACGAGGCCCTGCATCTCGAGCGCGCCGTGGAGCACGCGTTCCTGGAGCTGGGCATCGCCCTTCAGCTGGCGATGATGGCCCCATGACCCAGCCCCTGACACCACCCCCGGAGATGTTGCTGGCGTTGTGCCGTCAGGGGGCAGTGTGCCCGGTCTGTGGCAAGCCACCAGCTCCGGGCGACGTGACGTGTCTGGACCATCACCGTCTGGCGGTGCCGCAGAGCGCCCTGGCCCATCAGGATCGCGCCCCCTTGCTGGGCCAGATCATCGCCGAGCGCTATGCCCTCGTCGACTTCGTCGGCGGTGGCGGCATGGGTGTGGTCTATCAAGGCATCGACCTGCGCCTGGAGCGGGTGGTGGCGGTGAAGACCCTGCACGGCTTCATGGCGGCGGGCGGCGACGAGCGCATGCGGTTCGAGCGCGAGGCCCGGGCGCTGTCGCGGCTCGCGGGTGATCACTCGGTGACCATCTTCGACTACGGCACCGTAGCCAGCGGCCCACTCACGGGCCTGGGCTACATCGTGATGGCCCTCGTCAAGGGCGAGAGCCTCGAAGATCGCATCACCCGCGGCCCCATCGCCGTGGCCCAGGCCGTTCAAGTGGTGGAGCACGTGGCCCGGGCTCTCACCGAGGCCCACAAAGCGGGCATCGTGCACCGCGATCTCAAGCCCTCGAACATCTTGATGACCCAGACCCCCGACGGCCGGGAGAAGGCGGTGGTCATCGACTTCGGCATCGCCCGGCTCAAGGGCAGCGTGCGCACGAACTCCGGGGTGATCATGGGCACGCCCCATTACATGGCCCCAGAGCAGTGCGGCGGCGAGAACAACGCCATCGACGCCCGCACCGATGTCTACGCCCTGGGGATCGTGCTCTACGAGATGTTGCTGGGTGTGCCCCCCTTCGACGCCTCCGAGGCGTTGCAGATCGTGCTCAAGCAGGTGAGCGTGCCGCCGCCTCACCTGCCGGGCAAAGAGCCACCATGGCCTGCCGTCGACGTGGTGATCCAGCAGACCCTGGCGAAAGATCCCGCCGCACGTTTCCCCTCGGTTCAGGCCATGGCCGAGGCCCTGGAGCGGGCGGTGATGGCCACGGCCGTAAACGTGGCGGTGCCTGTGGAGACGCCCCCACCGCTGCCGGCGCCCCTGCCTGCACCAGTACAACCCAGGCAAGGCACTGTGACCACGACCCCGCCCATGGTGGGCATGGTGGCCACAGCAGAGCGTGAGCTCTCATCTCAGCGCCGGCCGCTCTGGCCCGTCTTCGCCCTCCTTGGTGTGCTGCTCGTCTCCGGGCTCGCATGGGCGTTCTGGCCTTCAGGTCAGCAACCGAGTCTCTCTGATGATCCCGAGGTGGTCACCATGCGGGTGGGGGCAGGGGCGCCGAGCCCCGTCGACGCAACCACTGCGGTCGCCGCACCAGATGCCGCGCTGCCCGATGCTGCGCCGCTCGAGGCCACCCCCGACGCCGAGGTGCCTGATGCCACACCGGCGCCAAAGCCGGTGAAGCGGCGCAACACCCGCCGCACCCGGGCGCGCAAGCGTCGCACTGGGCGTGTGTCCGAGCGCAGGCAATCACCGCCTCAAACGGCAGAGCCATTGATTCCCGACCCCAAGATCAAGCCTAATCCCCCCTCCAAGCCCAGTGGACCTCTCATCCAACCCCTGATCGACGAGCCATGATTCGACGCCTCTGCCTGATCGCCTGTGCCCTCTGCTTCGTCATGCTGTGGGCCCAGATGGCAGCGGCTCAGACCAACCCCCGAGACGCGTTGATTCGCTCGGAAGGCGAGAAAGCCGCCGCGGCTTTCTCCGCCCGGGACTACGCCGAGGCGCTGCGGGGATATCGGGCCATCGAGCCCCTGCTCGAAGATATGCCAGAGCGCGCTGCAGAGCTGGCGATCATCCGCTTCAACATCGGGCGTTGTCTCGACAAGCTGAGCCGCCCCCGAGCAGCTGTGCAGGCCTACCTGAGCAGCGAGGGGCCCTCTTTGCCGCCGAAGGTGGCCCAGCGAGTTCGAGATCGGGTACAGGCGCTGCGGCGAGATCGCTTGGGCGTCGTGCGCACTGTGTGTCCACAAGGACCAGCGCAGGTGACCGTGCAGGGCATCGAGCAGACCAATCTGCCCTGCGGCGCGACCATCTCGGATCTGACGCCCGGCACATATCGCCTCGTGGCTACGGCCCCTGATGGCGGCATCGCTCAGGCTCAAGCCACTGTGCAGGCTGGCCAGGTGAGCGAGGCAGAGATTCTGTTCGCGCCGATCGCGGTGGCCCCTACCCCGGAGCCCGAGTCTGATCGCACTGTGGCCTGGTCGCTCACGGGTGGCGCGGCCCTGTCGTTGGCGGCTGGGGTGGTGGTCTATGGGATGGCCCTGAGCTCGAACGACGATTACGAGCAGAAATACGATCGTTATCTGAGTGATCCGATGAACCGCTCGCCGGAGCTGGAGTCGGAGATCACCTCGGCCTTCGACACGACGAACAGCCGATTGAACACGAGCCGGATTTTGTTGGGGACTGGGGGGGCGTTGGGGTTGGCTTCTTTGTGGTTCTGGTTAGTGGATTAAGGTTGCTTCAGGGGGACGGCTGACGCCTTGAGAGAGTTTTCGGGCACGGGCACGGGCACGGACTCTCTATCAATTCGCAACCCCCCTTTTGAGGGTAGGTTTTGTGGTGTAGCGGAGGACAAGCCAAACCAGGACAACTCTTGGAGGTGC
>JBKAGE010000071.1:0-172479 GCA_046290225.1 Bradymonadia bacterium | reverse complement strand
ACCTTGTCACAGCACGGCCACCGGGCTACGACGGCGACCGCTCAAACGAGACCCCTTTTCCAGGGCTCGTTTTTGTCTAACTTTGGGGATACAAGGCAGCAACCCCCGTACAGGGCCGCGATGAAGATGTAGATCCGCGCATTTGGGCGCAACTGGTCGAAGCTGTCGAGCGCGACAAGCCCGTGACAGGCACCATCACCGAGCGTTTCAGGCGTGGCTTCTTCGTCGATGTCGGCATCCAGGCCTATCTGCCTGGCCGCCACCTGGACATACGACCGACTCAGAGCCTCGAGGGGTACCTCGGCAATACTTTCGAGTTCAAAATCATCAAACTCGATAGAGAGCGTGGCAGGATTATCGTGTCACGCCGGCTCTTCCTTGAGCAGACCCGTGCCATCCTCTGGGCCAATACAATCAAGACCCTCAAGGAGGGTGATGTCGTCAAAGGGACAGTCTCCGACATTGATGCCTACGGCGCTTGGGTCGACATCGGGGGCCATGATGTGCGTCTCCACATCTCCAACCTGAGCTGGGGTTGGTTCAAACACCCTTCAGACGTGGTCAGTCTGGGTGAGGAGATTCAGACCAAGGTTCTCAAAATCTATTCGACTACCCAGCGGGTCATGGTTGGCCTCAAGCAAACCTCCATAGATCCCATCCTCCTCATGAAAGGGAAATACAAGAGAGGAGACCGCATACAGGTCACAGTGAAGCATCTTGAGAGCTATCGCGCGATCGTCGAGTTCAAGGAAGGCGGCTGGCAGAGTATTTACTTCTATGATCGACACCTGCTCGATCCTCTTAATCACCCTTTGCCCTTGATGACAGTGGGGGAAAAGGTAGAGGTCTATGTCGTGAGCCTGACCGAGAATGGTTACCCCTGGCTCAATTGGACGAATGAGCCAATTGATCGCTCATTGCCACTCCGGGGTGCACTCACAAACATCGACCCGAGCACACTGAAATAGTATTCTTCACCAACACTTGAGCAGCGAAGAGTGCCTCAAGAGAGCAAATCACTCGCCGCCATGGTGGGCGCGACACGCTCGTGAAACAGCGTATAGACAGCGCTGTCTTCAGGCAGTTCAAAGTCACTGCGATAGAGCAGCGCCAATACACCTGAGCCCTCGGCACGCTCTTGCCAAGGCTCAGAGGCATCAGCGTCCCCCTGTGTCAGTCTGTGGTGAAATGACTCCACAGACTCTGCCTCACCACGCACATAGAGCGCCGTGCCATCTTCACCCCGCACGTGCACCCGCCGACAGCGGGCCGCGAGATGCATCGCGCCCAGCGTGTACATCGAGGGCCGGCATCCGCTGGCGAAATATTGCATCAGCCCCGGGCAGACCGTGGTGATGGCGCTGTTCGACGTGGCGACATTGTTGTGTTGTGGCTGCCCCACCGAGTGTACGTCGAGCCAGTGCAGGACACCCTCCTTCAGATCGAAGACGAGGGGCATGAAGGTGCCATTGTCACCGCACAGTTCGAACTTCAGCTCTACAGTGCGCGGATCGAAGTGCTGACCCTCTACGTCATCGCGGAGCATGAGACCCGCAAGGGCCCGCTCGAGGGCGTTGAAAGGCAAGCCGCTGTACGCGTTGATGACCGCCACCGCATAGCGTACCCCCGCCTCCGTGGCGGCCTCGCGATGAATGTCAACGAATTCGGTGGCGCCCTCTGGCCATGGCGCGCTGAGGAGATCACCTGCGCTCTGAGCCATGAGCGCTCCACCAGGGCTCAGCGCCTGTAACTGGTAGTAGGAGCACACCCCGACTGAGCGCCAGTGTGTGTCGTAGAGGCCCACTGAGAGGTCGAGATCCGTGCTGCCACGATCGCCCTCTGGCTGACACCAGTGCAGGAAGAGCCGCATCACCTTGCCCGACTCGACGGGCACCCGGGAGCCTCGGGGCAACATCACCGCCGAGGGGCTCGCAGTTCGGGCGTTGAACGGCACCATCACCTCGGTGAGCGCAGCGTCGAGGATGCCCGTCTCGAAGCTCGGCAGCGTCTCGAACCGCCTCAACAGCTCTGAGGTCAACGCGTGCATCAGCGGTCCCGTGATCTCGCTGGGCAGCGTGGGCCGGGTGTCATCGTCGAAGACCCCCTTGGCCACCTTGCCCTTGGGCCAGTACACCCGCTTCTCCGCTCGACACCCGCGATGGGCGAAGTGGCTCTGTAACGTGAGCAACATCGGAGCAGGCAGATCAGGGATCAGGGCCGAGAACGCCTGGAGCACCAGGATCCGCTCCGCGTCGTCTTGGGCAATGCGCAAGAGATGATCCAGCCGCCGGCCGAACACGCCGGGGCGCTGACTCAGCAGTCGGACCGCCTGGGGCAAGTCGACAGCCTCCACGGCGGCCTCGACCTGGGCAGACCACGTCTTTACTGGCGGCGCAGGCGTGCCGTCAGGGGCCTTCTTCCGCACCACGTGAAAGGCCTGAGCCACCTTGGGGTACCGCCTGGCGTACTCGTGCGGGTGCAGGTGCTGGCCCACCCAGACCCAAAGGGAGCGGTGTCGCAACATGTCTTCGACGAGATCGTCGAGCCTGCATCGCTCGAGGATGGCGAGGAGCGCCCGCCTGAGGGCCCTCTTCATCGGCGCGATTTTGAAGCGCGGGGTCTGTATCGGGATCGTGAACTTGTCACGTGTCGCCAACACATCGACGTCGTACATGCCTGCCAGCACACGTCGCCAGTGACCGTTCGGATCATCGTTCCGGGTGACCGTTTTGGCCCACAACGCAGGTTGCAGGCCGACATCTGCTCCCGAGAAAGCGGCGATGCACCGCAAGACGTCGGTGGCCGTGCTCATATGACGCTCAGCGTGGGCCATCACCTCGGCGGGGGGCACATGCTGGAGCAGCGAGCCGAAGATCAGCGCGATGTTCTCTCGCACGGGGATGTGCTCTGGCAGCCACGCCAGGACCTCTGCGCTGCATGCGGTGACGATCGTCGTGAGGGCTTCCTGATCATCTTTGGACAACGGCTGCTGACGGGCGCAGAGCTGCTCGAAGAGCGCCTGAGTCTCCGCCATGAGATCATCCCCCAGGTCCAGCAGCGTGTAGGTCACGCGCTCCTCGGGCAGGGGCCGCTCCGGCGTGGCCAGCAGAAAGGGTGAGTCGGGATCGATGTGGTGCTGGCAAATCGGGCAGGCAGAGTAGTTCGCCCCATCGAAGCAGTGACTGCACACCACATGGCCGCAGGGCTGCACCACCTGGGTCGTGCCGAACTGGCCACAATTCAGGCATTGCTGCGTCTGCCCTTGAAAGACGTGCACGATGAACCGCCGCCACCACAACGCCATAGTGTCCGCGGGGATGCTCTGGGGAAACGCCCGAAAGAGAGGCACATGACGCTGAGCGGCCCCCAGCTCTGCGCACAGCTGATCTGCGATCCAGTTTTGAAGCTCCAGCCGCTCAGCCTCGGGCAACCCCGCGAGGCGCCTCTTCAGACGGTGCGAGCACGTGAACCCGAGACCGCCGAGGATGAGTTCGACGGGATACATGACCTCGTCATCCAGCCCCTCTGTGGTGGAGTCGACGAAGACGCGCTTTCGCAACTTGAGAAACAGAGCGCGGACCGACGTGAGTCGCTGCTCTGGCATACCAGCCCCCTGTAAGAAAAAGGGGAGGAAATTGCCTGGGCTGTTTCAGGAGGTGAGAAGGAAGCCCAGGCTCAGCCTCCCGGTCAGAGCGGTATCATATTCTGCTCGACATGACCAACGGGCGCCCCTTCGGGCGTCGAGGTCTGCCCGACCCTCAAGAACCCACCGTAGCGCCGGTCTCGCCCATAGCCATCTACGAACTTCCCCTGTGAATACACCACCTCACCGGCGATGACCGTGGCGCGTACCGCGGCGTCATTGCGGCGGACCATGCGGCTCAACCCACCGAGCATGTACATCGGGGCCTCGTGGTAGTCGTCGAGGGTGGCGTCGAGCCCGTCGGGATCGATCACCACCACATCGGCCCGACCGCCCACCCGAAGATGCCCGGCGTCGAGGCCATACCAGTCTGCCAGCTCTCCGGTGACCTTGCGCACCGCCTGCCCCAGTGGCAGCACCGGCTTGCCCGCGGTATGGCTGTCCTTCACCATGCGCAGGTAGTAGAGCGCGAAGTTGTAGAACGCCATGTTCCGCACGTGGGCCCCAGAGTCAGCGAAGCTGACATGCACGTTGGCGTCGCTCGCCAGCTTCACGAGCTTGTCGGGTCTGTGGTTGGCGATGGTGGTCTTCCAGCGCAGGCGGGTGCCATAGGCCACCACCAGATCGAGGAACGCGTCCACCGGGTGAATCTGACGCTCGTCGCCGATCTGTCCGAAGCTCTTGCCCACCAGCGCGTTGTCGGGGGCGCTCACCACCGTGGCGTCGTAGAAGTCGCGGTGCCAGACCCTCGGCGTGAACTTCTTCTCGTAATCTTTGCGGAAACCACGGCGGTACGCTTCGTCTTGCAGCAGGGCGTTGCGCTCCAGGGCGTCGGCGAGATGCAGGGCCGCCTCGCCGGCGCCGAACTCCTCGAAGACCACCAGATCCATGCCGTCGGCGTAGACCTCGAAGGGCATGGGCACGGTCTGCCACTTGAGGTTGCCCCGCAACAACCGGTTGAGCCATCGGACCCCGACCCTCAGCGCGTCACTCAACCACGGCGAGGCCTTGATGTCAGCGGCGGAGATCAGCGTGACCTTCAGGGCCTTGCGCACGAAGAGGCCCGCCGTGGCGGCGAAGAAGGCGAAGACGTTCCAGCGAGTGGTGATGTTGGGGGCGCTCTGCAGAATGCGCTCACGACGGCGCAGGATCGTGTGCAGGCGCCGATACTCCCCCCACGTGGCGTAGGTCGAGGGCAGGCGGGCTGAGCGATGGCGCTCGCCGCCCACTTTGTCCCAGGGGTTGGTCATGGTGCTCAGGCCCAGATAGCCCGCGTCGAGGGCCTGCTCCAGCAGGTGCTCCATCTGAGCCATCTCGTCGTCGGTGGGGCGCACGTCGGGATCGACCGCTCGGCTGAGGCCCATGACCGACACGCGCATGTCCGAGTGGCCGATGAAGCACGCCACGTTGGGGCCGAGGGGCCGGGACTCGAGGCCCTCGATGTAGCCCTCCGGAGTCGACCAGGTCTTGAACTGCTGGAGCGCCGAGAGCACCTGGTCTGGCGGCAAGGCTTCGACCCGGGAGAAGAAGTCGGCGCAGTCCTCGGGGCTCGACAAGATGGTGCTCAGCGAGCACGAGCCGATGCACACCGTAGTGACTCCGTGGCGGACCGACTCGTCGAGCCCGGGGCCCGCGAGGATCTCGGCATCGTAGTGGGTGTGCGTATCCAGAAAGCCCGGGGTGACCCAACAGCCCTCGGCGTCGATGACCCGACTGGCCGCCGCCTCGTCGAGGGGCCGCTCACTCATCTCGACGAGCACCCCATCTTCGATGCGCAGATGCTTGACGACGCCCTCGGCGCCAGAGCCGTCGAAGACCAGCCCGTTCTTGATGATCAGCACGGCTCACCTCCCTCGATTACGGATCGCCTTGATGCCCAGCCCGGCCTTCTCTCTCAAAAGCGTCCGCAGCGTGACGCCGTCCTGATAGCCCACGGCGAGGGCGATCTCTTCGACGCCCTCGTCGGTGGTCTCCAACAAGTAGATCGCCTGCTCCACCCGCAGGTCGCGTACATAGCTGATGGGGGTGCGCCCCAGGGCCTTGCGCACACGGCGCTCGAGGGTGCGCTCGCTCACCCCGGCGTGGCGAGCGGCCTCGGGCATGGTGAACTCGGCGAGGTTCGCCCTGGCCCAGGCCTCGAACCGCTCCATCACCGGATCTGTGTGGGCGAGGTGGTCTCGCATGACATAGCTCGACTGCGAGGGTCGACCGTCGAAGAGCAAATAGCGCGAAGTGATCTGCGCCAGGGTGGGGCTGTACTGACGCACGAGCCACAGCGCCAGGTCGATGTGCGCGAGGGCGGCACCGGCGGTGGCGCACTGAGACTGAGCCACCACCATCTGTGACTCATCGAGGCTCACCTCGGGGAACCGGCACCGAAAGTCGGGGCCCAACCACCACGAGGTGGTGGCTCGCTGGCCATCGAGCAGCCCCGCGGCGGCCATGACATAGGTCCCTGTGCACACCGCGGCCAGCTTCGCTCCACCCTCGTGCCAGAGGGTCAGCTGCTTCTGCGCATCTTTGACGTCGCGCCGTTGTAAGGCCTCGGTGAGGGCAGCTGGTGTCTTTTCACCAAGGGCAGGTACGATGACCCAGTCGGGATCTGCAGCTTCGCTCACGTGGGTGATCGGCAACATGAAACGTTGTTGGGTGCGCACCCGCCGCCGCAGCCCCACCAGCTCGACGTCGAACCCGCCAGGGACGCCGGACTGCTGGGCCAGCTCATTGGCCATGGCCAGGGTGTCGAGCATGCCCGAGAGCCCTGTGTCGAACATGCCTTCGAGGGCAAGGACGTGCACTCTCATCATTCTCCCCACATGCGGTAATGGGGTGCCGCGAGCCATCGCAAGGCCCGTTGCATGGCGTACACCCCAGTGTCGTTCATGTCTGCGCACGGCAGCTTCGAGAGCACATCGAGCAGCTCATCAATTGCGCCGTGAACACACGCCCCATCGACGATGCGCAGCAGCAGCCCGATACGGTCGTTCTTCCGAACGCCTTTGAGCAACGCCCTGGCCTCTGGCCAGTGACCCATCCGGGCATGCCACTCCACCTGGTCTTCCCGGTCCAACGTTGCGGGGTCGAGCGTGTCCAGCGGCTCAGGGTGGAACCTGATGTCCGATCGGTACGCGTATTCGAACACGGGTGGCCCGTCAGTGAGCTCGATGCCCACCCGATCGGCCAACGCATTCGACCCACGGGCCCTCAGATGGATCTCGAGCTGTCGTTGCCCAGTGCCATCGATGGCGTCGACCCACTGTTGGTACACGCGCTCGAAGATGTCATCGGCCTGTGCATCAGCCAGATCGAAGAGCAGCTTGAGGTGCCAGATACGCGCATCCTCAGGGTGAACGCGCTTGACGAGCGCTGGGATCTCCTCAGCTCTGCCCGTGAGGATCAACGCCCGCCCATAGACGCTCTTCTTTTGAAACGGGTTGTCTTCGCCCCGCAGGCCCTTCTTGGCCAACGCCAGATGGCGCTCGAATGCATCATGGGCACCGGTATGCCATGACGCCGCCGCCATCGGGCCATGGATGTACGTGCGCTGCCACGCAGGCACTTTGAGCTGCGCTACGCGCGCGTCCAGATCTGCTCGAGCTGTGGGTGATGCATCACCACGCTGATGTGCCAGGACCACCTCGTAGGCCCGAGCGCTGAGGGCCACACCATGGTCTTGAATGTGCGGCACGAGATCGATGGTCTGCCCGGCGGCGATGAGCGTGACGTGGAGGTCGTGCAGCTCGCGATCTCGATGGCTCACCCATCGGTGGGTGAAGTGCGCGGTGCGCTCCACATAGAGGGCAGCCAGTTCGGAGAGGGTGCTTTTGCTGCTCGTGGTTGACGCCATGATTCCCCGATCCAAACGTTTCGACGAAAAGGATACCCCTCATCCTCCCCTCTACAATCAGTCAAAGCAACAACAGACAGCCCGCTGACGGAAAACATACCAAAGTTGTCGCAGCCCCCACTCGTGCCCTCAAGACAAGAGCAGTAGCGTGTCTCTCGTGAGCACGATGCTCACTCACATCACTTTGGGAGACACGTCCATGTTGAACCACGCTTTGCTCGTCAAAATCATCGCCAGGCCCGATCGTGCCGAAGATGTGGCTCAGTTTCTCGCTGACGCCCTGCCTTTGGCCAATGCCGAAGACTTCACGCCAGCCTGGTTCGCCATCAGAGTCGACAAGGTGACCTTTTATGTCTTCGACGCCTTCGCCACCGTGGAGGATCGCACACGCCATCTCGAAGGGGCCATCGCTCAGGCGCTCATGGCCAACGCCGAGACCCTGCTCTCAGAAGCACCCTCCATCGTATCGGCTCGGGTCCTCGGCTCGAAGATGAGTGCACCTCGATGGCCCTCGCTTCCACAGGGCTGACGGCTGGCGGCCGACCCTTGATGTCTTTGAATCTGCCCTTCATAGTGCGGACGTTCTTTTGACGCTTCACACAGTACGACAGGGCTCTCATGCGCATCCTCGCCTTCGCCGCCACGATCCACACTGGCTCGATCAACAAGCAGCTCGTGACCTACGCCGCGCGGCTCCTCGAAGAGGGCCTCGTCGAAGGTGCCGAGGTCGAGATCATCGACCTCGCTGACTACGAGTTGCCCCTCTTCACTCAGGATCGTGAAGTACAGCTGGGACAGCCACCCCTCGCCCAGAAGTTCCTCGACCAGATCGCCGCCGCCGATGCGCTGCTGATCTCCTTCGCCGAGCACAACGGCAACATGACCGTGGCGTGGAAGAACCTGTTCGATTGGTGCTCCCGGATCGAAGGCAAGGTCTACCAGGGTACACCTGCTGTGTTCTTGTCGACCTCCCCTGGCGGCCGCGGCGGCGTGGGCGCGGTTCAGGCCGCCATGGCTCGAGCACCTTTTGCAGGCGGTGACGTCAAAGCGACCTTCGCGTTGCCCAGTTTCGGGAAGAACTTCGACAAAGAAGCTGGTGAGATCACTGATCCGGAGCTGCGTCAGGGCCTGATAGAAGCTTTGAAGGCTCTGGGCTGAGCACATCAGACTTTGGAGGCATCATCTACAGTCCTGATGCACTGTAGATGATCGATTCACTCAGGCCCTCAGTTGCATTCCAGCCAGATGCGCACCCGCTCCAAAGTCTCTGGCGGTGGGCCCCCAGCTGGAGGCATGTCAGGCATCTCCCCGGTCGTCCGGGCAAGGATGCGATCTGCAAAAGCCATCGCCTGCGCTTCAGTGTCGAAGTCCACGCCAGCGGGTGCCCCCTTGCGATCGATGCTCTCGGCGCTGTGACAGCCCGCACAGTAAGTGGTCACGAAACCCTGACCGAAGTTTGCCCAGCTCTGAACGGGCAGGTCCTCGTCGCAGAACCCCAAATCAGCGCCATTGATGGCAGCGTCTTCAGCCTCGACGCCCATATCAACATCAACGACATCCGCATCATCCTCGCCACCGTCATCACAGCCCACGAGGGCGAGACACAGCCACATCCCCCTGCCCAGCCACCTCATCTGAGCACGCCAGTGATGGGTCGGGCTCGGGGCAGTACCGACTGCGGATCTACGTCGCCCAGAGCCAGCAATGTGGCGCCGAAATCTTCTGCGGCGATGCCTGCCTTGCTGCGATCCAGCTCGCCTGTGGCCAGATCCACCCCGAGGCCGAGGAAGCCATCGTCGTACTGCCCCACCATGCGATCTCCTGTGACGCCGGGGCCTACGATCATCGCCGTGGTGTAGGGCCAGTGATCTCGCCCGCGGGTCTCGTTGTACGCCGGGGTCCGAGACATCTCCGAGACCACCACCACCACGGTGTCCTCTGCAAGCGGGCGCCCCTCAGGACCCATGGTGCGGGCCAGCAGAGACATGATCTCCTCGAGGCCGCTGAAGAGCCCCTCGAACAGACCGATTTGTTCTGAGTTGTCCTCGTGTGTGTCCCAGCCACCAGTGGCTACACTGGCACATCGGCACAGCCCCTTGGCGAGGGTGTCCACCGCGGTGCGGGCCTGAGCGGCGGGGGTGAAGCCCGACTGCAGGTTGATCTCGTAGCGGGCGTCGCTCAGACGCCGGGCCCGGGCGTTGGACTCCGCGAGATCTCTCAGCTGACGCGCGCCCGACTCAGGCACAGCTCCACCGGCGAGCAGCCCCTGTGATCGGCGCTCGAGAAACCGATCCACCATTCGGGCGGCGGGGCTGCTCAGAGGCTCCACAGCAGGCTCGGAGTCGGCATACAGGCGACCGTCGATGAGGCGGGCCAGATCACCCTGGGCCCGGCTCACCAGAACATTGTGGGGCCCGGTGAACACGGGCCCTGAGAACACCACGTGGGGCAAGTCGTAGGTGCTGCGGGCGTCGGCGGCGAGCAAGGTGGCCCAGTCAGGCCTGGTGTCGGAGGTCGATCCTGTGAGCGCCACGGCCATACAGGTCTCGTGGTTGACGCTGCGCACCGAGAGTCCGTTGAAGACGAGGGACTGTGATCCGTATCGCTCGAAGAACCGGCGCACCGCCGGGCGGCCGGGGTGATCCACCAACGACAGGTTGCCGATCTGCATGCGCTGGCTCTCGGCCTCCATGTCGATGGAGGTGGCATCGTACATGGGGGCGAACACACACAGCGGATCCCAGCCACCATCGGCGGTGACGAAGAGGAACCGACGCCCGGAGGCCACGGTCTGCGCCTGAGCCCGACGACTCAGAGCGCCCATGCTCAACGCCGTCACCGCGGCAGCGCTGGAGGCGAGGAAGTGACGACGGCTGAAGCACATGCTCGAGATTTGACTGAACATCGAAAACCTCCTCATCGAACCAGCCGCTCGGGATCAGCGAGGATGGCCGTGAGCATGCCAATCCAAGCTTCCCGAGAGGTCGTAAGCGTGTCGATCTCGGACCACAGCGCCATGAGGGCCGCCACCTCGGGGCCCTCGACGCTGGCCTCGCGGCCCGTGGCCATGCGCAACACCATGGAGACCGCTTCGGCTGTGGGCTCGTCCTCGTAGGCGCCCTCCAGCACCGTACTCAGACGGCCCTCGGTGTCCCCGTCCACCATGGCCGCCGCAGCGGCTTCGGAGAGGCGACGCTGTACCAGTACGAGACCTGTGGATGGCGTCGTCGCCGAGCCGCTGTCGCTGCCCCCGGCGACGGCCCGGAGGCTGCCGTCGAGGCGGAGCAGATCCACACCGGCGCGGCGGATGCGGTAGCCAGTGAGATCTTCCAAATCGCTGGCGAGGATCTCCGGGGTCACCAGCGTGTAGGTCACCCCCTCGGGTCGGCCGCCGAATTCGGTCCGGGCGGAGAGGCCTCGGTAGGCTGGATCATCGAGGATGGATCGGATCAACGACTTGAGCTTCAGTCCCGACGCCAGGAAGACCTCGCGGTGCGTGGCCAGAGCGCCGTCGTCCTGCAGGGTGAGGGGCCTGCCGATGAGGCTGCCATAGATCCGCTTCACAGCACACATCACAAAGCGCTCATCCCGGGCGATCTCGATGGCGAGATCCCGCATGCTGCTCGTGGGTTTGCCATAGTAGCTTGGCGCCGCCTCGGTGGTGATCTGCCAGTCGCGCTCTTGAGCAGCGAGGTACCGGGCCATGCTCGAGGCACTCTCGCCCCGATACATGAAGCCCCAGAGGTGGCTCGCCAGCGGATCGAGGGTGGCGTGGCAGGCGGCGCAGGCGGCGTTGCTCTTGATGGCGGTGCGGATCGACTCGCTGTCGGTGAGATCGATGTTCCGAGGGAAGTCGATGGGCCGATCGAGGTAGCTCTCGCACAGCAGCGCCGAGCTCAGGGCGTTGGCCCGACCCCGATTGGCGTTCTCTTCGGTGGAGAGGTGCCGCCACCACATGCCGTTCATGGAGATCACCCCCGCCGGGGGCCGCCCGTCGGTGTATTCGGCGAGCACGGTGCCCTCTGGGGCCCAGCCATCCACCTGGCGCAGGGGCCAGGGGCCGATGAGACGTGGATCGATCACGGTGTGCTCCGCGAGCACCACATCAGTGAAGGGTCGATCTTCTCGTAGAATCCAGGCGATGAGATCGAGGGGCTCCTCGCCCATTGCGGCGCTGATGCTGAAACCAGAGGCCTCTTCCGATGCCTCGTCGTCGGTCTGGCCAGCCTCGATCTGTTCTGCGTGAGGATACAGATCGACACGGGTGCGAAACGCTGGGGCGAACATCTCTTTCACGCGGCCCATCAGCCGCGGATCATCCATGAGGCCGTCGAGCAAAGCAGCAAGGCGTGTGGGATCATCATCGAGCTCGCCGAGCTCGTCGAGGGTGGGACGCACACCACGGATGTCGAGGCTGGCTCGAGTAAAAAGAGCCGCGGCACCAAGGGGGATGCCCGTAGTGCCGGTCCCACCAGGGGTGCCAGAGGACTCGCCACGGGCTGGCGGCTGGGTGGCAGGCGGTGCCTCAGAGGTCGATGAATCGTCTCCACAGGCCATGCACATCGAGGCAGAGACGATACAGCTCAGAATCGTCGATCGAGATCGCATCATCGGCCTTCTCCCATCACATCGCTCAGCCATTGGGGAGCATCGCAGATTTGGCCCTTCTCCGCGCCACCAAAAAGGTGAGCGGCGCAACGGTGGAGCAGTGATACATCTCAGCGCACCGACTCAGCCATGTGATCCATGAAGGCCCGCACCCTCGGTGTATTGCGCAGATCAGCGAGGGTGAGTACCCAGAGCCCTCGCCTGAACTCCGAGACCACTGGCCCGATACGCCTCAGCCTCGAATCTGCGTCCCCTTCTGCACAGGGCAAAAAGTGCACCCCGATGCCAGCGAGAATCGCTACACGGATCAGCGTAGAAGGAAACCCGACGCGCATGGCGATCTCTGCCCCCGGTGCGTGCCGGGCGAGCCAGCCATCGAGCCAGCGGGTGTTGGACCGTTCGTCCCAGTGCAACCATGGATAGGCGGCGTACCCTGCCTCTTCACCTCGCTCTTCCACCCACGCAGCGAGGCCATAGACGGCGAAGTCGAGGTGGCCGATCTGTCGTCCCACGAGGTAGGGCGGTGGGGTGTTGGTCATGCGCAGGGCCACATCGGCATCTCGACGCGTGAGCGAGACCTCGTCGTCGCTGATGCACACCGTGAGTTCGATGAGGGGGTACCGGGTGCGAAACGAAGCAAAGGCCTCGATGTGTTGCTGAAACAACGTGTCCATGGTGGAGACGCGCAGGGGTCCCTGCAACCTGACGTCTCGACCGAGCACCCGACCCTCTGCGGTGAGGGCCACCTCTTCCATTTGTTGTGCAGCGGCGACGATCTCCTCTCCGGCGATGGTGGTGACGTAACCGTCGGGCGTGCGATCGAACAGCCGCACACCCAGGTGCGCCTCAAGTCCCTTGAGACGTCGCCCCACCGTGGTGTGGGTCACCCCGAGCTGTTGCGCAGCACCACTCAGACTGTGTTGGCGATGCACGGCAAGCACATATTGAAGATCATCCCAATCCATCTGTTCATTTTTGCACATCCGGTGCGAGACATCGATCATCGACTGCACGCAGTTGCACCGCCACACTGATCTCATCTTTCGCTGGCCATGTACTCAGTGGCCCATGTTCGTAGGAGAGATCAGATGATGCAGGCCATCACCCACACCACGTACGGCGGCCCGGAGACCCTCGAGCTGGTCTCCATGGCCCGCCCCGAGCCCGGACCACGAGAGATTCGAATTCGGCTCGCGGCCTCGTCGGTGAACTTCGGGGACTGGGTCACGCTCACGGGGCGGCCGTGGCTCTCGCGGCTGTTCCTGGGTCTCTTCAAACCCCGGCAGCCCATCATGGGCATGGACGCCGCGGGGGTCGTGGACGCCGTAGGCAGTGAAGTCACCCGCTTCACAACGGGTCAACGCGTCTTCGGGGAGATCAGAGGTGCCTATGCTGAATATGCCTGCGCCTCAGAGAGCGCCTTCGCCCTTATCCCCGAAGGCCAGAGCTTCGAGACCGCGGCCTCGATCCCGGTGGCAGGTGTCACGGCGCTACAGGGCTTGCGAGACGTGGGCCAGGTGAGCCCAGGGGATCGCGTGTTGATCAACGGGGCCTCTGGTGGCGTAGGATCCTTCGCGGTGCAGGTGGCTCGGGCCCTCGGCGCCGAGGTCACGGGCGTGTGCAGTGGCCGCAACCTGGACCGTGTCCGCAGTCTCGGCGCCCACCACGTGGTGAACTATATGACCGAAGACTTCACCGCCTCTGATGCACGCTACGATGTCATCTTCGATCTTGTGGGCAGCGCTTCCATCACCGCGTGTCGACGGCTCTTGCGACCCGATGGCGTCTATGTCTCCTCGGTGGGCCGTACTGAGTGGCTCTTCAAAACCCTCTGGTCCATGGTGGGACACCGCCGACATGTAAAGCTGTTCGCAGCTCGCCCTCAGGCTGACGATCTCGCCACCCTCGCGGAGATGCTCAATGCAGGCGCCATACAGCCTCTCATCGATCAGCAATACACCCTGGCAGAGATCCCCCAGGCTCTGGCGTACCAGTGCGCTGGTCATACCCAGGGCAAGTCCATCATCACCATCGGATCGTGAGGTGATGCCATGCTGTTGTGGATACTCACCGAGTGTGCAGGGTGGATTTGGAAGATGAGCCCGTTGAAGATGCGGCCCCGCACCTCAACCTGACAGGCGATTCCAGATGACTCTGACTCAGCTCGCCCGACTCGAGACCCTCGCCACGACCCCCAGCGCAGCCCACTGGAGCGCTCTCACCGAGGCGCTCGAGCAATACAGCGGGGCTGATCTCGACGCCGCCCTCGAGGCTGTGGAGCCTCTGCTGGATCAATGGCGGCCCCTCGATCCGTTCACCGAAGCAGCCGGTGAGCTGCGACGGGCTCCGGCGCGATGGCTCGAGGCCCTGGTGAAGGGACACAAGAGCCCCAAGTACCGCATCGTCCGCGCCCTCTCGTTTCACTACAGCCGGATCCCCTCCGCCACCGCACAGCGCATCTTCGCCACCGACCAGTTGCCCAACCTCGAGGTCTTCGACATCGGTGAGTCGAACTCTTCTACCCGGCTCAAGGCGGCCTTCTTTCAGGCCATGGCCAGGGCTGATCTGATGCGTCAGGTACACACGCTGCTGATCAAGGAAGGCGATCGGATCGCCGACATCCTGCCCAAGTCCACGGTCTTCGACAGCCTGCGCCACCTCTGCTTGTTCTGCAGCCACTCAGAGGCCTATCTCACCGCCCCATGGGCCAGAGACTTGACCACGGTGCAGGTCTGGGGACTCGCCGACCTGCAACTGCTCAAAACAGTCGGCTCCGGCCTGGAGGCGCTGCGCACTCTGCAGGTGCAGCTCAGCCCGTACTATGAAAACCTCGCCGCAGACACCCGGGCGGCGGCGACCGCCCTCGCCTCGGCCTCGGTCTGGGATCGCGTAGAGACGCTCACCCTGCACAGCGACCAGGCAGAGGTGTTTCTGGCCCTCTATCGTCGCCTGGGGCCTGAGCGACCCTCGGCGTTGAAGACGGTGCACTCCGTCCTGCCCCGCGGACTGCGCTTCGTAGGGCGCTCTGGCCGGATCACCCTCGAGAAGGCTCTGATACACAGCGGACTCACGGCCAACCTGAACACACTGGCATTCACCGGCGCAGTGAGCGATGACGTCATCGAGACGCTGACGGCCCACGGTGTGCAGGTGGAGACTCATCCCATCCACGACACCATGCCGCTGCGCACCACCGCCGTAGCCCTCGCCGAGGGCGAAGATGCTCGCCGCGCAGCTGGAGATCTCCATTGGACCGATGGCGCACTGTTCGACTGGGCCTCCGACGAGGCCTGGGAGGTGGTCACGGGTGTGGCAGACGCCCTGGCACTTCAGGGAGACGCTGACGGACTCGCCGAGCTGAATCGAGCGCTGGAGACTTGGCCTGAAGCTGTGCGGATTTGCCCCCGCCGCTGGCTGGCGTTCTATCACCAGACCGATCGGGATCCTCGCCTCGACCTGGTGCGCACGCTGAACATCACCTCAGGGTTCGTGGGCGACAACGCCAAATCGGCCGGTGTGTGGTGCGAGGCCCTCGCAGAGTCACCTCACCTCGCTGGCCTGACCCAGATACAGGTGGACACCTACGGCACCCAGAAAGGCTTTCTCAAAGGCCTGACTGCACTGCACGAAGCCATTCAGCCCCGAACCACCTTCGTGAATGGCAAGCAGCAGGAGGTACGCGCAGGCATCGCCGACCATCTGGCGAAGGCTGGGGTGCTGGGCACGGCCCTCCCGGAGCACCCGTTCTGGACCTGGGCCATGAAGTTCACGGGATACGACGCCCTCGATTGTGCCGAAGCAGAGCTCGAACTTGAGGAGCAAGACACCTTCGACGCCATGCTCCAGCGAGACGATCTCGATCATGTGGTCTCGCTCGACGTGAGACTGCAGCCGCGGCTGTTCTCCAAAGCACCACCGAAGGTGGCTCAACCGCGATGGGCCAACCTTCGCCGCCTCGCCGTGCGGGTCTCTTATGTAGATGATCCACTCGAGGACCTGCTCGAACCCATGGTGAAGTGGCTGAGCAACGCCCGCCCCGTGGTGGTGGTGTGTGAAGACGAAGCCCTGAACCGCGCGCTCCTGAAGGCCGGCGTGTACGCCCGGGCCTTCGGCAGCACCCTTGAGATCGAGCCCGACATGAAGTGGAGCGCGGTGCAGTCGATGCTCGCTGAGGATCGCGTACAGGTGTCGCGTCTGGTGAAAGGGTACGGAGACGCCGAGCCCCTCGATCGACTTGCCCCTCTGGTGCAGGCGATGCCCGAGCGCCTGAGGCGATGCCTGCTGGGCCTGTTCTGGCCACTGGCGTTGGAAGAATTCGACGATCTCGACGGGCTCCTCGAAGCGCTGCCTCAGCTGACCACACTGCAAATCGAGGCCGATCGGCTGCAGGATCACCGAGAAGCCCTCATGGAGGCGTTGTCGAAGGCACCTCAAGCTCGCCGGCTGGCTACGGTCATGCCCGCTCTGATGCATTCGAGCGGCGCCAGGGTCAGCCCGCCGACGAGCAAGCAGCTCAAGGCCATGGCGAAGGGCGTGGGCCTCAGACCCAGCGAGTTCCTCGTCATCCGACCGAGCTGGACACCCTACATTTGATCCAGATGCCCTGAACGCGGGCCACAGCCTGCTCACACATTACCCACAACACCACCATGGCGGCCTCCTCTCGTCCGCTCAGGCAGCAAGGACGAAGGCCGCCGAGGCAATTGCCGCGGCCACAGTCCGTACATGGTTCCAGAACACCCAGGGCCTGGCGTATGCCGACCAGACCTCAGGGGTGGCAGCGACGAGCTCCACCTCGGCCAGGCGATTGTTGAGGGGCACATTGCCTGCGGCGGTGACTCCGACGACACCCACCATATAGAGGGCGGCGCCCACCACCAGCCCCCAACGACCATCGACCCCCAGGGTGAAGGCGCAGAGAATGGCCAGGGCGGTGGTGGCGAAGCCAGTGCCGATGAAGATCGCGAGAAACAGCGGATTGAGCACGGTCTCGTTGATGTGCTGCATCGCCTCTACGGCCTGGCTCGCCGGTAGCCGGTCGAAGGCCCCCATGATGAAGTTCGAGAAGGCCAGGGTCATACCCCCAGAGAGAGCTGCAGCCACAGCACTCACCGTGAGGGCACCGGTCATCAGGTCAGGGCTCATGACACCCTCCACGCGTCGCCGGCCTCTCGCGCAAAGTCGATGAAGTCGCGAGCGGGGCGCCCCAGAGCGCGCTGAACACCGTCAGTGAGGTGGGCATTGCGGCCGTCGAGGACCATGCCGAAGAGCTCACACAGGAACTCGGCGAGGGGCGCCGGCGCACCCGATGCGATCATCCCCTGCTGAAATACAGCCTCGGGGATCTGCGCATACCCGATGTCTCGACCGGCAGCCTCCGAGATCTCGGCCATGGCCTCGGTGAAGGTGACGAGCCGGGTGCCGGTGACCTCGTACAACGCTCCATCGTGCCGATCACCCGTGAGGGCCGCTGCGACGATATCCGCAATATCATCGACGCTGACAAAGGGCTCTTTCACTTCTGCCGCGACTGGTAGTGCAAGGGTGCCTGAGCGCACAGGGCCCAGAAAGTGCCCCTCGCTGAAGTTCTCCATGAACCAGCTCGCCCGGACGATGCACCACCGAGCCCCTGACCGCTGGACCACTCGCTCGCAGGCCTGAGCGGCGGGCTCTCCACGACCCGAGAGCAACACCAATCGCTCTACGCCATAGCTCACGGCCAAGGCACAGAACCGCTCGATGATGTCTTTGGCCCCAGGGTACGCCAGGTCAGGCTGGAAGGTGATGTAGACCTGAGTGACGCCCTCGAGGGCTGCGCTCCAGGTCTCGACATCGAGCCAGTCGAAGGCAGGGGTGCCGCTGCGGGAGCCCTTGCGCACAGTATGGCCTGCAGCAGTGAGACGGTCGGTGACGCGGCGGCCGGTCTTGCCGTTGGCGCCGGTGATGAGGGTGAGATGTTCGGTGTGCATCGTGTGTCTCCGGTGTGTTGTCGTTGACGCACCACCGAGACTGACGATTTCACTCACGCACAAAAACAGGATTGATGGCGAACATTGTTTGCGTATACGCAAACATCATCATTCCACAACCTCGCCCATCATCGTCCAGGCCATGGCTTCGGCGGCGCGATCAGATCGGAAGTTCACAACAGGGACCCACGCGGGGCTCTGGTTGGATGCATATTGCGGGGTGTAGGGCGCCTCGAACGGCGAGAAGCGCCAGAACCACGAGAGGGTGGGATCACCCGCGCCAGCATCGGGTCCGTACACAGCAGCCACCATCCAATAGTCTCCTGGCGGCAGTGCAACGGGCACCCCCTCATTGGCCACGGTGAAGTCCACCTGCACGTTGTACCCATCATCTTCGAGTTCGATGCCCGATGCCCCTTGCCCTGACTGGATCCGCTCCAGCCGCACGAGCGGCTCGCCGTTGGCGGGGTTGCCATCGGGTACATCACCCTCGCCGTTGGCAAAGATATAGATGCTGAATCCCGGCAACTCGCGATAGAAGCCTGACTGGTACTCACCGAAGAACTCGGCGTTCAAAAGGGTAGTGGGTGCGTCGAGGGTGAAGGCATCGGCGCTGTATCCATATGTGATCTCGCCAAATCGGTCGGACTCGTGGGCGAGCTTGGAGAACTCATCATTGAGAGCGAATGTCGCTGGCCGATCGACGAGCTCGACCTCCATTGGCTCTCCACCACCCGCGCCCCCCATACCGCCCTCACCACCCATGGGCATCCCCCCCATGGGCTCACCGCCAGCGCCGCCTTCGGGCATCCCTCCCATGGGCTCACCGCCCATACCGCCTTCACCACCCACAGGATCACCCCCTTCGCCTCCCATGGGCTCACCACCAGCGCCGCCTTCAGGCATCCCACCAGATCCACCCTCGGGCATGCCTCCGACGGGCATACCGCCCAGACCGCCCATGGGCTCGCCCCCAGCGCCGCCCTCAGGCTCACCACCCATACCCCCAGCCCCTGCTTCACCTCCACCGCCAGCCATGGGCTCACCGCCACGCCCAGCTTCACCTCCAGCCCCAGCCTCCGCGCCAGCACCCCCTGCGCCGGCCACGGGCTCGCCCCCTGCACCTCCGGTGCTGTCGCTGTTGCTGTCGTCATCGCACCCCCATAGAGACAGAGTGGCGATCAGTGCGGTGATGAATGGCTGTCCTCGACGCTCTCTCATGTCGTCTTCTCCTCTTGGGTTGCCCTCCTATGACCCGAGATCTCGAGGAGACATCTCATAACAAAACCCAGAATTCTCAATGCGTTCCGAATCGGCACACACAAGCCGACAAAACACCACATTATGGGCTATCATCCCAGCATTCAGGCAGCTGAGTTCCGTGGGGGCAGAGAATAAAAATGGCGCCTGGAGTGTGTATCTGCAGGATGATGCGATTTCGAATGATGCATTCGATGAGGAGGGAACCCATGCACCGCTCGCCTTTGATCATCTCTGCCGCGCTCACCGTGCTTGCCACCGCTGCCTGGGCCAAGCCCGATGCTCAGGCATTGCGCAAGGTGGACTGGAAGAACCACACCTACACCCACGCCGACGGACCTAAGGGAGGCACCACCCTCAAGAACGGTGAGTGGGCGATGGATCACATGACAGGTGACGAGATTGACTACTCCGAGTCTTTGAGCTTGCACGGGGTGGTGTATGCCGATCTTGATGGCGACGGTGTGGAAGAGGCGGCGGTGCACCTGAACTATTGGGGTGGGGGCACAGGTCGATTCGATGCGGTCAACATCTACGCTGCCGACGACAAGGGGAAGCCCAAGCAGATCGGCAGACTGCCTGGCGGCGATCGAGGAGATGGCGGCGTGGCCAACATCAAGGCCCGGCCCAAGGACAAAGCCATTGAGCTGAGCCGCATGTCCGCCCTCTCTGCAGATGGCGCCTGCTGCCCGAGTCTGCTCTTCATTGAGCGCTGGGGCATGAAGAACGGCAAGCTCGTCGAACAGCGCGAGCACATCAAGGTCACAAGCTTCGAAGAGAAGACCGACGACGCCAAGGGCAGCTACCAGAGCCACTACCAGGCAGGCCTCGTGGAGTTGAAGGCCCAGGCCTACGACGTGGCCACGCGGCACTTCATCGACGCCTTGATGTTCAAGCCTGGGGACGCAAGCGCTACTGGCAAGTTGGGCTTCGCGCTGATGAAGACGGGTGACTTCGCCGCCGCTGACGTTCTGTCGGCAGCAGCAGCGGTTCAGAGCAACCCCAAGAAGAAGGCCATGATCCTCTACAACGCCGGCAAGGTGGCGCTGGAGAGCGGTGAATACAGCGAGTACTACGCCGAAGCCGTGAAGTATTTCGAGGCGTCGCTGGCTCTGCGCCCGGGGAACAAGCCCACCCTGAAAGCCCTCGCCGAGGCCAAGGCAGCCCTCGCCAAGACACAGGCCAGAGACGCCGCGAGGGCCAAAGAAGCGGCGAAGCGAAAGGCCGAAGCCGCCAAGAAAAAGTAGAGACTGATCATACGGCGCGCCGCAGTCGCCTTTGCGCCTCGGATCAGGTAAAAGCCCCCCAAAGCCCAAATGGGAGGCCACCCCCATGATCCATCGCTTCGATGTCTCTGCCCGCCCTGGCCACACAGATCCCCGAGGGCCCGCCCTCGCCGCGCAGATCGCTCAGCTCGGTGTCTCGGGGCTCACCCGTATCACTGTAGGTGATGTCTTCTTCTTGCAAACTGATGACGATGCCGACCTGACTCAGGTGGACGCCATGGCCAGAGAGCTTCTCTGGGATCCGGTGGTTCAAGAGGGCATACGCACTGCTACACAGACCGCTCTCGAACCTGGGCAATGGAGCGTCGAGGTGGTCTGTTTGCCTGGCGTCACTGATGCTCAGGCAGAGAGCTTGCTCGAAGGAGAGCGCCTCGCCGGCTTCGAGGTGCTGCAAGGTGCCGCTACAGGTCGACGCTACTTGCTTGAGGGCGAGCTCACCGAAGAGGTGGTCCGCCGCATCGCCCGGGGGCTGCTGGCCAACGAGGTGGTGGAGAGCCTCGCCATCAACGCTCCGGTGAAGCCCCCACTGGGCTTCGTGAGCACGGGGCCCACCGGCATCGTGGAGCATGTGGCTCTCGCCGATCTCGACGACGAGGGTCTGCTGGCCGTGAGCGCCGAGCGACGTCTGTCTCTCGACCTCAAGGAGATGCAGGCCCTTCAAGGGCACTACCGCGCCCTCGATCGTGCCCCCACCGACGTCGAGCTGGAGACCTTCGCCCAGACATGGTCGGAGCACTGCGTGCACAAGACCTTCCGCGCCCGTATCACCTATACCGAGCGCGACGCCGACGGAGTAGTTGTCGGTGAGCCCCTCATCGTCGACGGGCTGCTCAACGACTACATCCGCAAGGCCACCAAAGATGTGGCGAAGCCCTGGGTGCACTCCGCCTTCGTGGACAACGCTGGCATCATCGCCTTCGACGATGGTGGCCCCGATGATCGGGTAGACGACGCCGGGCGCCCCCTCCTCGACCTCGCCTTCAAGGCCGAGACCCACAATCGACCCTCGGCCCTGGAGCCCTTCGGCGGTGCCAACACTGGCGTGGGTGGGGTCATCCGTGACGTGCTCGGGGTGAGCGCCCGGCCCATCGCCAACACCGACGTCTTGTGCTTTGGTCCGCCCGATCTGGCCTTCGAGGATCTGCCCGAGGGGGTGCTGCACCCGCAGCGCATCGCCGCTGGGGTCATCGACGGCGTGGAAGACTACGGCAACAAGATGGGCATCCCCACGGTGAACGGTGGGGTGCTCTACGACGCAGGCTACACCGCCAACCCCCTCGTCTATGTGGGTTGTCTCGGCGTCTTGCCTCGGGGCAGCCACCCCACCGCCGCAGGTGGCGAGGGGGCCATGCCCGGCGACAAGGTGGTGGTCCTCGGCGGCCGCACCGGTCGAGATGGTTTGCGTGGGGCCACCTTCAGCAGCATGGAAATGGACCACCAGACCACCGAGGTTTCGGGGAGCGCGGTGCAGATCGGCCACCCGATTCACGAGAAGCAGGTCATGGAGGCGCTGCTCGTCGCCCGCGACCAGAAGCTCTATACCGCGGTGACCGACTGCGGCGCCGGTGGCCTGTCGTCGGCCGTGGGCGAGATGTCCGAGAAGCTCGGCGCCTCGGTGAACCTCGATCTCGTCCCCCTGAAGTACCCTGGCCTGCAGCCCTGGGAGATCTGGCTCAGCGAGGCCCAGGAGCGCATGGTGATGGCGGTGCCTCCGTCGAACATCGACGCCCTCATGGCCATCTGCGAAGGGGTCGACGTAGAAGCCACCGTGCTCGGCGAGTTCACCGGTGACGGGGTACTCTCCCTCACCAGTGAGGGCAGAGAGGTCGGTCGCTTCGACTGCGCGTTCTTGCACAAGGGGATCCCCCGTAAGGAGATGGTGGCGGAGTGGGCGCCCTCGGCATTGCCTGTACCCGAAGTGCAGCCTGAAGGTGACCTCACCGCCGACTTGCTGGCGCTCCTGGCCCACCCCAACACCCGCAGCAAGGCCGACGTGGTGCACCGCTATGACCATGAGGTGCAAGGCGGCACCGTGGGCAAACCTCTCGTGGGCGACGACGGTCATGGCGACGCCGCAGTGCTGGTGCCCTTCGAGGCGTGGCGTGGCGAGCACGAAACACAGCGCGGCTGCGCGCTGTCGGTGGGCATCAACCCCGAATACGGCAAGCTCGACCCCTACAACATGGCCTGGGCCGTCGTCGACGAGGCGTTCCGCAATGCCGTCTCTGTGGGGGCTGATCCCGATCGTATGGCGATCCTCGACAACTTCTGTTGGGGCAACCCCCGCCTGCCCGACCGTCTTGGCGCCCTCGTACGCTGCGCTCAGGGCTGCTACGACGCCGCCGTGGCCTACAGCACCCCCTTCGTGAGCGGTAAGGACTCCCTTAACAACGAGTACACCGACGCCGAGGGCAACAAGGTGGCCATCCCCGGCACGCTGCTGCTCTCTGCCGTGGGCATCGTGCCCGATGTCTCCAAGACGATCTCGGCCTGCCCCAAAGCCTCTGGCGATCTGGTGTGGGTCATCGGCACCACCGGCGAGCACCTCGGCGGCAGTGCCTGGCATCGCCACCACGGCAGCCTCGGCGGCCAGCCCCCCGAGCCTGTGCACGGTGCCCTCGACCAGATGCGGGTGCTGCACCAGGCCATCCTCGCGGGAGAGGTCAACGCCTGTCACGATGTGAGCGAAGGCGGCCTCGCCGTAGCCCTCGCCGAGATGGCCATCTCCTGCGGCATGGGTCTGCGAGCCAACCTGAGGGCCGCCCCCATGGGCACGCCTCTGAAAGCAGGCGCCCTGCTCTTCTCCGAATCGCTCACTCGCTTTGTCATCACCACCCGCCCCGAGCAGGCTGAGGCGCTCCGCAGTCGGCTCTCCGCCGGTGGAGTGCCCTTTGCCGAGGTGGGGCAAATCGCCGACGACGCTCGGGTACGCATGCGCTGTGGTGACGGCCATGTGGACACTGACGTGGCGGCGCTCTCAACGGCCTGGCGGGGTCACCTGGAAGGAGGCCACTGATGGGTCGACCGCCCCGCAATGCATTCTCGGAAGAGACTGTGGTTCGAGTGCTTCGGGCCGCTGAGAACACCTTTGGCGCCCATGGCTATCGCGGCGCCCGCTTGGAAGACATCGCCGCCGCAGCAGGCATCCAGCGCCCCTCGCTGCTCTATCACTTCAAGAGCAAGGAGCGCTTGTATCACTCAGTGCTCTCGAAGGCCTTCGAGCAGATGGCCGAGGTGGTTCAGGCGAGCGTGGTGATCGATCAGTCACCGACGGAGTGCACCGACGGGGTGGTGACGGCGCTGCTCACCTTCGCAGAAGATCACATCGGCCTGGTCCGCACCCTGGCGCGGGAGATGATGGACCCGCAAGGCGTGGCGCGAGGGCTGGTCTTCGAGCAGATGACCCGCCTCGTCGATGCCATCGAGATGGCATTTCGGGCGAGCCTGCTCACCGTGGAGACGCCCCCCATACCCGCGGATTTCCCCATCCGGGCAGCGATCCTGCAGCTCACGTGTGGTTATTTGATGCGGGTGGGCACCGATACATTCGGCGATGCGTTGTGGGGTCCCACAGGGGCACATACGCGCCGGCTGGCCCACGCGCTCTTGTTGCAGAGACCTTGAAACTCAGCCTTTGAAGAGCTCAGTGTCGCCCCTCCAGTCGTGGCTTCAGCCTCAACAGAGCCGAGACCATCGCATCTCGAAAGGCCCTCAGCCGCGGATTACTGCGCAGGTCTGCGTGGACCAGCACCCATACGTCGAGGCCAGGCTCAGGCTGAGTGCGTCGAGTGAGCCGAGGCTCGGCAAAGAAACAGGGTAAGCGGGTCATCCCCATGCCAGCGGCACAGGCACTTCGGATGATTTCACCGTCGACGATGGTGCCCCTCACTGGCAGGTCAGGGAACGGGGTGTCCTTGATCCATGCCTGATCGAGTTCACCGCCACGCTGGCCGATCCAGCAATCGCCCTCGCCATAGATGGCCATATGCGCGTTGGCCACCTTCCGGCCCACCAGGTTGCCCTCGGGCACCATCCCCAATGGCATGAACCGGATGGCGACGTCTGCCTCTCGACGGCCCAAGTCGGAGAGGCTGTACCCCCCACTGATGTGCATATCGATCTTGGGCCAGCGCTGACAGAAGGTCACCAGATCTTCCATGAGCAGATCAGCAGCAGCCACCGCAGGCATCGCCACCCGGATCGGCCCTCGCATTTCGTGATCGGCGGCGTGCACCGCTCGGGTCACGGCGAGCATGGCCTGCTCTGCCTCTTCGGCCACGGGCAAGATGGATTTCGCCGCAGCAGTGGCGTCGAGTCCTCCACTGGCCCGCTCGAAGAGCTGCAACCCGATCTTCGCTTCCAGCGCTGACAGTCTGCGCGCCACTGTAGGCCGGCTGAGCCCAAGGACTCTGGCGGCCTGTCGCCCACTCCCGCTGCGCATCACGGCGAGGAAGATCCGGATGTCGTCCCACTGAAAATCGTTGATGTCGACCATGTACGTGAACGTACACCCCTGGGCAACATCTGGCCATTGTACGTGCCGCTGATGCCCCATACCTTTTGAACATCACCACCACACATGTCGAGGAGTCCCCATACGTATCTATTGGATGCTCGTGGGCGACAATGGATGGCGATCAAGGCTGCGGAGCTCGTGTGGGCAGTTTGAGGTGGTAGCCACGGCAGAGTCCTGGTAGGCAGTCATCGCTGCGCTCTGCCTGCGTAGGCGCCCGGCCTTCGGCAGCCCTTCGGGCCGCCTCGTCTGGCGCGTACACGTTCGGGCATCCGCTCGCGCGGACACCCTTCCGGGTAAGCAGGGTCGCTCAGGGCTTCGCCCTTTTCGCTCGCTCCCCTGCGTAAAGAGCTTCTTCTGTCTCTTGTTGCTGAAATCCACCGGGATTCGACCTGCCGCGAACCTGCAAGCTCCTGTGTCCCAAGGTTCGGCGAAAGCCCTAACAGCATTGGGAATGCCCTCAAAGCCACACCAGAACTGACTTTTTACGCAGGGGAGCGAGCGAATAATGCGTCAGCATTGAGCGACCCTGCCTACCCGGAGGCCTGCTCGCCTCAGCGAGCGTGGCGACGTGTACGCAGCTCCAAGGCGGGCCGAAGGCCGGCCGTCGGCAGCTGCCTACGCAGGCAGAGCGCAGCGATGACTGCCTACCAGGACTCCACCGTGACAGCCGACCCCCCGCTCAAACCAACACCTGTCCAGCTCTGATAAACGAAAAAAGCCAAATTCCCTGTCGTAGCCATCTGGCACCTGTCGCCTGAACGCATGAGCAGAACATCAACGCTCATCAACGTTCGAGAAGGAACCCCAGATGAAACATCCCCTCATCCTCACCGCAGTTCTGTCTTCCATGGCCCTCGCCGGCACCAGCGACGACGCTGACGCCCGCACCAAGAGCCGCTACAGCACCATCAAGAAAGCCCCCACGCGGACAGCCACCAAGACCTTCACCGCAGTGGTGACGACGCCACCCAATGACATCGGCTTCGATCTCGAAGCACCTGCCCTCGACCCCATCAACCTCGACGATCTCGTGGGTCACGTACACGCTGATATGCGAGGCCATGTCGTGGGCTACTCTCTCGTGGTCAACGAAAACGGCCACCCTGCCCGCACTCGAAACTGGGGCAAGGCCCGGCTGGCCCAGGATGGCGAAGAGAACTGGACCGAAGAGCATCGCGTGCAGGTCGCCAGCGTCAGCAAGCACTTCACCGCCGTGGCCATGATGAAGCTGCTCGACGAGAAGGGCATCAGCACCGACAGCCTCGTGGCGCCGTGGATGCCGCCCTCGTGGGATCTCGCCCCTGGTTGGGGTGATCTGACCTTCGCCCACCTCTTGTCTCACCGCTCGGGCATCAACCAGATGCTGGGGGATCTCGACGAGGACCAGCTCGAACCCTTCGGCAACGGGTGGGACGGCCTGCGCTACATGGCCACCGCCGGTGACGGCAGCGAGAGCCTCGCCGACTTCGCCATCAGCCCGGGGAGCGGCGCGAGCTACAAGAACGCCAACTATGCCCTGATGCGGATCCTCGGCCCCCGCATCTGGTCCACGATGCCCTCGAGCCCCATCCAGGGTGTTCAGGTCACCGAGGCCAACCACACCATGCTCTTCGCGGTGCTGGCCCATCACTATGTCTTCACCCCTGCGGAGCTGAGCCCCGTGGCCTGTCAGTCGATGCCCAGCTACCCAGGGGCGCTGTTCTACGACATCGAGAACCTCGACACCGCCGGAGCCGAGTCGGTCTTCACCACCAGCTGCGGCGCCCACGGCGGCTGGCACCTCTCCTCGATGGAGCTCGCCAGCCTCATGGCCCACATCCAGCACGACGACGCTTTCTTCAGCCCCGCGATGCGCCAGGAGATGAACCAGGGCAAGTTCGGGTGGTCTCCGGGCTCGAACAACCCCAACTCCGAGCGGCGGGTGAACAAGTTCTGGCACGGGGGCCTCATCTACGGCGGCCTGAACCGCGAGGTGGCCTCGTGTGTGATGCGCTTCCCCGGTGGGGTCGAGGCCTCGATGGTGGTGAACTCGGCCCACACCCTGGAGAAGTCCCCGTGTGGTGTATTGCTCGATGCCTATCAGGACACCCGCGACGGTGTCCCTGTGCCCCCAGCACCGACGCCCTACGATGGCACCTGCCCTGATCCCCACGACCCCAACCTCTTCGGTACGCCTGGCTGCCCCTGTGCCAACCTCGACGTCTTCTCGATGTCGGATGCTGCCTTTGATGGTGGGTATGCAGACGGCTCGGGCAGTCACCTGGCCAACGGGCTCTACGGCGAGGGGCAATACTGTGTGGGCGAGAACACTGTGTGTGGCACCTTCAACTTCGGCCCCACCGAGTATCCCCGCTGCGAGGTCTGTGGCGAGGGGTCGAACATCGGCTGCCCCTGCGACAACGACGCCGCGTGTCAGGGCATCGAGCCCGATCTCACCTGCTGGGGCCTCGAGTCGAACGGATGGGGGCCCAGCGATCACGGTCAGTGCCTGCCCAGCGCCAACTCCCCAGCGAGCCGGGAGCGACTCGAAGAGATGCCCTGGTTCTGCCTCGACAACTGTGACGCCATCGATGCCTCTGCAGATGGCACTGTAGGCTGTGTCTTCAACCAGACCTCGCTGGAGTTCTCACACGGCGAGTGCGTGGACTTCAACGCCTCCTGCGCCGGCTTGATGCCTGGTGAGTGCGAAGAGAACGGATTCTCCTGCAGCCACGACGACGTCTGCGAGCAGGAGTGTCAGACACACACCGACTGCGCCGCTCAGGGCTTCCCGGAATGGTATGAGTGCGACGGCCTCGGTGATGTGGCCTTCGGGCCCAGCCACTGCGTACCGCCAGAATGCACCAACACGAGCTCGGCGTACTGCGATCTGTACCGCTGAGCGCTCCTCGGCACGGCGCTCACCGCGTGTTGCGACGCTGTGAGCCCGCCTGTCGTTGGGCCACCACCGTCTTCAGCTCGCTCATCATCGCTGCGCGCTTGGCCACGTCTCCTCGACCCACACTCGATTGACGGTTCCACTTCGAGAACTGCTTGAGGCCGGCGTCGCTCATCCGACGGGGGCTGCCGGCGCCGGGGACGCCGGCGCCGACGTCGGGGCGGGTCACCGAGCCAGCGTTCGCCTGCCGGCTCAGAGAGAGCGTCACGCTGTTGCGGGCCTGGCTGCGGCTCACGGGCATCGCCTTCGACTTCTGGTATTTCTTGCGCATCGCCGCCCACTTCTCCTGGGCTTTCCGCGCGCTCCAGCGCTTCGCATGGTTGTAGGTGCGCCACGCCAGCGTGGCCGCGGCGTAGCCCCCGACCCCGATGGCCCGGACCAGGGTGGTGAGCAGACCCCACGATGGGCTCGCCATGCCCACGAGATCTCCGGCGACCTCCCACTTCGTTGTGGCTTCGGTGGGCTCCCCGTTGGCATATGTCTGAGCCGCCTTGTAGGCCAGGCCGACCTGGGCCCCGGCCTTGATCCACTCCATCCCGGCCCAGCTGACGCCGAAGAAGCTGCCCGCGAGGGCCGCCGCCGCGGTGGAGAACAGCACCGTACCCGCGGACCACAGCACGTTGAGGGGTGTCGGTTTGAGGCCGCCCACCTTGTAGAGGATCACCTGCTTCATCACTGATCCGTAGAGCCCCGCGGCGCCGCCGATGATGGCCCCGGCGACGCTCCCGGCCCCGCCGGTGAGGATGTTGATGGCCGCTCCGATGCCGGCCATCATGAACTCCCACGCCGCCGAGCTGCGGTTGCCGTCGGCGTCGAGGAAGCTCACGGGGTTGTTCTGGCTGAAGCTGTACGGGTCGTTCATCTGAAGTGGCGTGCCGGTGTTCTCCTCTTCGATGATCACGAAGGTGGGGTCTGCCGCGCTCCAGCGACCCAGCACACTGTCGTAGTAGCGGCTGCCGAAGTAGGTGAGGCCCGTGCCCCGATCGGTCTCTTTGCCTGCGAAGCCGTAGGTGGTCTCGGCGCCGGAGTCGAAGTGCCGAGCGCCACCGAAGGGCGAGAAGGCGCGCTGCTCGACCTCGGCGCCCCGGGCGTCGGTGATCACCGCGGCGTTGTGGGTCTGATCGTTGTGCAGCCACGTGATGCGATCTTCGCCGTCGAGCAGCATGCGCCGCACGCTGGCCGAGAGCATTTGCCGGGTCTGATCTTCGGCGGCCCCCGTGTCCACCGGGGCGTCGTGCACCACAGCGTCGGCGATGTCGATGATCTCGTCTTCCACCGCGTCGGGCAGCACCTTGGCGGCGAGGGCGTCGCGCTCCACGGTGGCCACCCGCATGCCGTTCATGGTCACGTGCACCAACAGCATGCCGTCTTCGATCTCGAAGCTCGGGGTGAGGGACCACGCGAAGTGTGCCCCCTCGTGGCGCAGCACCCGCTCACCTGAGGGGTCGTAGCCGTAGAGGGCGAGGGCCTCCCCTGCCCGGGTGGCTTCGGTGAGGCGGCCCAGGGCGTTCCAGCTGTACCGGGTCTCGCCGCGGCGCGTCATCATGCCAGCGTCGTCGTAGGTGAGGGCAAGATCGCCGGCCTGGGTGACGCGGTGGGTGCCGCTGCTGTAGGCCAGCTCGCCCACGTGCAGCGCGCTGGCGGCGCCGCGAGAGGACGACTTGTTCACGAGGCGGCCGCTGGCGCTGTAGGCGTAGCTGAGCGTCTCGGCGTAGTCGGGGCGATCAGGATCGAGGGCAGCAGAGGTCAGGCGGTAGATGGCGTCGTAGCCGTACCGGACCCCCCGGCCTGGGCGGCCCTCGGACTCGATCATGTCGGTGACCTCGACGAGGCCGCCCACGCGGTTGAAGCCGAAAGACATGTCGAGCAGGCCCTCGCCGTCGGCGTCGGTGAGGCGCCGTCGCAGGGTCTGACCCACGCCGTTGAAGTCGAGGGCCTCGGTGACCCCGTTGGCGTACGTGCGCCGCTGCAGCCGGCCCAAGTCGCTGTACTCGGCAGACTCGACGATGCCAGGGATCGCCGAGATGCGATCGAGGGCGTCGTACTGGTACTCCAGCACCACGTCGCCGGGGTAGCGCTCCTCGACGATGCGGTTCTTGTGATCGTAGGCCAGGGTGGCGTCGAAGGGCACGCCGTCGACGAGCCAGCGCGTGCGGGTCACTCGGCGGCGCTCGTCGCGGCCGTACCACACCTGCACCTCGTGGTTGTCCACCAGGTAGTTCACCCCCACGAGCTGCTCGCTGGGGAACGTGCACAGCCCCTCGGGGCAGCCTTCGGTGAAGTCGTACTGGAACGTGGCCTTGGTGCCCGCCTCGTCGGCGGCGTCCCACAGGGCCGTGCGGCGGTTGAGCAGATCGTAGCTCTGGCGCACCACCCGGCCTGCAGCGTCTTCGGTGCGCACGGGGTTGCCCGCGTCGTCGTACTCGAAGGTGGTGCGGCCGCGATCGGCGTCTTCCACCCACACGATTTGTCCCAGCAAGTTGTGGGATTGCACGCGGGTGTTGCCCTCGGGATCAGTAACCGAGTCGATCCAGCCCAGGGGGTCATAGGTGTACCGGGTCACCAGCGGATCGCCCTCGGTGAGGCGGTAGGTCACCGAGATCATGCGGCCGAGACCATCTTTCGCGTACGTCGAGGGGGTGTCGAAGTAAGGGCTGCCTTCGTCAGTGTCCTCACCGTCGTACTGGGTCTCGGTGAGGGGGCCGTACACAATGCGGCGGAACGAGGCGGTGCCCTGAGTCTCGCCATCGGGGATCACCGTGCGTACGGGGCGGCCGAGGGCGTCGTAGTGGTTCTCGTAGGCCAGGGCATCTGCAGGGGGCGTGATCTCGCAGTCTGCCTCTTCGCTCACGTAGATCAGGTGCTCATGGCTGATCGATCCTCTGCTGTTGAACACCACCGCCTGCTCCACCCGCCAGCGCGTCGCGTCGATGCGCATGCGCCGCTGGAACATACGCCCTGCGGCGTCGAAGCACTCCACGTGCACCTGATCGGGCTCTGCGGCGTTCTGAGTGGTCCGGTGACGGCTGACGATGCGGGAGAGGGCCCCGTCGAACTGATACTCAAAGGTGCTGATGGGGGTCTCTTCGCCATCGCCGGGCTGGTGAATGGCCACCACGCGGCCCAAGGCGTCGTAGGTGTACCGGGCGCTGCCCACCTCGCCTTCGTTCACCCCGACGATGTAGACGTCGCTGCTCTCGCTCACCGAGCGGAACACGGGGTGGTAGGCGAAATCGCGGCGCAGGGTGTAGGCCTGGCCCTCGGGGGTGAGGTTCTCGCGCTCTTCGGCGAGCACCTGCAGCCCGAGATCGTCGAAGACGATGCGCCCGCGATACCCCGCCTCGTCTCCCGGGGCCCGCACGTCGAGGCGCTCGACGATGTTGCCGTGGGCGTCGAATCGCTGCCGGGCCATATCGACGTAGGTGTCGCCTTCGATCCGGGCCTCGCTGCGGGTGGCCAGGCCGAGGGTGGCCTCGCCGAGAGGCAGCCCCACAAAGGCGTCGCCGTCGTAGTAAGTGCGTTGCTCGGTGTACTCGCCGCCGAGATCGCCATAGACCCGCGCCGCCGAGGGCAGGTGGGGCAGCCACACCGACAGGCTCTCGGGATCGATGTAGTCGGTCTCTTGGTAGCGCTCATCGCCCTCGACGTCGGTCACCCCCTCGTTGGCCACGAGGGTGATGTTGCCGTAGCCGTCGTGCTCGTAGGTAATGCGGGTGGTGACCGCCTCGGCCCCCGGGCCGCCCTCGGCGATGGTGGTGATCTCGGTGCGGGGGCAGACATAGCGGATCGCCGGCGTGGTCTCGGGCACCCCGGTGAGCATGCAGTCGTCGTAGGTGTACTCGGTGGACCGGATCAGATCGTCGGGGGCCTCCTGGCTGTACCTCGCCCGGCGGCTCATCAACCCGTTGAGGTACCGATCGCTCTGACCCACGTTGTAGGTGTCGATGGTGATCATGCCCACCTGCCAGGCGTCGCCGTCGTCCCATGTCTCCATGTGGGCGAAGCCGCGGTACTGCTTCTCGACGTCGTCGTAGAACGCGTCGCGGTAGCGGTAGCGGGTGCGCTCCACAACGTCGGTGAGGGTGTCGCCGGTCTGCACCTCGGTGACCATGAGCATGGGGAACGGCGCGGTGAGCTGCCACGCCTCGTCGTCGGCGGCGCGGTGCTCTGCGGCGGTGGTGTAGCTGATGTCCTGGCGCACCCCGTGGCTGTCTTCGACGGCGGTGAGCAGGTTGGGCCTCAGGGGGAACAGCTCGAGGTAGCGCACCGAGCCGTTCACGCCGATGTAGACCACGTCGTCGCTGCCCGAGGCGTTCATGTCGGCGAACAAGACCGTCGTGTTGTCGACGACGTCGGGCAGGGCCTGCCCCCCGGCCTGCTCGATGGTGGCCCACCCGTCAAAGGTGTCGTCGCCCCGGTTGAGGGCGTAGCGCAGCTGGCCTGATCGTACGATGACGAGATCGTCGAGGCTGTCACCGTTGATGTCTTCGAGGCGCACTTCATCCACCTCGTTGGCGCTGTAGGGCACCGACTCGATGGTGCGCCAGGCGCTCCAGCGCCCTCGGCCGAGGTTGATGCGATACTCGAGGCTGCCTGCGGCGACCACCACAGCGTCAAGCAGCCCGTCACCGGTGAGATCAGCAAGCTCGAGCCGGCTCGTGTCGAAGCCGCGGCCGATGGCTTCGACGTCGGGTACCACATCAAAGGACTCCGCGGTGTTGGCGTAGATCTGCGTGGTGACGTCGGTGGCCCGGATCACATCGATCCGACGATCATTGTCGTAGTCGAAGAATCGAATGTAGGTGAGCTCCTCCCCACCACCAGCGAAGTCTTCCCCAAAGTCGGGCAACCCAACAGCGGACAGAGCGACGCGCTCTCCCCAGTCACCGCTGCCGTCGTTGAGCAGGGCCTCTCCGGTCTGCGCGTTGAGCAGGTCGGTCTTGCCGTCGCCATTGATGTCGAGGATCTGGGTGTAGGGGCTGCTCAGCTGGTGCCCTGCCTGGATGCCCAGCTCGCTCTCCCGAGCGGCGCTGAACTGGTGGCTGCCATCGCCCCCAAGGGTGTTGAGGTAGATACGGTGCGCCCCGGGCTGAGTGGTGTCGAGCATGTCTGGCAGGCCGTCGCCGTTGAGATCGACGAGGGTGGCGTTGCCCGTGACGGGGCTGCCACCCACAAAGCCCATGTCCACGAGGGCGGGCTCCCCGGTGCCGATGCCTCCGCTGTAGGTAAAACCGGTGCTCGAGCTGAAGGGCTGCTCGTCGAGCCCCAACATCTGCACGCTGGCGAGCCGGCTCAGACCCCCAGACAACTCTGCATCTTCGTAGTCGAGCACGTACCGCCGCACGCGGGTGCCGTCGAAGTAGGTCTCGATGGTGGAGAGCCGTCGGCTCATGATCTCGTTGAAGCCGCTCCGCGCATCGGAGACCGGATCGGGCCGGACTTCGTAGCCGAACTGGACCCGGCCGTGCTCATCACCGTTGTCGTCGTAGATGTATTCGATCTCGTCGAGGTAGGGTCGACCGTCGAGGGTCACGTAGAACAAGCGCATGGGGTGTTCGAACTTGTCCCGCTGCTCTACGAGGTGCCACCGGAACACGCCGTCGGCCCCTTCGAGCACGGCGTTGCTCACCACGCGGCCGTCGGCCTCGGCGCCGAACCACTGCACGGTGCCGTCGGGCTGGTGCACCTGCCAATGGCCGCTCCCCTGAGCACGGTCGTGCCAGAAATAGCGCGCAAAGCTGCCCTCATATCGCGCGCGATACTCCGCAGGCTCACCATCGCTGATGCGAACCAGCTCTGTGGATCCGAACACCATGGTGTCGTCTTCGGTGTACTCCGGCAGACCGCGGTTCGACATCCGCTCGACGGCAGGCATGCCGAAGTGCCACCCCATGCCCATGATCCCGTTGCCACCACTGGTGTTGTAGCTCAAGGCCAGATCCGGAGTGGCTCCGGGGTGTCCTGGAGAAACCTCCACGTCGATGTTGTAGGTCATGGCCCCGGTGTTGCCCACGGCGACTGCATTGTCGCCGACACCTTCGAACGACCCAGGGCCCTCAGGCAGGCTCACGCGATCATCGCTGGCCCCTGTCTGCGCTGACGTCATCGCCGGCAACAGGCTCAAGGTCCAGGCAAGGCTCAACACCCTGGTGCAGGGTACAGACAACACGCGCATCTCGACTCCTCGAAGGCGGCCGGAGGGTCCGGGGTTCGAGAGAGATGCGTCGAAGAGCGGGCAAATCCGCAGATACTCAGGCGCTCATCGCGCTATGGGGCACACTCCCCCACCGAGGTGGCGTTGAGCACGCCCACTGCGTCGAGGTCGAAGCCCGCGCTGCCCATGTTGGGGTACGGGTCGTAAATGGGCTGACCGAAACTGTCGCGGTGCTCACCGTCACCGACCACATCCACCAAGCGCACATACGCGACGGCTCGGAGATCGACAACACCACTCACAACCTGAGGGTGCCAGCGCAACACGCTCAAATCGAAGGGGGTGCCAAAGCCTGCTCGATGTTTGCCGGCGAGGCCCTGGATGCCCTCTGGCGGTTGCTGGTCATACGGACCCAAGGGGGTCTGGCCCAGATAGGCAGAGGGGAACCGGACAAAGCGCTCACCATCAGAGGAGATCTCCACATAGGCCAGCTCGAGAAACTCGTCATTGAACGCGTTTTCGAAGACGGCGAAGTCGGGCCCCTCGCCATCCCCGATGGGGGTCTCGAAGCCCAAGGTGATCTGCCCACCCTCCCCGAGGGTGACCACACCGAAGGCCGCCCCTTCGGCGGGGCCCAGGGCGAGATCGCTCTCTCTGAACCGTTCATCGACTTCATCGCCGAACTCCACGGCGTGCACCGTCGAAGCCCAACCCACGAAAGCCGGCTCGTCGAGACTCAGGGCGCCACTGTCTGGCTGCTCCGCACCAGCGCCATAGGCCATCACGCCGGTGTACACAGCGCTCACCGGGACAGGGGTGCAGTCCTCCGACACCACCCGAGCGAAGACCTCAACAGGCCCCTCGCTTTCGATGATGAACCGATCAGCGACCTGCCACGCTCCGGGCATCCCCGTCACCACATCGCTCACAGCGACCTCGACGACACCGTTGTTGGGGGCGGGAAACACCCACTCGGCGCCCACATGCAGTGCGTCGACCTGAGGGAGCCACGGCGCCTCGCAGGCACCCGCCGGCCAGGTCTCGGAGACACATGGCGCCGTCGCCTCTTCTGAAGACGTGCCGCACCCTGAGAGGAGGCTGGACACGAGCACAATCGGGCGTAGTTGACGCATGACGACACCTCGGAGATCGAGGGGATGGGGGTATCGTCCCTGTCGACGCCGTGTCAAGCAGCGAGCTGGCCCATCACGCGTCAAAGACCAGCTCACACACAACCTTCAAGCTCACCCACTCATCTCACCGACCGTAACTTGCGACGCACCCCCCTGCGGGTTAGCGTCCATGCGCCCACAGACTCTGGAGACATTCATGACCATGGATCGCCGTACCTTCGCCAAGAGACTCGCCATCGGCACCGGGGGGCTGGTGTTGCTGCCTGCCGTGACGGGCTGCGGCGGTGCCGCCGAGAAAGCCATGGGAGACGCCGCTGATATGGCGGGCAAGGCTGCCGGTGCTGCCGTGCCTCCGGTGAAGCCTGAGGGCTGGGATCCCATCATGTACAACAAGACCCGAGGCAACGCCGGGGCGATCCCCAAGAGCTACTGGCCCAGCATCAATGGCGCCGATGGCGACAAGAAGCACCTCGGCAAGCACCTGCCCTACGTACCCAAGCTCGAAGCTGGCATGGTGCCCGAGGGTTACGTGGCCATCATGTGGGGTGATCCTGAAAAGGGCTATGCCAAGCACCCCAACGCTTCCAAGAGCGACAAGAACCCCACGGGGCACTGGTACAACTGGATCAAGATCCGCAAGGCTGTCGTCGGTGAGGCCGAAGAGCTTCAGAGCAGCTACAGCGACTGGCCGGCCATCGGCGAGGGTGACAATGGCAAGTACGTGGCCTTCGGCGGCACCGACGTCAGCGCCGAGGGTGGTCGCAACACCATCTACCTCGCGGCCCTGCCCAAAGACGTGAAGCCCGGCGACACAGTGCGGGTGCACGCCCACTGCCTCACCCACGGTGAGTACGTCGACTTCATCACGGTGTGAGGCCTCGAGGCCGCAACGGGCTTGACCTGAGCCTCCCCCCTCCGTAAAGCCCCTCCATGCGCACACGCAGCTCCATCACCCCCCTCGCAGTGTTGATCCTCGTCAGCGGGGCCCTCGTGGCCCACGCGATGGTGTTCAACTTCATCAATGATGACGCCTTCATCTCGTTCAGGTACGCCGACAACCTCGTGCGTCATGGCGAGTTGGTCTTCAACGTCGGCGAGCGCGTCGAGGGGTATACCAACTTTCTGTGGACCATGATGATGGCCGGGGTCATGGCCCTGGGCCTCGATCCCGTGCCTTGGAGCAAGGGGCTGGGTGTCGTCCTGGCAGTGCTCACTCTGTGGGTGATCGCCCGGTTCACCTCGAGGCGCAACGAAGGGCTCACCCTCTGGGATGCTGTGGCCCCTGCCCTGCTCGCCGCGGCGCCAGCCTATGCGTGCTGGTCCACGGGGGGGCTCGAGACTCAGCTGTTCACCTTCACCGCCACCATGGGCTGGACGGGATACTTGACCGAGCGTCGCGAAGGTCGCACTCGATCCACCAGCGGCATCTGGTTCGCGCTGTGCGCCATGACCCGCCCCGAAGGCATGCTGCTCTTCGGGCTCACCGGGCTGCATCGCATCGGCATGCTCATCGGTGAGGCACGATCTGGGGGCCGGTTCATGCCCACGGTGGGCGACTGGGTGTGGGGGGCCGGGTTCGCCCTGGTCTTCGTGCCATTTTATGCGTGGCGGTGGGTGTATTACGGCTGGCCCTTCCCCAACACCTACTACGTCAAGACCGGGGCCTCGGGCTTCTGGGGCCCAGGGTGGAACTACTTCTGGTCCTGGGTGGAGACCCACCACCTGTGGCTGCTGCCTTTAATCGTGGCCTTCAAACGGCTCGCGCCGCCCCCAGGGCAGCGGGCCCTCATGGCCCTCGGTGGGCTCTACACCCTCGGTGTGGGCCTGCACGTCGTGCGGGTGGGCGGCGACTTCATGGCCCTGCACCGATTCTTCGTACCCTTGATGCCCTTGCTCGCGGTGATGGCCGCCGAGGGGATCCGCGGAGGCACTGAAGCCCTGCTCGCCTCGGGGGTGAGCCGACTACGACTGAGCCTCGGCGCCGGTGCCCTCTCACTCATGGTGCTCTACGGCGTCGGGGTCACCGACAAGAACGCCTTGAAGGTGGGCAGTGAGGGTGGGGTGGACTCCATCGGGTGGTTGAACATGTTCGCCGGACAGTGCACCGCCATCGGCAAGCACCTCGCCACCATCGCGCCGCCAGAGGCCAGCCTCGCCACCACCGCTGCAGGCATCATCCCCTACTACTCTCGCCTCTACACCCTCGACGTGCTCGGCCTCAACGACGAGTGGATCGCCCACAACGTCGAGCCACGGGGCAAACGCCCGGGGCACACCAAGAGCGCGCCGTTGAGTTACATTCTCGAGAAGCAGGTGGACTATCTGATCTATCACCCCACCATCGCCAAGCGCCCTCCAGGGCAAGGCGCCGGGCAGAAGCGCGCCTGGAAGCAACGGGGCTACACCTGGCAGACCGAGAAGGTACCGGGGCTGACGCCACCGTGGTGGGGCTTCTGGCAGAAGAGCCGCTGAGACTGTGGCCGGACCTGGCCTACTCTTCGTCTTGCTTCCTGATCGCCTTCCCGCGCATGGCCACCTTGGGCAGATCGTCTGCCGTGGTGGTGGCGGGACTCGAGGGCTGAGGGCTCTCCAGCTCGGTGGTCGTCGTTCGGGGCAGGCCACCAGAGCGGCTCGGAGGGGCCAGTTCGACGGTGGACCGGCCACGGATGGCCCGTTGTCCCCCTGCAGGCGTCGGCCGCGGAGGCCGCGGCAGGCGCGGAGGCCTCGGCAACGCCGGCTTGGACGGCGTGCTCGACTCAGGAGACTTTGAAATCTTGCCAGGCTCCAACTCGAGGGTGGTCCGGTGTGCTCTGGGACTCGCCTCTGCTGTGTTTGTGGGCTGAGTCAACTCCGACTCGGTGTTCTTGTTCGAGCGCGCCTTGCTCAACAGCGACTTCAGTCGAGAGCCGGTGCCACCATTGCCTGATCCCAGTCCACCACCAAGCCCCCCACCGAGCCCACTGCTGAGCGTTGGCAGGCTGAGTGTGGGTTTGGGGCCAGCTTTTGCCGCCGCAGGCTGCTCTGGGCTTGTCGATGTTGGGGGCGTCGAAGCGGGTGGTGTGGCCGGTGGTGGCTTGGGTGCCGAGGTCGACTTCGGGGCAGCGGACTGCTCGGACAATTGCCCGCTGCTCAACAGCGTCTCAAGGAATGCCTCGGCGGTTGCCCGGGTCTCCTCGAGGGCTTTTTGCCTTCTCGTGTCCGCCTTCTTCCGCTGAGGCGCCTCCCGCTGTTCGGGGATGTGTGCTTGCCCGTCGTCTTCCGCGAGCGCTCTCGCGATCTCGGGGTGGATCTCGTCGAGGGTGTCCTCTGCCTCGTCGAGGGGTGGCTCTTCGAGCTCGACGCTGTCGGTGAGCAGACCGCGACGCCGATCGCGTAGATCTGCCTTAAATTTATCTCGGTGATACCGGCCGTCTTCGATCTCCCTGAGCACTCGATTCCAGTAGGTCTGCAGGGTGATCGTGCGTTGTTTGAGGTTCTGGTGGCGGAACCGGATCGCGGTATTGCTCTGATTCACCTGGAGACGCCGCATCTTCCCCATCAGGAGATCCCGCTCCTCAAGCGGTGGTCGGCGCTCCAAGCCCGTGAAATAGCGTTCGAACTTGAGGCGTAGGGCCTCGAGGTTGCCTTCCAACGCGCTGATCTCGGCCATCGAACCCATGGATGAGCTTCGGTCTCCTGAGATGTGTGTGGCCATCATGGTGTTCGTTTCGGCGTGAGTGCCATGTGCCACCTTGGAGGTGAGGTTAACCTGTCGCCTCATCGAGGGGAACCCCCGACACCTTGACGCTCTTCGCGACAGGGTGCTAGCGTCCCACCGGCGCCTCGTGAGGCCCTGAATCTGTAAGGTATATCGGGTGGTTCCGTCCAAGAGTGGAGCCCCGGTCATCATGGGGCTCTTCGGACCCATCGCGACCTCGAAAGGCGTAGACGTGCCCTGGCTCAAGCGGTCTTCTCTGTGTGTGTCCTTGCTGTGTCTCGCCCTCGGCGGCCTCAGCGGATGCGAGATCGACAAACAAGACATCGACACGTGGCCTCAGGTCGACAACGGCGCAGCCCGCCTGGGTGCATACGTCGCCGATGCCGAACGCCCCATCGGCCTGCGCATACGTGCGGCGAAGCACCTGATGTCCATGGGTGAGCTCGATCAGCTCATGACCAGCGTCGAGGCCACCCCTGCGCCAGCACGGGACACCCTGGTGAGCAAGATGGGCGATCTCGTCGCCCAGTGCCTCGTCAGCCTCGAAGCTGTCGACACGCAGAACGGCGGCAAGGTCAACGACTGCGATACGCCCCAGCGTGATCGCGGCAAGGCCATGAACCTGGGCTACCTGCTGCTCGAGCACATCAAAGACGGGAAAGAGCAGGCCGCCCTCGTCGACGCGCTGTTCAAGGCATCGATGACCGGCCTCACCGCCGACATCCCCGAGCTCGCCGGCAAGGTGGACGACATCATCCTGGCGTGCAGCATCAAGGCCCCTGAGAAGACGGTGCCCATGCTCCTCGAGACCCTCAAGGGGAGCGAGAGCCCTCAGGCCGGCGCCCGTGTGTCCAATCTGCTGCTTCAGATGCGCGACGACGCCGTGAGCGCCCAGCTCGCCGCAGCGCTCCTGGATTGGGTGAAGCCCCGGTACAAGACCCTGCTGCAGAGCCCTGAGGTCCGCGACGCCCTCACCGCCACCCGGAACCCCACGGTGATGCGGTTCATGCTCGACGCCATCCGAGATCCCGACCTCGACTGGGACGCCCGTCAGGAGATCTTCGTCCGCAGTCTCAAGCTGCTCCAGAATGCCGACGCCGAGGCCGCCACCGAGGCGCTTCACGCCTTCATCGCCCTCGTGGACCACACCAGCCTGAACGAGCTGAGGTGGCTCTCGCTGTCCGTGCTCTGGGCCAAGGATCCAGCAGCCCATCTGAAGCCCATGATGGACGCCCTCCCCGCCGCGGCAGACGCCTGGCACTCGGAGAAGGGCCGTGTGAAGTGGCGCATCAGCGAGTTCTGCAAGGTCAAGGTGGGCAAGAAGGGCATGGACCAGGGCGTGCTGCTGCCCATGTTCGAGACGCTGCTCGATCACACCAACCCCATCGTGCGCATGTTCGGCGTGACCTGCATTCACCAGCTCGATCCTGTGGGGGCAGCCGATCGTCTGGCTGGCCTCATCGAAGATCCTGCGGTGCTCCTGAACTGGACAGAAGAGGGCGACAGCACGATCGGTGACGAGGTGAGCGCCATCTCCGGAGGCTGAGCGACGGTGGATGCCACCACCTTCTGGTTCTTGATCCTGCTGGCGGTGGCCTTCGGGCTCATCTTCTTTGTCCGGCCGCCAGCACCGGCCCCCGAAGAGCAACACCCCCCGAGCATCCCCAAACGCGTCACCCAGCTGCTCAGCACCCTGACAGGCGATGACGAGGCAGACGCTCAAGCGCTCAAACAGCTGCTGGCCCTCGGCCCCGCCATCGTGCCCTTGCTCCTCGAACATCTGCTGGGCCATCTGAGAGGCTCCTCGACCCTGTCACCCGAGGTGCAGGGGCAGCTGGAGCGACTCATCGCCGACTTTGGCCTCGCAGCCAGCGGCCCGCTCTTCGAGCACCTGGTCCACAGCAAAGCCACCACCCGCTCCGGGCCAGCTCTGTTGAGGCTGCTCGACCGCCTCGGGCCACGTGGCGCTCAGATGTGCCTTGAGAAAGCCTGCACTGATCCCCGGCTGCTCTGGACCACCACGCGCATGCGTCTCCGAACACCCCAACGACCAGATCCAGAGGCGCTGGCCCTCTCGGCCCTGCTCAATGTGCCCCCAGCACACCGCCATCGCGCCTTCGAGATGTGCGCAGCGTGGGCCGCGGACTACCCCGATTTGCTGCCCCGACTCCTCACCCGCTGGCTCGAGACAGGAGATGCCCATGGCGCAATGCTGTTGTTGAGCTGGTTGCAGAGCTGGGCGCCGCTGATCACAGCCCCTGTATGTCACGCCGCGGCGGTTGCAGATCGTCCCGAGTTGCGCCAGGGCGCCCTTCGCCTCGCAGCGCTTCGGCCAGATCTGGCCCTCGACGGCCTGGTGTTCACGGCCTTGAGCGATCCCGAGGTCGAGGTGCGTCGCGCCGCTGCGCGGCTGCTCCCCGTGTTGTCCACGGCTCTACCATCCGATCGACGACAGCGCGCCCTCGATGACGATGATCCGGATGTGGCCCATGGTGTCGTGCTCGGCGCCTGGGCCCACGGCCTTCGGATCCAGAGCCCGCCGAGGGCCCTCGTCGAGGATCCACGCTGGCCTTTGCTGGCACCCGACACCGAGGATGTCGTGGGGCGGGCTCTGGCGGCCCTCGCCGATGACGTGGGGCAACGGGAGACCGCCATCTGGGCCCTGGCCCTGGGCGGCCCTGAAGATCCTCGGGCTCAGGAGAGGCTGTTGTTGATGGCTCGAAAGGGCCCTGATCGCAGTCAGGCCCTCGCGGCGCTCTCGCTCACCTCTGCCGAGGTCCCTCCGCAGGCCGTCGTCGAGGCCCTGAGGGCATCGACCACCCCAGACTTCTGGCTCATCTGGAGCTGCGGCGCTCACAGCTGCGGCCCGGCCCTCGCCCGGGCCCTCAAAGATGGCCCCCTCGAGGGTTTGCTTCCGCTGCTCAGAGGCGGCGATCTCGATGGGACTTTCTCTTCGCTGATGCGCGCCCTCGAGGCCTGTCAGGGGGCCGAAGACGCCCTCGCAGTGTGCACCACCCTCTACCTCGGCGGGCCCAAGATGCGGCAGGCCCTCCTCGATGCCCTGGCGCAGTCTGGTCGAGGGCTCATCGCTGCAGCGCTGCAATACTGGGCGGCCTTTGTCGGGCCGGAGGCCTTCGAGCGCCTCGCCACGCTGCATCGGCACCATCCGCCCCTGCAACATGTGGCCCTCAACCTGCTCGAAGGCGCAGGGGCCTCGGCCATCGACCCCCTCGCGGCGGCGGTGGCTGCGGGTGGCGACGAGGTGATGGTGGCGGCCCTCGAAAAGCGTCTGCACGTGCTCCAGAGCAGCCTCGGTGAAGACGTGTGCTGAGAAGTCTCTTTCTGCAGGGAGCCCCTGTGGCATGATGGCCACAGAGGGCCATCTTTCAGGAGTGCTTCGAGGTGAGTTCAGGCCAGCCCAAGGGACTGAAACAATTGGAAGAGATCGGTGTGGAGTGGCTCGAAGGCACCTGGATGAAGGTGGCCCTGCGCACCCTGCGAAACCACTACGACGACGGGACGGTCTCCCCAGAGTTCCTCGCCGAGTCTGCCTGGCGCAGAGGCACCGACGCCGCCGCAGTCCTCCCCTGGCGCCGCCGAGGCGACTCGGTCGATGTGCTGCTCAGACAATGCCTCCGACCAGGGGTCGATCTGCGACACCGCATCGGACCCCCGGTGCCACCCGATACGCATCACCTCACCCCGCTCCTCTGGGAGCTCGCCGCCGGTGTGCCAGAGGCCGACGAGGTGGGGCATGAGGGCATGCGCCGCTGCGCCGCCCGAGAGCTCACCGAGGAGATGGGCTACCAGCTCCCCGAAGAGGATCTGCGCCCTCTCGGCGCCGGGATCTACCCCAGCGGCGGCATCCTCTCGGAGATGCTGCACCTCTACGAAGCGGAGATCACCGACGACACCCCGTACACCGAGCCTGTGGGTGACGGCTCGCCCTTCGAGGAGGTGGGCGCCTGCCGCTGGTGGTCGCTGAGCGAGGCCATCGCCGCCTGTGGTGACGGCCGCATCGCCGACGCCAAGACCGAGATCACCCTGTGGCGTCTGATCGCCCGCTATGGGCTCACCCCTCCCCCTTTCGAGCCCTCAGGAGGCACCCTTTGAGCTGGGCAACCGTCGAGACCGTCTCCGGCCACAGCGTACGGCTGATGACCATTCACCTCGAGACGGGGGAGCGCCGCGTGCTCCACAGCGCCGAGCAATCGGTGCCCTTGAGCCCCACGGTTCACCCCAAGGGCACCCGCGTGGCCATCCGCTCGGTGTCCCGCAACGCCCTCAAGGGGGCCTTTCGCTCCCGCATCGGGCTGCTCAACCTCGAGAGCGGCGGCATCGGCTGGCTGCGTCAGTCCCTCGATCCGCGCTGGCGCCTCGAGGGCGCTCAGTTCAACGAGAGCGGTGATCAGATGACCCTGCTCGGGGCCTATGACGGCGCACCCCACCCCGACGTCTTCGCCTACCGCCTCGAGTTCAAGGGGAACTCGATCCGCGACGAGGCCATCGGCGGCACCCGCAACCCCAAGGGCCTGGGCATGGCCCACCCCATTTTCCTGCCTGGCAGCCAGCAGGTGATCTTCTTGCAGCAGTCCCGAGCCCGGGGGGGCTGGGAGGTCTCTGCCCTCGATCTGACCCTCGCGGAGATGGGGGCCGAGCCCCTCACCGGTGGCATCCACGCCCGGCGCAGCTGGTCCATCACCGAAGATGCCGAGGCCTCGCCGAACATCGCCCCGATCTACTGCGAAGCGCTCCAGCGGGTCTTCTTCGTGAGCGAGCCCCCAGGCCAGGGGCGCCAGCGCTTGCGATGGACGGATCTCGCCGGGGAGGCCTTCGGCGAGCTGAGCCAGCCTCATCTGCGCATCGAGTCGTTCTGTGTGGCCCCAGAAGGTGAGCTCCTGGCGTTCTCTGCCGACGGCCGTCTATGGCTTGCAGACGTTGAGACGGGGGCATCGCTGGCCCTCACTGAGAGCGACACCCGCCAGAGTCACAAGGGGCTGTGCTTCGATCTCGACGAAGGGCGCTTGCTGTTCTGCACCAACGATGGTGATCGCAGCGTACTCCGAGCCGTCGACCTCTCTGATCGGTCACTGCACGATCTGCACATCATCGCCGAGGGGGCCTCGGTGATGAGCTTGCACATGCTCGGTGAAGGGGCCCGGATCGACGCCCTGCCCGAAAAAGAGACCGCAGATCGAGCCCAGAGCAATTACGCGTGGGCCACCGCAGTGAGCCGCGTCGCTCAGGCCCGCACGGGTGAAGGGGCCGACTTCGGCGTCTCGGCACAGAGCCCGAAGAAGGGCCAGAAGTCACGGCGCCGCACCACGCTCATCTCCCCCATGACACCTGCGGTTCAGCCCCGTAAGTCCCCCCGCTCCCGGGACACGGAGATGCTCACCACCAAGAGCCCTGCGGCAGCCCCCGTGGAGCCTCGTACGGATCCTCAGGGCAACGACAGCCTCGGCAGTGGAGACGCCGGCCACTCCACGATGAGCGAGCAACAAGCTCAGGCTGATGCACCTCGTGCAGAGGCGACACCTGACAGCGTCGAAACACCCAACGCCGACAACGCGGTGCCACGCGAGCAAGAGCCCCCCGCGGCGACAGACGCTGCTTCTGAGGAGCGCGCCCAACCTGAGGCTGCTCAACCGGAAGCAGCCCAGCCTCAGGCTGATCTGGCTGAAGCGCCTCTGCCAGCCCCTCCGGCTCAGGACACACCCATCTCGGGACCGGACACCGAAGCCCACGCCACAGTGGCAGCGCCCAAGCCTCAGGCAGCCACCATCCCCACCAGCCCGGAGAGCCCGGAGGAGAGCACAGAGGAAAACGCAGCCCCTTCGGTCATCCCCGTTGCGGCCCCTGTGGTGGTACAAGGCGATCCCGTGGCTGAGCAGCCCTCTGCCGAACAGCCCCCACCTGATCAAACAGAAGAGATCCCCGCCGCAGAGCAGGTGGCTGCCGAAGTTGCAGCAGTTGCAGCCCACACAGTCGACGGCGAAGCCACTGCCCAGAGCCTCGACCCGGGCGCTGACTTCCCTCGATGGCTGCAGAGCCTGCCCGAGCAGCCAGATCCCGGCGCCACGCTGGCCACCCTGGAGCACCTCGCGGGCGATCCGGTGCTCTCGGATGCCGCGGTGAGCTATGTGCAAGGCCGCCTCGACCAGCTCGAGTCCGTTCCTCAGGCGGTGACCGAGGTGGTCTTCGGTTTGAGCGCCCTGGCTCATCTCCGAGCGGAGGCCTCGGTGCCGGCCATGGAAGCCTTGTGCCATCGGGCCCGCATTCGGCTTCAGGAAGACGACATCCTCCCGGAGATCGAAGAGCACTTCGCCCTGGCAGCCTTGCGCTACATCCGCGGGCACATCGAGATGTTCTCGGCCATGGAGGTCTACGCTCAATACGAGTCGATGCTCACCGAGGGCGAGGCAGTCTCCGACACTCCACAAGCGAGCGAGCTTCTGGCCACTTTTGCCCAGACCTACCGCCACTTGATCAACGAGACACTGGGCTTGGATGCCCCTGCGCCTCATGTCGGCCAGACAGAAACCCCCTCTACCCCAGAGCCCTCAGCACCTCAGGCAGCGCCAGCACCTCAAGCTGCGCCAGTCCCCCAACCAGTGTCCCAGGCAGCCCCTGCGGAGAAGCCCGCCGAAGATGACTGGGCCGAGGCCCGGGCCGCAGCAGAAGCACGGGCCCACGAGGAGGAAGAAGAGCGCGTTCGGGTACTTCAGGCTGTGGAGGCACGTGCGACCGAGGCCCGTGAAGCCGCCGAGGCAGCAGCTCGAGAGGCAGCAGAGCAGCTGGCCCGCGCAGAGCAAGCCGCTCAAGCCGCCGCTCAGGCAGAAGAGGTTGCCGCTCAGATGTCGGTGAACCTCGAGCCCACGCCCACCCCTGCCCCCCTGGTCACCGGGCCTGATACGGTGCCCACGGCGATGCCCGCTCCGACCCCTGCGCCCACACCTGCCCCTGTGGTGGCCACCCCTCAGCCGCGGGCTCAATGGACCCCTCTGTCCACGCCAGGCGCCCGACGGCTCAGCCAGGCGACGCCACGGCCTCAGGCTGCCCCAGTGGCAACCCCGACACCCGCCCCGGTGGCGGCGACCCCTGCGCCCATAGACGATCTCCCCGACTTCAGCATGAACGGTGGCGATGTCGATGATGATTACGATGACGTGCCCATGCCCACGGTGATCCACCGGGCCAAGGCGCCTTCGATTCAAGGGGTCATCGGCGGCGTCGCCAGCATCGGCGGCCTCAGCCAGCTGCTCCTGGGCATTGGCCTCGGGGCCTATGTCATGATCGCCCTGGGCGCTCTGGGCCTCGTCGCCGGTGTCGGCCTGCTTGGTGATCGCCGGTGGGGCTGGCTCGGCGGCCTCAGCGCCTTCGGCATCGACGCGCTCTATCTCGGCTGGTTTGGCGCCACCTCGGCGCCGGAGTACATCCCTGGCATCAGCTTCTTCCTCGGGGCAGCCCTCGCTGCGGGCCTCGGTGGCCTGCTGTTGCGGCCCGAGCTGAAGGCGCGCCACCGGGCCCGAGCCCACGGACGAGGTCGTAAGTTCTAGATGTTGCTCTCCACCGGCCCGCTCTTCATCTTCGACATCGAGACCACCGGCGTCGACCCGGAGACCGATCGCATCATCGAACTCGGGGCGGCGTGGTTTCGCCATGGTGAGCCCGTCGACACCCGCCGTATGCTGGTGAACCCCGAACAGTCGATCCCCCAGGGCGCCTCTCAGGTGCACCACATCTACGACGAGCATGTCCGCTCAGCGCCCGCCTTTGCCGAAGCTGCGCCGAGGCTGATGCACCACGTCGATGGGGGCGATGACGGCGAGCCCCCCATCGTGGTGGCCTACAACGGTCTCGACTTCGATGCCCGCATCGTCAACCGCGAGCTCACCCGAGTGGGCCACGACCAGCAACTAGACCTCGACACCCTACTCGACCCGGTGGTCTTTGTACGGTGGCACCATCGCCACCACCGCAGCCGCCGACTCGACGCCCTGTGTCGCTTCTATGGCCTGCAGTTGCGCAACGCACACTCCGCCACGGCAGACGCCGTGGCCGCCGGGCGACTGCTGATGCGCATGATCAAGGCAGGGGCCATCCCCGACGATCTCGACACAGCCATGGCTCAGCAGCGGCAGTATGCCGACGCCATCCGCGCCGAGTGGGACGCCTGGATGTATTGGGTGTACCGCGATCGGGTCGATGGCGAGACCCTCCGGATGGGGGCCGGCCGACACATCGGCAAGGCCCTGCACCAGATCGAGCCCGACTATTTCACCGAGCTGCTGCTCAAGGTCGACGCCATGCCCGCGGCGGTGCGCGATCTGTTCGAGGCCCATCGGCCAGGCGCACCTGTGAGCCCCGTCGAAGGGACCCAAACCGGTGTGGCACTGTTCGATGAGATGCTCGCCCTCTTTTGAGACCCTCAGGACAACCATGTCTGACACTGAAAACCCCCTCGACCTCCACCCGCTCAGCGAGCGCTTCAACCGGCTGACCCCCGAGAGCGTGCTCGACGCCGTCGAGGCCGGCGGGCACCGCTGCACCGGGCGGTTCCTCATCCTCAACAGCTATGAGAACCGGGTCTACCAGCTGCAGCTCGAAGACGACTCGTGGGTGGTGGGCAAGTTCTATCGGCCAGGGCGCTGGTCCCGAGAGGCCCTCCTCGAAGAGCACCAGTTCCTGCAAGAGCTGCAGGCCGAAGAGATCCCCGTGGCGGCCCCGCTCCCCCTCGAAGGCGGCAGCACGGTGGGCGAAGTCGAGGGCATCTATTACACCCTCTTCCCCCGCGTCGGCGGCCGCTCGCCCGAAGAGCCCACCATCGAGCAGTACGGCATCTTGGGTCGCCTCATCGCCCGGATCCACAACGTGGGCGCCCGGTCCACCATGCATCACCGACCTCCGCTCACTGTGGAGACCTATGGCGACGAGAACCTCGCCATCCTCGAGAGCGGTGATCACATTCACCCCGACGCCCGAGCCAACTATGTGGCCACGGTGAAGGCCCTGCTCGATCGTATCCGCTGGCGGTTCAACGAGATCCCCGTGCACCGGATCCACGGTGACTGTCACTTGAGCAACCTGCTCTGGACCCCCGACGGGCCTTTGTTCCTCGACTTCGACGACGCCCGTGTGGGCCCCGCGGTGCAGGACATCTGGATGATGGCGGCGAGCGCCGACGCCCACGGCGCCCGAGAGCGCGATCATCTCGTGGGGGCCTACCAGGAGATGCGGCCCTTCAACGAGCACTGGCTCACCCTCGTCGAGCCGCTGCGGGCCCTGCGCTTCGTGCACTATTCCACGTGGATCGCCCGACGGTGGTCGGATCCGATCTTCAAGAAGACCTTCAACCACTTCGGCACCCTGCAGTACTGGCAGCGGGAAATTCAGGATCTCAGAGAGCAAATCGCGCGGATCGACGATCGCTGACTGGCCCGTTTCAGGGGGTGGCCGATTGCCCATCGCGCCGAAAATCGGCACTATAGATCTCCACTTTCTCCGCTGAGGCACAGCTGCTTTGACTCAGACCTCCTGGATTTGTCCGCGATGTCACGCTCGGTACACCGAGGCGGTGGAACGCTGCCCGCAGGACGGACGCCGGGTGGTGGAGGATCTCTCGGGCAAAACCCTCGCTGATCGATACATCCTCAAGGAGCTCATCGGCGTCGGTGGCATGAACAGCTCGGTCTGGCGGGCGTGGCAGCGTTCCACAGAGCGGGTGGTGGCGATCAAAGTGCTCCCCCCTGCTGATCCAGCGGCGGCGGGGCGCTTCGCCCGTGGCGCCCGGATCGCTTCGAACATCAGCCACCCGCACGCCACCATCGTGCACGACTATGGTCAGACCCCCGAAGGGCAGCTGTTCCTGGTCATGGAGATGCTCGAGGGGTACTCACTGCATCGCGTGCTCAAGCAGTCCGGGGCGCTGCCCCTGCCCCGGGCGATCCACATCACCGAGCAGGTGCTCAAGGCCCTCGAGTCGGCCCACAAGCAGCGGGTGGTGCATCGCGATCTCAAGCCAGGCAACCTGTTCCTCGTGCACCGCAACGAAGACGAGGACTATGTGAAGGTCCTCGACTTCGGCATCGCCAAATACATCGTCGAGAACCCGGAAGACGGCTCTGAAGAGCCCGCCCCCACGGTGGACTACGCCAACGAGGTCACGCAGGAGCGCCAGGTCTGCGGTACACCGCATTACATGGCCCCGGAGCAGGTGGCCTTGGGCAAGGTGGACGCCCGAACTGATCTCTATGCCCTCGGCGTGGTCTTCTATCGCATGCTCACGGGCCGCCTGCCGTTCGAAGGCAAGTCGCACCACGATCTGTTCCGCATGCACCTCACCGAGAAGCCGCCGGCCTTCGCCGACGTGCGGGCCGACGTCGAGCTCCCCGACGCCCTCGAGGCGCTGGTGATGAAGTCGCTCTCGAAAGATCCGGACAGCCGCTTTCAGTCTGCTCGGGAGATGCGGGCCGCCTTGAGGGTGGTCCGACGCACGCTGGGGGTCTTCAGCGGTGACGAGCCCGACTCGTCTTCCTCGTGGCGCGGCACACCGGCACCTGCAGCCCCACCGTGGCAGGCCACCGGCGAGACGGTGGACGCGCTCCCTGCACCTCGGGAGAGCCGTCGAGGTCTACTTTGGGGTCTTCTGGCGGCGCTGTGCGTGCTCGGCGTGCTGGTCATCTGGATGAAGCTGCCCCGAGGCGCAGAAGAGCTCGCAGGCCCCACCTCGAAGCCACTTGCTGGTGAGGGCGCAGCCCTCGGTGCGTTGCTCCAGCCTGACGCCGGCACAGTCGTTCATCGCGTGGGCGCGCAGATCCCCGACGCCCCTGCGCCAGAGGTGGCCTATGTCACCGTGAAGTTGCAGAGCACGCCGAGCGGCGCCCAGGTGAGCCACGATGGCACCCCCCTCGGCGAGACCCCCATCAACGTCAAGCTCCCCGTGGGCGTGCACAACATCAAGCTCACCCTCGACGGCCACGTCACCGAGGTCGTCCCGCTGACGCTGACCCGAGATCAAGAGGTCGAGTCGAAGCGCATCACCCTGGAGCCGACGAGCCCAGCCACCGGTGCGACCACCAAGGACACACCGAAGACCGCAGCAGCCGAGCCCCCTGTGCCCAAGGCCAACCGCGGTTCTGTGCGCAGCCGTAAACGCCCCCGCCGTCGTACGTCGCTGCCCAAAGAGACGGTCTCGCCTGCCTTGGCCGCCCCCACCGCAGATCCGCCCAAGGCAGATCCACCCGAAGTCACACCGTCAAAGCCCACAACGGCGGTGGGTGCAGTGGAGCCATCGACACAGGGCAAAAGCGCGCCTTCGGGTGCCCAGGCTGTCAATGTGCAGCTGCTCGACGAGCCTTCTGGACGGACCTTCGGGGTCAACAACCGACCATCTGCCTCTTCGCAGAGCAAGCCTTCGGGCAAAAAGCCACCCAAGAACCCCGACATCGATCTGCTCGACATCGATGATGTTCCGACGGGCACTCGGCGAGCGCCCTCTGCGGGGTCCACGCCGCCGGCGAACATCGAGTTGATTCAGGAATAGATCTCGAATCGCTGTGAGTGTGATGCAGGTGGTGGGCTCGCGTCGCTCGCAGATCAGTTTTCGGGCACGGGCACGGGCACGGGCACGGGCACGGGCACGGGCACGAGTTGATACATACCTGGACCTGTGGCCCTGCATGACTCCGCTCGTGGGTTTGTGATGGCGGAGGCTTTACTCAGCCCCATAGGTCTCTCATTGGAGGTTTTGGCCTCCATACACCCCAAGACCTGAACTCTCAGGTTGTGCAGAAACACATCATCTCAGCTTCAATTGCAGCCTGTGTCTTGAACCCAGGAAGGACCACGAGTCAGGTTGAACAGTGGCCAGCCCTACGGGTGTCTTTCCGCTCCCTCCGGCCGGCTGCGCCGCCCTCCACTCGCTCCAAGACATGCAGCCTCAGGCTGCACTGCCCACATCCGTAAAACTCGTGCCCGTGCCCGTGCCCGTGCCCGTGCCCGAAAACTGATCTGCGAGCGCCAGCGAGTCGCTATCACTGAGATGAGCTCAAAACAACTCAAACACACTCACCATCAGAGACAAGTCAGCGCCACATTCACCCTCTGCCCCAGCTTCTCATCAGGGCTCCTCCACTCCAACCGCGCCCAGGCCTCAGCCACAGCCTCCGGTGAGACAGTCTCCACCAGCGCTCGAGCCTTCATCGCCGGAGGCAGCCATGAAAACTCCACCCCCTGACCCGTCATCTTGGTGAGCCAGTCCGCCTCACGGCGGATCACGCCGCGAATGCGGGGCACGTCGAGCGGCGGCGGTCGCCCGTAGGCCCGCACCTCCATCCCACCGTGACCGTCGACCCGTTGCTCACCGAGATCGCTCAGCGCCCGAGCGATGATGCGACCGTACACAGTGCCCAGGCCGTGCACCCAGCGGCCGGGCATCAGCACCCCGACCCCAGGCGGTACGCCGAGGAACCGTAGATAGGCTTGAGCGTCGGCCATGCTCTGCCGCGTAGCCACAGGGCGGGTAGCGATGCCGTGAATGCGGCCCGCCTCGAATCTGCCCAGCAAGCGATCAGTGGGCAGGAATCCGCCTGCGCCATCCACTTTGAACCACCGATGCCCTCGGCGAAGGACCGACTCGATGTCTGCCTCGGTCCACCAGGCAGATTGCCAGGGCGGCAGGCGGCTCTTGAGCGCCTTGGCCGTCAGCCGCCGCCGCGGGTTCTGGAACACCAGTGAGCAGGCCTGCTGCAGCATGGTGCCGGGGTGATAGCCCGAGGGATCGACGCACCAGTCGTCCATGGAGGCCCGCTCGACGAGAAACGCCATGCGCACCGCCTCGGAGAGCGATCGTGGCAACAACATCACGGGCAAATCGTCGTCTTCGGGGCCTCTGCCCTTGGGGCCGATGCGGGCCATGAGGGTGGCCACGTCCGGAGGCGGTCCCCACTGCACCACCCGGTCGAGCTTCTCAGCGACGTCGTCTTCCACGGGCAATGTGGTGATCAAGACCGAGGTCTGCCGGGCGGTGAACGATCTCAGGGCTTTGGCTGCATCCCGCTCGTCCGTGCCCCCATGGCGTAGATAGACTGCATCGCCAAAGGGCGGTTTGCCCTTGAGGGCCATCTCGAGCTGCTCTGACTCACGGGCACAGGGGGCATATACGATGGTGCGACCACCACCATCTTTGAGGGCCTTCACCACAGTCCGTAGATCCGGCGCGGGGGTGGCCTGCACATCCACCCTCTGGCGGCTCGGTGGCACCTGAATCACCTGGCCGTCGACGAGGTGGCGTCGGGCTGCCCCTTGAGGATCAGCGATGGATCCCGAGGCCATGGCCACCGTGAGATGACCGCCACCGGCCTCGGCGATTTTACGCAGCCGGTAGAGCACCGCCGAGAGCTGATCGGCCCGGGCGTGACCCTCGAACTGGTTCAACCGATCCACCAGAGCCCACTGCAAATGCTTGAGCGTGGCCGGGTGTCGGGTCAGCAGAGCGTCGAGGCTGCGCAGCGTGGTGACGAGCACGTGCTTCTTCTTCGGCGGCTCGGCCTGCAGTCCCGACCAGACGCCTACCTGCAGCTCGATGCGTCGGGCCGGCTCGGTGAGGCGTCGAGCCGCTGATCGCATGGTGGGCTTGTCAGGGCAGATGAGCAGCGCCAGAGGCCCCCCGGGCAGTGCTCGGGGGATCTGCTCGAAGGCCCCGGCGACGAGGGCCTCGAGGCGGCCATTGCCCCCAGCGGCAACGAGCAGACACTCCCGCTGGTCGAGCAGGGGGCCGATGGCGTGTCGCTCGATGGCGCTCAAAGGTGTTCGGTGGGCAAAGAGGGCGTACCAGGACCGCTGCAAGCGGGCGCGGAGCGCGGCCTCTGTGGGTACGTGACGGGTGAGGGCGTCTCGGGCAGGGCCCCTCGTGGAGATCATCAGCTCGGTCATGGGCTCAGTGTAACGAACTCACCCCGTCGTGCTCCATCCAGGCTGTCTCTGGATGACGCCCTGCCCTCAGGTGGTGCATCGACCAGCCACCCCTGGCCACACGAGTCACCACCTTCATCTCGAGTACGCCCGTTTTCATGCCTGTTTCAGAGCTTCTCTGATGGCCTGTGATTTGCTACACACCTCGCCAACACGCACGCTCACGTGAGGATCCCATGAAGCACCTCTCCACCAGCGCCGCTCTCAGTGCCGCCCTCCTGCTCTCCGGTTGTGCCGGTGAAGCCGAGGAAGGCACCTCCGACGAGGCCCCTGTAGAGGCCCCTGCCGAGGCCAAGGGCAACCACGAGAGCGCCGGTCCCCGGATTCCCGGCAAGGCCGACGAGGCTCGGGGCAGCTGGTACTACACCTCTGCTTCTCGGGTGGAGTCTCTCGAGGGTGATCTCGAGGGTGTCGCGCCGGCCATCGACGCGCTCTTCGTCGGTGATCCTCTCAAAGCGAGCGACTACCTCAAGCCCATGAGCGCTCTGGGCCACTACGGCCCCATCGGCGAGTATGGTCCTCTGGGCCTGCTGGGCCCTGCGGCCGGTGAGGCCTGGAGCCCGTCTTCATACATCTCTGGCAGCGCCGGTTGGGACTATTTCGCTCGCACCATCAACGCCGATGGCGGCCCCCTCTCCGCCGACGGCCCTCTGGGCAGCAAGGGCCCCTTGAACACTGAGCTGTGGCCTGCTCAGGCGGAAGACTTCAAGGCCGAGAACCCCAACGCCGACGACGTGCCCGAAGGCGACTTCATCGCCCACCTCGCCCCCGGTGGTGTCTGGGGCGTGCTCGGCCCTGTGGGCCCCCTCGGCGCGCTGGGCCCCCTCGGCCCGTTGGGCCCCATCGGAGGTCACGGCTACAAGGCTGACGACCACGGGCAGTACCTCGCAGAAGACGGCGGTGAGTGTTGGGGCAGCGACGAGGCAGGTGTCTGTCGCACCGTCGATGTCGAGTGGGCAGAGGGCGGTGAGGTCCGCACCTACGAGCTCTTCGAGGCCTACACCGAAGAGTTCGCTGCTCAGATGAGCGACAACGACACCTCGTTCATGGTGAAGGGCACCTCCGAGACCGGCAACCCCGACACCTTCGAGTTCACCTCAGGCGACACGCAGTTCGTCACGGTGCTCGTGGTGAGCAAGTACGCCCGCTACACCTACGTCGAGGCGATGCAGATCCTCGGCGCCGCGGCCCTCACGGGCTACGGGGCCCCGACGGTGTGGACTGCCGCAGGCTGGTACCACCACTACAACAGCTTCAACGACTTCGACTTGACCCTTCGGGTGGAGGTCGACGGCAAGTCTCATGAGCTGAACTCGGTCTCCGGCGACAGCGTCGACTGGATCCAGGCCCGCGTGCCTGCTGGCGCCAAGCTGAGCGCTACGGTGTCGCTCTACAAGGAGTGGCCGAGCAACTTCTACCGCTACAACGTCGTCGACGAGGACTACTACCTCTACGTGGTGGGCTCCACCGGCAACATCAGCGACACCGCTGTGAGCGGGCCACACCAGAGCGCCCTGCCTGCGGCGCAGTAAGACGAATACACGCTCTTACGGGCGACTGACCTCACCTTCCAGCCTTCTGCGATCTGCTCTCGATGTCCGGGCAAACAGCGCTCCACAGAGCCAACCTCCATCTGGCGCGAGCCATCGAGCTCAGCCCCATCCCCCTCCCCGATGACCTGCATGAGCACATGCGAAGCTACGAGACCCGTTTTGTTGCGGATCTGCTGGTACAGCATGCGGACGCACGGGGTGATGCGTCACTGGATTTCTGGAAGGCGCTGACGCAGACCTTCAGCGAGCTGAAGCTCCGCAACTCTGCTCAGAAGTGCTGGTTGAGGAGCTACGCAGTGCGCTCCGGCTACATCGAGGCCGAGCTGACGCTCATGGGCCCCGAAGAAGGACGCTCGAAGCCGATCTTCTCGGGCTACCGGGCAGACTGGAACATCAACCACAACCCCGACGCCCGCGGGCTGTGTTTGTGTGGTGCCCCCATCACCCTCGAGGGAGTGAGCGAGCTCGCTCCTGGAGAGACGACGATGGTGCGTTTACACCCGCGTCATGTGCCTTCCTGGAGAGAGGTCGCCGTGGGCCGGGTGCTCAAAATGCACGAGGGGGCCAAGGTGGTGGGCACAGCCGTGGTGACAACTCTTCAACTCATCGAGACACCCTGAGCACCCGCTTCAGCTCAACTTGTCCACGAACCACGCATAGAGCGTCTTGATCCGCTCTGGCGTGAGGTCGAGCTGCTGCACACCGAGGAAGATCGCGTACTCCAACTCAGCTTGCGTTTGTGCGGTCTCTTCGTCGACGCCTTCCGCCGCGTTGAGACGCTTCAAGTGCTCGATGCGGGCAGCATCGACTTCTCGGATATGACGTTCGAGCCAGGGCTCGCGGCTGATCAGCCGACGGGCGGCTTGCTCCAGTTCGAAATCCAGCGCCAGGGCCAGCTCGTTCAGATGACCCGCGGCCCCACGCTCGGGCGGGGTGGCTTGGATCAGCGCATCAGTGTTCCGCGCTCGCCAGGCCTCGAGGGTGGCCTCGAGCAACGCCTCACGCCCGGGAAAATGATGGTAGAGCGATCCCCGAGTCTTGCCCGCTCGCTCGCACAGCCTCGCGATGGTCAGGCCTTCGGGCCCCTCTTCGGAGAGCACTCTGAGGGCGAGACTGGACCAGTCTGCTCGCGTGAGTCGCCCGCTCATATCAGCCCCGGGATCGCCACCCCAGTGATGCTCAGAAAGAGTACCCACTGAGGCATTTGAAACCACCGCTGCTGCTTCCATTGCACCAGGTACACGCTCCAGAGCGCGAAGGTGGCCGAGAGGATGGTGAGCATGATTGCCACATCACTGCCTCCAGGGAAGAAGGCTGCGTAGAGATAGCCCAGAGCCATGATCGCCAGCGTCAACGTGACGAGATGCCAGCAGTAGTAGTGGGTGAACTTGGGCACCGGATGAACCTCTGCCGAAAGCAACGGCGGCACCAGCTCGCGGCCCCCGAGGAAGGTGTGCAGTGCCCACGTGATGCCAGAAAATATGGCGGCGATGAGCAGGAAGGTGTTCATGAGACGCTCCGTACCATACCTCATGGTATGCTTACGAACGACGCTCGGAGAGTCAACCACATCGCGCTGTTCCCCAGCAGAATGACTACCTCAAGAAGAACAATCGTGATGCATCGGGAAGCACTGTAGAGGCCTTCAACGCCTTCACCCCAGGCCCGGTATAGTCGAGCCCGTTGCCGCTGAGCACGAGCCGCTTCAGCCGCCCCAGCGCGGGCCCCTTCGCCAAGGCCTTCAACCCCGCGTCACCGATGCCCGTATACCCGAGATCGAGCACCTCGAGGTGTTCAAGGTGAGGGCTCTTCGCCAACGCTCGCAAGCCCGCGTCACCAAGCATGTTGCCACTGAGGTCGAGCGTGGTGACCCCCGCGAGCACCTCGGACTTCGCCAGCGCCCGCATGCCCACCGCGGTGATGTCGCAGCTCGATACGTCGAGCGTTCGAAGCCCCAGCAAGTGAGACCTGGCCAGGGCCTTTGCCCCCGCATCACCGATGGCGGTGCTCTTCATCTTCAATGTGTGCAGCCCCGAGAGGGCCTCTCGGGCACAGATCGCCTTCATCCCTTCGGGGTTGATGGGGTTCTGGCTCAACGTGAGCGCCCGCAGCTGGGGCAACAGCCCACACTCAAGGAAGCCCTCGAGCCCCTCGTGGTTGATGTTGTTCCGCCCCAGATCGAGAGAGGAGAGATGCACAGGCCATCGTTTGAGAGTGGCCCAGGCCTGGGTGTTGCCCTTCGTCGGGTACACGTGCTCCAGCACCAGCTGCTCCAAAGCATCGAGGTACGGCGATTTGAGGAGCGCCTTCACGCCAGGGGCTTTGAGCGAAACGCTGGAGAGGTCGAGCGCGGTGATGCCCTGGAGCGCCTCGCACGCCGCCAGGGGTTTGGGGTTGTGACCGCTGCTGTAGCATCTGAGCGTCAAGCGCTTCAGGTTGGGCGCCCCTGCGAGGAGAGGCGCCTCGGGCAGACCTTCGAAGACAGTCTCGCAGTGCAGGGTCTGCAAGGCTGGCAGCTCGGCAGCGAGGGCCAGTGGCTCGAAGGCATTGCTCTGACCATCCAGCACGAGATGCTTCACAGAGGCCATCTGTGGTGCCTGGAGTAGACGGGCCATGTCATCTGCGCGCTGATTCCGGATATTGATGCTCAGCGCGGTCAACGATGTCATGTGGTGGGCCTCGGCGAGGGCCCCAGCGGCGCCAGAGGACATATTCCAGCATCGCAGCTGCTCCACATTGGGCAGCGCCCCCGAGCGGGCGAGCGTCTGCGCCGCGCCTTCGTCGAGATCAATGTGCTTGACCACGGTGAGCTGTTTCGAAAGCGGCGCATCGCTGAGGACGCGCAACGCTGCGGAAGAGAGGCCTGCGACGTGGAGTTCCTGTAGCGCCTTCAGGTGTGGAGACTGACACAGCGCCTCGGCGACGGCGTGATTGATCCTGAAGTTGATGTTCAGAATTTTCAGCGCAGTCAGTGGCTTACTCAGCAGCTCAGCGATGTGACCTTGCTCAGGGCACTGGCCTCTCAGGCTCAAATGCACCACACGCTCGAGGCCGTTGGCCTGAGCCAGCGTCTCGATGGTCTCGACATCCGAGGAGACCGTGGCTCCAATCTGAGCGAAGGGGATCCGCTCTGACCAGGTGGTCAGCTGCGCCCCACTCCGGATGTACTTGAGCGGCCACCGCGCCCAGAGCTCACCCTGGGCATCGAGGATCGGGCGCCATGTGTGGGCATACACATCAGGATCGGCGGTGTGTGCGGCCTCGATCAAACGACACACCTGCAGCCTCCACGTGTCCTGATCGAACTCAGGGGCATCTAAGGCTGGTGGTTGATTCAGAAGCGACTGCAGCTGCGCCAGATCTGCCTCGGGTTCAGAGCGGGACCCACTGGAAGCCTTGCCAGACTTCTGCGCGACAGGGGGCACCTCAGGCCAGCTCGGTGGCGGGGTGTCAGTGCCGAACCACGTGCACCAGTCTGTGAGTGCATGCGGTGTGTAGATCGTGGCAGAGCCTGTGTGGCCATAGATGAGCGTGTCGACGTGGCCACGTACACTCCGCACCTGCTCGGGCGTCCACGGCGCGCTGGGTGTGAAGGGCTCTTCACCCTCTCCCCTCACCCATTGCTCGGCTACAGATCCAGCTTCGGCATAGAGCGCCTGGACTGTAGAGCCGTGCACCAGCCGCAGCGCTGCGCCATGGTCGATGGGCAACCCGCCACCGACATTGACCGCTCGGAGCGTCTTTCGGAGCGGATGCGTCCCCTGACCCCAGCCCTGGGGCAGGCTGAACCCCTGCGCCTCGCCGAAGAGGTTGATGACCTCAAGCTGCTCGGAGATCGCCGCCACCTCGTCGAGCCTGAACCCTAGAAAATGGTCGTCCCCTGTGGTGGAGACCTGCTCCGGATGCTCGAAAACACTGACGCACGCCCCCGTCTGTGAGGCATCGAAGACCCGGAGCGACCTGAAGAGCGGCGAAGCGAGCATGGGGCCTCGCATCGTGAAGTGCTCCAAAGCCATAGGCCCGTAACCTTCGGGCATGCGCCAGCGCACACCTTCGATGGTGGGGCCATCTACCGGATAGCCCACAAGCCACGTTTTGAGCCGCCGCCTGTCGGTGGGGCTGGCCAGCATCAGGCCCATGTCGAGGGCCGAGACGACACGGAGAATGCTGAGCGGGACAGTGCCTCCGACGAGATCGACGATGAGCTCATCATCACCGAGCCGCATGTGACTCGGGAACCGCTCCAGTTGCGCCTCTACAAGGGGCAAGGCCTCTGCATCGAAGGCGGGCCTGTCGAACAGCGCGAGCTGGCGCAGGGTGCTCAATACACCCTCGAAGATGGCGGTTGAGGGTGACTGCTGAAGTTGCTCGGTGAGCGTCGAGAGTAGCTTGGTGGTCTCTGTCATGCATCACTCACGCCAAAGACCCCAAGCACTCGCTTCGCCGCCACTGCGGGGGCCACCTCGCCCCGAAGAACCTGCTGCTTCAGCGTGGGCAGCGCTGCCGAAACAGCCGGGTGGCGATGCAATGCGTCTTTGAGCGCCCCCTCCACCAAACGCCACATCCAGCCCAGCTGCTGCGCGCTGCGTTTCTCGGCGAGGGCGCCCGACGACTCCAGGTGCTCGCGATGCTCCACCACCGTGGACCATAGCCGCTCCAGACCGTCGCCGGTCTGACCACTCACGGTGAGCACTGGCGGCGCCCAGAGGCTCCCCGGTGGGTGCAGATAGCGTAACGCCGAGCGATATGCGCCCTGAGCGGCGCGGGCGCGGGGCAGGTTATCGCCATCGGCCTTGTTGATGGCCAGCACGTCGGCGAGCTCGAGGATCCCCCGCTTGATGCCCTGCAGTTCATCGCCTGCCCCGGCGAGCATCAGCACCACGAAGGTGTCCACCATCTCCGAGGCCAGGGCCTCGGACTGCCCCACCCCCACAGTCTCCACGATGATCACGTCGAAGCCCGCGGCCTCGCACACGGTCATCGTCTCGAGGGTCTTGCGGGCCACGCCGCCGAGGGTGCGTCCCGCGGGCGACGGGCGGATGTAGGCGTCAGGGTTCACTGAGAGCTGCCCCATGCGGGTCTTGTCGCCGAGGATGCTGCCGCCGGTGAGGGCGCTCGATGGATCCACGGCGAGCACGGCGACGCGGTGGCCCTGCTCGGTGAGTTGAGTGCCCAGCGACTCGATGAGGGTGCTCTTCCCCACCCCGGGCACACCGCTCATGCCCACGCGCAGTGCGCCGCCGGCGTGTGGGGTCAGGCCTTGAAGCACGGCCTGCGCTTTCTCGGCGTGGGCGGGCAGATCGGACTCGATGAGGGTGATGGCCCGGGCGAGGGTGGCCCGATCACCAGCGCGTACACCTGCGATGTAGTCTTCGACTGTGGGGGCGGGCTTCACGATGGGGCGCTCAAAGGGGCACCGTCGCCGCCTCGATGGCGTCGAGCACTTCTGCGGCGGCCTCGGTGATCACCGTGCCCGGGCCGAAGATGGCCGTCGCGCCTGCGGCGAGGAGCGCGTCGTAATCTTGAGGCGGCACCACCCCGCCGACAACGACGAGGATGTCGGGGCGGCCGGCCTTGGCGAGGGCGCCCTTGAGGGCGGGCACCAGGGTGAGGTGCCCTGCGGCGAGGCTACTCACCCCCACCACGTGCACGTCGTTGTCCACCGCCTGGCGGGCTGTTTCTTCCGGAGTCTGGAACAGCGGGCCGATGTCTACGTCGAAGCCCAGATCGGCGAAGGCCGTGGCGATGACCTTCTGGCCGCGATCGTGGCCGTCCTGCCCCATCTTGGCCACGAGCATGCGCGGGCGCCGGCCGTGCTGGGTGGCGAAGGCGTCGCTGCGCTGCTGCGCCGCCTTGACCCCTTCTGCAGTGCCGCTCTCGGTGCGGGCGCCGCCGTACACCCCGCTCACGGATCGAATCGTCGCCTGGTAGCGGCCATAGACCTTCTCCAGCGCATCGCTGATCTCCCCCACCGTGGCCCGATGACGGGCGGCGGCGACGGCGAGATCGAGCAGGTTGCCCTCACCACGGCTCGCCGCCTCGGTGAGAGTGTGCAGCGCCCCCACCACCGCCGCGGTGTCACGGCCGGCCTTGAGGGTCTCGAGTCGGGCGATCTGCGCCTCGCGGACCGCGCGGTTGTCCACCTTGAGCACCTCGACCGGGGGCTCGTCGGTGAGCGGGTAGCGGTTGATGCCCACGATGGCCTGCTCGCCGCTGTCGATGCGAGCCTGAGTGCGGGTGGCCGCCTCTTCGATGCGCAGCTTGGGCACCCCGGCCTCGATGGCCTTCGCCATGCCCCCGAGGCCCTCGATCTCCTCGATGTGAGCCATGGCCCTGGTGGCGAGATCAGCGGTGAGACGCTCCACATAGTGGCTGCCGCCCCACGGATCGATGCTCCGAGGGGTGCCCGCCTCCATCTGCAGATAGAGCTGTGTGTTCCGGGCGATGCGGGCGCTGAAGTCCGTGGGCAGAGCCAGGGCCTCGTCGAAGGCGTTGGTGTGCAGCGACTGGGTGTGGCCCTGGGTGGCGGCCATGGCCTCGATGCACGTGCGGGCCACGTTGTTGTAGACGTCTTGCGCCGTGAGGCTCCAGCCCGAGGTCTGGCAGTGCGTGCGCAGCATCATCGACTTGGGGTTCTTGGGCTCGAAGCCGCGCATGATGCGGGACCACAGCAAGCGGGCCGCCCGCAGCTTGGCCACCTCCATGAAGAAGTTCATGCCGATGGCGAAGAAGAACGACAGCCGCGGGGCGAAGGCGTCGACGTCGAGGCCCGAGGCGATGCCGGTACGCACATACTCAAGGCCGTCGGCGAGGGTGTAGCCCAGCTCCAGATCCGCCGTGGCCCCGGCCTCCTGCATGTGGTAGCCGCTGATGCTGATGCTGTTGAACTTCGGCATATGGGCCGAGGTGTACTTGAAGATGTCGGCGATGATCCGCATGGAGGGCGCAGGGGGGTAGATATAGGTGTTGCGCACCATGAACTCTTTGAGGATGTCGTTCTGGATGGTGCCCGCGAGCTTCTCCGTGGCCACCCCCTGCTCCTCGGCGGCGACGATGTAGAGCGCCATCACTGGCAACACCGCCCCGTTCATCGTCATCGACACGCTCATGCGATCGAGAGGGATGCGATCGAACAGGATGCGCATGTCTTCGATGCTGTCCACGGCGACGCCGGCCATGCCCACGTCACCGGCCACTCGGGGATGATCGGAGTCGTAGCCCCGGTGAGTGGCGAGATCGAAGGCGATCGAGAGCCCCTTCTGCCCAGCGGCGAGGTTGCGCCGGTAGAAGGCGTTGCTCTCCTCGGCAGTGCTGAAGCCGGCGTACTGCCGCACCGTCCAAGGCCGTATGCGATACATGGTGGAGTATGGGCCCCGCACATAGGGGGCCAGCCCTGGCCAGGTGGTCAGGTGGCCAATGCCCTCAGTGTCGGCGCCGGCATATCGAGCCGCCACGGGGATGCCCTCGGGCGTCACCCAGGGCTCTGCGCCGGGATGAGCAGAGGTGCCTTCGCCTTGTAGGGGGATCGCGCTGAAGTCAGGGATGATGCTCATTTGCCAACCTCCTCCATGAGCCCGTGGAGCACGGCGAGGATGTTCACCCCCCGATAGATGAAGGTGTCGACGCCAGCCGTGCGCCACGCCGCCTCGTGCTCCCCTGGACGCCCGGCGAGCATCACCGTCTGTGCCCCTGCGGCCTTGAGGGCCTGGGCGAAGCCCTCGGCCACCTCGACATAATCGCCGTCTCGTCCGCACAGCACCGCCGCAGCCGCACCAGAGGCGGTGAAGGCCTCCGCTGCGGCCTCTGCGGTGTCGTAGCCGCCCTGATCGAGGGCGGCGATGCCCCCCGCGGCGAGCAGCTGAGCGCTGAAGTCGGCCCGGGGTTTGTAGTGGGCCAGCGGGCCGATGTTGGCAAGGAACACCGAGGGGCGCGCCCCGGTGTTGGCGAGCACGGCGTCGCTCATGTCCCGCAAGTACTCGAACTCGTGGGCCTCGCTGAAGGGGGCCATGGCCGGGGCCACCACGGCTTCGGGCTCAGGGGCCTCGCCGGTGAGGCTCTCTTCGCCCACATCTGGGCGTCGCGCAGGGCGGTTCGCCGCTACGGGCTCGTCGAGCCACGGGAAGGCGCTCACCCCCACGAGCGGATCTTTGGCTCGGGCGATGCGGCGACGGCGCTCAACTGCGGTCTCGGCCACAGCGGCGGCCACCCGGCCGGAGATGACGCGGCGGACCATGCCCCGCTCCCGCTCGATCTGCTGCAGGCCGGCCCAGGCTTTCTCGCACAAGGCCTCGGTGAGGGCCTCGATGTAGGCGCTGCCCCCTGCGGGATCAGCCACCTTGCCGAGGTGGGCCTCTTCGCGCAGCAGGGTCTGGATGTGCAGCGCGTGGCGTCGAGCGTCGGCGGTGGGCACCCCGAGGGGTCGATCGAACGGCGTCACCGAGACCGAGTCCGCGCCGCCGAGCACGCTGGCGAAAGCCGCCGCCGTGGTGCGGAGCATGTTCACTCGGGCGTCGCGACGGCTGAGGCCGTGGCGGGCGGTGCGGCTGTGAATGCGGGTGTGCACGCTGGCTTCGGGTGCACCACAGGCCTCGAGCACACGACCCCAGGTGTGACGCAGCGCCCGGATGCCGGCGATGGCCATGAAGGTGTCACGGCCCACGGCCACCTCGAAGCACATCTGCGACGCGGCCTCGGCCACGGTGAGGGCGCCCTCGCCTTCGGTGAGCGCCCGCAGGTACGTCAGGCCCGTGGCGAGGGCCCAGGAGACCGCCTGCCCCCAGTGGGCGCCGCACTCTTGATGAGGTGCCACGGAGACTCGGGCGGCCCGCAACCCCGGGGCCCGTTCGTGGGCCCACCGGGCCAGGGCCCGCAGATCGTCGAAGGCAGCCTCGATGGAGACAGGGAGCGCGCCATCGGCGGCGAGGGCCCCCAACGGATCGGCGCCGATCTCGCCGTTGAGTGCGCTCAGAGACACGCCGCGATCACGGGCGACGAGATCGAGCATTTGGGCCATGACCGGACCCCGTGCGCCCACCTCGAAGGCGAGGTGCACGCGCTTCAGATCAACCTCACTCAGCGCCGTGAGCAGCGCCCCAGCAGAGTCGAGGACCACCCCATCACCTTCGGGCATGCCGCCCAGGCGTACGGAGACGTCTGTGACGAAGCGCAGCTGCTCGACCCCGAAGGCCAGATCTGTGGTGATGGCCTCGGCGGCCACCTGGGGATCCGGCGCGTCGATGCGGCTGGCGATGATCCAGCCCGGCGCTCTGCCATCTCGCCGTGCACCTGTGGCCAGAGCAGGCCCTTCACGGTGGTAGAGCGGCTGAACGTCGATGCCCTCCAGCGTGGGGGTCACCAACCGCTTCTCGAAGTCGGCGCCCTTGAGATCACGCTCTACTCTGGCACGCCAGTCTTCGAATGTGAGTGGAGGTTCGGGGGTGGTCAGGTCGAGATCGGCCATAGGGGCTCCCGGTCGCGTGGCGGGGGCATCCTACCCGGTCGAACTCGCAGAGGAAACCGCCCTCGGCTGCTCTGTGCCGAGTTGTTCAACAGGTGTATTGGGCAGTGATGGGTGTTGTGGCTGGGCCTTTGTAGGCAGTCGTCGCTTCGCTCCGCCTGCGTAGGCAGCTTTGTCGGCCGGCCTTCGGCCCGCCTTGGAGCTGCGTACACCTCGGCGCACTCGCTGAGGCGAGCAGGCCTCCGGGTAGGCAGGGTCGCTCAGGGCTTCGCCCTTCTTGCTCGCTCCCCTGCGTAAAAAGCCAGTTCTGGTGTGACTTTGCACTGATTCCGGCGCTATTGGGGCTTACGCCGAGCGCTGAGACTCAGAGGATTGCAGGTTCGCGGTAGGTCGAATCCCGACGAGGTTCAGCAACAAGATACAGAAGAAGCTCTTTACGCAGGGGAGCGAGCAATCAATGCGTCAGCATTGAGCGACCCTGCCTACCCGGAGGCCTGCTCGCGCCAGCGAGTATGCCGACGTGTACGCGACCGACGAGGCGCATCGAAGATGTGCCGAAGGCCTGGCGCCTACGCAGGCGAAGCGCAGCGACGACTGCCTACAAGGGCCCAACACAGACACTCGTCACAGCTCAGCCAATCCGGGCCTGTGGCTCTACTCTATGAAGGGGTCACTGAACTTCGGATCGTTCACCATGTCCAGGTCGGTGAGGGTGTGCAGGAACGCCACGAGGGCCGACTTCTCGTCGTTGGACAAGTTGAGGCGCGTCGCCCGCCCGTTCCGCACGCCGAAGGGCGGCCCCAGGTTGGGGTTGGGCTGCAGACCATCGCTGTAGTGGTCGATCACCTCTTCCAGCGTGGCGAAGCGGCCGTCGTGCATGTAGGGCGCCCGCAACCCGACGTTGCGCAGCGAGGGCACCTTGAACTTGCCCATGTCGGTCTCTTCCCCCGTGACCTCGCCATACCCCTTGTCGATCTTGTTGGTGGCGTCGAGGCCGTTGTTGGTTGCTTCGAAGGCGATGAAGGCCTCCCCCTGATGGCAGAAGAAGCAGCCCAGACCGCCCAGGGGGGGCGGGTTCACGAAGAGGAACTTCCCGCGGTTCTCCTCGAAGGTGAAGTTGGGGAAATCATCGCCGCGGCTCGCCACCTGCGCCCGGCCGTCGTCATACGGGCTGGTGGCACTCACCATGCTGCGGATGAACTGCGCCAGGGCCTTCGAGATGCGCTCCGCGGTGATCTCGTCATCGCCGAAGGCCGATTCGAAGAGCGGCGGGTAGTAATCACCCAGACGCACGCGCTCCAAGAGCCCCTCGAGGGTCATCCCCATCTCCACCGGATCCTGGAAAGGCTCCAGCACCTGCTCTTCCAGAGTGGCGGCGCGCTGATCCCAGAAGAACATGCCGTCGCGGTAGAACCGGGCGTTGGCCAGCCCCATCGAGTGACGTCCGGTATCGCCTCCCTCGAACCCTTCACTCAAGACCCTGTCGTCCGAGAAGCCGAGCTCGGCCTTGTGGCAGGAAGCACACGAGACCGTGCCGTTGAAGCTGAGGTGCTTGTCGTAGAACAGCACCCGGCCGAGGGTGGCCCCGTGATCGGTGGTGGGGTTGTCCTCGGGGGTGTTGTCTTCAAAGACCACGGTGGTCTGACCCGCGAAACGCAGCGTCTCTACCCTGAAGTGATCAGGGATCTCCGGGTTGGCGTAGTTGAAAGGCACTTCGGGTAGATCGAGGATCGCCGTGTAGGGCTGATCCAGCATGGGCCCGGCATCGACCTCAGCGTCTGGCGTGTTCATGATCTCGGCGTCGGTCTCCCCACCTCCGCCTCCATCCATAGCCATGTCGCTGATCTGTGCATCAGGTGCCGATGACTCGGCCCCTCCGCTGTCACCATCGTCGCAGCCCGCCATCCCGAGGCAGATCAGCAACATCATCTTGAAAGGGTTACCGCTCTTCATTTCGGCCCTCGTTCAACGATTTTCAATTGCGGCCGAGAAAACTAGGTACATATTCGGAAAGTCGCAACCACTGTGCGGGGCTTTTGCGCGGCCCGTGGTGCTGTGTGCGCTGACCGTGTGAGGCGGTATCCCTTACCGAATGAATCGTTTCTCGATCCCCACCGCGATCACCAAGCCAATCAAATAGGCCAGCAGATCGAAGGGGTCGAAGGTGCTGCCGAGGAGCAGGTGCATCCACTGCGGACTCTCAGGGCCCACCCATTGCCCGAGCTGAATCAGCTCCACCGTGAGGCAAATCAGCGCGCACCCGACAAAGCGGCGGCGCCAGGGCGCTGACCAGAAGATGCTGGCGAAGAAGTACACCTCGGCAGAGGCGAGCACGTCGCCGCCGAGCGTGCGGATCGCGTGCCAGCCCGGGCCTCGATAGAAGACCACCCCCACGCCGAGGGCGAAGGTCAGGATGGCGGGCAGGATGAACACAGGGCGCAGCTTCATGGCGCTCACTATAACGGGTGTGTACCCCATCATAGGAGTTCGCCATGACAGAGACGGATGTTCTGACCCGCTTGGGCACGTGTCTGGGCCTGGGGCACCTGCTCGAGGTCCTGACCTCGGATCTCGGAGGCTACGACCTCGTCGACCACTGGACCCAGGGGGAGTTTCACCACGATCTGGTCCTACGACCTGCAGAGCGCGGTGATTTACCTGGTGACGTGCTGGTGGTGGCCACCAACTGCAACGGCGGCGTCAAAGAGATCCTGGTGATGGACACGTGCCCTGAACGCTGGGCCCTCTGGCACCACCGTTGCCCCGACAACCCCGAGTTCGAAGGGGAGCTGCCGGCGATCCTCGCCGAGCTCACCACTGTGCACTGGTTCGATCCGTGTCTGTTGTTGCTGCCCGACGCCCGCAGCGAATACCGCCCCTGCCATCGTACGCGCGCTCGGGGCGGCGGGTGGGTGCTCAAAGAAGAGGACTGAGAGACTACGCTCACAGCGTCTTCATCAGGACCTTCGAATTGCGCTGCAGGTTGTACATGCGCTTCTTCTGCGTGGGCAGATCGGCGATCTCTGCCAGCTCGAAACCCTGCTCCAGGAACCAGTGGGCGGTTCTGGTCGTGAGCACGCACAGGCGCGCCAGACCGAGGGCTCGGGCGTGGGCTTCGATGGTGGACAGCAACAGCCCCGCCCGACCCCCACCGCGATATTCAGGGTCGACGGCGAGGCAGGCCAGCTCCCCGAGGCCTTCGTCGGTGAAGGGATACAGCGCCGCGCAGCCGACGATGGCGCCATCTCGATCGAGCACCTGGAAGCGCTCGATCTCCCGCTCCAGCAGCTCTCTCGATCGCCGCACCAGCGTGCCGTCTTCTTCGAGGGGTCGCAGCAACGCCAGCAGGCCCGCCACGTCTCGAATCGTCGCCCGGCGGGCGGTCTCGTAATGATCAGCAGAGATGAGCGTGCCCACCCCATCTCGGGTGAACAGCTCCACCATGAGGCCACCGTCCAGGGTGCGGGGGACAAGGTGGATCCGCCTGACGCCAGCCTCACACGCAGTCACAGCGCGACGCAGCGTGCGTTGCTCGCTCGGGCTCAGGCGCGGATCAGTGGACCACCGCTCGGCCTGCTCCAGATCGAGCTGTCTGAGGGGGGCGTCGTCGATTTGCATCAGGCGATCATCTTCGGTGAGCACGATCAGCTTGTCGGCCTTGAGCGCCGAGGCCACCGCCAGAGCCACGTCGGCCGCCCTGACGTTGAACACTTCACCTGTGGCGCTGTAGCCCAACGGGCTGAGCAGCACCAGATTGCCCAGACTGAGCCAGCCCCTGATGCCCTCGGCGTCAATGCGGCGGACCTCGCCGGTGAACTGGTAGTCGACGCCGTCTCTCACGCCCAATGGGCGAGCCACCACCACGTTCCCCGAGGCCACCCTCAAGCGGGCGCCGTGCATGGGTGAGCCCGGCAGGCCCTGGGAGATCATGGCTTCGATGCGCACTCGGGTGGCACCAACGGCCTCCTTCACCGCCACCAGCGCTTCAGCGTCGGTGACCCGGGTGCCCTGAACCAGAGGCATTTGATGGTCGATGCGCTCGAGCTCTGCCTCGATCTGCGGCCGGGCGCCGTGCACCATCACCAGATGTACGCCGAGGCTCTCCAACAGCGCGACGTCGTGGATCAGCTCCCGAAAACCTGGGGCGTCAACGGCCTCACCTTCGAAGTACACCACGAAGGTCCGGCCCCGGTGAGCGTTGATGTAAGGGACCGCCTGCCGGAAGGCCCGGATGAAGACTGAGGGCAGCACCACCGTGCTCCTGTGTTCGAAAGCGCAGCGTCAGCGCGCCGCTGTCTGCAACCTGCCGTCGGGCCACGCCAACAGCACCACATACCGATGCCAGGGGCTTCCGGCAGGGCGGTAGCGGCTCACCACCACCGCCACGGACAGTGTGCCTGCTTTTTGTTTGAGCTGCGCTGGCAAAGGCATCTGGCTCAAATCACCGCCCTCCCAGCGCCACGCTTGCACCCCGGTGTCGAGGTGTTTTCGGGCGGCGTCCATGAGATCGTACATCGCCCCCTTAGGGGTGTTGAGCCCGAGGGTGATGTGCTCGCCCAGCTTGGGCACCAGGGCCTCGAGGGCGGTGAGCCGCCTCACTGGCGCCCCACCTCGCAGCTCGGTGATGCGATCGGTCACCGCCTGCAACTGCCCTTCGGCATTCTCGGCTTCCTCCATCACCTGATATGTGGTGATCAGCGCGACGAAGCCTTTGCCGTCGGGGGACTTTTCACCGCCCACGGCGATGCGGGCAGCCTCTGTGTCGAGCAACATCCGCCGACCCCAGGGGCGCTCGAGGAGGGCCGACATCGTCCTGCTGAGATCATTGCTCGACGAGCGCTCTGAGCGAAACCGACCGCTGCGCACGTTGCCGGCCACCGACCAGCCCGCCATCAGCCCCAGGGCGATCCGATCAGCCTCTGCGCCATCAGAGGATCCGGAAGCTGCGAAGAAATGCCCCACGCTCTTCTGACTCACGGCGCTCTGCTCACCATCGAGGGTCAGAGGCGGGCGCCCTGCCGCCTCTCGGAGCCGGTTCACCGTCACCGTGAACGCCTCACCGAGATCACCGATGCGCTCGAGGTTGGCGCTCGGCACGCTCGGCGCAGGGGTGTACGTGTCCTGGGGGCCCCCCTGAGGCCAGATGAGGGCCTCGCCGAGGGTGGTGCCGAGCAATCGCCCCGTAGGCGTATGGTGCAGCGAGATCCAGGTGGAGGCGTCTGTTTTGCGCACCGGGCAGACCAGCTTGAAGCGCTTGCCCGTGACCTCTGTCGTACACAGCGCGCTCTCGTACTGCCCATGGTTCACCGCGGCGGAGAGAGCGCCGTCTCCAGCGAAACTCTCCCCCTGCACCACCACCTCCCCCTTGTCGTTGGGGGTGTTGTCGACCCGGTAGAACTTCACGCGCCGGCGACGGCCCACCCACACGAGGGCCGCCTGATCACCCGCCCGCGCCAGGGACATGCCCACGGCCTGACCCTCTGGCGTCTGCTCGACGAAGCCCTTCAGGCTCGTGCTCCATTGCTCGAGGATGGCCTCGTCGGTGCTGCCTTCATCGGCGCGTCCCTTCGCCCAGCGCAGAGTGAGTCGGGTCTCTGGTGATCCACAACGCCCAGCGATGAACCGCTCCACGCTGGATGCGGGCGGCTGGCCCTGCTGTGCGATGTATCGAGCCACCTCCCGGGCGGCGCAGGTCATCGAGGCGGTGATGCTCGACTGGCCCGTGGCCACCGCCTGGGCCTTCGACAAGTGAGCGCTCACAGCATCGACCGGATCCAGGGCTGCGCCCTCTCGACCCTCGGGAAACGGCCCCGTGAGGGTCCACGGCTTCGCAGCGGTGTCTGCCTCTGACCATTTGATCGGCGTTGGAGGTTTTTGAACGATGGCTGCCAGATCGGCCTTCGAAGTGAAGGTCTCTTTCACCACCTTCGGCGCCTTGGGGGTGTCGGGCATGGTCATGGTGGGCTTCTGCCCGCCGCCACACCCCACCAGGGATATCCAGGCCCAGCAGGCCACCGCCCATCTTCTGCTCATCTCGTACTCCCTGCCCGCTCCCGTCGGGCCCCTGCACGTTCTGCGAGGCAGGATATCCTGCTCCGGCGGGTTTCTGTATCATCGGGCGCCATGAGCGTCTCTTCCGTGTACCACTTCGCCGCCCTGGCCCTCTCAGCAGGGCTCGCCTTCGGGTGTGAAGCCACCCCCGACAACAGCAACAGCGGCGGCAATGGCCCCAACAACAACGGGGCCATCGATCTCGACTGTCCTCTGGACGATCTCGGGCCTGAGGGCAGCCTCAGAGGAGAGATCCCCATCTTCGGCCGGGTGGTGAACTACAGCTACACCATCGAAGACGGCGAGCTGGCCACGGTGATCGACGAGGAAGGGCGTACGGATCGCTGCAACCTCGTCGCCGACGAAGCCGTTGGGGGTGGTCAGTGTGAAGATCAATATCGCTGCGCCAGCTGTGACGTACTGATTCAGCAGGCAGAAGATGGCCAGTGGTACCTCGCCCTCGTGGGCTTCCAGGCAGGGTGCGAGCGCTATCGGGGCAGCCTGCTTCTCACGCCCGACGAGTGAGCGCACTGCTCACGGCGACCACACCGCCTCCAGGGTGAAGTCACCGCCCCCCGGACCGCCGTCCACGAAGATGTAGATCTCCCCTTCAGCGTTCACGGCCGTGGACGCTTGAGCCACCCCATCAGCCCACTCACCGCAAGCAAGCTCACTGCTCGGCGCGTCGCAGTTGTCTCGTAGATAGACCACAGGCTGATCGTCTCCCACGGGTGTCACCGCAACCTCCACTCGCCCTGGCCCGGGTACGGGGAAGCTGTAGACACGATCAGGACCGTCACCGCCGATGCAGCCGTAGGGACCGCTGTCGTGCAGCGTACCGAGCCTGCAGCCGGCCACCACCACCCGCCGGGGCACCCCCACGCCAGGGATCAGAGGCGTAGGCGCCACGCAGCCTTCGTCAGGTGAGAATCCAGGGCGCAGACGACGCACTGTGAAGCTCAGGGGGAACGGCGTCTCCTGAGGTACGCCCTCTGACAGGCGGGCCGCGAAGAGATATGCCGTGGCCTCTTCTACAACAGGCACCTCCAGGGCGATCGTCTCTTGCTGCGCTGTGCTCGCCTGAAGAGGCTCCTGCGTCGGACCGTGGATCACCTCGACATCGAGCTGACGCGCTGGAGGTGAGGGCTGGCGCACATCGCCCCGCAGCCCCTCTCCAGCCTCGAGGCCCAGAGAGATCAGATCCCAGTCCTCGCCACAGGCTCGGAAACGATCGAAGGTCACATCTCGCTCCGGGACGATGCTGGGGAACTGCCCTGAAAGGTCGATCACGCGAGGATCCGTCCCCGCCATGGGCCTCACGTTGGGCAGAATCGAGCGGTCGTTTTCGAAGACGTCGGGCACACAGGCCAGATCAGTGGCTCGGACCACCCCGATGTCGAAGGTGTACGGGGCGTTCACCTGCGGTGTGCCCCCCACAATCCGCACGAACCAGCCCGAGGCCACACAGTCAGTGTCGGCGAAGCAGAGCTCATCGGTCTGGGCCAGGCCCGTGTGCTCACATTGCAGCAGGCGTTCGTTGCACACCTTTGGTGGTGGCTCGAAGACCAGCGGCCCCGGATCATCTCGCTCGAGGGTGATCACTCTGACGCCGCTGGCCTCGGGGAAATCGGGCCCCCAGATCTCCACGGTGATGGCTGGCGGATCTTCGGGCGGCACGCCACCGAAGCCATCCCCGGTCCAGCGTCGTGCCAGAGTGAGCGTGTCTCCGTTACCGAGTGAGACCGCGTACCAGTCTGCGTCTCCGGGGCACAGATGCCCCGTCACGGTCTCTTCAGTGGTGAGGCCCGGCTGCAAGAGCAGCTGTTGCCAGTGCCAGCTGTCATCCCGAGGCTCGTCAGGCTCGTCTTCAGGACACGCGTCGAAGAACACCTCGCCCTCCAGGCGCCACATCACCCCGGCGCCGAGGGCAGAGCCGGTCAGCTGCACAGTGACCGGCTCGGTGTATTGAGCGGCCACCTCGGCATCAGCAACAGAGAAGATCATCTGGCCATCGACGACGATCCCCTCTTCGACGAGATCGCCCGCGCTGTTGATCAGGCTGCCGCGGATCGCCACCTGATCGTCGAGGGTGTGCCCGAGCGGATCGATGAAGACACGCAATTCGAACGGCTGGCCCAGGGTGTCGACCTGTACATGATCGACAGGCGCTCCAGCGCACAGGCGATGACGGCTGACCTGTACCGGCTCGCTGCGGCTCAGGGTGATGGCGTGACCTTGCCCACGCTCATCATCGGGTTCGAACCGGTCATCGGCGCAGGGCACATCGCAACCACCATCGGCCTGACAGCTCAGCCCTGGCGCGCAGATGCCCCCGGGGTACCGACATCCGAGTCGGCACACGCCGAGGTCGCACACACACAGCGCGCCCTGACAGAGCGGGTCAGCCCCGCAGTCTGCATCTTGAACGCACAACGCCGAGGGTACGTCACACCGCCCACCGAGCACGCCCACCTCGTCGGTAAAAGCGTCCGCTCGACAGCCCAGCCGGGGCCCACAGCCTGCAGAATCCTGGCAATAGCCTCCGCAGCGCCCACCCACGCAATCTGATGACGCACAGTCATCGTCGTCGGCGCAGAGCTGACTCGCAGAGCCGAAGCCCACACCCGCCTGACACACAGGATCGATGGCGCCGCCAATTCGGCGAGGCATACATGTCTCTCCGCCAGGACAGTCGGCTTCCCCCACACATGGCAACCCTGTGCCCAGACCCTCGGGCACAGGCACGCATGCTCCGGCGACTCGGGGGCCGGCCTGAGCCCCTGGTGTATGGGCCACCTCGGCGCACCAGAGGCCCGGCGCGCAGTCGCTTGAGGTGACACAGGGCGCGGCACACCGCTCTGCCCCGAGCTCACCCACACAGCTCAGACCACCCCGTCGGCAGTCGGCCCCTCGAACACATCGGTCGCCCTCCGCTGCACCTGCGCCTGGCTGCTGACACCGGCCTGTGAGTCCAGGCTCGCCAGGCACCCGCCAGCGGGTGCACAGCTGCCCCAGGTTGCAGTCGTCGTCCACCGCGCACGGGCGCCCGTCGCCTGGGGCCGCCACACACAGATCCCCTTCGCCAAAGCCACTCTCCATACCCCGACAGGCGAGCCCCTGAGGGCAGGGTGCCTCTGCACACGCCGAGGCACATCGGGCCCCCCACGGCCCGCCTTCCAGGCACAGCCCGTGGGCGCAATCGTCATGGGTGATGCACGGCTCCCCATCTCCACCTGCACCCGCACCCGCGAGCCCACACCCCACATCGAATGTATCCGCTGACTCACCTGGCAATAGACGGCACGACAAGCCCGCGAGGCAGTCATCGTCTGCGATGCAGGCCTGTCCCCCCTCAGGCGGCAGGACCACATCGGGGCTCGGGTCACCAGTGAAGGATACGCACACACTCAACGACTCTGGTGTGCCATCACCATCGACATCGACGTCAGGCACCAGGGCCTGCACAGCATCTACCGACCACGCAGCAAAGATGTCACATGCTGCCGGTGGTGAGAGTGTCAGGGCGCACACGGAGGCAGCTCGGCGCCAACCAGTGACCAGTTGCTGATGATCCACAGCGCCTGTGATTACCCCATCCCGAGCCAGGAGGCCCCCGCCCTCTGCCTCGACAAGGTTCACGGAAAGCTGCGCACCTCGCAGCCACAGCCCACGGACATCGTTGAGGGCCTCGAGCCCCACCTGATGGGGCGCGAAGAACAGAGGCGATGGGATCTGCACATGCTCGGCGTCGACCAGGAGTGCCCCATCAGGGCTCGTGCTCGCCGAGGGCCAGCTCGATACGGGTACAGCAGCGGGTGTGTAGCCTTCGAAGAGTCGCTGCGGAGGATCACCCGTAGCGGTCACGAAAGCCAGGGCATCAGCACCCTCAGCGTCGAGGCCTTCTGTGGTGAGCAGCACCCCCATCGTCGCTGAAGTCAGCGCCTGCTCCACGAGGGGCTGGGCAGCCACGGCGAAGACCGAGAGCGCGTTGTCCCCTGCCCCGTCACCGTCGAAGTCAGCACAGCCAACATCGCTGAGCTGCCATTGCGTCAGGACGCTCACCGGAGACGAAGGGCACAACGCGCCGTTGTCGATGCGGCCATCACAGTCGTTGTCGAGGCCGTCGCACACTTCATCCACAGGCTCGCCGGCCTCGGCGCTGCAGCGCGTCTCCTGCCCCTCACCCACACACACCACCACCCCGAGCTGGCGGCACACACCTTCACCCTCGGCGCAGGGCTGGCCCAACGTGGGGAAGCCTTCATCGACGGCGCCATCACAGTCGTCATCGAAACCATCACATTGCTCGACACGGGGCTGGCCCACTTCGCCGATGCACCGCACGCCCCCTTCAGGGCTGCATCTCAGAACACCATCACGGGCGCAGCGCCCCAAACCGAGTGTGCAGGGGCTGCCGAGGTCGAACCCCTCGTCGGTCGTGCCGTCGCAGTCGTTGTCCAACGCATCACAGGCTTCATCGCTGGGGGTGGTCTCGGAGACACACGTCCCCAAGGCCCCTGCCTGACATACGCGGACCCCCGCAGCACAGACACCGACCCCCTGGGTTTCGGGTGCGGCGGTGTAGCAGGTTGCCTGAAGGGGCATGCCGCCTGCGCTCTCGTCCGTGAGGCCATCACAGTCGTCATCGACGCCGTCACACACCTCTGCCCGCGGATCTCCGGCTACAGCATCACACCGGACACCATCACCCTCAGCATCACAGATCAGCAGCCCTGCCTGAGCGCACCGCCCCACCCCCACTGTGCACACTTCGCCGAGGGTGGCGAAGCGCTCGTCGGTGAGGCCGTCACAATCATCATCCTCGCCATTGCACAGCTCCGGGCGGCGATCCTCGAAGGCCTGACAGCGCAGGTTGCCGTCTACACACTGCTGAGCACCTGGCCGGCATCGACCAGGCAGCGGGCCCTCGCATGGCGCCTCGAGCTGCGGATCTTCTTCGTCAGTGCGGCCATCGCAGTCGTCATCCACGCCATTGCACCGCTCTTCCTCTGGCGCCCGCGCCGTACACCGCCACGCACCCGATTCACACTGACGAACGCCTTCTGCGCAGATGCCCTCCCCCTCTGCGTCGCATCGGTCTCCGTCGCCTTCTATCTCTTCGTCGATGGTGCCGTCGCAGTCGTCATCCTCGCCATTGCACGACTCGAGACTCGGGCTGATCAGCAGCACGCATTCGAGCTGGCCATCGTTGCAGCTGAAAATCCCCTCAGCACATGGCCCCACACCACCCTCTACCGCGCATGGCGCCTCTGCCATGGGGTCCGCTTCATCCACCCGCTCGTCGCAGTCGTTGTCCACACCATCACAGCGCTCTTCGAGCCCTACGGCTCGGCGGGGATCATCAGGATCACAATCGCCAGGGGGTAAATCGCAGCCGCCTACGGCGACCCGGCCATCACCGTCAGTGTCGGCGCAGCGGTCGTCGGGCCTCGGCGCTTCGCTGTCGCCCTCGACCTCGGCGTCGCCGATCGCCTCCCCGGTGAAGGGCGGTGGATCCCCACTGGGAGGACAGCCAGCGAGGGTGAGGGTGAGCCCGAGGATCACGAGGGCTCGAATGAGGGGGTGGGCCATGGGGCATCTCCAGCTCGGTACGGGACCGATGTCGATCAGGAGAGTGCCACAGGAGCAGGGGTGATCGCACCGACAGGTGCCCTCGACGAGCAACCTACATTTCAACACATGCAAACAGTTCTAAACGGGCCCTTTGGGCACACCATCTGTGACTCTATTTCTCAGCTGTGAATACAGGGCACGTTTTCCTTGATTTCAGCGACGCCACACAGATCTTACTTTCAAAACAATTTCAACAACATAACAACAAAACGACACAACTTTAAAATGGTCTACGAATAGCACCCGAGAGGCCCCGTCAGACCGCACGAGCACACAGCAAACAGTTTTACACTTACTCGATTTCTCGGAGATGACTCATGCAGCACGACAACACCGTGAGCCCTACCCCTGTTCGTACTTCCCGCAGCCGCCGCCTCATGACCAGCCTCGGCGCACTGTTGTTGTCAGGCCTCGCCCTCGCCGGGTGTGAGATTCACAGCTATGATCCAGGCACCCCACCTCCAGGTCAGGGGCGACCACCGGTCGTCGACGGCTGCCTCCTCGATACCGAGTGTCTCGCAGACGAATACTGCGGCGACGATCAGCTCTGCTACCCCGTCGCTGGTTGTGACTTCGACGACGAGTGTGCCCCCAACAGCATCTGCGACGGTTGGGGCCGCTGCCTGGATCCCCGGGCCTGCACCGTGGACCGCGAGTGCGCCGTCGGAGAGTTCTGTGACCGTGGGGCCTGCATGTTGATGCCCCAGTGCGTGAGCGACGTTGACTGTGGCGTGGGCGCTTACTGTGACAGTCAGTACCAGTGCGCTCCTGTCCCCGGCTGTCGCAGCAACGCCGACTGTGCCGCGGGCTTCCTGTGTCGGGCCGATGGTCTCTGTGAAGAGGTGCCGCCGCCCCCGCCGCCCCCGCCGGGCTGTGTGTCCGACCGTGAGTGCGCCCCGGGTTACTTCTGTCGCGGTGATGGCCTGTGTGAAGAGATCCCCGGTTGCCTGACCGACTATGACTGCAACGCCGGCGACTTCTGCCGGGCCGATGGCCTCTGTGAGGCGCTGCCCAGCTGCCGGGCCGACTGGGAGTGTGGTGTCGGTGAGCTCTGCGCCGCCGACGGCGCCTGCCACACCGACGCGAGCGTGTACTACTGCGCTTACGACGCCGACTGCCCTGGGGGATCGATCTGTGGAGGCGATGGTCTCTGCTACGACGCCATGGCCTGTGACTACGACGCGCACTGCCCCGCTGGCTGGGCATGTGCAGCAGACGGTGTCTGTTACTTCTAAGAGACACGATAGAGAGTCACTGTCATTCACACTGTGCGCAGTCTTCACATACACCCGATACCGAGGAGAATTACAATGAAGCGCTTCACTCTGCTCACTTCGAGCCTCGCCTTGCTGGCCTTGTGGCTGGTGCCGGCGGTGGCCTCTGCCGACAACAACCGCCGCGGCTGGGAAGGAGACGATCTCGACGAGGAGATCAACATCGCCGCCGAGGATGACTTCGAGGCCCCTCACCCCGACGACGTGGGTGATCTCGACGACAGCCACCGCGAAGAGGCGCGACGCGATCGACGCCGAGACGACATCCGACGGCGGGCCCGCGACGCCGAGGACGAGTTGGACAACGGTGGCCGCCGTCGCCGCAACCGCAACGCCGACTCAGGCATGGCCCAGGCCGATCGCGAGTCACGGCGGGCCGACCGCCGTGCCAACCGGGACGCCCGCCGCGCCGAGGCAGAGGCCAACGCCGCTGAGGTAGACGCGGACATCGCGGAGAACCGGGCCGCCGAAGCCGAGGCCAGCGCCGACGAGGCCGCACGCCGGGCAGCTGAGGCCGAGTCCGACGCAGCCTGGGCCGAGGCCCGAGCCGACGAGGCCGAAGATCGGGCCGCCGAGGCCGAGGCCAGTGCCCGCCGCGCCGAGCGACGGGCCGACCGCGCCGCAGCAGCCGCCGCCGTGGGCATCGGGTTGAGCGTGGTCCTGCCCCGCCGTCACCCCCGTCGCCCCCGCTGGCGTCGCCATCGCCGGGTGCCGCCCCAGCGCATCTACCGGCCTCGTGCGGCCCCCCGCCGGGTGTACCGGCCTCGCCGGGCGGCCTACAAACCCCACCGTCGCGGCAAGCGCCCCGTGCGCCGCGCCCATCGCCGCGACCGCCGTCGTCGTCGCTGATTGACGCCGGCTCGCCCCCTCGCCACCATCTCCGGCCATGGCCGGATCCTTCCTGAATCGACTCGTCACCCGCCTCACCATGACCCCAGGGGCGCTCTACAACGCCACCCGCTACGCCCTCGGGCACTGGCGGCGCTGGGATGCCGTCGATGAAGCGCTCATCGTCGGCGCCTACCCTCGAGACGTCGATCTCCCTGCGCTGAAGACCCTCGGTATCACCACCATCATCAACCTGTGCGAAGAGCTGCCGCCCCACACAGAGGCCATCTCAGCGCAGGGGATGACTGCCCATCACATGCCTTTGCTCGATCGACGCGCTCCCCCAGTGGAGACGGTACAACAGGCCCTCGAGCTCATCGCCGAAGCCGCCCGGAGCGGCGGGCGCACTTATGTGCATTGCCGCGCCGGCAAGGGGCGAGGGCCCACCATCGCCTTGTGTCATCTGGTCAAACAGCGGGGCATGACACCTGAAGCCGCCCAGCGTACGCTTGAAGGCTTACGACCCCAGATCGATCGGGGACTGCATCAGCGGGCTGTGGTTCAGGGCTTCGTCAACGGCGGGAGCTGAGCGTCGAGGGGTTGCACCCGGGCGAGTTGCTTCGACAACACCGCCGGATCAGCCGTAGGCCGCTCACATGTACCGCGCTCGCAGACATAGGCGGTCGCCAGGCCCTTCTGAGCCACCTTGCCCTTCAGCAATGGGATCTGCGCCGCCTTGCCCTTCAAATCGACGCCCTCTGTGGTGAGCACCACAAGTCGGTTGGGCAGGTACGTGCGCCCGAGTGCCCGCTGCAGCAGATCCGGCGTGTCTCCCCCTGTAGGGGCCACGATCACCACCTCTCGCGTGGTGTCGAGGTAGCGCTCCAGGGCGGCGGTCATCAGCGGCGCTGAGGGCCCCCGGCGGCTGATCGTGTCGGCAAATGCCTTGAACAGACGCTCAGCCTGCTCGCGATAACGGCCTTCGCCCGTGATGGCCTCGAAGCGCAGCAGGTTCATCGCCGTCACCGAGTTCCCAGAGGGCTCGGCACCATCGTAGTCGGGCTTGCGGCGCGTGAGCATGCGCTCGGCGTCGCGAGCGGTCTCGAAGTATCCACCTGTGGGGGCAGCGAACAGAGCGTCCACTTGACCCTGCAGGCGCTTCGCGGCCTCGAGATCGGACACCCGACCCCCAGCCTCGAAGAGATCGAGCAGCCCCTGCACCATGCAGGCGTAATCGTTGAGCACCCCGGCGTGCCGTGCCTCACCGGCGTTGAAAGTGCGTAACAGCCGCCCGCGCTCGTCGAGCATGCGGCTCAGGATGAAGTCGGCGGCCCGCTGGGCCTGAAACACGTAGTCTCTGCGCTCGAGGGCCAGCCCTGCCTGAGCGAACGCCGAGATCATCAAGCCGTTCCAGGCGGCGATGACCTTGCGATCCGTGAGGGGGGGCTGACGCTTTTGCCGAGCGGTGTACATGATCCGCCGGGCTCGGGTGAGCTCCCGGTTCAGCTCGGCGACGGAGATCCTGAGCTCTGCGGCCACCTGAGCCTTGGGCCTCGGCGTGTGCAAGATGCTGCGGCCTTCGAAGTTGCCCTCGGCGCTCACGGCATAATACGCCTTCACCGCCGCGGCCTCCTCAGGGCCGAGCAAGGCGTCGATCTCTGCAGGCGTCCAGGTGAAGAACAGGCCCTCTTCTCGATGCTCCGGCTGGCCAGGCACCGGGCTGTCGGCGTCGGTGGCCGACCAGAACGCGCCGCCCGTGTCGGTCATCTCTCGGGCCACGTAGTCGAGGATCTCCGTGGTCACCCGGGCAAAGCGGGCGTTGCCGGTGAGCTGCCAGCCCTGCAAGTACAGCGACGCCAGCTGCCCATTGTCGTAGAGCATCTTCTCGAAGTGGGGCACCAGCCACTCTTTGTCGGTGGAGTACCGGTGGAACCCCCCAGCGAGGTGATCGTACATGCCCCCGTCGGCCATCTTCTCGAGGGTGTGCGTCACCATGTGGAGAGCCTGAGCGTCTCCTGTCCGCCGGTGGTAGCGCAGCAGGAAGTCGAGGGACACGGGTCGGGGGAACTTGTTCCGATCGCCGCCGAAGCCGCCCCAGACGGGATCAAAGCGCTTGGCGAAGTAGCGTGCGGTGCCACCGAGGGCCTCGGGGCCCGGTACATCACCCGGCCGCCCGGGGCGAGCCGCCGCCTGCATCCGGCGGGTCACTTCTTCCGCCCGGGCCAGCGTCGCCTCGGGATCTTCGTCGTATTGCGTCTTGAGCTGTTTGAGTACGTCGATGAACCCCGCTCGGGCATTGCGCACGCCCGCCCGAGGTGGGAAGTAGGTGCCACCGAAGAACGGCGCCCGCTCTGGGGTGAGCAGCACCGTCATGGGCCAGCCGCCTCGACCGGTGAGCAGCTGCACCGCGTCCATGTAGACCCGATCGACATCGGGGCGCTCTTCGCGATCCACCTTGATGGCGATGTAGTTGCGGTTGATGTACTCGGCGATCTCGAGATCCTCGAAGGACTCCTCTTCCATGACGTGGCACCAGTGGCAGGTGCTGTAGCCCACGCTGAGCAGAACCGGCTTGCCCTCTCGCCGGGCCCGCTCGAAGGCCGCGTCTCCCCAGGGGTACCAGTTCACCGGGTTGTGGGCGTGCTGCAACAGGTAGGGGCTGGTCTCGAGGATCAAGCGGTTGATGAAGCGGGGTTTAGCCCCCTGCTTGTGGCGGGTACGGGGCACATAGCTCGCCCCTTTGGCGGCGAGGGCCTGGCGGAGTTGCCCCATGAGGGTGCCGTCGGGGCGCTCGACGCCGGGCACGGCAGGCTGAGGCCCCGTGTGAGTACCTCCGGGGGTCTGCCCTTCAGGCACAGCACGCTCTGTAGGGGGTCTGGAAGCGTCGGTCACAGGGATCTCGGCGTGGGCGCTCTGCTCAGGAGGCGGCGCGGGCTGGATGTCACAGGCCGAGGCGGCGAGCAGCGCAGCGCCCCAGACCATCGATGTGCCTTTGAGGCGTGGCGTCATGTCGCTCTACTCCAGGTGGAGGCGTGTCATCACCCGACGAAGGCTTTCTCCAGGACGTATTCGCCCCGCTGGCGACGGGCCCCTTCAGTGAAGCCTCGGGCTTCGAGGATGGCCTTCATGTCCTTGTTGAACTCAAGGGAGCCACACAACATGACCCGATCGGTCTCAGCGTTGAACTCGGGGATCCCCAGATCCTCAAAGAACTTGCCGCTCTCGAGCAGCGTGGTGATGCGGCCCTGGCGCGGGTGAGGCTCCCGGGTCGTGCTGGTGTAGTGCACCAGCTTCGACGCGAACTCTCCACAAAGCGGGTCTTCTTTGACCGCCTCGACGAACTCCACCCCGTACTGCAGCTCGTCCACCTGGCGGCAGGTGTGGGTCAGGTAGACCTCGTCGAAGGCCTCGTACGTCTCGATGTCGCGGCAGATGCTGGCGAAGGGCGCGATCCCCGTACCGGTGGCGATCATGAACAAGCGCTTGCCGGGCTTGAGAGACCGGATGGTCAGGCTGCCCACGGCCTTGGCGCTCATCAAAATCTCGTCGCCCACCTTGATGTTCTGCAGACGGCTGGTGAGGGGCCCGTCGGGCACCTTGATGGAGAAGAACTCGAGCTCTTCGTCCCAGGTGGGGCTCGCCATGGAGTAGGCCCGCATGATGGGCCCGTCTTCGGTCTCCAGGCCGATCATGATGAACTGCCCGGACTCGAAGCGCATGCTCCGGGGTCGCGTCGTGCGGAACTTGAACAGCCGATCCGTGTAGTGGTGGATCGAGAGCACTTTGAGTTGGTGGGCAGCTTTGGCCATGGATTACCTCGGATATGCGCTTGCAGTGCGCCTTCGACACCCATCGAGAGGAGCCGCACCTTTAAATGCTCTTATTCCGACCGGGTTTCCATAAAATCGGTTGTTCGACGGAAAAAGCGCACACTTTTTAAGGGATCTTCAGGCAGGACTCAAGTGTGGTCGCCCCCGGGGAGGATGATCCGCAGCGCGCTTCGAGTGGAGTGACTCGGCTCAGCCCGCCCGGACCTGCTCGATGAAGCTGCCCACTTGACCTTGCAGCGCCTGGGCTTTGTCGTCGAGGGCCCTGGACAAGCGCTCGAGGCTCACCGAGGCCTGAAGCGTGTTCGCAGCCATCCCGCCAAACTCCGCAGCCTGGGCCGAGGCGTTGCGGGCGCTCTCTGCAGCCTTTTGGGTGTTCTGGGCGATCTCCTCAGTGACCTGCATTTGCTGGCCCATGATTTGCGCCACGTCCTGGGCCATCTGGGCGAGGGACTGTGCCCTGCTGGCGATCTCGCCGATGCCTTGAGCGGTCTCGCCGCTGTTGGTCTGCACTGCCTGCACATGCTCGGTGATGGCGCCGGTGGCCTGGGAGGTCTGGGTGGCGAGGTTCTTCACCTCGTCGGCGACGACGGCAAAACCCTTACCAGCGTCACCGGCCCGGGCGGCCTCGATGGTGGCGTTCAAGGCCAGAAGATTCGTCTGCTCGGCGATCTCGTGAATCAAGCCGACGACATGGCCGATTTGTTTCGAAGCATCGCTCAGCGTAGACACCTGCGCATCGGCGGCCCGGACGCTCTCATCCACGTGCTCGGTGAGCTCCGCGGCGTGGGCCATGCGCTCGCTGATTTGTCGGATCGACACCGACATCTCTTCGGCAGCCCCGGCGGCACCTTGTACGCCCTCTGCAGTGGCCTGGCTCGCTTGCGCCATGAACTCACCGGCCTCGGCACCTGCTTGAGCCACGGATTTCACCTGCTCGACGGCTGCTCTGAGCGACTCTACATCGGCAGCGATGTGGTTCACGGTCTCCTGAGCACCGGACTCAAAGGCGTCGGCGAGGGCGTTAAGCTCCTGTCGACGCAGCTGGGCGGCTTCTTCCCGGGCAGCCTGCGCTCTGGCTTCGGCGCGCTGCGCTTCGAGCTGTTTGTCTCGGAACACCTCGAGGGCGTCGGCCATCTGGCCCAGCTCGTCTGCGCCGAAGACCTGACGCTCGCAGCTGAGATGCCCTTCGGCGAGGGTGAGCATCATGTCATTGAGCCGACTCAGGCGTCGGGTGACTCGGCGTTTCACATAGCCGAACACCACACCAAAGGCGATGAGCGCCGTAAAGACGGCGCCGAGCAGGATCGCCCACTGCGTACGATCGAGCACCGACTGTGTGTCTTCGCTGGTCTGGACCACGGCGGCCTTGCCCGCAGAAGCGACCACAGTGGCCTGCGCCGTGAGCGCCTCCGAGGCCTTCCGCGCATCGGCGAGTGCCTCCACCTCGCTGTGTTTGCTGGCGAGTGCGAGGAACCTGAGGGTGAAGAGGTCGTCGCCTTCGAGGCCCAGTGTACCAAGCGCTTTCAGGCTCTCACCGAGCTGCTCTGAGCCCAATGCCCCGAAGCCATTGGCGGATCGACGAAACAGATTCCGAGCAGAGAGCACATCTCCCAAGTGCACCGCGCCGGCGGCGGCTTGCACTGCGCTGATGGCGGCCTGCACGTCGATCTTCATGCTCAAGGTCTGACGGTGTGCGTCCAATGCATCGATCTGGACTGTCTGCCCAGTGCTCTTCTCGATGGCCATGGCCACGTCGAAGTAGCTGTCGTCGATGCGCGCCTCGAGCTGTCGCATCAGCACGGGCTCCAGCGCGGTCATCTTGGCGAAGCCTTCGTCGAAGCCCTGTTGCAACACCAATCGCTCTTCCACCGAGCCGTCGAGGCGAGAGAGGGCCCGCTTGAACTTGCCAAGGGCATCCTTCATCTGGACAGCGTCTGCTGTGCTGAGACCGTCGAGGGTCTCGATGCTGGACGCCAGCGCGGCGAGATCGCCCTGGAGATCAGCGAGCACCTCAGCCCGGGCCTCGCCCGTGGTGACCGCGGTGAGACGCCCGGCGACGGCGTTCATTCCTGCGACCCCAGCGGCGATCTCCTGGGCCACGGCCATCCGTGGCGTCGCTTTCCTGGTGATGTCGTTGAGGGCGTCGTCGATGGCCCCACTGCTCCAGGCCACCACCAGGGAGAAGAGCACCATCATGGCCATGATGGCCCCGAAGGCCGTGAACAAGACGCCCTGAACCGAGCGTAACCTACGCCGACTCATGGCTCTGCCCGCTGGCCGCCCCGAGTCCCCTGACCCTCGCCGCCTTGGGTGACGGCCTCGAACCGGCCCCCAGCGCCGATGCGCGTGAGGTACACCGCATCCATGCCCTGATTGTCACCGGGGCTGTAGGTGAGCGTCACCCCACCGAGGTCGAAGGTCTTTCGACTGTAGATGGCGTCGAGGAAGGTGGCCCGGGTCACCGGGCCATCGATGGACTCCAGGGCCATGATGGCCAGTCGGCCCACCATGTAGCCTTCCAAGGAGACGAAGCCGGGCTCTGCCTGAGCGTCCACAGCCTTGAGCGCCGCATGGTACTGCTTCACCAGCGACAGCGACGTGTCATTGGGGAAAGGCACCACCTGACTCACCATCACCCCGAAGCCCCCTGCCCCGAGGCGCTTGGCCAGGGCAGCGCTGCCCACGAAGGAGATGTTCATGAAGGTGGCGTCGAGGCCCAACTGCCTGGCCAAAGTGATGAACTCGGCGCAGGGCCGATAGGCACCCACCATGACCACGGCGTCGGGCTTTGCCCGGCGGATCTGCAACAACGCGGTCTTCACGGCGACGGTGTTGCGGCGATATTTGCCCTCTGCCACGAGGGAGAGCCCCCGCTTCTTCATCGCCGCGAGCACCCCCGTGCGCCCGGCCTGACCAAAGCCATCGTCCTGGAACAGGATGGCGATGCGCTCGTGCCCGGTCCGGGTCAGGTGCTCGATCCAGGTGTCGGCTTCCGCGCCGTAGCTCGCCCGTACGTTGATGACATTGGAGACGCCCTTGGCCCTGAGGAAGCCAGCACCCGTGAAGGGCCCTACCAGAGGCACGCCAGCGCTGGTGGCCAGGGGCTGGATCACCTTGGCCGTGGGCGTGCCCACAGTGCCGATGAGGGCAAACACCTTGTGCTCGTCGATGAGGGCCCGGGTGTTCGCCGCCGCCTGCTCGGGCTCGTAGCCATCATCGAGATCTGTGAGCTTGAGTGTTCGCCCTTTGACGCCACCGGCGCGGTTGGCCTCTTCGAATGCGGCCTTCAGCCCCAACCGCATGCCCTGACCCAGGGCAGCTGCGGGCCCTTCGAAGGCAGCGGTCTGGCCAAAATGAACTGAGTCCTCAGTGACTCCAGGGTGTGTCTCTGCCAGGGCGGCGGAGGCGGTGGACATTACGCAGGCGCTCAACCACAGTATCAATGAAGTCCGCATGTTGCTTCTCTCTCCCGTACTATCTTCAACTACATCGGCGAGAGATGACTTTGGCCTGAATTGAGCCATGACGACTGCGTACGTGAGCGCCTCAGCGGCCCTCTCAAGGGGTGCAGCCTAGCAGTCGCCATATACGCACACCGTACGGTGGGGTGATGAGAGTCACGGCGCAGCGCTCATCCGTCGCGGCAAGAGGAACACGTGCTTGGCCTGCTCGCTGTGCAGCGTCGCTCGATCGTAGTGGTGATAGAGCACCTCACTGTCGAGCAGCTCGGGGTGTCGCTCGGCGAAGGCCAAGCCATCAGTACAGGCCTGACCTCGAGCCTCGTCCTCGGCCATGGCGGCGTTGACGAGGCTGGCGAAGGCCACGGTGATGGTCTCGTGGTACTTCTCCGGGGCGCCGAGGTGGGTGGCGTAGGCCCGTATCCCGTCTCTCAATGTCGTGAGGGCTTCGCCGAAGGGTCGCTGGCTCAACACGATGAAGGCCAGCCGGATGTGGCCCTGATGGTCGAACAACTCTGCAGGTAGGGTGAGGTCGAAGAAGGCGTCGTGAAACAGTGCGTCGTTCATAGGTCCTCCTCGAGATCGGGGCGGAGGACTCTACCGAAGTCGCTCAGCGAGATCGACGGGTCAGGGGTTCGCGAACCGATCAGCGACGAAGGCCTTGGTGAGCCGGGTGAACACCTTGCCAATGGACTCATCGGTGAGCGCGTCGCCGTCGTACTTGCTCGCCCGAATACAGGTGGTCTTCCACTGGGTGTTGGCCAGCAACAGCCGCTTGCTGCCCCGGACCACGAAGATGGCGCCGCCCTCGAAGGTCTCGTTGCCGATGTTGGCCTTCGCCAGGGCCTTGTGGGCGTCTTTGCAGCGGAAGCGCTTACCGTCGAACACCGCTGCGAGGGCCTGTTTGCGGGCCTCCTCGGTGAGATCGCCGCGGCGGACCTTGGCGCAGTCTTTCCTCGAAGCGTGATCGATGAGGGCGCCGATGACCGGATCTTGACGACTCAAGGTCAGCGGCACGTCGACGACCTCTTCACCGCGCTTCACCTTCAGGGGCAGCGTAGCCCCGGGCGCGGTGGCCGACAGCTGCTGTGCAAAGGCCTGGTGAGTCGCCTGAGCCTTGCCGCCGGCCTCGGTGATGACGTCGCCGATCTTCAGGCCCGACTTCTGCGCCGGGCTGCCGTTAGAGACGTTGGTGATCTTCACCCCACCGTCTCCGTTGCCGAAGCTGATGCCGATCCAGCTGTCCTTGGAGGTCAGGGCATCGAGCAACGCGCCACGGTCGAGCCACTCGGGGGCGCCGAGATCATAGAACGTGAAGTCGATGGGGCATGGATCACCGGCGTGGGCGGTGCCGATGGTGAGCGGTGCGAGCAGGGTGGCGAGCAAAAGAGTGCGAAACATGAGGGCCTCCAGAGCGTGTCATTGCTGACGTCATGCACATCTGCCCGAAGTTTCTTTTCTCGTCGAGCCTCATTTTGAGAGGCCGAGCGTAGTCACCCTCCCCAGAGGACGGTCTTCGATCCGGGCCATGCGCTGCCGGCGTTGCCCTCGATGGAGGTGCCGTCGACGTCACGGACGAAGTTATCGACGTCGGCGAAGGCTCTTTCTTCGTTCACCGACTCACCGGACTTGCGCATGGGGGCGCGGTGACCCCGCTGCTCGATCTCCACCACCTCGTGGGGCCCGGGGCGTAGATCGACGAGGGCGCCCTTGCGCTTGGGGTTGAGCAGCTGCTCCTCGTTGCCCACGGGATCGGCCACGGTCTTGGCCTTGAGGGTCCAGACCAGCAGCGAGGTGGGATCTCGATCACCATAAGTGTCAGCGAGCAGATCGGGCATGCCGTAGTAGGTCTTGCCGATGTCGTTCTGGTTCACCGGGCCCGCCATGAGGCAGATGCCCGCGAGCAGATCGCAGCCCTCGGGGATCTCGGTGGCCCCCATGAGCTCAGCGTAGAGTGCAGAACGACCAGCAGCGGCGCCCACGGCGCGCACGGCAGCGATCCACTCGAGGCCCGAGGCTTGAATCTCTGCCCGGGAGAGGCCGCCGATGTAGATGCGCTGCCCTACGAGGGCGAAGGCCTTGCGACCGCGCTCGGCGTTCTTGCTGAAAGCACGGCCCGCAGGCACATCGGCCCACTTGGGCATATCTTTGATGAGACGGTCGGTGATGGCGTTGTTGGCCCCGCGGATCGCCCGCAACCGGCCCTTACCGCCGGGGGTGAGCACGTCGATGCGATCGAGCAGCAGCATCGACTTCCCCGAGTCACGCTCGGTGCCGGTCCAGTGGGCGAAGGCGTTGTAGGCCGCCCGCCCCACCATGTTGCCGAACTCTTCGGAGACGTCCATGTCCTGACGCACCTGGTAGGGCGCCGGGGCGCTCTCTTCCTGGTTCACGCCGGGCTGAATCCGCTCGCTGCGGAACGCCAGCAGGTTGGCCCCGAGGCGACGGGCGGTCTCCTCGGAGAGCTCGACCCCCTGCCCGGGCAGGGCGGTACCCACCTGCACCGCGAGACACATGCGCCACCCCGAAGCCCGCTCCTTGGCGGTGAGGCCACACAGCTTCTCCAGGGCCCGGATGGTCTTGCGGTTGGCCTTCGCCGCCTCACCACAGAAAGGCGCCATCATGCCCTGAGCCCGACGCTCCCCCACCGAGGCGACGACCGCTGCCCGCTCCATGGCGTCGGCGAGGATGCCCACGTGCAGGTGAGGCAGGTAGCCGATGGTGGGGATGTCGTCGGCGAAGCGGAACTTCTTGTCGAGGATGCGCTTGGCCACGGTGACAGGGCTGGTGAAGGCCTTGTGACCGGCGAGGGTGAGCAACATGGTGAAGGGGGTGCGGTACGGCCGCCCGAGCACCAGGTGGGTGTGGGTGGCCCCATCGAGGGCCTCGGCCTCACGGCGGCCGAGCTGACGCAGCAGCGCGGCGATCTCGGCGGAGCGCTCAGGGCCGAAGGTCACCTGCCGAAAGCCGCGGTAGTTGGTGGACTGCCGCGCCGACATGATGCCCAGGCTGCACTCCTCGAACATGGCCTGCTCGGTGACCGTGCTCACCGGCCCAAAACCCGTGGGGCGGGTCATGGACAGCAGCGGCATGATCTCCCGAGCCTGCTCAGCGCTGAACGACACGCGATGACGGTAGCCCACCGGTGAAGGCGACTTGAGCCCCGTGGGCAGGCTGTACCGGGTCTTGCGCTCTCCAGAAGCAGCAAAGCGCGCCTCACGGCAGAAACGCTGATCAGCGGGCGGCGGATCGATCTGCACCACATCGACGGGCTTGATCTGATTGGGGCCGAGGGGGGCAGAGGCAGGGTTGTGCTGATTCATGATCGCTCCGCGGGTCGAAGATGGGGGCGTTTACCTCATCTGCTCGCGGCGGTCCAGACCAGCTGTGGTGATCGCACCACATTGTCGAATTTCTACCCACCTCATCACAGTATGCGCTCAGGTGGGGTTGAGCTTGTTGGCTACTTCTTCTTTTTCTTCTTGGCGCGTTTGGTTGCCTTGGGCTTGGCGTTCCCCCCAGCCGCCTTGGGTGTGGGGCGTAGAGCAGATGTTCCAGGGCTGTCACACGAGATCATCTTGCGACCTGCACAGACAGCATCGTCACCCTCGTTTTTATTCACCTTGATCTTGGGACCACGGTACTTGTAGTCGCCACCCACCGACGACTCCTTGCTGCTCTTGCGCCATTCACCTGTGGCTTCGAGCACGTGCGTGTCGTTGCTCTTGAGCCTATGCAAGTAGCCCAAACTGTCACTGCCGCAGCCGGGCTCCCAAACCTGTACCTGGCAAAAACCCTTGCCCTGACCCTTGCATTTGAAGTTCCACGACTCGCCATCTTTGAGCGAGGTGGCCGAAGATGTGACAGATCGTACACCATCCTTGGCATCGTAGACTTTGATACGGATCTTCTCGCCACTGCAGTTGAGGATCTTGCCCTTGATCTTGGCGTGGGCGACGGTGGCGCAGCAAGACAGCGCCAGGGCCATGAGGATGGTCTTCATTCTCTCTCCAGGTGTGTTTCTCGTCTTCGCTCAGGCGCGTAGAGCACGGCGGCTCGGGCACGCCTGCGCCCGCCGACGTTGGTGCACCTCGTGATATTCAGAGGCTTTCGTAAAGTTTTCTCAGCCTCTCTCACAGATCGCAGTTGAGCATCCAGCCGATGCCGAACCGATCGATCACCATGGCGAAGCGAGCGTTCCAGAACGTGTTGTCGGGCTTCACCCGACTCTCGCCCCCGTCAGCGAAGGCGGCGTAGATCTCGTCCACCATCTCAGGCTTGCTGAGCTGCAAGCTGATGTGCACTAGGCTTTGAGGCTCGGGGATCTGTGTGTGGGGGGCGTCGCTGAGCATGATCACGGTGTCGCCCACCTTCAGCTCGGCGTGCATGACGAGGTGCGCCTGCCCAGCAGGCACGTCTCCGGGCATGTCTCGCCAGTGCATCACGCTCTGGGTCTCGGCTCCGAGCACCTTCTCGTAGAGGGTGATGGCCTCGGCGGCGTTGCCACGACAGTTGATGTAAGGACGGATGGCGGTGATCATATGGTCTCCTGGCTCAGCAAAAAGGTGAACGTTTGTCTAGTCACCGTGTATGCATCACTGAAGATGATCGCACAAGCCAGCATATGTGATTTTTCTGCGACACCTCAGGAGAGCAGAGCACCATGAATCCGAACAAAAACGAGAGCGCAGATGGAACTCGATGAGCTGCGGGCCTTCGTCGCCGTGGTCGACGTGGGCTCGCTGAGCGGGGCAGCTCAAGCCACTGGCACCCCACGCTCTACCCTGCGGCGGCGACTCGAATCGCTGGAAGACAGCCTCAACTGCCCGCTCTTCGTGGACAAGAGTCGGCCCCAGATGCTCACCCAACGAGGCCGCGCCCTGGAAGAGCTGGCCCGACGCCTGCTGATGCATGCCGAGCAGGTAGAGTCGTCGATACGGGGCACCATCGCGCCCCCTGAGCAGACCGTCGTGGTGATCATCCAGACCGGGTTGAGCCATCTGCTGGCGTTCAGCATTGCCGAGATGTTGCGCAGTAGAAATCCACGCCTCAACTTCGGGCTGCGCATCAGAAACGATGCCCTGGCCACTCTCGCCCACGAGGGTGACTTCGCCATCACCCTGAACACCGAGATCCCTGAAGAAGGGGTCTGGATCACCCGCAAGCTGGTGGACATCCCTCTGCGCCTCCGAATATCGGACATGTACATCGCCCGGAAGGGCCGGCCAGAGACCATCGAGGATCTCGCCAAACACGACATCGTCACGTGCTCGATGGTGGGCCCCAGAGATACATTGCCCCTCATCGACGGCGGCACGATGCCCGTGAGCCCTGTGGCCATCACCGATGACATCGCGTTCTGTGATCACGCTGCTCTGACCGGCTACGCCATCGCCCTCTCTCCTCCGCCGATGTCCCATCCCGCAATGACGCACATGCCGACACTGCATACTCTCTTTGAAGATGTGATTGGCATCGACATCACATGCCGGATATTCGCACCAGGTGGTCTGTCGAGTCGCCCGCAGATCGCCGATGTGGTGCAGGGGCTCGTCGAGTTCACCCAAGGCATGGATCTCTGAGCGCCGCGCAAAACGCCAGCGAAACCGCATGACCAGATCTGGACGATTCGGCCGGTTCCGGACGTTGTTGCGCATGGGGAGCCTGCCTACCTTACCTCCAGCAATGGAGGTGAAATTACATGTTGTTCTGTCGTTCCAATCTGATGTTGACGCTTGCCCTCGCCGGCCTCGCTGGTTGCTCTGACTCCCAGGCTCAGGACACCGCCCAGGGGGGATTTCCGGCGGTGACCCTCAACCCCTCGAAGGGCATCGAGGTGGGCTTTGCCTACGAGGCTTTCTTGAGCCCTCACCAGGAGCCCGGTGACGAGAGCGAGACGCCTCCGGGCACCCCTGAGGCCTTCCAATCCACTACGGCGTCGACGGATCGCGTCGACCGCCCCTCCAAGGGCCATGGCATGGTGCGCTTCACCAAAGATCTGCGCTACGCCCAGGTGGACATCGCAGTTGAGGGCATCGATCCTTCAACCATCAACATGTTCCACATCCACTGCGGCAAGCCCGATCAGCTCGGGCCCATCATGCTCGACCTCGGCATATTCTTGGATCTGCCCGAGGCCTTCGCCGACGGTGAGCTGAACTTCACCGCGGACTTCTCCCACATCGTGGCCTCACTGGGGCACAGCCATGGCGGCCTCGAGGGCTTTCTTTCGGGCTGCCCGATCATTCAGGGCATCAACGACGATCACAAGACCATCTCGGGTATGAAGTATGTCGCAGCTCAGGGGGAACTGTACTTCAATCTGCACACTACGGGGCAGACCTACTATGGTGATATTCGTGGCCGTCTGCATGCCATAGAGCTGTCGGAGATAGGGCAGTAAACGGGGGCGCTCCGCGGGTAAGAGAGTTTTCGGGCACGGGCACGGGCACGGGCACGGGCACGAGTTGATACATACCTGGACCCGTGGCCCTGTATGACTCCGCTCGTGGGTGTGATGGCGAAGGCTCTACTCGGCCCTTCGTTTTTCTCAGTGCAGGCTTTGGCCCTCAATACACACCAATACCTGAGTATTCTGGTCGTTCAGAAACACATCATCTCAGCTTCAATGGCAACCTTCGCCCTGAGTCATGCAGGGCCACGGGTCCAGGTATGTATCAACTCGTGCCCGTGCCCGTGCCCGTGCCCGTGCCCGAAGACTCTCTTGCCAGCGGAGCGACCCCCGAACCATCACCCACCTTTCAAACACCAAACACCGAACAGAGCATGCATCCCCCAGTAACAATCAACGGCATTGCACAATCAGCTGGCCACCCTCCACCTCCATGACCCTCTACATCCCGTAGAACGTCAGCCCCGAGTGCTCGTAGATCCAAGTGCGGCCACCAGACGGCACCTCTCGATCCGGCGCATGCTCCACACAGAACACCTTGGCGAACCGGCGCTCGTGCCAGAGCGACAAGATGCGATCGAGCTTCAGCGAATCGTAGGGCGGATCGGCAAAGGCCAGGTCGTACGACTCAGGGCGTAGCCTGCCGGCGAACTGAATCGCGTCTTTCTTGAACAACCGAATCGATTTGCGCTCCACAGAGGGGCGCTGTCCCTTCTTCAGGGGCTTGAGCTTACGGGCGGCGATGTTGGCCTTGAGCGAGTGCATCGCTTGATGACCCGACTCCACGAAGTCCACCGAAGCAGCGCCCCGAGAGAGCGCTTCGAGGCCCAGGGCGCCCGTGCCCGAGAAAAGATCGAGTACTCGGGCACCTTCGATGCGCGGGCCGAGGTGCTCCATCCAGGCCACTCGGACGTCCTCTTGAGTGGGGCGTACCCGACGCCCGGGAGAAGACAGGTATTGATTGGCCCAGATGCCGCCGACGATTCTCATGTGCGCTCCACGTCAGACTCGGGGGTGCAAGAGTGCCGGTAAACATCGCGCGACGCCACAGCGCATTCGGCCCCACTCGATGCCTGCTGGGTGATCGTGTACAAGGCAGCCAGGACAGAGGGTCGACTGGTCAATGACCCCCCAACCGCCGACAGGGTCGAAGAGGAGCGCAATGCAGATCGGATATCTGGAGATCGTCACGCCCGAGGTCGAAGCCGTCTGCGCGACATACGCGAAGACATATGGAGTGACCTTCAGCGCGCCAGTCCCAGCTCTGGGCAATGCTCGAACGGCGACGCTCCCAGACGGTGCGAAACTCGGCATCCGCGCTCCGATGAGGGAGACCGAAGCCCCCATCGTCCGGCCGTACTTTCTGGTGGAAGACGTCGCTGCAGCCGTTGAAGCCGCCCAGGCAGCGGGCGCCGAGATCGCAGTTCCGCCTATGTTGCTTCCTGGGCAAGGCACCTTCGCCATCTACATCCAGGGTGGGGTCGACCACGGTATCTGGCACCATGAGTGAGCCAGACGTGTCCGCCTTGGCGCAGATCACCAACGAGCTCATCGCCGAGCTGGCCCCGCTGACCTTCGGGACACTGGTCACTCACCATCCCACTCCCATCTGTGGTCTGACACATCGCAACAAGCCCAGCCAGCCCCAGTAGCGGAAGGTAAACCAGGAGTGCGGAGCTTCAGCACCTACGTCGGCGACGGATACCTCATGAGTGTCTCAGCAGACTTCAACGGAAAGAGCGTGATCGAGCTTGTGGTCAGTGGTGGGCGTGGCGTTCCGGTCCCCCGAACGGTTGTCACATTTGAGGAAGTTCTCGCTTATGAACTTGTAAACGGGGGCCCCACCACGGTGCTATTCGATATCGAACGTGTGGAGCTCGACTACTTCGTGGACCAAAGGCGAAGCCAGTTTCACAGTACTCAAAACTACCTATGGCCGCTCAAATTCGACTCAGTTAATCAGTTGCCCGAATGCCTCCAGGCGGCTGGTGCATGGGCGTTCGAGGTTCAGTCATCTGTGGGGACCGAAGGTTGGGTTCTATGCAAGGCAGTCCGGTTGCAGCGTCAAACCAGCTCTGGGGAGCTTGAGACCCTCTACGAGGGACGGAGTAAATTGTGAAAACGGCCCTTGGTACGCCTCGCTGGCAATCGGCGCTCACCTGGCCGTCGGTGGCTCGAACAGATGGAAGCCTGCGACCACAAGCTGTTCATTGGGGCTCGGAAGTAGGGATGACGACCGACAGCATAGAGTTCATCAGACGACCCCAATCGAGGGTCGCCCCATGAGCCTCAACCGCATCACCAACGATCTCATCACCGAGTTGGCCCCGCTGACCTTCGGGACACCGGTCACTCACGTGTACAACCCACTACTCTACGCGCGAAAAGCGTGGGACGCGTACTGCGAGAAGTACGGCAAAGGCCCACGTGAGATTTTGCTCATCGGTATGAACCCCGGGCCTTACGGTATGGCCCAGGTGGGAGTGCCCTTCGGTGAGATCGATCACGTGCGCAACTGGCTGGGCATCGAGGCGGAGATCGGCAAACCCGCCGTCGAGCACCCGAAGCGCCCGGTGCTGGGCTTCGAGTGCAGCCGTAGCGAGGTGAGCGGGCGGCGCCTGTGGGGTTGGTGCAAAGACACCTACGGCACCCCGGAGAAGTTCTTCGAGCGGTTCTTCATCGCCAACTACAGCCCACTGGTCTTCATGGAAGAGTCAGGCCGCAACCGCACCCCCGACAAGCTGCCCAAGTCCGAGCGAGAGCCCATGGATGCCGCCTGCGACAAGGCACTGCGGCGCACTGTGGAGTACTTCCAGCCCAAGCACGTGATTGGCGTGGGCAAATACGCCGAGAAGAAGGCCAAGGCCGTGGTGGGTGACCTCGACGTGCAGATCAGCTCGGTCCCTCACCCCAGCCCGGCAAGCCCACTGGCGAACCGGGGGTGGGCCCCGTTGATGACGAAGGCGCTCACTGAGGCCGAGATCCTCTGATGGGACTGACCCCGCTTGAGGACGCTGTTCTGGAACGACTTCTCGCAGGCGAGCACCCTGTGCTCGCCCTGCTTCGGGGCCAGTTGAAAGAAGCGGAAGTCGTCTCACGCGATCTCACAGGAGCTGGGTTCTTCACCTCTCTTCGAGTGCCAGCGTCGTGCCCGCCCGCCACAGTCAAGTGTCCGCGCATCGTCTTTGGGGATGTCCACGCCACCATCGAATTCGCCGAGCACAGCGCCTCCCCAGCCTGAGCTGCGCAGCCCGTATCGGCCCCAGCTCCTTCGCACGATTGCCCGCTCCCCCTGCTCTATACACACGCAGCCGTGCCAACCCCCAAGCCATACAGAAGATGATCCAGAGCATGGCGACCACGTCGTGAGTGCCCACCTCTGCCCTTCAGCGTCTTCGCAGACTGCTCTCAGCTTGCTCCTCCCTCATGACCCCGCCCCAAAAAACCATAATTGACAACTTCATCAATTTTGACCACAACGTACACAGCGAACGACAAGAGCAACGTGGAGCGGCTCGACATGTACGCCAGCACGTACTCGGGCCCCATGCCCTTGCCTTTGGTCAGGCCTGTTCAAACGATGGAGGGAGAAGGAATGACAACTGCGCTGGTATCCCGGCTTGCTTTGACTGGAGCTTGTCTTCTGTCGACCGTGTCGATGGCCTGGGGAACGCCTCAAGACACTGAGACAGCAACCGCAGAGCCTTCTTCTGAAGACGCCTCGGCCACTGATCCAGCGCAGGCGTCTCAAGGGGATGACGCTCAGCTTGGGGCGTGGCACCTCACGACAGAGCTGGTCAACGACGTCCCAGTCCAAATCGGCTTGCGGGCGACATTGACCACACCGAACCGTATCCGCTTCGGCACCTCGATCGGTTACATGCCCGGGGCCTACGTCGATCTCATCAACAACACCGCCGAGGCCCTCGACTGGTATGGTGAGCCCACCGCCTTGCTCATCGAGACCATCATCTCCGACAGCTTGATCTCCCGTACGCATGTGGGCTGGCAGCCCTGGGCGGACAAGGGCTTCTACTTCGAGGCCGGGTATGCCTTCGTCGGCGTGTCAAGCGGTGGCACGGTCACCGCACAGGAGCTGGCGACAGCAGCGGAGATCGAAACCCCGAACATCGGGAACAGTGATCGCGGGTTCGAGGCCAGCGCCACGCTTCACATGGTGGATCTAGAAGTGGGGTGGATGTGGTCCGCCTGGGACGCTCTCTGGCTTCGGGCAGCTCTGGGTGGTGCCTTCACTGTGAGCTCCAGCGCCACAGTGGAACGGAACTTCTCTTCAGGGCCTGCTCAGGCCTGGGACACATTCGAACAGGCATCCGAAGATTACCTGGTGGACATCTTTGGCTCCTATGGCCACACCGTGGTGCTGAGCATGGCCGTGGGATACCAGGTTTTCTGAGCCACTCGAACGCCTTCGAGGCGGCTCACGAGACGGGCCTCACGTAGATGCGGCCAGCGCCCTCACTCACCTCGAGACAGGTTGTATTTTGGTCATCTTCGGGGTGATATTGCAGACACTGCTCTGGTCGGCACTTCGAGCACTACAGTCACCCCGAGAGCGCGAGCGCATGGCCGAGAAGAAAGTCACCCGCACAGAGAATCAGCCCCCCAAAGAGTCACGACGTGAGCGGCGAAAGCGGGAGACCCGCGAGCGCCTGATGAGGGCGGCCATGACCTTGATGGCCACCCAAGGCAAAGAGGGCGTGGCCATCAACCAAATCACCGAAGCCGCCGATGTGGGCTTCGGCTCATTCTACAACTACTTTCAATCGAAAGACGACATCTACGACCAGCTGGTGGACGAGGTGTTCAACGCCTTCGCAGACGCGTTGAACCAGTCCGCAGGGTCCACCGATGATCCCGCCGAGATCGTCTCCACCGCTGTGCGCAACACCATCGTGCAGGTGACTCGCGATCCGATCTGGGGGCGCTTTTTTCTCTACATCAGCTACTCTGCCCAGGCCTTCACGCAACGCATGGGGGCGCACTTCCTCGGTGACATGCAGCGGGGCTTCGCCTCGGGTCGCTTCACAGCGAGCGATCCCCTGATGACGATCATCTCGGTGGGCGGGACGATCCTGAGCGCCGCGATGGTGGCCACTGAGATGACCCATGGTCAGGCGCTGCCTGCGCGAGACGCAGCCCCAGTGCTGCTCGACGTGGAGGATCTCCCGGAGCGCACGGCCACCATGGTCCTACGACATCTTGGCTTAGGAGAAGACGAAGCCGCCGAGATCGCCCGTAGACCGCTGCGAGAGGCCACCACCTGACCACTCTACAGATGTGTGCGGGCTGTTTTGTGAGGACCTCTAATTGTGTCCAGTACGTCCCCCCCCTACCCTTGACCCATGAAGTCACTCTTGCTCATCACTGCGATCCTGGCGTCTGGTTGCGCCGAGGTCGCCCACGATTCTGGCGCCGAAGTACCTGAGGCCGGCGTTTCGCGCGACGCCAGCTTCGGCAGCGACGCAGGCGTCACAGCAGATGCAGCAGACGCATCGAGCGCCTTCGAGCTGTTCGACGCAGACCCGTCACGAGACGCCCGTGGCCTCGACGCCTCGAGTGTTGAGCCAGATATGGCAGTGACAGAGACAGACGCGATGGTGTCGGTACACGACGCGTCGGACCTGCCACATGACGCCTCGGGCATGGCTCGAGATGCTGCGACCGGACCAGCTGACATCGCTGTGCCCGATGCCGAGCCCTCTCCGCCCGATGCCGCGCCGCCTCCACCTGACGCCCAGCCCCCCGAGCCCGATGCCGCGGTGCCCTTCGAACGTGTCAGCCCCTCGTGCGATCCGGCGCACACGACCATCTTGCGGTTCTATCGAGGATTCTTCGGTCGTGAGGCCGACATTGCTGGCGGCAACGGGTGGATCAACGCCTATCAGACCGGCACCAGCCTCGACGCCATCGCCGCAGCCTTTGGCGGCTCGGTCGAGTTCGGCTTGATCTATGATGGTCTCGACGACGAGGCCTTCATCCGCAGGGTCTACCAGAACGCCCTCGATCGCGACGCTGAGCCGGCGGGTCTTGCTTTCTGGTTGGACGAGCTCGGCTCAGGTCGAATGTCGCGGGTCGACGTTGTCGTGGCCTTCGCGAACTCGGCGGAGAGCGCCCTGCGTTTCGTGTACCGCCCATCGGAGTTCTGCACATTCGTCGACGCGAACGCTGCAGGCTACGACCGTACACAGATCGCACCAGGTGTGGTCCTTGCCCGTCGAGGGCATGTCTATGTGGCCTACATCGACTTTGGTCGCGGGGGTGATCTGCGCGTCCCGACACCGGAGCCTCAGGGGCGGTGCAACAACGGCGCGGTGAGCGTACGCGGCAGAACGCCCGGACACTTTGGCGGCACCGTCGCCATCAACGGCAACTGGTTCGGGTGCTACCTACCGGACTACTTTGCCGGCTTCAGCGCATCTGATGGTGTATTCCGAGGCACCACGGGCGATCATCGCGAAGGTTATGTAGGCCAGAGCGCCGCAGGTGATCTGCTCTACGGTCGCTATGCCCCCATCGGCTTCGCTCAGCCCGCCGGCGGCCATCACCTCGTCAGCGGCAAAACCGTGGTCATCGACGGCGGGCGGTGGCCCGATACCACCACAGCCAGCAATGATCCCACCTTCACTCAACGCAACCCACGCAGCGCAGCAGGGATCAACGAAGACTATCTGATTCTGGCGGTGGTCGACGGCCGCGACGGCCGCCCGGGCATGACCGGCACCGAGCTTGCCGATCTCATGCTCGACCTCGGCAGCGTGCAAGCGATGTCTCTCGATGGCGGTGGGTCCTCTGCGTTGTTCGTTCAAGGGCGCGGCGTCGTCAACGATCCTCCTGGAGCGGGCATTCGCGCTGTAGGCAACCAGCTCGTCTTCGACGCCCACGACTCATGGTTGGACTGACGGAAAAGCCATCGTGAATGATCTCTTTGATGCGCTCCGCGGCCTCTTCGACGCGAGCCGCGTATCTGTAGATTACTGGTCCATGCGAAGGGTACTCGAAGCGGCCTATGCCCTCGACGAGGTGCACTATCGAGAGGTGTGGCTCCCCTACCTGGCCCAGACTGGGAAGCTGCCCCTGTGCCACGGATACACCCTCGACGAGATCACCCTGCTGTCTCAACTGTTGCCTGAGGGCACCCGCATCGCCCTGGCCATCGAAGATCGGCGCTTTGATTACGAGGCGATGTGCCACACGCCGCAGCTCAGCTGCCTAACGGCCATCGACATCAGCTACAAGTGCAAACTCACCGACGCGGGGTTCGTGCAAATGACGCGATCTCCACACTTGGGCAATGTGGTGCGCCTCGACGTCGGCGGCAATCACCTGGGCGACGAGGCCATGGCCGCGCTGGCAGAGGCCGAGTCCATCGAGGGGCTCGAGTATCTGCGGCTCTATCACAACGAGATCGGCGCCAGGGGCGCTCGAGCTCTCGCTGAGTCGCCGAAGATGAAGGCACTGACCGAACTCGATATCAGCATCAATGAGATTGGCGACGATGGCATCGCAGCCATCGGCGATTCACCACACCTGGGCAACCTGCACACGCTCAATGTGGCTGGCAACAAGATCAAACGACAGGGGGCCGAGGCCTTCGCCAGGACGACGACGCTGGTCAACCTCACCAAGCTGACCATGGGCCAGAACAGCATCGGCAACTACGGCGCCCTTGCACTGGCGAATTGTCCTGCACTGTCGAACTTGAAGTCCCTGAGCGTCGGCCGCGCTCGAGTCAACGAGAAAGGCCTGCAGTCTTTACGTGACTCTGAGCATCTGACTCAGCTGGAGCAGCTCTATCATCACTGATGCAAAAAACCGTACATATCGAGGGCACACCAGATCGAGACGTGGACCATCTCGGGTCACGGGATCATCAATGCAAACAACACCTTGAGTGACAGCGTGCTCTCCCGCATCATGAGGCATGTTCGCACCACACAGGTGTCGTCCCGGCCGCCGCGGCCTCGACCTCGAAACCCCCTGATTCACGGCACGTCATGAAGCAACACCCCGTCCTCCTGGGCAGCACCCCCTTCCACTCGCCCGATCAGGAGATCGGCTGGGATCTCGTCGATCTCGATGGCCAGCCCTACCTGCGCGTCTCGAACATCGACGCCATGCCCGCATTCTTCATGAGCATCGTGAGCGATGGGGATCCATGGCTCTTCGCCGGCAGCAACGGCGCCTTCGTCGCAGGTCGCGTAAAGCCTGATAGTGCCTTGTTCCCTTATCTGACCGTGGATCGCATTCTCGAGCGCCCCGACTCCATGGGGGCCCGGACCTCGCTGCTGATCCGCCGAGCAGGTGGGTGGTCGCTCTGGGAGCCCTGGCAGGAGAGCGGCCGGGCCTATGCACTCCAGCGCAATCTCTACAAGCACGTACATGGCACATCTGTGGTGTACGAGGAGACCAACCTCGACCTCGGCCTGCGGGTGCGCACCGAGCTCACCACCAGTGACATCTACGGCATCGTGCGCTTCTGCCATGTGGACAACCTCTCTGGGGATCCTGTGGAGATCCGCTACCTCGACGGTTGGCACCAGCTGTACCCACCAAGCCTGAGCACCCGCATGATGTCGCAGCTGAGCTACCTCGCCGCGGCCTACATGCGCCACGAGCGGGCCCCGGGCTTGCCCCTGGGCATCTACACGCTCAACGCCCGGCTCACCGACCTCGCCGAGCCCTCCGAGTCTCTGCGGGCCGCGGTGGGCTGGTCTCTGGGCCACGACAACCCCACGGTGCTGCTCTCCACTCAGCAGCTGACTCAGTTCCGATACGGACAACCGGTGGAGGACGAGTTCGAGATCCGCGGTGCCCCCGGCGCCTGCTTGATCGCTGACACGATCACCCTCGCTCCTGGGGCGACGAAGACGTGGTTGCACGTCGCCGATACCGAGCTCGATCATACGGCGCTGGTCCAGCTCAAGGGCGAGCTTGCTGAGCCTGGGGCCCTCTTCGATCGTGTGACGCGGGCAGTGGAATCCAACCGCCGCGGGTTGCGCGATCGCATCGCCTTTGCTGACGGGCTGCAGCACACCGCCGACCGCTACACCAGCGTGCACCACTTCTCCAATGTGCTGTTCAACTGCATGCGCGGAGGCACCTTCGACGCCGGATATGCATTCCCTCGAGGCGACTTTTTGCAGTTCCTCGAGGGCCGCAACCTCGCCGTGGCCACGCGGTACGCCAGCGATCTCGCGGCGCTGCCCGATCCCCTCGACCTCGACACGCTCCGGGGGTTCCTCGAAGGTCATGGAGATCCGCAGCTACAGCGACTCGCTGCAGAATATCTGCCGCTGACCTTTAGCCGTCGACACGGTGATCCCAGCCGCCCGTGGAACCTGTTCGCCATCCGTCTCAAAGATGAGCAGGGCCGGGCGCGGTACACCTACGAGGGCAACTGGCGAGACATCTTCCAGAACTGGGAAGCCCTCGCCGCCAGCTACCCCAGCTGGCTGCCTCACATGATCTCAGTGTTCCTCAACGCCAGCACTGCCGACGGCTACAACCCCTACCGCGTGACCCGAGAGGGCATCGACTGGGAGGTCCTCGAGCCTGACGACGAGTGGGGCGGCATCGGGTACTGGGGCGATCATCAAATCATCTACTTGCTGCGTCTGCTCGAAGCCGACGCCCGTTACCACCCCGGGCGCCTCGCCGCCGAGCTGTGTCGACGGGCCTATGCCTACGCCGAGGTGCCCTACGAGATCGCCGGCTTCGATGCTCTGGTGGCTGACCCACGCCAGAGCATCCACTTCAACATGGATCGCCACGAGGCCCTCATGGCCCGGGCTGCAGAGCAAGGGGGCGACGGCAAGCTGCTCCAAGCAGGGGCCGGAGAGGTGGTGCTGGCCACCCTCGCCGAGAAGCTGCTGGTGCCGCTGCTGGCGAAGCTCACCAACTTCGTGCCTGGTGGCGGCATCTGGCTGAACACCCAGCGGCCCGAATGGAACGACGCCAACAACGCCCTCGCCGGCTGGGGCCTCTCGATGGTGACGGTGTATTACATCCGCCGCTATCTGGCCTTCTGCCGGCCGCTCTTCGAACAGGCCGGTGTACTGGTCTTCGAGCTCTCGGCACCACTCGCTGGCCTGCTCTACGAAGTGAGCGCGGCCCTGAGCGACGCTGAGGCCACCCCGGCGATGACCTTCGAAGCCCTCGGCCGCGCCGGTGAGGCCTATCGCGGCCATGTCTATGCCCGCAGCCTCGGTCAGCCCGCCCGGGTGCCACTCACCCACGTGCTCAACCTGTTCGACCACGCCACCCGGGCCATCGACGACTGTATCCGCGCCAACCGGCGTGAGGACGGCCTGTACCACGCGTACAACACCCTCGAGGTCACCCCCGACGGCCTCATCGTGCGGCACCTCGCGGAGATGCTCGAAGGCCAGGTGGCGATCTTGAGCGCGGGCTTGCTCCCCGAAGCTGAGGTGATCGAGCTGCTCCAGGCCATGCGCAAGAGCGATCTGTACCGGGCTGATCAGCACAGCTATCTGCTGTACCCCGATCAGACGCTCACCCCCTTCCTCGAGCGAAACACCCTCCCTCAGGGGGCCGCCGAGCAGGTGCCCTTGCTGAAGCGACTGCTCGACGTCGGCGATCGACTGCTGGTGCTCCGCGATGCCCATGGCGATGTGCACTTTCAAGGTGACATGACCAGCGCCCGAGATGTGGAGGCCCGCCTCGACGACTTCGACGCCACCCCTGAGGAGCGCGAGGCGGTGCTCGACCTCTGGGAGCAGGTCTTCAATCACCGGGCCTTCACAGGGCGCAGCAGCACCTTCTTCGCCTTCGAAGGGCTCGGCAGCATCTACTGGCACATGGTGGCCAAGCTGCTGCTGGCGGTGCAGGAATGCTACCAGAGCGCAGCGCCTGAGCATGCCGAGGCCCTCGCTGCAGCCTACGACGACATCCGCCTGGGGTTGGGCTTCACCAAGACCCCCGAAGTCTTCGGGGCGATCCCCACGGATCCATACTCTCACTCACCCCGTCATCTGGGCGCGCAGCAGCCGGGGATGACAGGCCAGGTGAAGGAAGAAGTGATCACGCGCTGGGGCGAGTTGGGCGTAGACATCGTCGACGCATGTCTGCGGTTCCAGCCCACACTGCTACACCGGTCGGAATTCATCGAGGTCCCGGAGACGTTCCACTACATCGATCTCGAGGGTCGAGAGCGCACGTGGGATCTCCCAGCAGAGTCTCTGGGCTTCACGGTCTGCCAGGTGCCGATCTGCTATCGCCTGGGTGACACAGCCCGGATCACCATCACCCGCACCTCTGGTGGTGAAGAGACTCTCGCTGGCACCTCTCTGAGTGCAGTCGACAGCGGGCACATCTTCAAACGCGACGCGCGCGTCGAGAAGATCGAAGTCGAGATCCCCCGAAGCTCGCTCCGGGCATGATGCAGCGCATGTGAAGCCCAAGTGTGCCTCAGGGCATTCTCACATCGCCTGACCTGCATGCACAAATGCACGACATATCGCTCTCAACGATATAGCGTTCCACCCCCACCGAAATATCGTTCCAGCCTTCAATTACATGCCTCACACACACAGCCCTACCTTCTCTTTGTAAAACAGAAACATACCCGCCAAAGACACATCTCCGCAGCCTTCCACCGAAAGCTGGCACGCCCCTCGCTCTACATCAGAGGCACACACGCCCCCCCCCTGATGTAGGAGAGATGATGTCCACTTCGAACCGTACCTCTGTATTCCTCGCCCTCGCAGCAGCGGGCAGCCTCACAGCCTGTGGTCAGGGCACCACCTCTGTGGCGGACGCCAAGCCAACTCCTGCCGCCCAAACACCCGAAAAGAGTACGGAAGACAAGGCAGTCCAGGGTGCGCATGGCCGACCGGGCTACGACCACGCGAAGCGCAAAAGCGACTTCACCCCTAAGAGCAACCGGGACTGGTGGCCCAAGAGCGTCGATCTCGGTCCCCTGCGCAACAACGGACCTTTGTCTGATCCCACCCAAGGTCAGTTCGACTACGCCAAGGCTTTCGCGGACCTCGACATGGAGGCCCTCAAGAAGGACATCGCCAAATCCCTCACCACCTCCCAAGAGTGGTGGCCTGCAGACTTCGGCAACTATGGCCCTCTCTTCATTCGCATGGCATGGCACAGCGCCGGCACCTACCGGGTCACCGACGGCCGCGGCGGCGCCGATGGTGGTCAGCAGCGGTTCGAGCCCCTGAACAGCTGGCCCGACAACGCCAACCTCGACAAGGCCCGGCGCTTGCTCTGGCCCATCAAGCAGAAGTACGGGCGCAACATCTCGTGGGCAGATTTGATGATCCTCGCCGGCAACGTGGCCATGGAGGAGATGGGCTTCAAGACCCTCGGCTTCGCCGGCGGCCGCGTAGACGACTGGGAGGCTGATCTCGTGTACTGGGGCCCCGAGCACAAGATGGGGGCCGACGAGCGCTACCACGGCAAGCGCGAGCTCGCTCACCCCATGGCGGCGGTGCAGATGGGGCTGATCTACGTGAACCCCGAAGGGCCCAACGGCACCCCCGACCCAATGGCCGCCGCCCACGACATCCGCACCACTTTCGGCCTCATGGCCATGGACGACGAGGAGACGGTGGCCCTCATCGCCGGCGGTCACACCTTCGGCAAGGCCCATGGCGCCCACAAGCCCGAAGAGTGCGTCGGCGTGGAGCCCGCCGGCGAGGGCGTCGCAGCCCAGGGCATGGGCTGGCACAGCAAATGTGGCAAGGGCAACGCCGAAGACACAGTCACCAGCGGCCTCGAGGGTGCCTGGACCTCTTCACCGGCTCAGTGGACCCATCAGTACCTGGGCAACCTCTACGCCTTCGAGTGGGAGAAGACAAAGAGCCCTGCTGGGGCAACACAATGGAAGCCCACCAACCCCGCGGCGGCGAACATGGTGCCCGACGCCCATGACCCGAAGAAGCGCCACGCGCCGATGATGTTCACCACCGATCTGTCCATGCGCATGGACCCGAAGTACCAGGAGATCTCCAAGCGCTTCAAAGATGATCCGAAGGCCTTCGAGGCGGCTTTCGCCAAGGCATGGTTCAAGCTGACCCACCGCGACATGGGCCCCAAGGCACGCTACCTGGGCAACGACGTGCCCTCGGAGAGCTTCATCTGGCAGGACCCGGTGCCGGAGGTGAAGCACCCCCTCGTCGATGCCGCTGACATCGCCGCCCTCAAGGGCAAGGTGCTCGCCACGGGCCTCTCCGTACCTGAGCTCGTGCGCACCGCCTGGGCCTCGGCCTCGAGCTACCGCGCCACCGATCGCCGCGGCGGCGCCAATGGCGCTCGGATCGCCCTCGCCCCCCAGAAAGACTGGGCGGTGAACAACCCCGCGGAGGTGTCCAAGGTCATCGGTGCACTCAAGGGCGTTCAGAAAACCTTCAATGACGCTCAGGCCGATGGCACTCGCATCTCTCTGGCTGATCTCATCGTGCTCGGCGGGGCCGCAGCCATCGAGAAAGCCTCTGGCGGCAAGGTGAAGGTGCCCTTCGTCCCCGGCCGTGCCGACGCCCGCCAGGATCAGACCGACGTAGAGTCCTTCAGCTACCTCGAGCCTCGGGCGGACGGGTTCCGCAACTACCGCAGCGCCAAGGCCCTGCGCTCCCCTTCGGCGGCCCTCATCGAGAAGGCAGATCTGCTCGACCTGACCGTGCCCGAGATGGCGGTCCTCGTGGGCGGTATGCGGGCTCTGAACGCCAACGCTGGCGGCTCAAAGCACGGGGTGCTCACCGATCGCCCAGGCACCTTGTCGAACGATTTCTTCATCAACCTGGCCGACCGCGCGGTGCGCTGGGCCCCCTCAGCCTCTGATCCTGCGATCTTCGAAGGGCGCGCCGACGGCAAGGTGAAGTGGACGGCCACGGAGGTGGATCTCGTCTTCGGCTCGAACTCGGAGCTCCGGGCCCTGGTGGAGCACTACAGCTACGCCAACGCCGAGCAGGCCTTCGCCGAGGACTTCGTCGCCGCCTGGGCCAAGGTCATGCAGGCTGACCGCTTCGACCTGCACCGCTGAAGGCTGGTTCGCTCAATCGAACACACCAGCCCGGTTCATGTCCGGGTCATGCCCCTTGAGTCCCCGCCTGACCCCCCGCCACACCAGGGGCAACATCACACACCATCCAGCGACGAGTGCCCAGTGGCTCACACCCGCTACGCGGTGCATATGCTCGAACTGTGGCTGAACATCTGGCTCACCCAGAGACATGCCATTGAAGCCCAGCCACGTCTCGCTCAAGCACACGGCGAGGGTGCTGCCGACGACCCAGAAGGCAAGACTGGCCTGAGACGCTCGACTCAGCTGGGGCAGCGCCACGATCAGGCCGCTGAGGCCGATCACGCTCAGGATCGTGCCATGCCGCACCGCGACGGTGGCGTATGTATCGATGAGTGCCCCACGCCCGAGCGTGCCCATGAGCGCGCCCAGAAAGAGAGGCACAAAAGCACTCAAGGCCATTGGGAGAGCGATCCACCACATGATGTGTTTGTGGCGCGTTGTGTGTGACACGAGACTCACTGCGAGCCCTGCCAGCAACGGCGCGGTCATCGCATAGGCAGCCCACCAGGAGAACGTCAGCGTCTCCATGCCATATGTGAGCAAGGCGCGCTCGTCGATGTTCAGCACATCCGTCAGAAGCAGCTTGATACAGAGCACCGAGGGCGGCACGAGAAACCACAGTGTGGCAAAGGTCGAGCCTAAAACGCCCCAGACAATGGGGTGGCGCAAGGTCATGCCCGCCCGCTGCAAGGCGCTGATCCATACATAGAGTTCCAGGCTGATGCTCATCGCCATGAGGGGCAAGAACAGGCAAAACCATATGCTGGCCACGGTATGCGCCAGCACCGTGCACACCAGAGCGCCGAGGAAGCAGATCGTGGAGCCTCGGGCGAGGGCCCGCCTCAATGGGCCGGCCTGGGCCTCAGGTGGGGCATAAAGTAAAACGGGCAGCCACTTGACCGCGAAGGGGATGGCGTACATCAGTGCGACGCCTCGATGGATGGACGTGGCCCACGAAAACCACGGCGCCTCCCAGTCTCCCCACCCGTGCGACCACAGCACCGTGCGCGCGATCTGGCCAGTCAGCGAGAGGACGATCAACAGCATCACCATGACGACGAATTCGAAGCGTGCTCTGCTCGAACGCATGTGCTCTTCTACCTCTCGGGCGCGGTGTCAGGCTGAATCGCCACAGTACGCTCACTGCCATCGACGACTCTCACACAAGGTTGCTCCTGTTGCCACGTACACCTGCTTCTGCTCCCCCACCCTCTGTCAACATTCAACCTTTGGGCACCCATCGCTTCAGAGCAGGCACCGAAGCAGGGCTCGTCTGGGCCCTGGGGGGGCGAGTGCTCGTATCATGCAATGGCGGCACCATGTCACTGTGGGATCCACAGAGCGGTGTGCGCCTCAAGTCGTTGAGCGTCGAGGGCAACTCTCTCCACCGCCCCATCGTCTCCCCCAACGGGTGCGATGTGCTGGCGCATCAGCTCGGCAGCCTGCACCACATCCAGATCGATCCCGACGATCTCACGCTGACCCACATACGCGCCTACCCTGGCATCGCCTATCGGGGGGGATGGTTTCTCCATCCTGGCGATGTCATCGTCGCCGCGAATGACTTCAACAACACAGTGCAGCTGCTGGATCTCACCACCGGTGATGAGGTTCAGGCATGGCCGCTCGGGCGCGGGCGGCCCATCGCCCTGGTCTGCTCACCCGATGGGCAACACATCGCGGTCTCCGGCACCAAGCGCGTGCGGGTGTGGTCTGCGCCCTTTGGTGGCAAGCCCCGCTTCCTGACCGGGCACTCCGACGAAATCAGACGGATGGCCTTCACGCCTGACAGCGCCACCCTGCTCACGGGATCCCACGACAGCACCCACCGCGCCTGGGACGTCGCCACGTGCGATTTACTGTGGACGGTGGACGCTGATCCTGATGCCTCCTTCGTGTGCGGCGATGGGCACCACTGGATAGGGCACGGCGCGCACATCGAGCGCCGAAACACGACCACAGGTGGACTCGAGTACACCTGGAAGAGCCACAAAGGCTTCACCGACTCTCTCGCCCTGCATCCAGGTGGCGATCTACTGGCGTCGAGCAGTGGTGTAGAAGACCGCACCCGCCTCTGGGATCCACACACTGGTGAGCGTCGAGACGATCACGGTGGAGTGCACGCCTGCACAATCAAGGGTGCAGCTCAGATCGACGACGACCGCTTCGTCACCTGGGACATCAACGGCGTCGTGCACATGTGGTCTCGGGCGACAGGTGATCACCTGCTCGAGTTCGAACTCGAACTCGCACCCGATGACGACAGCCACCCCTACGAGCTCATCGCAGCGGTCTGTGCTTACGGTGATCGCATGTACATCGCCTCCCAAAAACGCGTGTACGTACACCACATGCACACTGGAGCCCTGCGCTGGACATATCCAGCTGCGAGCAATCAAATCATGGGCATGGGCGTGTCCCCTGACGGTGAGACGTTGGTGGTGTGTACGGCGCTGCCGCGCAGGCGCAAGACCACTGAGGTGTACTTCTATGCGGCAGACAGTGATGCTGAGCTGTCGACCTTCAAAGTGCGGCTCGAAACCCACATCTGCCGATTCGTTGGTCACGACCGGTTGCTCACAGTGAGCGGTCAGGGCGCCTTGACCTGGAACATGGCGACGCGCCGAGTGCTCAAGCAGGTCACCTTCCAGTACGACACGAAGGACCCACACCTTTGGGGCACGAGCACTGGCACGTTGTCGCCCGACAACAGCCTCTGGGCCAGCGGCAAAACCGTCATCCGCGTAGACACAGGCGAGCCATACGCCCCTCTGCGTTACGACGGGGCCAAATTCTCACCCGACAGTGTTCGCCTGTTCGCCAAGGGTCCCGACAACACTGTGCTTGAGCTCGACCAGCACAGCCACGAGGTGCTCGGCACAGCCACTCTTCCAGTGCCCAAAGCTCAGCTTCTGGCTCAGTTGCCAGATCAGACATGGGTGTGCACCGCTGGAAAGCCCCAGCTGTTCTTGTGGCAATGGCACGCCGAGGTCCCCGAAGGTCGCAGCCTGAGCTCGAGGATGATCGACCTGCAGTGGTGGGTTGGGGGAGAGCCTTCACTCCCCATGTGGAACGGGATCTGCGATCTGTTCGCCGAGTGGCCAGAGCAAGAGGGGCGCGCCGAGGGCTTCGCATACGCCAAAGACATGCTGTCGACGTGGCCCGAGTTCGACCGTCAGGTACACGCGACATGGTACGACCGCTGTATCGACGGCCGAGGCGAGCCCCTGTTGTCTCTGGCCCGCAACCTGCGATTCAAGGGCAGGCCAGCTCAGCTGCGGGCGATCCTGACCTCGCCTGATCTCGACCGCCTCAGCGAAGTGTACGTCTACAGCTCTCCCAAGTCGTGCCTGGGGCTCTTGAGTGATCACGGAGAGCGCATTCAGCTTCGACGTCTGTTCCTCAACAATCTGAAGCTACGCGCGGCAGATCTCGAACGCTTCATCAAACAGTCCAGCTGGCTCAAGAGCCTGGAGAAGCTGGGCATCCATGGCGAGGCGAACCTCGGTGACAGCCTCATCACCCTGATGCAGGTACCTTTCACCGAGCTCAGAAACTTGCACCTCGGCCAATGTGACTTCGATGTGCAGTCGTGGGGTCAGGCCTTCGAGCGCGCACATCATCTGAGCAGTCTGAAGACACTCAAGTTCGAGGCGGTGGATAATCGGGTGGTCTTCCCACTGTGCAACGCCTCATATCTGCAGCTCGAAAACCTCACACTGGAGAATTGCAAGCTGGGCACGATGCACATCGACCTGCTCGACCGCGCCGAGCACTTCTCTTCGCTCGAGTCACTGAATCTGACAAAGAACAACGGCTCCACGCTTTGTGGTGCCCTCGCCGAAAGCACGCGACTCACGTCGCTCAGGCACCTCACACTCGCACAGTCCGGGCTGCGCTCCGAGGACCTGAGCCGACTGCTCAAGGCCAGCTTCGCTCCAGGCCTGCAAACGCTCGACCTCAATTTCGACCCCCTCGGCGACTTCGACGCCCTCGTCCAGAGCACCCACCTCACCGATCTCCGCTCGCTCTCTTGCTACAACTGCGAGCTGACAGCAGAGGCGTTCACCGCCCTGATACAGAGTGAGCACCTGGACACCCTCGAACAGCTCAACCTGTCGAGAAACACACTGGGTGACATCGACGCCCTCGCTTCGGCGCCCCACATGACTCACCTGAAGGGCCTCGACCTGTCGTCGTGTGACCTTTCAGTGGGGCGGGCGCTGCAGGCGGTCACGCGCTCGCCTCACCTCTCACGGCTCGAGCGATTGAGCCTCTATGGCAACAAGGGCGGGCTCGAAGATGTGTCGTTCGAAGAGACAGCGCACTTGCAATGCTTGCGATCCCTCGACTTGAGCGACTGCGCAATCTCGACTGAAACCCTCGACGCGTTCTTCGAGCGCACCCACATGCCTGCGCTGAGCTCGCTGACGATCTGGGGCGCTCAGCTCGGTGCCCGCGGTGCTGAGGCGCTGGTGAACTCACCCTTCATCTCCAATGTGAGTCGCATGTCCGTCCACTTCACCGAGGCAGGGCGAGCGGTCTTGCTGCAGAGCCCCTTGGTGCCCGATACAATCAAGAAGGTCTATACGCCCAGATGATGTGACGAGGCCCACCATGAGATACACCCGCCCCTTTGCTGTCGCCCTGGGCCTCACCCTGCCGCTCTTCGTCTCGAGCTGTGATGTGGATGCCCTCACAGGCGAGGTGCTTGACGGCTCCGCCGAAACGGACACAGGCGCTCTGGATGCCAGTGTTCCGGATCCCAGCGCTCCAGATGCCAGCTCTCCGACCGATGCATCTCTCGCCGACTCTGGCACACGGGCTGACGCGGACCGGCCTGCTGAAGATACTGGGGTGCCCACCGATGCGGAGCCTCCTGTTCATGAGGGGCCACCCACGTGCCCAGCTGTGGTGATCGAGCCCCCACCCGAGTCTCTCGGCCTGGATCCTTTCTATACGCAATATGTCGACGTCCGCGGTTTGCCGCTGGTCGGTGGCCCCGGAGTGCCCGAGGACGCTTTTCGAGTGGCGGCCTACACCCTGGAGCAGATGCTCGTCGACCAGCCCTGTGCCCGAGTGGGCCTTGCCGAAGCACATGTGCGCTTCGGCATCATGGGCCCCGATGACGTCACCACCGACATGCCGGAGTACAGCGACTTCTATGAGGCCTTCCCCGGCACCGACTGGGACAACCGCGGCCGTGGCTTCGGCGCCACCCTCACCCGGCCCCTCACCACAGGTGCCGTCGAAAACCTGCTCCAGGATCCAACGGATCCGTGGGTGGGCGAGAACATCTTCCTGCACGAAGTGGCCCACTCGGTCTTCGAATTCGGCGTCGAAGGCGCGCCTGACGGCCTCGAACAGCGCGACCGGCTCGAGGCGCTGTACCAGGGCGCCATGACTCAGGGCCTGTGGCGCGACACCTATGCAGCCACCAACGCCAACGAATACTGGGCAGAAGGCGTACAAAACCACTTCGACAACAATCTCTCTGCTGATCCGCCGAATGGTGTGCACAACTTCGTCGACACCCGTGAAGAGCTCACTGATTACGATCCTGATTTCGCAGACTTCATCGCCGAGCACATGGGTACGCGCCGTTGGCCAGCCTATTGTAATGTCGAAGGTCCGTCGCCGGCCTGGGTCCCCCCGCCCATCCCTGATCTGGCCTGTCCTCAGAGAGTACGGCTCGCCGAGAACACAGGCTGTGACGTTCAGGTGTTGCGCTCACAGTCATCAGAGCTCTCTGCCTCGGTGATGGTGGTCAACCAGACGCTTCAGCCAATGACGCTGCACTGGATCGACTTCGAAGGTGCTCGCGCTCAGGCGTATGATCTCGGCCCCCGAAACACCATCACGCTCAACAGCTTCGCCACCCATGGCTGGCTGCTCACCGACGCCGACGGCGTGTGTCGGGGCGGCTTCGTCACCGCCGAAGAGCCCACCCGCTTCATCATCCGCTGAGCCCGCCTGGCTCGACCCGCCAGGTGAGCGCGAGCCCCCTCACTTTGGGTCACAGCCTCCTTGTACCTCCCCCTCGGATCATATAACTACAATGACGTACATCCACGGGTTCGAATGCGCTCACATCGAGGTGCACGTGCAGACCTGTGGACGCCTGGGGAGGTGTCATGAGACAGCCTGGAAGTCTTCGTCTGCTCACGACCAGCGGGTCATGGCTGACGATGTTTTGCCTCGCCGCAGCGCTCGCCGCCTGTGACGACGCTGCGAACGGAGGCGGCGGCAGCAGCGGCGCTGGCGGCAGTGATCTGGTGATCTGCGGCGACGGCGTCTGCGATGCAGAGGAAGAAGGCCGGTGCAGTGAGGACTGCCTGGTGAGAGAAGGCTGCGGTCCCTGTGGTGACGGCGAGGTCTGCGACGAAGAAGCACAGACGTGTGTCGCAGCGGGTCCGTTGAGTGTGCACGGGCTCTGCTCTGGCTGCGCAGCCATGGCCTCCCCCCGACACACCGCCATCGGCGTGCTCTCGCCGGTGAGCGTGAGCGGCGCCACGGCCACCTCTGATCGCCACGTGCTCCAGACGGGCACCCTCAGCGTCGTGCGAGGAGGTCAGCAGTGATCTTCTCCCGCGCATCCAAGACCCAGAACACCACAGACCAATCGACCGCTCATTCGAAGACGAGGGGAGCCTCCGACATGTACCGTACACGCCTCAGCCGCCGGCCCATGGCCTGGCTCGCCGCTGCTCTGATGTCTCTGACGGCCACATCGGTGAGCGCAGAGGTACCCCGCTACCTGTCTCAGCAAGGGCGTATCCTCGACACTGATTCTCTCAAGCCCATCGAAGGGGCTCAGGAGATGACCTTCACCCTTTACGACAGCGCTGGGGAGCCGGTCTGGTCGGAGACGTTCCCCGTGGAGTTCGACAACGGCTACTACGCGGTCACCCTCGGGGAGAAGAGCGAGCTGCCTCCGCAGGTCTTCGGTGGAGAAGGCATGTCCCTGGGCGTCACCGTAGGTGATGACGAGGAGCTCGAGCCCCGTCTGACCATCAACAGCGTGCCCTACGCCTTCAAAGCGGCGGAGTCCGACAACGCCACCGGTGATCTGACCCCCCGCACCATCTCGGTGAACGGGCAGCTGGTCATCGACGAGGACGGCAAGTGGGTGGGCGACGCCCTCGACCTGGCGCCTTCGGTGAACGATGTGGCCGACTCGTTGCTCGACAACGAGACCTTCCGCAACGCTGTGGTCCAGCTGCTCGCCGAGAATTACGGTGACGCCCTCAAGGGCGACCAAGGCCCTCAGGGTGAGCAGGGCCCACAGGGTGAGGCTGGCCCTCAGGGTGAGCAGGGCATCCAGGGCTCTGCGGGCCCCCGTGGTGAGCAGGGCCTTCAGGGTCCTCAAGGTGATGTCGGCCCTCAAGGTGAGCAGGGTCCTCAGGGCCTCCAGGGTCTTGCAGGCCCTCAAGGCAACATCGGACCCCAGGGTCTCGTGGGCCCACAGGGTGAGGTTGGCCCTCAGGGTCTGCAAGGCCCTCAAGGCCTCCAGGGTCCCCAGGGCATCGCTGGCATCCAAGGCCCCCAGGGTCCCCAGGGCCCCTCTGGTGAGGACGCAGATCCCGATCTGGTCGCGGGCCTGCTGGTGGTGAACGAGAACTTCCGGGACGAGATCGCCAACCAGCTGGTGGATCAGTTCTCCGACGTGCTCCGCGGTGAGGTGGGCCCCACTGGCCCTGCCGGCCAGAATGGCGCGGATGGTGCGGATGGTACCAACGGCACTGACTGTACGGTGGCTCAGGGCAATGGCTTCGCCACTGTCTCCTGCGAGGATGGCACCACGGCCCAGGTGTTCAACGGCACCAACGGCCGGGACGGGCAGCCTGGTGTGAACGGCACCAACGGTCGTGATGGCGTCGACGCTGATCCTGCCGACGTGGCCTCGCGCCTCGCCAACAGCCCTTCTTTCCGCAACGATCTGGTCGCCTTGCTGGTGGAAGATTACGCCGAGCAACTCCGGGGCACTGATGGCTCCAGCTGCTCGGTGGCTCAGGGTGACGGCTTTGCCACCATCAACTGCACCGACGGTACCACGGCCCGCCTGACCAACGGTGCCCCTGGCGCCCCCGGCTCCAACGGCAACTCCTGCTCTGTGGTGCAGGGTGACGGCTTCGCCACCATCAACTGCACCGACGGCAGCTCTGCCACAGTGCTCAACGGCCAGGGTGGCTCCGACACGCCTGCTCAGGTGCTGGCCAAGTTGATCACAGTCGACGGGACCAACTCCGGGCTCGACGCAGATCGTCTGGATGGGCTCGACTCGAGCTTCTTTGCGACCCGGGACGATCTCGAAGGCTTGAGCACCGCCGTCGACGCCGTCTCGGCCCGTGTCTCGGTCATCGAGAACGCCAACTTTGCTGATGCAGACGCCCTGAGCGCACTGAGCGGCGCCGTGGACACCCTCACCGATCGCGTGGGCGCCCTCGAGAACGCTGGCTTCCTCACTGATGCCGATCTCGCGGGCCTCAACAACGCCGTGGCAGACTTGACCACCCGGATTGAGGGCCTCGAGAACGCTGGCTTCCTGACCCAGAACGATCTCGACCAGTTCAACACCCAGATCACGGCCATCAACAACCAAATCAACACCATCAACAACCGCCTGAGCAATCTGGAGAACACCTCGGCCACCAATGGTGATCTCGACGCGGTGATCGATCTGGTGGACGAGACCTACGCCACCAAGAACGAGCTGAACACGCTCATCACGGGGGTAAACAACAACGTGACGGCCATCGATGCCCGCGTAACAGCCATCGAGAACAACATGGCCACGCAGGATGATCTCATCGCCCTGATGGATCTGGTGGACGAGAACTACGCGTCTCGTATCGACGTCAACAACCTCGCGAACCGCCTCAGCCTGCTCGAGGGTCGGGTGGACAACATCAACTCGTGCTCGGTGTCCAAGAACGGCAACGTCACCACCCTCACCTGTGGCAACGACACGGTGAACATCACCGATGGTGTGAACTGCACGGTGGCCCGCAACGCCAACGACGACGGCGCGGTCATCACGTGTGGCAACAACGCCGTCGAGGTGGCCGATGGGGCTGACGGCGCGGATGGGGCAGACGGTGCGGATGGCTCAGCGGCCGGCTTGACTGGTGTCATCCTTGGCGCCTCGGCGACGACCACCAGAGGCGCGATCAACTTTGGCGGTCAACTCGGGACTGCTGGTGCAGACGCCATGTGCCGGTCTACCTATGGCAACGAGCCCACGGCCCACCTGTGCACTCAGGGGGAGATCGAGCGGGCCATGGCCAGCGGGAACTACGACAGCAACGCGCTCATCGGTCAGGACATGTGGACGGTCTTCCACAGCTCCAGTGGCAACAACGCCAACCTTACGGGCTCGAGCAACTGCTGGAACCTCCGCTACAGCAGCGCAGATGTCGCGCGAGGCAGCGCTGTCCGATTCAGCAACATCGTCCTCAGCGGGAACATGTTGTCGGGTGACTATCACACCTTCCTGCTGAACCAGGCATGCAACCGGGATCTGCCGGTTGTCTGCTGCCGCTGACGTACTTGGCTGGGCTCTTGTGAGAGTTTGCTCTCTGAGCGTTGTGGCTGGGCCCTGGTAGGCAGCCGTCGCTTCGCTCCGCCTGCGTAGGCGTCCGGCCTTCGGCAGCCCTTCGGGCCGCCTCGTCGGTCGCGTACACGTTCAGGCACCTGCTGAGGCAGGCACCTTCCCGGGTAGGCAGGGTCGCTCAAGGCTTCGCCTTGTTTGCTCGCTCCCCTGCGTAAAGAGCTTCTTCTGTATCTTGTTGCTGAACCCCACCGGGATTCGACCTACCGCGAACGTGCAGGCCTCTGAGTCTCAACGCCAAGCGTAAGCCCCAACAGCGTTGGCAGCAGCACAGAGCCACACCAGAACTGGCTCTTTACGCAGGGGAGCGAGCAACCAATGCGTCAGCATTGAGCGACCCTGCCTACCCGGAGGCCTGCTCGCGCCAGCGAGTACGCCGACGTGTACGCGACCGACGAGGCGCATCGAAGATGTGCCGAAGGCGTGGCGCCTACGCAGGCAGAGCGAAGCGATGACTGCCTACAAGGGCCTAGCCACAACGCTCAGAGGGTCCATCGAAATGTGCAGGAGGAAGAGTTCAGTCGAGCGCGGGGATCTCGTGGCTGTTGGGCTCGATGCGGGGCTGCTCGTTGTACCCGTGACGCAGGGCCGAGATGGCATCGTACACCACCTTGCGGGTGCGGTTGATACCACCGAGGGGGGTGTGCTCCGGCAGGGTGTGCCAGGGGTTGTACGACAGGTGCTCGCAGAAGTCTTTCTGAGCATCTCCCAGGAAGGTCTGGCTGGGGATCTTGATCGTGGCCACCTTCAGGTAGGGCGAGTCATCGTCGTCCCACTCCAAGCTCGGATCCTCGATGGGCATCTCTTCAGCGTCGGTCTGCACCTGGACCAGGAACTCGAAGCAGGCCTCGTTCTCGGCGAGGTGATCAGCGAGGACCTCGGACAGGTAGTTGTCACCGGCATCCTTCGGCTCTTCGTCGGATTCACCACCACAGGGTCGGGCGCTGTACTTCACCGCGTGGGCGTCACCGAGCTGGTAGGGGGTGGTGCTCCAGTAGCGCGAGAGCAGCGGGCTGGCGATGTCTTTGCCCAGGGTCGAGATGGTGATCCACAGCTCCCTCATGTTCCACTCGAGGGGGTTGAGATCGAAGAAGAAGCTCACCGGGTTGCCGTCGAACGCCTTCTGGGAGAACTCGACGTAATCGATGGCGTTGCGCACCATCAACACCGGGGTGTTGATGAGCAGGAAGTCCTGAGTCGGCGCGTCCTTCTCTGCTTCGAGCACCTTGTCGCCGGGGACCTGCATGAGCTTGATGGCCATGCCCCGGATGTCGCCCTCGGGATCAGGCGAGATGGTGAAGGAGCCGTTGCTGAAGCGGATCCAGGCAGGGTAGCGGGTGCCTTCTTCGGCGAAGACGCCCACCTTCATGCTCTCGGGCACGTCGGCCTCGTGCTCCACCTCGAAGAAAGCCTTCACGCAGCCGTGGGCCTTGGGGTGGGCGTCACGCCGCGAGGGGCGCTCGCCTTCGCCCCACTTCTTGTTCACGTGATCGACGCTGGCCTGGGTCACAGCCAGAATGGCGTCGACCTCTCCTGCAGGGGGGTACTCTTCACCAAGACCGGGGCAGAGCTCGTTCTTCTCGGCGAAGGCTTCCATCTGCCAGAAGGCGTAGGGGCCGACCCAGCTCACATCGTCCACCTCTTCGATGGTGCCGTAGGGACGACCGTCGACGATGTTTTGTGCGGCGAAGCTCCAGAGCGACATGTCGTCATCGAGCTGCTCGAGGGTGGCCTCGTTGGCCACGTTGAGCACGCACTGAGCAGACCAGCTGCGCTCCTCGACGCCGTTGCTGTCGGTCTTGCCATCACGAAGGAACTGCCCGGACTCGGAGTCGCGTCGCTCGTCGACATCGCTCGTTTCGTCGGGGGCCTGGGTCTCTTCGGCGGTGCCACAGCCGGCCACCGACAGCAGCCCGAGGAGGGCGAGATCGACTCGACGCATGATGCGCTCCTTCGTATGGGGATGGGGGGATATACTACATGGCCTCCGAGACCAAAAGGACTTCAATCTATGAACCAGGGCAGGGTCGCGTCATCTGTGGTGCTGATCACAGGCGGCGCCTCAGGCCTCGGCCGCGGGCTCGCTCAAGCCTGGATCGACCGTGGCGCCAAAGTCATCATCGCAGACATCGATGACGTGCGCTGCGCCGAGACCGCGTCGAGCATCGGCGCGGCGCAAGCGATCACCCTCGACGTCTCGGATCCATCTTCGGTCACTCAGGCGATCGGACGCGTCGTCTCCGAGTTCGGTCGGCTCGACCTCATGGTGAACAACGCAGGCTTCTCGGTGAACGGCGAGATCAGGCACATCCCCACCGAAGACTGGCAACGCATCTTCGCGGTGAACACCCTCGGCGTCGTGTATGGCAGCCAGGCGGCGTATGCCCACATGCTCGAACAAGGCGGCGGCCACATCGTGAACATCGCCTCGATCTTCGGCCTGGTGAGCGCCCCCCTCGCCGCCCCCTATGTGGCCAGCAAGCATGCAGTGGTGGGCTTCACCCGCGCCTTGCAACACGAAGCGGCAGCCTCTGGTGTGCAGGTCACTCTGGTCTGCCCGGGCTTCATCGACACGGGCTTCTTCGACAACGCGCGATATGCCGGGGTGGATCGGGCACAGCTGAAGCGACGAGGAGATCCGCCCACTGTGCCCCTCGATGTGGCGGTGCAGAAGATCGTCGACGGCGTCGCGCGTGGGCGTCGAGAGGTGATCTTTCCATGGTCGGTGAAGCTCTATCGCTGGCTCGACCGATATGCCCCTTGGCTTTTAAGCAATCTCTATCGTAGAGCTTTGCATGATCATCGCGCCTTGCTCGTTGAGCAACCACAGACGGACTCAAAGGGAGATCTGCCATGAAGCGCGCCCTGCTTTTCCTCTTCGCCTGCACCCTGTGCGCGCCCTCGATGGCCCACGCCATCAAGGTGCAGTTCAAGGTCAACAACAACACCGACAAGTGGGTGAATGCTGGCATCTACAAGCCCTCGAAGAGCATCGACAAGCCCAAGACCTTTACTACGGTGTCGAACGGCAAGACGAAGAAGCTCCATGTGGACGTCGCCGCTCGAGGGCTCAAGGGCCAGAGTGAGCAGGTGATCCTCTATGTGGAGCCCTTCAATGGTAAGGACACCCCCGTGGGCACCATCTTTGGCGAGGTCGAGGTTTCCAAAGACATGTTGGGATCTCCCAAATGCAAGTGGAAGACCCTCACCGTACGCAACAACGACGACAGCCCCTACGAGATGCTCATCAACAAGGGTCGTCCCGCCGACAATGGCTGCCGACGCATCAAGGTGAAGGTGCGCAAGAAGTAGTGTTCCTTTGAGATGATGCGCACCGGGCTTATCGTACGTGCCTCTATGTTGTGAAGAGGTGCCCATGGCCCGGACGAAGCGTGAGCCCATCCCGCCCTACCCCCACCCCGAGATCCCCTGGACGAAGGCACAGCGCAAGAAGCTGGGCGCGCTCCGGTTCCCTCACAAGGCCGATCCGAAAGATCCCCTCCCCACAGCCGAGGCGGGCTGGAAGATTCTGCGAGAGCGCCATCTGCGCTGTGTCGATGACGGGTGTACCTACGAAGCGACAGCGGATTACGCCGATCTCCTCGCCGAGGTGCTCGCCGAGTATCAACACGACACGCCGCCTGTGCCGGGCAGCGCGGAGAAAGAGTTGATGCGGGCCCACATCGCCCTCACGGAGGGCCCCGGCGTGGAGACGAGCAATCAGAAGGTGATGACCACCCTCTCCGGGGCGCTCATGGCGCTCTGGTTTCATCAGGGGGGCTGGCCGCTCGTACAACACATCTATCTGTCGAAGGCCCCTTTCGGGAACGGCGGCCACTCCACCAGCACCGCGGGCAAGGACACGAGCCACACGAAGTTCACCGCGGCGTCGAGCAATCCCAACGGGGTGTGGCACTCGCGCCTGCGAGGCACCTACTTCGAGTGGAGGATGTGGCCCCCTCTCCACCGCTGGGTGCTCGCGCTGCCCGAGGCGGACTATGCAGCAGCCCGAGCGGTGGCCGCCGAGGCTCGTGCCGAAGCGCTGAAGACCGCGAGCGAGACCGACTCGATGGTCTGGGCACAGCGACTGGGCCTGCTGTTTTCTCGCGAAGACGACTGGGTGAGTGAGGATGTGGCCCGGTATCTATCCGTGGTGGAAGGCAATGCTGCGGCGACATACGGCCGCGCCGAGCTGATCATGGCAGGGGTGACGGATCCCGAGCAGGCGATGGCTCTCGCGAAGGTGGCTCGAGGCTCGTTGCTCACCTCTCTCGATGTGCACGCCTTCGACATGGTGGAGTCGATGGGGGCGGCGGCAAAGCCAGTTCTGGAGTTCATCCTCGCCGCCCCGACCTGGTCAAAGGCGAGCCATCAGAAGCCGCTGAAGGCGGCCATCGCCCTCATCGACAAGGGCTCGACCTGATTCAACGGCGGCGACATCTGCCCACGCCCCAAATGCCGCGGCAGAGGGGCCACCTCGATGATCGGACCCGCCTCGTCGGGCAGCTCGACCACGAGGGCATAGGGATCATCAGCACCATCCTCGGGGAGAGTGGCTGAGAAGCTCGAGGGATCCTCTCCAGCCTCCATGACAATCTCTGCGAAGGCCTGAGCACCTACGACGCGATGACGCAGCGTCACCTTATCCAGCCCTCGATCGTCCGTCACAGTGGCAGTGATCGTCACCTGGGTGCCAAGCTGCTGACCGTCGGCCACCGGGCCGAGCTCCACCACAGGGGGCGTCACGTCCGGAGGCAGCACCACAGCGACCTTCGAGCGGATCAGTGAGGGCAGAGTTGCCCGCGACGTCGGGGGGCAACTTCACGGTGACTGTGAGCGGCGCGCCAGCCACGGCGGGCTCTGGGTCGCAGTTCTCGGCGATGCGCACCTGGGGCGAGGTCACATCGACGGCCCCGAGCACCTGCACCGATGCGCTGTTGTTGTCGCCCACCTGCACACGTACCCCAGCTTCGATCGTGAGGATGGGCCCTGCCTGGATCGTGAGGGTGTCATCGATCTGGTAGGCGCTGCCGGCGGTATTCCAGGTGGTTTCGGCGTTGATCGCCCCCACCACCTGGATCTGTCCATGTGCCGTGGCACAACATGATGCCACCCACAACAAAGCGAATAGATTCAAGCGAGTCGGCTGGATCCACATCGAGCGGTCTCCTCAGCACAACGACGGGGCGCGGAATATGCCACAACGCCGTCGCCCTCATCAGACTGTTCCCCCCTGACTTCCGAGTACGTTCGAGGCAAGATGCTCCCGCCCTGAGTGACCCTTCTTCACAGCTGGAGAGACGCCATGCGCGCCGCCCTGCTCACCCTGCTGCCTCTGGTGCTCTTCGCGTGCACCGACGTGCCCGCCGACAACCCCTATGATCCTGCTGCGCCGGAGAGCGTTCAGGCCACGTCCACCGTGACCGGGCGCCTGCGCCTGCCCGAGGGCTTCGCCACGGACAGCTTTGCCGAGGTGCGCGTGCGGTTGTCACCTGTGGGTGTGGACACAGATCCCCGTGAAGCACAGCCGAACGCCGAGGGCGACTTCATCTTCAGTGGTGTGCTCGCCGGAGGGTACTTGCTGTCCGTCGAGTCTCAGGGCTTCAGAGCCCCGCCTGCAGGCATCAGTGTGATCATCGGCCGGGATCTCGACGTGGGCGACGTCGCCTTGGAGGCCCCAAGAGCCGCAGAGGTGGACAGCGCAGTAGAGGGCACGGCGAGGCGGAGTGGCGGGGGGGCTGCAGGCCACGCGGGCATCACCGTGCAAGCCCAAGGCACCCCCTACCTCACCGTCACCGGTGATGACGGACAGTTCCGATTGGAGTTGCCACCGGGGCGGGCGATCTTGCGCTTCTCGGCCGAGGGTCATGGCGTCGAGGAGCGCACAGTCGACGTCGTTGCCGGGCAGACCCTCTCCCTCGAGCCTGTGATCGTCACAGGCGAACCCGGACGTGTTCAAGCCATCGTCCGCCTCGAACAGTTCCAGACCCCCGAGCGACTCTCCACCGTCTCTGTGAGCCTGGTCTCGGAGGGCGTGACCGTTCAACAAGGCAGCCCCAATGAAGATGGCGAGGTGACCTTCGATGACGTCCTCGCCTCGGAGTACACCGTGGAGGTGAGTCGCCCAGGCTATGTCGCTGATCGCCGTGACATCACTACGTATCCTGGCGGTGATGCCTTTGCGGGTCTGTTCGAGCTTCAGCACACCTCACGCTCACCCCAGGCGGTCTCTCTCTCGGGACGCATCCTCCTCATCGATCGTCCTGATCACAGCGGCACGCGGGTGCAGGCCCGTCTGAGCCCCGATGATCTCGCCTTCGCCGAGGCCATCACCGATGCCGACGGCCGGTTCACCCTCCCCGCCGCCCCCGACGAGCGATACACCCTCTCGGTGAGCCGCGAGGGCTACACTGCTCCAGGGGAGATCGGACCACTGCAGTGGGCAGAGGATCGCTTCGTCGACGAGGCCGGCAACCCTGTGGAGACCACCCTCGCCCGAGATCCCATCGAAGGTGAGATCAGGCTGCGCGTCCACATCACACCAGAGTGGCTGCCCCTCGGGGAGCGCTACGCACGGGTCACCCTCATCGGCCCCGCCCCGGGTACAGAGGAGCCCGTCTTCGACAACGGAGAGCCCGTCGTCTTCAGCGATTTGCCCGAGGGCAACTATACCGTTCAGGTCACCCGACCCGGTTTCTCTCTGGTCCAGCGCCCCGTGACTCTGACGCAGGCTCAACCTCGGGCAGATCTCGAGGCGATCACCATCACGCTGCAGAACCTCGCTCAAGCACGCCTCGACCTGCGAGGGCAGACCATCGACGCCTGTGATTTGCGGGCGGGCATCACGGTGGCCGGCGCAGATCTCGCGGGGGCGAACCTCACGGGGCACTTCGGGGAGGCGGTGGGCTGCCCCGAGGGCGTCACCGAGGGGCCGATCAACCTCCTCGGGGCCGATCTCAGTCAGGCTGACCTGACAGGGGCGATCTTGGGCTCTGGTGAAGGCGCTGCGGCGATCCTGATCGGCGCTCGGCTCTCGGGGGCGACGCTCACAGGGGTCGATCTCAAGGGCGTAGTGGCCCGAGATGCGAGCTTCGCCAACGCCGAGATGGAGCGGGTGAGCCTCGCCGGCGCCGATCTGCGTGGGGCCGACTTCACCGCGGCCCGTCTCGGCCTCGCTCTCTTCGTCGAAGCCGAGCGAGACGAAGAGGGGCTACCACTCGCCGACGCCGAGAGCCCCTGGCCCGACCTCGGCGCGCCTCTCGAGCCCTGGCCCGAGGCCCCATGTGGCCCTGATGGGCCCACGGTCAAGCTCGAGGGCGCGCTCTTTGCCCGCGCCGATCTCACCCGCACTTTCATGCCGGGAGTGAACCTCGCCGGTGCCGATCTGGGCCGCAGCAGTCTCGCACTGGCTGATTTGCGCTTCGCGTGCATGTTCCGGGCGCGACTCAACCAGCTCGACCTCTCTGGCGCCACCCTCGACGGGGCCGATCTTCGCGAGGCTCAGATGAGCGCCACCTTGCTGCGCCGCACCTCTGTTCGGGGCACGCGGCTCAGCCAGGCCTCGCTCATCAACGCGGTCATCGACGAGACCGACATCCGCCCCTCGCCCACCTGCGACACCCTGCCGCCCTGGTCGGACTACGATCCGGGCGCCCGCTGCAACGTGGAGCCTATCCCTGAGGACTGTCGCTGCCGTACTCGGCTCGACGGGGCCGCCCTCGACGGGGCCAACCTCGTAGGCGCCAGCCTCGGCGGCGTCGATCTGTTCGGCGCCACGCTCCGCGGCGCCACCATCGGGCAGGCGCCGCGGCTGTCCTTCCTGCAACCCGCGGCGTGCTTCCCCGAGGCCTACTTCACCTGCCGTCGCTTCGCCGAATACAGGCAGGCATGCCCCGGGCGGGAAAACCAGACGCTCCAAGAGTGGCTGGCGTTCTGCAACGACAGCCCGCTCGGTGATGTGGGCAACTTCTACAAAAGCCCGAGGGATGGCGGCACTCGCCTCGTGGCTCAGGAATGCATCTTGGGGCTGTGGAACGGTGGTGCCTGTCCCGACGAGTCACCGTGCTTCTCAGATGAAGAAGGTGAGGTGCTGCCTGAGCCCGAAAACCCCTTCGTAAATACATGCGAGTGGACGAACATCCGAGAGGGCGATGGCATCCCCGGCGAGGGCGACTGCAGCTTTCAGGGTGAGATCAGGTTGCACCCGGCCTGCCTCGTGGCCCCCACCACCCTCGACGACGTCCGCCTCGATGGGGTGGTCATGCCCGGCGCCGTTTTCGATGCCATCACCCTCAACAATGTCTCGGCGATCAACATCAACCTCGCCGGCGCGTCATTCTTCGACGCCACGCTTGAGGGCGTGGACTTCACCGGCGCCGATCTCCGAGATGCCCGTATGGATGATCTCGATCTCGCAGACGAGACATTCGCCGGGGCTGACCTCTCCGGGGCTTCATTGCGGGGGGCGTCGCTCATGAACGCAGATCTGAGCGCGGTGCTGCTCGACAGCGCCGATCTCACCGAGGCCAACCTCAGCAGCGTGGTGCCGCCTGCGTCGATGCGCCGGGCGCGCATTGTGGAGACCTACTTCGACACGAGCGACGCGCTCGTCGGCATGAACTTTGAGAGCGCAACGCTACAAAGCCTCAACATCATCGGGCCCCTGGACGGGAGCAACTTCACCCGCGCTGAAATCCGCCGCGGCCATTTCCAACGCAATGCCAGCTGTACTGGGTGTATCTTCGACCAGGTTCGCTTCACTGACGTTCGGCTGCGGGGCAATCTCGATGGCACCTCGTTCGTCCGCGCCCGCTTAGACGATCTCGCCCTTGGAGAGCGCACCAACCTGCCCTCGCAGAACTCCGGCGTGTCCGCGCTGGGGACAGTCTTCGACCACAGCGCCGGCCAGCAGCTGCACACCCGGTACAGCGATCTCACCGGTGCGAGCTTCAGAGAGGTCGAACTCAGCGGCAGCACATTCGAACGGTCCACGATGCACGGGATCAACTTCTACCAGGCGCAGATCACCGAGTCGTCCTTCGACGAATCGGAGTTCACCGACGCCTGCATGCGCGGCGCCGACTTTCAGAGGAGCACCTTCAATCAAGCAACCTTCGACAATGTCTCTATGGTCTTCAGCGACTTCTCTGGCGGCTCTTTCGTACAGGCAGATCTCACGGGAGCGTGTCAGGTGGTCAACGCCAACTTCAACGGCGCCAACATGTCCCGGGCGCGCATATGTGAGGGCTTGCGGGAGACTTTCGAAGAGCGGTTCGGTTACTTCGGAGAGCCCCAGTGGGTGCTCTGTGAAGACAACCCTGTGTGTGAGGATTGCCGTTGATACGTTCGTTGCTCTGCCATGCTGTCTGTCTCACGCTCTCAGCGTGTATGCCCGTGGGCTGTGAAGACAACGCAGATGTCGCCGTACCCAGCTTGACCGAGACAGAGAAGCAGACTCTGGTGTCACGCCTGGAGCACGCCGCAGAAGACAACCGACAACGCCAATGCCCCCGCCCCGTACTTCACGGTACAGCCACCATCGGCGACGGCGAGGTGGCTCTGCTCGAGCTCATCGACGACGAAGGGCCTCATGCGCGCTGCTATACCGAGGTCGAGCGCATCGGCCGAATACTGCCTGACCTCTATCTAGGCCTCGATCCCAAACAGCTCGAAGTCCGGGCCACACCTCAAGCGCGCGAGACTGCTCTGACAGCCTGTGCATTGATCCCCGAAAAGGTGTCGTCGCTCGCAGCCCATGAGGCCATGTGCAGCCCCAGCCTGTTCGGTCGCAGGGCCTCCAAGTCGTTGATGAACAGCCAGCCTTTGGCCCTGGCCACGGCGCTGCACAGCCTCGATATGGCCACCAGGGATCCCATGGCGGCGCTCCGGCTCGCCTTCGACGGGATGCGGCTGCAGCACGACCTTGAGCGTGGGGGCCGCAACATCTTCACCGCCACGATCTCTGCCCTCAGCATCAGCCGCCTGGGCGCCGCAGCGACGATCATCCTCGACGATCCCCGCCTCACCGTGCGCCAGCTCGAAGAGGTCATCGAGATGCTCGATATCCTCATCGGCACACAGCCGCCCGTGGGTGGGATGCTCAGCTACGACATGCTCGAGTCGGCGTATCGCGGGGCCCTGCTCGACGTCATGCCCCCAGGCTGGACCCACCCGGAAGGACCCCTGCCCGACAGGCGCGACCGTCTCATGCTCACTGATGATGAACGAGAGCAGATCTGGCTGTCCTTGATGAGCTTCGACGAGACCGTCGAGCTGCGAGACGAGATGTGCCCCCAGGGCGCTGGGGTCCTCACGTGTCTCTCAGGGTTGCAAGAGCGGGATCGGCGGTATGAGGCTCTGGTCGAGCGACGTGACACAGCTGCTGGTGAGGGCGAAGCGGCGATGCCTTTGATGATGCGCAAGATGCGTCGAGAGCAGCTGCGCATTCTGCACGGAGTCGCTCAACCTGATCCCGGCCAGTTGCTCCGTAGACTGGCCATGCGAGAGGCGACGTTGAGAGCGCTCAAGGCTCAGGCAGAAGCCCATCGAGTCGCCGGTGGCTTTGGCCGGTGCCCTGAAACCGTAGGGGTCGAGCTTCTCGAGGGTGTCGGGCTGGTGAAAGACGCGGGGGTCTTCCTCGAGGCCGAAAGGCGGGGTGACGACGGATGGTGGCTCTACCTGCCAGGGTACCTCGTGGGCAAGGCTTCGGCAGACAGTAAAGAGGCGGCGGGCAGCATCAAGTGCAGCTCAGGGCTGCCCTCGGCTGAGGGCGACGTCGGCGATGGGGCCCAGTCGCCCTGAGCTGCGGCCACCGATCCCGCAACCCGGCGCATCGCCCACGTTGCAGGTCCCCCAGCTTCTCACATAGGCCCAGCTGTCCCAGTCACGACGCTCGGTGAGACGCACGTCGGTGAGATCTACAAAGCGCTTGCCCAGCCAGGGCCCCGCCTCCGGACACCCTTCCGCCCCAGGGGCGCAGTGGCGATCAGGCACGTGGTTGAACAGCCCGGTCTCGCCATCCTGAAGCGCCGCGCTGAAGGTGACGCCGCCAACGCCCTCGAGCTGACTCACCACCGGGGCCAGCATCTCCCGGGTGGGCTGTAGAATCCGATACGCCACCACCCGCTCAAAGGGTGCCAGACGGACCTGCAGTGCCCCCTCCGGGGTCTCTCGAACGGCCATCTCCGGGCGCGCCTCCCCCGCCAGTGCCCACCCTGTGGGCATCATCATCGAGTGCTCGCCAGCCCGCTCGGCCTCGAGGGGCTCACAGGCGCCACCGGTGAAAGTCTGCACACCGTGGGCGTCCAGCTGCCCACGCACTCGAGTGGCGAAGCGGTCAGCTCGGTTGATCCACAGGCCCCCCAACACCGGCTCCAGACAGTCCACCTCGATGTCCCAGGCGCGATAGCTCGGGTTGCTCCGAGCCAATGACGGCAGATGTAGACCCGAGATACGGGTTTGCTGGGTCACGGAGACATCCAGACTGTTGGGGGCATCGAGGGTGATCCAGAGGGGCACGGTGTGCGGGTTGGTGATCTCCATGGCGCCGAGGACGACGCCCTGGGCATATGCACTCCGGGGCGACAGCAGCGCCTGCAACGCCTCGCTCTCGAAGCTGAGATCTTCCACGGTGAATTGCCCGATGGCGCTCTGGTCCAGCTGACGGACGACGACCGGAGGCGCCATCACCTCCACGATGAACCGCATCTGCTCCACTGTGCGCCGGCCGAAGATGTCGAGGGCCTCGATCTCGATCTCCAGGGGCACACCACGGCCGAGGGGGGCGTCGCTGAGATCGAGCCCCACCGCGGGCCCGGTGATCTCTGCACGCCAGAGGCCTCCCGGACGGCGGGTGACCGGGAGCCGTCGGGCGGGCCCCTGGTCGAACCGGGCCGTGACCACAGGGGAGATGAGGGGCATGTCGGGATGCTCATCCAAAGCGATCCGCAGAGCCACCGGGTTCAGCGGATCAGCCTCAAGGGCCCAACTGCTCTGCCACCGACGCAGCAATCCTCCATCGACGACAGGGACAAGATCGGCGTCTTGAGGATGCACGCGTCGGCCTTCACGATCGACCAGCATGCCCATCTCGTCGAAATACTCGCTCTCTTCGAGGTGAATCGCCGGAGGTGAAAGGCTGGCGACGACACGCTGCTCGACCTCGGTGACGTGGCCGATGACGTCGGTGGCGGTGATGGTCACTGTGTGGGCCCCTTCTCCATCGAAGGGCAACAGCACCGCGTACTGATCGGCCTCGGCCCTTTCCCAGCTCTCGACCAGCGAGCCGTCGAGGCGCACTTCGAGCTCGCTGAGCGTGGCGTCTTCTACGGAGAACGACAGCTCACACACCTCGAACGGGCAGTACACCACCCCCTCAGCCTTTACGCCCCCTACGGGCAGGCCCACGCTCACCCGGGGCGCCTCGGTGTCCACGATGAACGTGAGGTCATCGGACACCGAGCGGCCGAGCAGATCGATCGCCTCGGCCCTGATGGTCACCGAGCTGCCTTCGGGGTAGTCGGCCTGAGCCACGCGGACCTCGCCGTCGCGGACGTCGATCCGGGGGTCGACGTCGTCGGGCCACGTGTCGATCCAGGTGTCGCCGCTCTGAAGCAACAGCGCCGCGACACCCACTGCAGAGTTACGAGCCTCGACGTTGATGAAGATGCTGCCCCCTGGCTGCGCCCCCCTCTGTTGGGCCCCCTGCTCGGTGAGAATGAGTGTGGTCTCCGGGGCGGACCACAGCGACAGGCCATCCTCCGCGAAGGAGAGTGCGCTCTCGTCAGTGGAGAGATGCTCGAGCCATGTGACGTAGTCATCGTTCTCAAGGTGCCACCCACCCACGCCATGAGGACCTTCTCCCCAACGGGCGCACGACACAGCAAAGGTATGACGCAGGGCATCATCGGGGGCCCAGGCGAAGGCCCCGTAGTTCACCCGGCCGTCCTCGAGGGCATCTGCATAAAGCGCCTGCACCCAATGTGTGAAGGTGACGGGCTCCCCGACATTGACGCCGAGATGATGTGCCTGCTCACCGAGGCAGCCCATGAGCATGGCCTTGAAGTCGTCTTCGCCAGGCTCGGCGCTGCGCAGGGCTTCTCCAGAGAGACCAAAGTGATCACCCACAGCCTCAACAGCATCGTCAAAGGCGCCTCCCATGGCCCGCCAACGACCCTCGGCGAGGGTGGTGAGGGGGCCGACAGCCACAGAGGCGTCTCCCACGAGAGCCCGCGTGCGCCAGGGTGATTCCAGGGTCCACCGCTGCCACTGCTCGGTGCCAGGATCGAAAATCTCACCGCCGATGATGTCCGGGGCTGCCTCCAGCGTGACCGGGCCCCGCGCCCCCTGCTCCAGGGTGAGTTCGAATCGGCCGTCCTCGGAGACTGGGCCACGGGCCAGGGTCTGCCCCTCCGCGTCGAGGGCGGTGACGAACACATCCTTCACAGGGCGGACGGTGAGGCGACCAAGAATCCGGTTGGCGCTGGAGACGGGATACCGCAACCGCAGATGCATCATCTCGTTCTCGGCGTCGATGGCCGTAACCACGATGTGCACCGCGTCGTCTGCGCTGGCCATCTGGGGATCGACGTCGAAGTCGAGGCGGGCCTCTTCCGAGGCGGCCAGCTCACCGAGGGGTTGTCCGTTGGCGTCGATGTGCACAGCGGCGAGGCGCACGATGGGAGAGGCTTCAGGGGCCACCACGACGGTCACCTGGGTCGAGCCCTCGATGGCGGCACCTGCAGCCGGGCTCACCTCGACTAGGCGGGGGCCACCTCGGACTTCGAGGGGATCATCAGTGCTGTCTTCGGGCATCGTTGCCGGGGTCTCAGTGGGGCGATTCGAGGCGTCTGCCTGTTCCGCCCCCGAAGCCTCGTGCTCGGGCTCAGGGGCTTCCAAGGGCACTTCTGAAGAAGTGACATCGGCCCCACAGCCGGCAGAGAGCAGGCAGGCACTCAAGGCGAGGTGAACTCGACGGGGACGACAGAGGCGTGGACGCTGGCGAGACATGGCAGGCTCCTTGGGTTGAAGAGTCGGCCATGCCCTTGAGCAGGGGGCGTGCCTGAACCTGGCATCTAATATTTTCAGCACCTTGCAGTACTACATACACATCATCAGGTGTGGGTCTGTTGTGTTTCTCCACACCCTCGCTGTAGGGCATCTCTACAGTGTGGCGCATCACCACATCTGCTCCACCGCGGCGCGGAAGTCCTTCCTGAGTAATCGCCCCTTGCCATGGAACCCGAAACAGCCCAACGTCTTGCCATCGAGTGAGAATCGAGGTGTTTCATGTCGTCCCCCTTGCACCCTTTTTCGACCCATGAAGTTCAGAATCAGCCTCCGGCTCTCGGGGACTACAATCTGTTCACCAACGATCCTGGCCTCGTCGAAGCGGTGAAGCTCAACGGTGCCGAGTGGGCGCTGGAAGACCTCACCGCCCTCGGCGCCCGGGCGGGCACCGCCGAGATGTTCCACCAGGGTCACCTCGCCCACCTCTATCCACCGGTGCTTCACACATTCGACGCTCAGGGGCGCAGACGCGATCAGGTGGAGTTCCACCCTGCCTGGCACACCTTCATGGGTCTCAGCGTCAGCGAGGGGGTGCACACCGGGCCATGGGCCGATCCAAAGCCCGGAGCTCACGTGGCCCGTGCGGCGAAGGCCATGATGCTCTCTCAGGTGGAGCCTGGTCATCAGTGCCCCATCACCATGACCTATGGCGTCGTACCGGTTCTTCAGAACCACCCGGAGGTGGCCGAAGCCTGGATGCCCAAGTTGCTGAGCACCGATTACGATCCTCGGTTCATGCCCGCCGAAGGCAAGGCAGGCGTGATCATGGGCATGGGCATGACAGAAAAGCAGGGCGGCTCCGACGTGCGCGCCAACAGCACGCGGGCCACGCCCAACGCCGACGGCAGCTACACCATCGTGGGGCACAAGTGGTTCTTCTCGGCGCCCCAGTGCGACGCGTGGCTGATCCTGGCTCAAGCCCCCAAGGGCATCAGCTGCTTCCTGCTCCCCCGCTTCACCCCCGACGGCCAGCCCAACGCGCTCAGGTTCCAGCGCCTCAAGAACAAGCTGGGCAACCGCTCGAACGCCTCGAGCGAGGTGGAGTTCCACAACGCCCTGGCCTGGCCCGTGGGCCCCGAGGGCAAGGGGGTACGCACCATCATCGAGATGGCAACCTACACCCGCCTCGACTGCTGCCTGGGCTCCGCAGGGGCCACACGGCAGGCGGTGACACGTGCAGTGCACCATGCACGCCATCGCCATGCCTTTGGCAAGGCCCTCATCGATCAGCCGCTCATGGCCAACGTGCTCGCCGATCTCGCTGTAGAGGCCGAGGCGGCGCAGATGCTCGCTCTGCACCTCGCCGCGGCATTCGACGCCCGCACCCGCGAGGGCGACGATGGCCTCGCCGGCGCGCTGTGTCGCGTGATGACCCCCGCTGCGAAGTACTGGATCTGCAAGCGCGGACCCATGGTGGCCGCGGAGGCCATGGAGGTCTTCGGCGGGAACGGTTACGTGGAAGACGGCCCCATGGCGGCGTTGTATCGAGAGATGCCGCTCAACTCGATTTGGGAAGGCTCGGGCAATGTGATGTGCCTCGACGTGCTCCGGGCAATTCAACGCACACCCGATGCCCTGGGGCTGATCTTCGCAGAGCTGGAGAAAGCCCGCGGCGGAGACGCTCGGCTCGACATGGCCCTTGATGGGCTCAAAGGACACTTTGCAGATCCTGCGAGCCTCGAGTTCCGTGCACGCCATGTAGCAGAGCAGCTGGTTCTCGCGTATCAGGGGGCGTTGTTGACGCGGCTCGGGCCCACGGCAGTGGCCGAAGCTTTCTGTGGTGCTCGCCTGGGCGGGCAGCGCGGAGGCGCCTTCGGCAACCTGCCAGCGGGCACCGACACTGGCGCAATTCTGCAGCGCGCCCTCGTTGAAACGCGCTGATCCCTACAGTTTCGAAACACTCACCCCATCAGGCAAAGCATGACCGCCCACACCCTGTCTCTGAAATGCAAGTGCGGCGCCATCGAAGGCACCGCGGAGCTCATCACCCCCAAGACCGCCGGCCGCCTCGTCTGCTACTGCATCGACTGCCAGACCTACGCTTATGCCCTGGAGCGCCCAGACGTGCTCGACGAGCGTGGAGGCACCGAGGTACTGCAGGTGTCGCCCGCTCAGGTGAAGTTCACCCAAGGTGAAGACAAGCTCGCCTGCATGCGGCTCTCACCCAAGGGGCCCCTGCGGTGGTACTGCAGCAGCTGCCACACCCCCGTCGGCAACGCGCTGGACAAGCCCGGGATGCCTTTCCTGGGGCTGATCCACAGCATCATCGACGACCCTGACGCCCACGCCAAGACGGGCCCGATCCTGGGCAAGGTGAACGCGAGCAAGGCCCGGGGAGGCTGCCCTGAAGACGCACACCCCGGCATGCCCAAGGGGGTCCTCTTCAAGTCGGCCATGATGCTCGCCCGGCACAAGCTCGCTGGCCGGGCGAAGCCGTCGCCGATCCGCAACGCCGACGGCAGCCTCGTGGCTGAGCCACGCATACTCACCAAAGAAGAGCGGATTCAGTTCCGGGAGCGGGCCAGCGGCGCCACAGGCTGAGGTGATCTCAACGCTCAGCCCTCACCGGCGAGCGGATCGTCCTCGGCGACGTCGATGCCTTCTGCCCGCAACAGATCGAGGGCGTTGGTGGTGGTGGAGACCCCTCGACGCAACCGGTAGTCGAACTGCAGAGCCTTGCCCTCCACACGATCGGTGAAGTGATACACCTCCACGCGATCGGGGAACTGCTCCGCGAGTCGTACCAACGAGAGATCGTGGGTGGTGATGAGACCGTAGCTGCGGGTGGCGGCGAGCAGCGAGCGGGCCACGGCGAGGGTGGCGAGGTTGCGCTCCTTGCTGTTGGTGCCCCGGAGCATCTCGTCCACGAGATAAAGCCTCGGCGCCCGCGCCCCGTCTTCTTGAGCGCCTTGCACCTCGTCGAGGATGCGCTTGATGCGCTTCACCTCGGCATAGAACAGGCTCAGGCCCAGCTCTGGAGCATCGGTGACCTGGATGCTGGTACTCGCCGAGGGGGCCACCACCTGCAATGACTCGGCACAGCAGACCGCAGCGGCTCTGGCCAGCAGGGCGTTCACACCCACAGTGCGCAGGAAAGAGCTCTTGCCGCTCATGTTGCTGCCAGTGATGAGCACCAGCCGGCCACCAGAGGGCATCGTAAAGTCATTGCAGCGGCGTACCTTCGCCGGGATGAGCGGGTGCCCCATGGCCGTGGCCTCGAAGACCGGAGTACCTTCAGCCTTCACCGTGGGTCGACAATACTCGGGGTGATCCCAGGCGAACCCGCCGAGGGCGGCGATGGCCTCGAGATCGGCGAGCACCTCCAGGCGCCCGCGCAGCATGCGGCCGTGCTCCGAGCGCCAGCGCTCCAGCCGATGGGCGTAGATGATCTCCCACAGCCCGAGCACGTTGAAGACGAAGAACATCAGGGCGTTCTGACGGCTGGCGAGACCAGCGATGATGCCTTCGAGACGGGCCACAGCCTGTGAGGGCTGCACCGCCTTGCCGCCTTCAGTGTTCGCCAGCCGGCGTTGAAGATCCACCAGCTGCGGATCGGTGAATCGGCGGCGCTCCACGAGCCTGAAGAGGCGCCCGAGGGCCACGAAGGGCTGGTACTTCTCGTCGGCCACCAGATCGCCGTACCAGCCCCCGAGCTTGAGGGTGGTGGCGCCATAGATGATGCACTGCAGGACCACAGGCACCTGCCACGGCACCTGCAGATCGAAGCTCAGCGCCAGCGTGAGCAGTACCCAAGTCGCCGGCACGGTCACCCAGGGCAGCCACCGCACCTTGTCGAGCCACGATGGCGCCGGCGAGGCCTCGGCCCAGGTGAGGAACCGATCGAGCTGCGCTTCGTCTACCCCGACGCTCAACGCCTCTGCTTCGAGCCGATGCCGAAAGGTGGTGAGGGGGGCCAGCTCCGCGGCGGCCTGCTGGCGAGCAGCGATGTCGTCGAGCGATTCTCCCTCGCTCAGGGCCCTGGCGAGACGCCGCCGTGCCAGGGGGGTCCGCACCCGACCGATGAGCTGATAAAGCGATCCCACGCCGAAGACCTGCAGCTCCCCGAGATCGGGCCGGCCCTCGTCGAGAAACTCTGCCCCCGTGTCGTCGAGCTCGGCCCAGCGTCCGTCGAGGCGGGCGGCGGCGGCGCGGTGCACCTTCTCCAGGGCCACAAGGCGTGGCTTGAGGGCATATGGGCGTCGGTGCATCCACACCGCGACAGCGAAGGCCGCCAGCCCTGCTGCGGCTACAGGGCCATAGAGCCAGGGCTCACGGTCGTACACCGCAGCAAAGCCGAAGGCCGCGGCGACGAGGAAGGCGATCAGGCGCACCGCGGCGATGATGGAGATCTGGCGCTCCACCGCAGCGCGACGGCGGGCGTAACGCTCAGCCTGACGCTGATGCAACTCAGGGGATCTGGACAAAGATGGACCTCGGCGGGGCTACCAGCGCAGGCGGGATTTCAGGTTCCTGAAGAAGTAGTCCGACTCGAAGTAGACCAGCCGGGCGGGCACAGGCGACTTGCTGATTTGGAACGTCTCGCCGGGGCTCACGGCCTCGGCGGGGCCACCATCGATGACCATGATGATGTCCCGGGCCCGGGTCTGCTCAAGGATCTTCAGCTCGATCTGCGCCGATCCTGGCAGCAGGATAGAGCGACTGGAGAAGCTGTACTCGTTGAGGGGCTTGAGGATGATCGAGTCCATGTCGGGGCTGATGATGGGGGCACCGGTGCTCAACAGGTAGCCCGTACTCCCCGTGGGCGTGCCCACGATGATCCCATCTCCCCGAGCGGTGTGGATCGTCTGGCCGTTGATGGTGATGGCCACGTCGATCATCTGAGTGGGGCCCTTGATGACCAGCTCGTTGACGCAGCGATGGGCCTCACCGCGGTAGTTCACCTCAAGAGTGAGCCGCTCTTCCACCCAGTCATCGTCGCTGAGCAGCCGCACGAGCACCTGATCGAGATCGTTGCGATCGCTCGCCGTGAGGAACCCCAGGGATCCGAAGTTCACCGCGAGGACCGGAATCCCAGGGTACGTGGCCAGGGCCCGGAGCACAGTGCCATCCCCCCCGAGGGCGATGATCAGATCGAGTTCACCGGGCTCTGTAGTCTCTGCGAGGACCACCGTTTCGATGCTCGCTCGAGCAAAGAGACGGCTCATGCTCCCGAGCCGGTAGTCCACGTCATCGTCGTTGTCTCGGGTGAACACCCCGATGCGCTTGAGATGCTGCATACACAGGAGCATATCCAGCTGTGGTGCGCCCGGACATCTTTTCTGCTAGCCTGCGGCGAATTTTGTACCCCTATCGGTGTCCTCAGGACCGCGCACCCGAGGCCCACGACCCCTCTGGAGGCCCCCTTTGCTGATCGATCCCCACGTCAACCCCGGAGACCTGAGCCCCGAAGCCCTCGCTCAGCGCATCGACGACGCCCAGCTCGAGGGCGTGGTGATCACCGACGGTAACCGCACCGATCGCACCGAGGCCTACATCAAGGCCGTCGAGGCTCAGGATCTGTGGGCCTTCGCCGGTGTGGAGCTCGCACTGGAGAAGGGCTCTTTGATCTTGATCCCCGAGGTGGCCGACGCCGACTTCTTCGGTGCCAAGTGGTCCCCCGGGCCCCGCCTCTGGTCTTTTGACGCCGTGGCGGAGCGCATCAAGGACTTCAAGGGCATCGTGATGGCGGGTCACCCCTACCACCGCGATCTGGAGTCGGCTCTCGTGGACCAGGTGTACGCCCTGCCCCGCATCGACGCCATCGAGACCCGCATCGGTCAGGGGCACCACGTCTGGAACGGCCTCGCCGACACCGCTGCGGCCCACCTGAAGGCCGCCACCGCCGGCAGCAGCGGCGGTGATCTGGACCGCCTCGGCCACGGCGTGACGGTGATCCCCGGCGAGAGCCTCACCCAGGCTGAGCTCGTGGCTGCGCTGCGAGAGCGGAACACCCTCCCTGTGACCTTCCAGTCCGCCGAGGAGCGTCACCCCCGTGAGCGCGGCCTCGAGCGCGCCCGGGCCCGCCGCGAAGAGGGCGGTGACGATCGTCGCCCCCGTCGCAGCCGTGACGACGATCGTCGCGGTGGCGGTCGAGATCGCCGCGGAGGTCGTGACGGTGGTCGCGGCGGTCGTGATGGTGGCCGCGGTGGTCGTGACGGTGGCCGCGGAGGCCGTGACGGCGGTCGTGGTGGCCGCAGCGGCGGTCGCGACGGCGCTCGCCGGCGCTGAGCCCGCCTTAAAGCCGCTTACAATTCGCCATAAAAATGGCGACGCCTGCCCCCTCTTCCCTATCTTCGCCATCATCAAGTTGATCATCCGCCCGCCCGTTAGAGCGTTATAAGGAAGAAACTGCCACACCAGACTTGCCCATCGACGAGATCTCAAACTCAGAAATGCTCAGTGCTTCTTCAGAGCCTGCCCTGCGGGCGCTTCTGCGCTCCGCCGGCTTCGCCTCTGTCGGCTCCGAAGCGTCTGGCCTCAGACCAGACAGGCTCCCTGCGCTTTCTTCCTTCGACCTCTCGCCGATGTTCTTCGCCTGCTCCGTCAGTTTCTTCCGCATAACGCTCTATGGGTCGGAGCCCATCTCTTTTTCCACACGCTCGGGAGACTCTCAGCCCATGCCTTCGACGCTTCGCACCCTCGCCCTCGCCGGCCTCGCCGGCACCCTGCTGCCCCTCACCGCCCAGGCCAACAGCGCCGGCCGCCCCGGCGCCGACGTCGCCGAGATGGGCTGTGCCACGGGCCTCGGCTGTCACGACGGCGAGGGCACCAGCCCTCTGGTGGAGCTGGCCCTCACCGCCGATCCCATCGCCCCCGGTGAGACCATCGACATCACCGTGACCGTCGAGGGTGACGGCGCTGTGGCCGGCATCACCGCCGCGGCCTCTGACGGCACGCTCGCAGGTGATGGCGAGACCACCCGTGACCTATTGGGCACAGTGACCCAAAACGCCATGGCTCAAGAGTTCGCTGGGGGTCAGGCCACCTTCACCATGCGTTGGACCGCCCCCGACGCCGAGGGCACCTACACCCTCTTCGTTGCCGGGAACAACGCCAACGGCGATCGCACCATCACCGGTGACAACTGGACCACCACCACCGCCGAGCTCGTGGTGGGTGGTGCAGGTGAAGGCGGCGCAGGTGGCGGTGGTGAAGCAGGTGCAGGTGGCGGCGAGGGCGGTGCCGGTGGTGAGCCCGTCGGTGGTGGCGCCACAGGTGCTGACGGCGGTGTCGATGGTGGTGGCAGCGATGACGACGACAGCGGCTGTCAGACCGCCGCTGGCCGCACCGGCGCTGGGGGCCTGCTGCTCCTCGTGGGTCTCGGCGGTTTGCTGCTGCGCCGCCGTCGTGCCTGAGAGATACTGAGCCGCCTCCGGCTCAGCGGCCCCCTTCGGGCACCGGAGGCACCTTCGGAGGCTCGGAGCGGTGATACAGCCCCATGACCTGTACCCCGTCGACAAAGGACCCCTCCACCGGCCAGTCCGTGCCGTAAGCGCGCCACAAATCGAGCTCCTCGGGCAGCTTCTCCCGAGCGTCGTGGTACACACCCCAGTCACTGTAGGGCGGGCTCCAGTCCCCTGTGTTGCGGATGTCCTGCCTCAGCAACCCATCACGCTTGTAGGCGTCGACGGCCCAACCGGTGGCGTTGTGCCAGAAGGCCAGCCCGCCCTTGTCGGCGTGGGCGTTGAGGTACGGGAGCACGTCGATGGTGCTGTACCCCCAGAAGTTCCTCGACAGCCGCAGGCTCGCGGCCCCGGGCGGGCCGCCCACGAGGGCGTTGTAGTACGCCTCTCCGTTGGGGTGATACGCCAGAGTGGCCCAGAAGCCAGGGATCAACATCAGGCCCCCGACCACAGCGCCGAGCAGACGCTGTTGGGCTGCCTGCCGGCCAGCGAACATGCCCCGCCCCAGCCGGATGGCCCCTGCCCCGGCGCACACCGCCAGAAAAGGCATCGCCGGCATCCAGTGCTTGATGCCGCCGAAGATGGGCGTGTTCGGCAAAGCGATGATGGCAAAGGGCACCATCAGGTTCACCAGCACACACAGCTCCAGAGCCCGACGATCCCCCCACTGCGCGAAGGACTCTGCCGGCCGTCGCCATTGAGCCCAGGCGCGCTTGAAGACCACGAGCCCGCCGATTTTCGCCAGGATCAACGTGACCACGGGCAGCGTGAACAGGCTGAGCACGAAGGGCAGCGACATCGGGTACGGCTGGTTGTCGAAGTACAGCGTGCCGAAGTAGTCGACAGGGTAGTTCACGTGTTTGGCGTGGAAGCCAATGTAGAAGCCCAGGTGCTTGATGGTGTCGTAGTAGAGCCAGGGCCAGTGGGCGAGGAACACCAGGGGGCCGAGGATCAACATCGAGACGGCGATCCAGCTGTAGTAGGTCAGCGGCCCTCGAGTGCCCTTGGGGGTACGCCATGCCCCGGTCCGCTTTCGATGGCTCCACGTGTCGACGAAAGCCACGCCGAGCAGCACGAAGGGCAGGAAGAAGATGTTGAGCTTGGTGGCGAGCCCCAAGCCCAGCACCACCCCGCTGGCGACCCCCCAGCGCCTGCTTCGGGCCCCTCGAACGAAGGTGTAGACCACGGCGAGCCACATGAAGGTCACCGGGGCGTCGAAGCACGCCAGGTGGCTATGAAAGAACACCCTGGGCATGGCGATGAGGGCCAGCCCTGCCACCACCCCGGCCCCTCGGCCAGCGACCATCATGCCCAATAGATAGGTGAGCCACACCGCCAGCGAAGCCATCATCACCGTGGGCAGGCGATACGCCGAGCGGTGATCGTCCACCCAGCCCCATTTCTCGTGCAGCCAGCGATGGCTCACCCCGAAGAGGGTCTTCATGAGCACCGGGTGCTCGTGGTTGAACTTGAAGCCGTGATCGATGTGTTTGCGGTCGAAGGCGCTGGTCTGCGGATCGTCGTCGAGGGCAACCTCGACCCAGTCCGCGGCCTTGTCGGCGGCGTAGAAGTAGAAGCTCTCGTCCCGGGGCACCCCGGTCCCGGCGAGGGTGACCCACACCAGCACGAAGTGCAGCAGCGCCAAAACGCCGCCTACGCCGTGATCGAGCCACCGGGGCAGGGTGAGCCCTTCGAGGGGTCTCTCACTCATTCTGCTGACTCCCTGAAGGTGGCATCGACGCAGAAGTATGCGTTGTGATGGTCTTCGCTCTGCACCTCGAGGGCGATGGGGCCCTTGCCTGGCTTGACTGGCACAGTGAGTCGCCGCCACCCCTTCTCGTTGGAGACGGTGCGCTTGCTCAAGGTGCTGCTGCGTCGCAACACCCTCAACAGGAGAGGCTGTGCACGCAGCGTCCGCGGTGCATCCGGCTCGGACTTCGGCGGCGCCTTGGTAATGTCACGGCTGTAGTTGTCGGCGATGATCTTGTCGACGAAGCCGTAGTCCACCACCACAGTGCCCCCACGCTCACCGACGCCCTCTGGCCAGGTGACGCGTACGGGCATCTTCCGCGCGGGGTGCATCCACACACACCGTCGAGGCCAGTCACCGATGACGTGGGCGTCCCGGCTCACGTGCAACCAGGGGTCGAGCCCACAATCTCTCAACGTGAAGTCCACGAGGTGATGATGTTGCCGCCGACGCCCCTTCATGCGGGCGCGCTCTGCGATGGGCTTCCCCAAGCATTGACGGGTCTGCTCAGGGCTCTTGCGCAGGTCGCAGTGCCAACCGGTGCCACTCCAGAAGTCACATGACTTCTTCCCTCGGTTCACAGTGGTCTGCTCGAGCTGCTTCCGCATGTCGAAGGTCACCGCAGGACCTTTGATCTCGAGGAGTTCGAGAGACAACGGACCGAAGTTGAGCTGCTCCACCACGGTGTGGCCGCTCACAGGTGTCTCGTCTTCCTCGCTCAGCTTTCGATGTTCGAGATCGTCGCTGTCGGCCCCAAAGGCACCGAGCAACCAGACACGTCGATATCGAGAGAGATCGGCCTGCTCGGGCTCGGGCAGATGAAAGGCCGGGAGATCGTGAAAGAACAGCCGCCCCTCACCGGCGTGATAGGGCACCCACGTCACCCCGTCACTAGGCTGCACGTTCGCTTTGATGTGCGCTGCAGCATCTTGCCAGTCGGACCGCTCGGGGACCTGGCTGCGTTGCCACATGGTGAGGAGGGCGACGACGATCACCGCCGCAGGCGCGAGCCACCACAGGTTCACCACAGTTTTCGAAGAGCCAGTCATGGTGAAGCCTTCTACTCTGCTTGTCTCTGGCGAGCAACAGCCCCACCCTTATGCCACCTCACCGACACGCGGAGAGCCTCCATGATCGATCCTGACTACCTGCGCACAGTGAAGCTCACTGGAGACGCCAAGTTCATGCGGCTCGTGGGGCGCTTCCTGCGCCACGTCGACCACAGGATCCCCAAGAAGACCAAGGTAACGTTCGAACACCTGGAGCGTCTGCCGCCTCCAGGGCGCCCGATCATCCTGGCGATGAACCACACCGACCGCTTCAACTACTGGCCACTTCAGCTCGGGCTGCACATGCAGAAGAAAGGGCTCACCGCCACCTGGGTGAAGGGCAAGTACTACGAGAACAAGGTCATGGCGTCGTTCCTGAGCGCCTGTAACGGGATTCCCCTGCCCTCGCGTGGCTATGTGATCACCACCGAATTTCGCCGGATCGCCGAGCGCCCGCCGGAGAGCGATGAGTATCGCTCGCTGCGCACCCTCGTCGACGAGGGCGCCTGGGACGGCGACTTCACCTCCATGGCGAGGCGCTTCGTCAACGCTCACGGTGGGCCAGAAGCCTTCAAGGTGTGGTTCGAGGATCTGTGGTCGCGGATGATCGAGGAGGTGACCCGCCTCAACCAGCGGGCTTTCCAGCTGGGGCTCTACCTGCTCGTGTTTCCTCAGGGCACCCGCTCGATCAGGCTGTCGCGGGGTCAGATCGGCCTCGTTCAGATGGCCCAGCATCTCAATGCCGACATTGTACCTGTGGGCTGTAACGGCAGCGACAAGCTGTACCCGGGGAACTCGCCCTTCTCCAAGGGGGGCACGGTGCACTACCGCATCGGTGAGCCCATGAAGCTCGACTCGGAAGATCTCGCTCAGTTCCGCGTGCACGAGCCCTTCGTCCCCTTCAGCCCCGCGGCGAAGGAGAAGCATGGCGACAAGTTCCGTGGCCTCACTGATCTGATGATGGATCGCATCAACGATCTGCTCGATCCGGAGTACCAGTTCTCGGATGACCAGTCTTCTGACGGGGTCAAAGAGATGAACCGCTTTGTCTGAATGGGAGCGGACGACCCAGCAAAAGCTTTCGCTTCGCTGCGTCTGTTGCGGACGGCCGTGCTGCGCACCGCCTGTAGCGGACGCCTGAACCAGCTGCGCTGGTCCAGAGCTGTAGCGGACGCCGAGTCTGCCTTCGGCAGCCTGAGCTGTAGCTTTCTAAGAGACTTTTGGTGTGCCTGGTGGGTTTCTCGATCCAGGTAGGGGCTTACGCCAGAACTGGTGCGTCAGGGGCCAACCGTGTTTGCGGTAGATGAACCCACACACACCCCCCTCAACTGATCTTCAAAAAAGCTACAGGGAATTTGCCGAAGGCAAATGAGCGTCCGCTACAGCTCTCGCCAAAGGCGAGGCGTCCGCTACAGGCTGTCGCCAAAGGCGATGACCGTCCGCTACAGACGCAGCGAAGCGAAAGCTTTTGCTGGGTCGTCCGCCACAGGCGCGAGCACGGCCGTCCGCTCAGGCCCAGCGAACCTCACCGCCGGCGACGCAGCCGGAAGCCCACCAGAGCCATCAGCGCGAGCAGGAAGCTAGGGGAAGGCGTGCTGGAGCCGCCTGCGGAGCACGAGCAGCCCTCGTCCTCGTTGTCGCCGCCCTCACCGTTACCGCCGGAGCCGCCCACCATGCCACCGCCGACGCCACCGTCGGGATCCATGGTGTCGCCGCCAGCACCGCCTGCGCCGGCTGCGGGCTCACCGCCCATGCCACCGGCACCGGCCACAGGCTCACCGCCCATGCCGGCCTCGCCGCCCATGCCACCTTCGCCACCCATACCGCCTTCGCCGCCCATGCCGCCCATGCCATCGTCGGGCGTCCAGTCGGCCACGCACTGCGCGGTACCGTCGACGACCTCGCAGGTCTCCTGAGTCGGACACGTGACGTAGGCACACGGATCGTCAGCGCACTCGTTGGCGATGCAGGTGCGACCAGGGCCGCAGTCCTCGTCGTTGCAGGTAGACTCGACACACTGGTCGTCGACGCAGACCTCGCCGGCCTCGCAGATGACCCCACCGCAGCGGGTGTCTTCACACTGACCGTCGATGCACTGCTGACCGAGAGGGCAGCTCACCTCGGCGCAGCTGAAGACGCACTGGCCGCTGCGGCAGAAGGAGTCTTCGCCACAGGCGATGCCCAGGCAGGGGTCCGCGGTGCACTCACCGCCGTCGCAGACCTCACCCGTGGGGCAAGGCACGTTGTAGCAGGTGTCGTCCACGCACTCGCCAGCGAAGCAGACCTGGTCACCGTCGCACTCGACGCCGGCGCAGAGGTCCTCGCAGAGGCCAGTGCTGGGGTTGCAGGTCTCGCCCTGAGCGCAGTCGACGCCGGCGCAGGCGTCGACGCAGCCACCGTCGACACAGAACTGACCATCGGGGCAGGTGCCGCCGTCACAAGGCTCCACGCAGGCGCCGAGGATGCAGAGGTCGCCGCCACCACAGCTGGCGGACTCGTCGATGGTGCCGTCGCAGTCGTCGTCCTCACCGTTGCACACGTCGGCAGCGTCGCCGCCGCAGGTACCGCAGGCGTTGCGCACGCCCTCGTCGATGCGACCGTCGCAGTCGTTGTCGATGAGATCGCAAGCCTCGTCGGGATCGGGGCTCACCTCGGCGCGGCAGACCACTCGGCCACCCGCGCCACAGACCTGAACGCCAGCGGCGCACTGACCGGCGAGGCCGGTGGCGCAGACGTCGGGGGACACGATGGGATCACCGCTGGGCACGGCGTCGACGAGACCGTCGCAGTCGTTGTCCACACCGTCACACACCTCGGGGTTGCCGTCGGGGGTGCAGATGTAGTTGTCACAGGCGTCGCCGGCGCCGTCCATGTCGGTGTCGTCCTGGTTGGAGTTCACCACCTTGGGGCAGTTGTCGCAGGCGTCACCGATGCCGTCGCCCTCTTCGTCGGCCTGATCGGGGTTCGGGATGTCGGGGCAGTTGTCGTCGAGGCCGCAGAAGCCATCTTCATCGGCGTCGACGCAGACACCACCGAGGGAGCGCAGCAGGGTGAGCAGGGAGAAGCCGTGGCTGGAGAGCTGGTCCCAGCCGTTGTTCACACCGCCAGCGCCAGCGTCGGCCCAGGCGCCGTTGGCGGGGTTCTGCCAGTCGACGAGGGTGTAGGCGAGGTCGAAGTAGGAGCCCGGGGGCTCCTCGGGGTAGCCCAGCATGCCGGGGATGCGGTCACCGAAGTTCTCGTCGTAGACTTGGCCGCCGAGGCCATCGTCACCGGAGACGGTGAGGGCCTTCTCGATGGCCCAGAAGTAGTAATAGGTGCTGGTGGGATCCCAGGGACCCACCATGCGGTCGTAGGTCCAGTTCTGGCGCATCCAGCTCAGGGCCTGCTGCGCTCGAGGATCACCAGCGGGCACGTCGGAGAGCCGGTAGCACCAGAGACCCGTGGCGGTCATCGAGGAGCTCGACTGACCATTGGGCCGGTAGGTGAGGCCGCCGTCGGCCTGCTGCGTGGCCTGCAGATAGTTGGGGGTGATCATCAGCGGCGCGCTGGCGCCCTCGATGACGTTCTCGGCGGCGCTGAGGCCGGCCACGGCGAACTGCGTCGTGGAGAGGTCGCCCGAGGCGCCGGGATCATTGTAGTTCCAGCCACCTTCGTTCAGCGGGGGCTGGTTGCCCTGGGTGCGGGTCAGGGCGGCGACGCCGTTGGCCACGGCGGTGCTCACGGTGACCTGGGCGCCGACGTCGTCGGGGCCGCCGGTGGCGAGGTAGGCCGAGAGGGCCATCAAGTTGCCGCCGGTGACGTAGGTGTACGGACGCCCGTTGGGGTTCTGCAGCGCCACGTCACCGCCGATCATGCCCTGGACGGCGCGGAGCACCATCTGCTGATCGTTGGGATCCATGCCGTCGAAGCCCTGAGCGCGGCCGAGCCAGCCGACGCCCTGACGCTTCTCGAGGAACGAGAGCACGCCGAGGAAGTTGTGCCGCACGTCGCCGGCGGCGCCCCGGAAGCTCCCGGTGCCTCGCTCTGCGTTGCGCAGGAACTGCAAACCCTGGTTGATGGAGTCGTCGACGGCGCAAGCGAAGGGCGTCGCCTGACACTCCTGTGCCTGGGCTTGGCTGGCGAAGCCACCCAGAGTCAGGGCGGCAAGGGCGAGCTGGACTCGCTTCATCATCATCACGTTCCCCCGTTGTCTCGGCCGACCACCCGCAGATGACACTGCCCGGGCAGAGATGCCCGCACGTGCGCTGATCGGTCGGCTCGAACTCGGTGTCCGTATCCGTAGAAGTCCCAACCTCGGCAAGGTGTCACGAAAAAAGGGGTCAGATCATCTATAAATCGAGAAAAACCGCAGAAACCCCCGTGTTCTGGTCAACCTCGGGCCATGATCCGGCATCACTCGAACCTCACCTTTACGCAGGACTCGCCCTCTCATGGCCACTGCACCTCTGCTCTGTGCGCTCTTCGCCCTCACCTGTCTGGCCTCTGGATGCGCTTCGAAGGACCCTGACAAAGCGGCCTCGAAGGCCAAAGGCAAAGGTCCGCCACCTGCCCGAGTGGAGGTCACCACCACTCGGGCAGGCACCCTCACCGACACCCGCAGCTACCTGGGGCAAGTGCAACCGGTACACGCCGTCACCCTGGCCCCTGCCGTAGCCGGCACGGTCTCCGAGGTTGTGGGGCGCCCTGGCGATCAGGTGAAGGCCGATCAAGTGCTCGTGCGCCTCGACACCGACCTGATCGTGCCCGAGATCGCCGCCGCTCGAGCCACGGAGTCCGAGGTGACCGCCGATCTCGCTCAGGCCCGTCGGGACCTGCGGCGGGCCCGCAAACGGGCGCACCCCATCGTCACCGACGCCGAGCGCGAACGCTATCAGGCCGCAGTGGAGCGACTGTCCGCTCGCCTCGACGGTGCCAAGGCCACTCGGCGTCGATTGCAGGCGAGCCGCGACCGACATCAACTCGTGGCCCCCTTCTCCGGGGTGATCAGGGCCCGGATGGTGGAGCCGGGGGCATGGATCGCCGCAGGCAGCCCCGCCTTTCAGCTCGTCTCTGCCGACGAGGTGGAGATCATCGTTGAGGTCGCCCCTGATCTACCGGTGAAGCAAGGTGCCGGGGCCACTCTGCACCACGATGGCAGCACCGCCGAAGCCACCATCGCCGGCGTGATCCCCGCCCTCGAGTCCGCCACCCGGGCTCAGCGCCTGCGCCTGCAGCCGGTGGGCGAGCGCCCGCAGTGGCTGCTCCCGGGCATGGCCGTGGGGGTCCGGTTCTCGGTGCAGATGGGCACCTCAGAGAGTGTGGGTGGCGTGCTCCTGCCCCGCGATGCTCTGGTCCGTGGCCCCACAGGCGTGCGGGTGATGAAGGTCATCGATGGCAAAGGTGTGCCGATCCCCGTGCACGTGCTCGCTGATGCCGACGACACGGTGCTGGTGAAGGTTCCCGAGGGGCTCACGCCGCCCTCTGCACCGCCGTTGCCCAATCAGGCGTCGGCGGCGCCGCCCGAAGCGCCGAGCCTCGCCGTGGGCGATCAGGTGGTGATTCGAGGCAACGAGCGATTGAGGCCCGGGCAGGCGCTCAAGATCATGAGCGAGATTCAGGCCGCAGGGGGGCCAGAGCAGTGAACGCCTCGGCACCTTCGGGTGGACCCTCTGAGGGTGGCATCGTCGGTTGGGCCGTCTCCCGCCCGGTCTCGATCACCGTGGGCGTGATCCTGGTGATCTTGTTCGGGCTGCTCTCCGTGGCCGACCTCCCGATCCAGCTCACCCCCGACATCTCCGTGCCCACACTCTCGGTCTCCACGTTCTGGCCCGGTGCCACCCCTGCAGAGCTCGAATCCGACGTGATCGAGCCCCAGGAAGAGGTGCTCAAGAGCCTGCCGGGGCTGGTGCAGATGGACAGCTCGAGCCGGAGTGGCTCAGCGAGCATCACCCTGGAGTTGGAGGTTGGGGCTGATCTCGAAGAGGCCCTGGTCCGGGTGAACAACCTGCTGTCTCGGGTGCCTGCCTATCCCGAGGGGGTGGATCGGCCCGTGATCTCCACGGCGAACAGCACCGGGCCCCCTCTGGCAGTGACGGTGATTCAGGCGGAGATCCGCGGCGGGCAAGTCGAGGCGTATCGCACCTGGGTGGAAGATGTGATCCTCCCACGCCTGGAGCGGATCCCCGGGGTGGCGAGCATCCGTCTCATCGGTGGTCGAGAGACCGAGGTGCAGGTAGATTTCGATCCCAGGGCCCTCGCCGCCCGCGGCCTCACGGTGGGGGGCATCTCCACGGTGATCCGCGGCGCCCTCCGAGACGTCTCTGCCGGCGATATGCCCATCGGCAAACGCCGCTACATCGTCCGCACCGACGTGGCCCCCTCTGATCCCCGAGATCTGGCCCTGCTCGTGGTGGGCACCGGCCCCGATGGTGATCCGATCCGGCTCGAAGAGGTGGCCACCGTGCAGCTTGGCCTGCGCAAGGCCACGGCCATGGGCATGGTGAACGGTGCCCCCTCCATGGCGATGCTGTTCTTCCGCGAGGCGGGCTTCAACGTGCTCGAGGTGACCCGGGAGATCCGCCAGGAGGTCGACGCGATCAACGACGAGCTCCTGGCCCCCGAGGGCCTGGGCATGCGCATCGTGAGCGACCAGACGGGCTACATCGAGGGCGCCCTCGATCTCGTGGGGCAGAACTTGCTGCTCGGCGGGCTGCTGGCGGTGGTGGTGCTGCTGTTGTTCTTGCGATCGATCGGGGCCTCGATGGTGGTGGCGCTGTCGATCCCCGTGAGCATCGTGGGCACCGCCTTGGGCATGGCCCTTCTGGGGCGTACCCTCAACATCGTCTCTCTCGCGGGCATGGCCTTCGCCGTGGGCATGGTGGTGGACAACTCCATCGTGGTCCTCGAGAGCATCGACACCTGGCGACAACGCACCGGCTCGGTCCGCCTAGCTGCCCTCAAGGGCACCCGGGAGGTCTGGGGGGCGATCCTCGCGAGCACCCTCACCACGGCGGCGGTGTTCCTGCCCATCATCAGCTGGCAAGACGAAGTGGGTGAGCTGCTCCGAGACGTGGCGGTGGCCATCTCGGTCTCGGTCTTCGCCTCCCTGGCGGTGAGCGTCATGGTGATCCCCAGCTTCTCGGCGCGGCTGTTGAGGCAACGCAAGGGCGCCACAGCGGAAGATCTCACCGCAGCCCCAGAAGACTTGCAGACGGCGAAGGGCCCCTCTGCTCGGGTAGGCCGTGGCGTGCGGGGGCTCGTGGCCTCTCCGTGGCGGGCCCTGGTGGTGGCCGTCATCGGCCTCGGCGGCACCGGATGGCTGGGCCTCAGTCTGTTGCCTCCGCTGGAGTATCTGCCCACGGGGAACCGCAATGTAGTCTTCGGGGTGGTGATCCCACCGCCGGGGTACGACATCAGCGAGATGAACGCCATCGGCGAGAAGATCCAGCACCACCTCGTGCAGTACGTGGGCGTGGAGGTCGACGGCAAGCCTGCGCTGGATCGCACTTTCTACGTGGGCACCCCCGACTCTGCCTTCATGGGGGCCGTGGCCCAGGATCCCAAGCGCGCCGGTGAGGTGGCAGCCCTCGTTCGAGAGGCCCAGAGTCAGGTGCCCGGGGTCTTTGCCTTCGCCAACCAGGCCAGCCTCTTCGGCAGACGCCTCGGCGGCGGTCGCAGCATCGAGGTCGACCTGCTCAGCGCCGACATCGAGGGCACCATCACCTTCGGTGCGGGTCTCTTCGGCGCGCTGAGGGGGGCGGTGCCCGGGGCGCAGATCCGGCCGATCCCCGGCCTGGACTATGGCGCCCCGGAGTTCCGGGTGCTCCCTCGCCGAGCGGAGGCCAGCCGCCAGGGGCTCTCCCCAGCAGAGCTGGCTCTCGTCGTCGACGCCTATGTCGACGGCGCCTTCATCGGCGAGCTCGGCGCCGAGGGCGAGCCCAAGCGCGATGTCGTCTTGAGGGCCCGGGGCATCTCCATGGACGATCCAGCAGCCCTCAAAGCGGCGCCGGTGGCCACACCCATGGGTCAAGTGGTGCCCCTGCACTCTCTCGCCGCGGTGGAAGAGCGACTCGGGCCCACAGTCATTCAACACATCGAGCGGCGGAGGGCGCTGAAGTTCCAGATCTCCCCGCCGAAGGATGTGGCCCTGGAGACGGCCCTCGAGCAAGTGCAGGAGGCCGTCGACAAGGCGCTCAAGGCCGGTGGCGGGCCTCCGGATCTTCAGGTGGAGTACGCCGGCTCGGCGGGCAACCTCCAGGCAGCTCAGAGTCGCTTCACCAACGTGCTGTTGTTGGCGGTGATCATCTGCTTCCTGCTCCTCGCCGCCCTCTTCGAGGATTTTCTGGCCCCCCTGGCGATTCTGGTGAGCGTGCCCCTCGCCGGCGCTGGCGGGGTGCTGGCGCTCTGGGCCGTGAACACGTGGCTCGGGCGTCAGCCCCTCGACATGATGACCGCCCTGGGCTTCGTGATCTTGATCGGGGTGGTGGTGAACAACGCCATCCTCGTGGTGGACGGCGCCCTGGCCCGCATGCGTCAGGGCGTACCCCTCGCCGACGCCATCGCCGATGCCGTCCGACGCCGCGTGCGCCCCATCGCCATGAGCGCCCTCACCTCTCTCGCGGGCCTGCTCCCCCTGGTGTTGTTTCCAGGCTCGGGCTCGGAGCTGTATCGCGGGGTGGGCGCCGTGGTCCTCGGCGGTCTGGCGTTGTCCACCCTGCTCACGCTGTTCCTGGTACCGGCGGTCTTCTCCCTGCTCTGGCGAGTGAGAGGCCTGGGGCGCCTCGGAGCCGCCAATCCAGCCCGCCCCTAAGGTAGGTCCTCTACTTACATCAAACTTGGCGCTATACTGCGCCCCATGCGTACGCTCCTCAGATCAGTTGCCCCGGTGCTCGGGCTCGGCCTGTCGCTCTTCGCCCTGCCCGGGTGCCTCTCGCAGTTCCCCGACGAGGGCCCCGACGCACGTGTGATCAGCCCCTCTTCCGATGGCGGTGACGAGCTTCGCGGGCCAGTTCATGACGCCTTTCCACCTGACGCAGCGCTGTCCGGAGATGCGGAATCACCTGACGCTGCGCTGGTGGATGCCGATCTCGCTGATGGAAGCGTCGTGGCTGATCAGGGCATGCCCGACGCAGCCCTGCCGGACGCGGGCCCCATGGTCGACGCGGGCTGCCGCCCGCTGGCGGAGTCGTGCAACCGACTCGACGACGACTGCGACGGCAACATCGACGAGGGGCTGGGCCTCGGCAACGGGTGCACGGTCGGCGTGGGCGCCTGCGCGCGCCGCGGCGTTCAGATCTGCGACGATCAAGGCGGCGTGGGCTGTGACATCGCCCCCGGCAACCCGCTCCCAGGGGGAGAAGAGTGCAACGGCATCGACGACGACTGCGACGGCACCGCCGATGAGAACTTCCCTGTGGGCGACGCCTGCATCGCCGGGGTGGATCAGTGCCGGGTTCAGGGCAGCTACATCTGCGGTGATCGAGGCCTCGTCTGTGACGCCGAACCGCAACTCCCCGAGCCGGAGACCTGCAATGAGCTCGACGACGACTGTGACGGGGTCATAGACGAAGATCTGGGCCTCGACGAGATCTGCTATGCCGGCGTCGGCGCGTGTCGGCAGGCAGGTAACTTCGCCTGTGATGGCAACGGCGGCTCGACGTGCGCCGCCGAAGCCGCCCCACCAGAGCCGGAGCAATGCAACGGCGTCGACGACGACTGTGACGGGCAAATCGACGAGGGCCGCGCCTGCGGACCCTATGTGGCCAGCCACTGCAAGGTGTGGCTGGCTCAAGGGGACGAGAACCGCGGTCCCGAGGCACCCAGCGAGATCTTCGGCAACTGCCCGGAGGCAGATGTGGACAATGATGGGCGCCAGCGTTGTATCTCCACCCGTGGAGACGGCCTGTTCCACCTGTTCGTGCCTCGGGGTGACGTCAACGGCGACGATCGCTTTGCCGTGAACTTCCTGTGCGAAGACGACCAGCAGCCCGAAGTGGCCAGCTGGATCCAACGTCACTGTCAGCTCTACCTCGGGTATGCCGAGCGTGACGTACAAGGTGAGCAGTCACCGAACTGGGGCACATGCCCTGAAGTCCTCCAGGGCGACGGTGAAGCGCTCCGATGCACCTCGAGTGGTGGCGACGGCCTCTTCCGGCCCATGCAGCTCATCAACGACGTCATCAGCCGCGACGCCTTTGGGGTCGCCTTCATCTGCGAGAGCGATACAGATCCTGTGCGGGCGACAGCCCTCACGGAAAACGTCATCTTCACCTTGGGCTGGTATCGCTTCGGCGGGGATCCAGCCAGAGATCCTGGCGCCGACGAGCGCCTCCCCTGGGGTGAGGGCGTGCCCCGTTGGGGACTCTGTGATGCCGAGACTCAGGTCGACAACACCGATCCCGAGGTGCGCTGCGCGAGCACGGGCGGTGATGGTCAGTTCCGGGCCCTTCAGGTCCGCGGAGACTTCGACAGCATCGACGGCTTTGGCATCGCCCTCCAGCCTCGAGAGTAACCCCCCAACTCTACGGATACCCTCAGAGACCACGCCCAGACTGTAGCGTGCGTGGTCTCTGCCGTGGTAAGCAACCTGCCCGAACGTGCAGAGAAGGAGAGCGCTGTGGCCGGTCACAGTAAATGGGCCAACATCAGGCACCGCAAAGGGGCACAGGATGCCAAGCGGGGCAAGATCTTCACCAAGCTCATCAAAGAGGTCACCGTCGCGGTGAAGGTGGGTGGTCCGGATCCGGATGCCAACCCCCGCCTGCGGGCTGCCATTCAGAACGCCCGCGCCCAGAACATGCCCAAAGACAAGATCGAGACCGCGATCAACAAGGGCAGCGGCGCCGGGGCCGACGATCTCATCGAGACCACCTTCGAGGGCTATGGCCCCGATGGCGTGGCCATCTTCGTGGAGTGCGCCACCGACAACAACACCCGCACGGTGGCCAACGTGCGCAGCTACTTCAACAAGAACAACGGCTCACTGGGCAAGGATGGCTGCCTGCAGTTCATCTTCAACCACAAGGCCGTGTTCCTCCTCGGCAAAGAGGGCATCGACGAAGAAGAGCTGCAGATGGAGCTCATCGACGCCGGCGCCGAGGACTTCGAGATCGATGACGAGTTCATCACCGTCTACGGCGAGCGCACCGACTTCAACACCATCCAGGTGAAGCTGCAGGAGATGGGCATCGAGCCCAAGGAAGGTGGCTTGCAGCGGGTGCCCACCACCAGCAAGGCGATCAGCGAGAAGCACTTCTCCACCTTCATGAAGCTCATCGACACCCTCGAGGACGATGACGATGTGCAGAAGGTCTACCACAACGCCGAGATCACCGACGCCCTCATGGAGTCGCTGGGCTGAGCCCTTCGGGCAGCGACAGCGCTTCAACCGGCGGCTTCGACGCCCTCACCCAGGCCTTCGAGATAGCGGGCCAGAGGGGCGAGGCTGCTCCCCCCCCCACCTGTCATCGATGATCCCATCGCCGGCGCCCCGACGCTCTGGATGATGAACTTCACACCGCATCGACCCTCGGCGCGGTGCACGACCTCAAACGCCATGGGCAACGGCCGGGTCCCCTCATCGAGGGGCACGACGAGGGCGCCCACGTGTTGTGTGCCGGTCTCGCCGAGGGCCCCGTCATCGTGCACCAGGGCACCGGCCATGGAGAGATCGGCCACGGCAAAGGCGCTGTCCGTGGTGGTGAGCCGCACTAGGCTCACAGGCTGTCGTGGTGATTGTCTGCGCTCTTTCATATGCTCGCGTTCCTGAGAAATGGGCTCCGCTCCACGGAGACAGCGACATCATCTTCACGTCGTCGGCCTCCGGATCGATGCCCTCTACATCGGTGTATGCACCCCTTCAGTTGACCCCACGAGGCCATGTAGATGCACGACCAGAGCTCCGTATTCTTGTTTCATACCGAGCGTCTGCGTTTTCGATGCTGGTCCACAGCCGATCTCGACGCAGGGCTCTCCATCTGGGGTGACCCGGATGTGATGCGCTTCGTCGAGCCGCCCTTGGATGCCGAGACCGTACTCCGGAGCATCGAAGCCGGGCGGCGACACTTCGAGCGGCATCGCTGCCAGCACTGGGCCATGGTGCCCCACACATCAGATACGCCAGTGGGGGCCTGTGGTTTCAATGTCTTTGAAGAGGAGTCCCCTGGAGGAGAGTTCTGTGAGGGCGGGCCCCGTCTCGAGATGGTTTTTCACCTCTCCAAGACGGTGTGGGGGCAGGGGCTGGCCACAGAGGCAGCGCTCGGTGCTTTGAAGTACGCTGAGACGCATCTGCGCCCTGCAGGCTTCGTCGCTGGTGTGCATCCAGGCAACTCGGCATCAGCCCGCGTGTTGGAGAAGGTGGGCTTCGTCGCCGGCGGCATGCGCCACTTTCAAGACACTGACGAGACGCTGTTGTGGTTCACCCGGCTCAGAGGACCTCTCAGTGGGGGCGCTTGATCTTTCCGCGACGCAGGGGGCGCTTCTGCTCCTGCTCAGCGTTGGGGTTGTGATCACACGACCTGAACTCTTCAGTCTCGACACAGGCCGGATCTTTGGCCTCTGGCTCGGCAGGCCCAGCGGTGTGCGCGGTGGGATCCGCCGAAACCGGTGGTACATAGGCCACATCACCGCGCAAGAACATCCGCTCGGGCTCTGCAGGCACGGCCAGGTTGATGTGCTCGGGCGCTGGCACGAGGGGCGCGGTGAGATGCGAGGGCGTCTCGATCTCGGAGGGCGTGGGCACAGCCTCAGTCCCCGTCCCTGAGCCGTTGAGGCCATTGTTGTAGAGCTCGAGGGATGCGAGGGCCGACTCGATGCTCTCTCCGAGGGTCTCTCCCCCAGCGCTCTGACCGCTCAACCCCATCATGCTTGGCGACACCAGCCCACCTCCGGGCAGCTGGGCCTCACCGGCGCTCTTTGCGCTCTGCATCTGGGCCAGCTGGCTCTTGACGGTGTGCATGACCGAGCTGACCTTCGCCTCGGCGTTGGCATGGGGCACCTGATGCGCGACGCCAGCCCCCACTGCCCCCACAGCGGCCGCCATGATCACCCACCGCAGCCGGCTGGGGCCCGGCTTCTGCGGATCCTCGTCGGCATACACGATGAGCCCGGTCTCCGGGTCAGCCTCGTATGAAACACAGGGGCTGGGCCCTTCACCGTTGAGCAGCTCGCCGGCCTCGGCCCGGGTCATGCGGGAGAGGTTGTGCACAGGCTTGTCACAGTGGCCGCAGTGCACGGTCTTGGGGGTTTCGTCCAGGCCCTCGCGAGGCAGGTGGCAGGGGCCGACGATGGGGAGATCTTCCAAATGGCTGGGGGTCTGCTTCTTCATGGGTCTGCCTCTGAATCCGGGGTGGGCGATGTGGCCGATATGCCCCGATACGCAGGCCTCTCAGTGGGGATCTAAACTCTTTGCTCGTAGGCCGATTTTTCAGGTCGATGGCCCTGTGGATGTCCAGTCGTGTCTATCTCTTGCAGACCTTGCCGCCCACCACATCTCCCTCATTGCAGCCATCGTCAACCTCCGGGTAGCTGGCCACTTCCGGGTGTGCCTCCGCCACTGGCTCGAACGGTTCAAGGTCGAATATCCAACCGAAATACAGAGGCCTGTCAGACGCCGGGGTGGCCGCATGTGTGGTGGGCTCGGGCGCCTGCTCGGCGAGAGCGACCAGCTCGACAGCGCGGTCATCCTCGACAGGCTTTGCCGGTATGTGCTCACCGACCCTCTCGGTGGTCTGAGGTGGAGTGTCTGCACGCCTGGCAGAGTTGTGGGCGTCGCGCTCAGGAGACAAGGCTGACTCGATGCTCTCGGCGAGGCTGACGCCATTGTGCACCTCATCGCCAGCCACACCTCTACTCGGGGCGATGAAGCCGCCACCGGGCAGTGATCCCTCTGACGTCGTGCTCTGGCTCTGTGCCTGACTCTGTATCTGGGCCAGCCGTGCCTTGATGGCGCTCATGGCCGCCTTCACCTCTGCATCGGGGCGCTCTGCCATATTCGCCACCCCGGCGCTGGCAATCCCGAGGGTGGCTGCCATGACGATCCAGCGCAGCCGGCTCGGGCCTCCTCTTCGTGGATCTTCGTCGGCGTACACGATGAGGCCCGTCTCGGGATCAGCCTCGTACGACACGCAGGGGGCAGGCCCCTCGCCATTGAGCAACTCTGCCGCCTCTGCCCGGCTCATCTGCGACAGATTGTGCACGGTCTTCTCACACGCATCGCAGTGGACCGCCTTCACCGTCGTGTCCAGAGTGCCGCGGGGCAGGTGGCATGGTCCGACGATGGGGAGATCTTCCAAATGGCTGTGGGTACGCTTCTTCATGGGCTTGCCTCGAGCTCGGGGTGGGCACATTGACCGGTCTCACCCAATACGCAGCGTCTCAGCCATGGATCTCACGCAGTCAGCTCGCTCGAAGGATCATGGATCCAGCGTGCGCTCGACATGTGCCCTTGCCCGTGTCCGTGTCCGTGCCCGAAACTCCCTCGCGAGCATTGCGAGGGCCCCTCATGCCTCTGAGCGACATCTACTGGTTCAACCCCGCCGTCGAGGCCCACATCGGGTTCTTTCCGGAGATCTATCAACCGCCACAGGGCGTCGTGCAGCTCACCCGAGATCTGCAGACGATCCCCATGTTGCTCGCGAGCGCCGACGACATCGTCCTGCTCAGCGAGCCACCGCCGAAGCCTCACCTGGAGCGTCTGCGTCAGCTCGGTGTCTCTGTTCCAAACTGGAGATGTGTGCGATCACCGAAGAACGCCCGCGGCAGCCTCGCGTACTGGAGCAACCCGATGCGACTGCAAGGTGAGAGGCTCGGCGCCCTCAAGCCCTGGGGCTGGGGACCGGACGCGCTCTATGCGCTGAGCGGCGTCATCAGACCAGCCCATGGGGGTGATATCAGCCTCCCACCACCCTGGACCGATGAACATCAACATCTCCCCTGGCACCCGGGGCTGCGCACGCTGAGCAGTAAGGCCCAGAGCGCACAGTGGGCCCACGAGATCGCCGCCAGTGGGCCTCGAGCGCCCTGGATCGACGACACACCTGATGTGCTCGGCCGCCCCTTCACCGAAGCCCACGACGCCGAGGCCGCCCTTGCCGACGTGCTCGAACGCTGGCCAAGGGCCGTCGTCAAAGGGGCCTTCGGCTCTTCGGGCAGAGACATGATCCGCGTCGACGCCCGCGAGCTCCGTGAGCACGCCGAGGTCCGCGGGCGCTGGCTCGATCGGGTACTCAGGCGGCACGGCGCAGTCGTCGTGGAGCCCTGGCTGAGCAAGGTGATCGACGTCGGGGTGCAGATCGAGATCCAGGGCGACGGGTCTGTACGGGTCATTGGCCTCGGACGGTTCCTCACCGACATTCGGGGGCAATATCAGGGGGCGCTCCTCGGAGATCCCACCTCCGGGCTGCCCTACGAGGTGGCCACGTGGTGGCACGCACACGACGTGCCCAGCGCCCTCATACACCACGCTCGGCTGGTGGGAGAGAAGCTCTCTGCAGCAGGACACCGGGGCCCCGCTGGCATCGACGGTCTGGTACACCGTGGCGCTCTGGGGCGGCTACGGCTGCGCCCGTTGGTGGAGATCAACGCCCGCTTCACCATGGGTCGAGTGGCCCTCGCTCTCGAAAAACACCTTGAGCCAGGCGTCGACGGCGTGTGGTTGCACCTGAACGACCGGTCGGTTCAGAAGCGTGGCTTCGATGGGCTGCTCGATCTGGTCCGCTGGCTGGAGGCTGAGCATCCAGCTCAGATGAATGACGGACTGGCTCATGGGGCGGTGTTGACCACCCCCGTGGGTCCGGAGACCCACACCGTCACGGTGATGTTGGCAGGAGATTCGGGGCCTGAGGTGGCCCGGAGGGTGGGGATCGAGCCAGGCGTGCTTGTTACTGGTTGATCTTGATGGCCATGTCCCAGCCGTTGAGGGTGCCCTCGTCGCCGCGGGCCGTGTCCACCACCTCGAGGCTCCAGGTGCCGTCGGAGAGCTTCCCGTTGAAGTCGAGCACCGTGTAGGTCTCGTTCACGTCGGCGCTGTTGTCGTTGTCGTTCTCCTTGAGCACCACCTCGGTGCCGTCGGGGTGCACCAGGGTGAGCTTGAGATCGCCACGGTAGCTGTGGCTGATGTCGACGGTGACGCTGAGCTCGCTGATGACGCCGGACTCGGCGACGTCGATGGTGCTGTTCACGCCGGCGAGGTCACGGTCGGGCACGTCGATGGCCTGCTCGCTGCTCACCTCGATGAGGCTGGGCTCACCCGTCACGTCGCAGACCTCGGCGGCGGCGCAGACAGGATCCGCGCAGTCCACCAGGCCGTTGCCAGTGTTGTCCATGCCGTCGTCACAGATCTCCTCAGCGCCGGCCTCGCCGGGGATCACGAGGAGGGACCACTTCACGAGGCGGCCTACATCGCTGCCGGCGAGATCAGAGACACCGAGGACCCAGTCGCCGTTGATGGTGGCGCCGTTGATGCCCGAGGGCACGTAGGTCTCTTCGAGGTTGCGGCTGGAGCCACCGTCACGGCTGTGGAGCAGGACCTCGATGCCGTCGGGGCTGGTGAGGGTCACGTGCAGATCGCCGATGTAGCTGTGCTCGATGAAGAGTTCGACGGCGAGCTCGGAGACCACACCCTCGCCCTCGAGCTTGATGGTGCTGGTGATGCCGGCGGGGGTGTTGTCGGGGATCGCCACAGCGTCGGTGTTCTCGCCACCGATCTGCTGCGCGGGGACCCGGCAGGCGAAGTCGGCACCGCAGGCGTCGTCGGCGCAGTCAGCGAGGCCGTCGAAGTCGTCGTCGATGCCGTTGGAGCAGTCTTCCTTGAGATCGAGCTCGGGGATATCGGCACCCACCACTCGGGCGTACTCGGAGACGTAGCGGTAGGACAGCCAGCCGTAGCCCGCGCCGAAGGGGTTGTTGATGCCGAAGCCCGAGGTGCCCCAGCTGTTCTTGAACAGGAAGAAGCCCTTCTCCATCTGGGGGTTGCCCTCGGCGTCGAGGATCTGCTCGCCCTCTTCGTCCACCATGGGCACCTCGAGCTCGTCATCCCAGCCCACGAGCAGGATGCTGTGACCGGCCCGCTTCTCGAGGCTGATCTCTTTGTCCTTGGCGTTGGGGTAGAGCACGTAGCCCTCGGACCAGTAGGTGCGGTTCGTGGGCAGCTGGGACCGGCGGTGGTTCCAGCTCTGGTAGAAGAAGGTCATGCCGGCGACCACAGCGAGCTCGTTGTTGAGCATGTAGGCCTTGATGTTGTTCACCCGGCTGCTCACCCAACGACTGCGGGGCAGGAACCAGCGGCGGCCGTTGTCGACGATCTCCTGGTCGGGGGTGCCGTTGGTGTGGCACTCCACGGGGCGCTCGGCCTCGTCTTTGCCGCAGTCGGGGTTGTTGGCGGCGGTCCAGGGCTTCGACTCGTAGGGCAGCGTGGCCTCGTCGACGACGCCGTAGCGGTTGATGGCGTCGAGGTTGCGGCCGGCGCTGGAGCCACCGGTGTTCCGGAAGGCGCCGAGCTCCACCTTGGTGGACCACTGCAGGAACTGCTCGCTGAAGTCGGGCTCGGTGATGGTGCCCTCTTTGATGTAGAGGTGCTCCATGAGGGCCACGGTGGAGAAGATCGAGCACACACCGCGGCTGCCCTGGCTCTTCACCGAAGACTGAGTGGCCCGCAGGTCGAACTGGGCGGGCATGATCTGGTCGGACTTGGGCTCGTCGGGGAGCTTGTCGGGATCAGGGGTGCCCTCGAGGATGGCATCGAGGTTGGAGAGCGGGGCCTCGCTCTCGGCGGGATCGGGTGCCGGGCCCGAGGTGGTCTCCTCGGCGCCACAGGCGGCCATCGTCGCCGCCATCATCACCCCGAAACTCAGATGCCGCATCCATGCTGCGCTCATGTCACTCTCCCCGTGCCTGTGCCTCAGGCCCTCAAGTCAGATGTGAGATGAAGACCTCTTCAGCAAAATGTGCGCCAGGATGAAGTGGGGGGTCGCATGCAGGGGTTATGGTGCAACGGGTGGGGTTTGGCTGTATCAAGCGGCTGATCGATCAGCCAGATCGGTGGCGACAAGAGTGGTCAGTCGCTGCCCGTATTGCTCATTGCTCGTCGATGTTGGCCCCGGCCCTGATCCAGCGGCCGAGGGCGGCGCGCTCCGCGTCGGTGATGCCTGTGAGGTTGCCCGGAGGCATCACCTTCGCCGACACCGCCTGCGCGTGAATGCGACCTGCCATACGCTGAATCTGCTCCGGGGTGTCGTAGACGATCCCCCCCGGCGGTGAGACGAAGCCCGGCTGTGTGGGCTGGGCCGAGTGACACGGGGAGCAGCGCGTGTTGATGATGAGCTTCGCCTCGGCAAAGCTCACCGGAGGACCATCGTCGGCGGCCTTCGGCGCGCTCACGAGGGCCAAAGCCACCATGGCGCCGGCGGCCACGGGGAGGATCCACACGTTCTTGTGCCCCTGGCCACGCAGATTGAACCAGTGACGCACGCCGGCAGAGATGAGCGACAGCGCGATGAGCACCGCCCAGTTGTAGGCGTGGCCGAAGGTCATCGGGTAGTGATTGCTCACCATGATGAACAACACCGGCAGCGTGAAGTAGTTGTTGTGCAGCGAGCGCTGTGCCCCAGCCTTGCCATAGGCAGGATCAGGCTCTTCGCCCTTGATCATCGCATCGACCATCTTCTTCTGACCGGGGATGATCACGAAGAAGACGTTCGCCGCCATGATGGTGCCGATGAGGGCCCCCACGTGAATGTAGGCCCCGCGACCGCTGAAGACCTGACAAAGCCCCACGGCGGCCCCTGCGACGAGGCCAAAGCCCACGAAGAACAGCCCGAGGTTGCTCTTCCCCAGAGGGGACTTGCACATCAGATCGTAGATCACCCAGCCCACGGCGAGGGTGCCCAGGCCGATGGCCGTGGCGGCGCCCTGGCTCAGCTCAGCCACCGAGGGGTCGATGAGCAGGCCTCCGGCGCCGAGGTGGTACACCAGCAGCAACAACGTGAAGCCAGAGATCCAAGTGAAGTACGCCTCGTATTTGAACCAGTGCAGCACCTTCGGCAAACGCTCTGGCGCCACCGTGTACTTGGTCACCTGGTAAAAGGCGCCACCGTGTACGGCCCAGAGATCCCCCCCGACACCCTCACGGGGCTCTTCTGGTGGCCGCATGTGGTGGTTGAGCCAGTTGAAGTAGAACGAGGCGCCGATCCACGACACGCCGGTGATGACGTGTATCCAGCGCACCAACAACTCGATCCATTCCATGGCGTACGCGATCAATGAGGCTCCTCGGGTTCGACATCTGATGGGCGTAAGCCCCTGTTTTTAACCGAAGAGCAAAAAAAAAGCGCCCCCCTTCGAACGCTCGGCCCCTCGGCGGCAACTCACCTCATGTGACCATCAAGGGAGTCGAAGATGACGATGAAGCAGGTGACCGTGCGCTTTGGCGCGGTGGCGATGTTGTGGCTGACCGTGGGCTGCGAGTACGTCGAAGAGAAGGAGAACCATCACCGACACCACACCGAGGGTCAGCACGCCTGGGGCGGCAACCCCGACGAGCCCTGGGACGACGGAGGGCACTGGGACGAAGAGCCCTGGGGAGGCGAGGCCTGTGAAGGCGACGGAGATTGTGCCTCGGGCGACGTCTGTGATCCGCAGGTGAGCTGTGTGCCTCCAGTCCTGCACTGCCCCGCCACTGATGCGTGTCTCGGTGATCCTGCCGGGGGGGCTGAGTACGGCCTCGGCGGTCTCGACCCGCGATATGTGGGCCCGCTGTGGGCCCGCGGACTCTCGGGTCAGCTCGTCCTCGACGTGACCTTCTTCCCCGATGCCCTCGTGGGCACCGCCCACCTGCTCACAGAGTGGGGAGAGTGGATCCCCCTCGCCGTGGGCGGCAACCGGGAGGGCGCAGCCATGAGTGGGCAGATGGCCGACGTCACCGCCCACGATCCGGCAGCCTTTCAAGGCCTCTTCGACGCCACCCTCGTCTCGGGCAGCGAGATCGAAGGCCGCATCGAGATCGCCCTGGGCGATCGCCGGGTCGAGGGCACGTTCCACCTGCTGCGGGTGAGCGCCTGCGGCTGCGATCCCGAAGCGCCACCTGCAGAGGCCCCGCCACCAGGGGCAGATGACGATCCGTGCACCGACGAGGTCGTTGATCCCACCCCCGATGGGGCTCAAGATGAGCCTCCTGAAGAGGACCCCTGCCCCGACGAGCACGAGGCGCCCGAGGCAACAGAGACGCCAGAGGCGCCCCCTGAGGCAGATCCTCCAGAGGCAGACTCTGAGCCAGCGCCCGAGCCTGACGAGGGCGAGGACGACTGCCCGTGCGAGGTGGACTGAGAAACACTTGAACGCCCCGGAGATCATGGCCGAGGAGCAGGCCCTAGTACGACGCTGTGTCGCCGGGGAGCCTGCGGCGTGCAGCACCCTGTTTCGACAGCACCAGCCCCGTGTGCGTCGAGTGCTCGCCCGCTTCGGCGCCACAGAGGACGAACTCGACGATCTCGTACAAGAGACCTTTGTCTCGATCTTCAAGGGCCTGCCCCGATTCAAGGGGCGCAGCCGCCTGAGCACCTGGATCTACCGCGTCACCGCTCACACAGCCCTCGCGTACAAGCGCCAGGTTGGCCGTCAGCGCGAGCGAGAAGATGCCTACGCCGAGACTGTGCGCATCCATCCGCACCCCTGAGGGGGTGATGTGCGATCGAGATCGAGACGCCAAAGTCAGGGCCATGCTGAGCCAGCTCACCCCCAAACGCCGGCTGGTGATCATCTTGAGAGAGGTCGAGGGCCTCGATCCCGGTGAGATCGCCCAGGCCCTGGGGATCCCCCGGATCACAGTGCGCACCCGCCTGCATCAGGCGCGGCGCGACTTGCTGCGGCTCGCCGCGCGAGACGAGGCCTTTCTGTCGCTCTTGGAGGGCCCCGATGGCTGATCAGCATCCCCACGTCGACCGGCTTTCCGATCTGCGCGATGGCCTGCTCGACGACGCACAGCAAGAGGCACTGCTCGAGCATCTGAGTGCGTGCGAGACCTGCAGGGCCCGGGCTGCGGCCATCGGCGCCCTGGGCGCCGCGCTCAGGCACCCGATGGTGGACGATCTGCCCCCGAGCAGCCACGTCGAGCGGCTCGAGTCGGAGATCATGGCCCGCGTGTGGTCAGAGACGTTCACCGAAGGCGATGCGCCCCGGTGGCGCTGGGGGCTGGCCTTTGCCGGTGCCCTCGCCGCAGTGACTCTGCTCTGGATGGTGTGGCCTGAAGCCGCCCGCTGGCCACAGGCACCAGCAGCGGTGGCCATCGTCATCGAAGCTGAGGGGGTGAGCCTCGAAGGCTCGGTGGTCTCCACGGGGCAACGCATAACTCTGCCCGGCCCAAAGGCTCGCCTTGACCTGCGCTGGCCCAATCAATCAGCGCGTGGTCACGTGCTCGGCGAGAGCGAAGCAGAGATCCTGGGACCAGTCGCCGCCGGCCCGACGTTGAAGCTTCATCGCGGACGCGTGCTGATGCACGTCCAGCCTGGTGTTTTCACCGATGAGACTCCCTTTGCGGTGCGCACGCCCGATGCCACGATCACCGTGAAGGGCACGGTCTTCGAGATCGTGCACGACGACACAGGGACTACAGTGAAGGTGGCCCGTGGCCTGGTGGAAGTCTCGGGCCCCCACGGAACCATCGATGTCGGCACCGGGCAGATGCTTCCGCCTAGTGCCAGAGCACCTCGGGCGATGCCTGAGTCAGAAGGCGCATCCATGCTCGAAGGTCTGGGCTTGCCTGCCGCTCGAGCCCCCAAGCCGCCCAGGAAACGCCCTGGCCGCAAGGTGCGCAAGAGACCTCGCACGGCGCCCCCTAGAGTCCCATCACCTCAATCCGTCAGCGCCTCGACAGCGCAGCCCGAGCCAAAGCCATCGACGGCTCCCCCATTGCCCGAAGAGGCAGAGGACTTCATGCGTTCAGGAGACGAAATGCTAAAGGACTTGAGGGCTGTGGAAGGGCGCTGACGCGCCGCGGCGGCAGCGTCCAGGGGGCATCGAGCTCAGGCAGTGCGGGACATCCACGCCAGCATGATGGTGAGCCACACACCGAGGGAGACGCCCCCGACGATCAGGTAGCGGCTCAGAGCTGGGCGCGCTTCTGCAGATGAAGTGGTGTTTTCTTCGCGGTGTTCAATGACGCTCATAGCGGGCCTCCAGGATACCAGTTGTGCCGTCGGGCCGCTCAGCCATGAGTGGCGCTCCATCTGCTCTGACCCCGCCGTCTGATCAGATGTCTCAACAACGAGCACGCCCTCCTCATCGGCAGGCGTCGACGATCACTTTCGGTGTTCTTGACCCAGAACGGGCTACTTCATCGCGTAGAAGGCCCCAAGTCCTCCTGCAAGGGCAAGAAAACTCAGGAGAAAGATGATGGGCCATCGGCTCTGAACAATCTCGACTTCGTCTTCGAAGACCTCGGGCTCCGGCGGGCGGCTGCGTTTGAACGCCCCGCCGCCCTCGAGGGGCCACCCGGACCACGCCTCCGGGGTCTCCATGGGCGGTAGTCCTTCAGCGTCGTGCATCACCTCGACGTGTGGTCCAGAGGATCGACCCTCACCCCCATACCTGCCGTGGTCGTTGCCCCCGGACATAAAACCTTCGATTGATGGTTCTGTGTATGTGCCCAAGATCCTTTTTCCTCGCTATAAGCAGGAGATGAAAAAGGATGCGGTGTTTACTCGGACAACTCCGCAGTTGCAAGTTCGATTGCCAGGCGCACACGTGCACCTGTCCGCATCATAACGCTCCGAGGGGTCCGCTTCCAGGAAGGCGTCCTCTTCGGGTACGCTCCCCGTCCACAGTGATTCCCCGACCTCCCGTCGGCCATGGAGAGTGCATGCTACGTCGCTTCGCCCCCACAGCTCTGCTGATCTTCACATCCTTCGCGTTGTCCGCCGGACTCTCCGGGTGCGTCGAGGACAGCAGCCCCACCACCGACGTCGAGGGCGACGCCCTGCTCGACGCGGAGATCATCCCCGACACCGAAGTCCCTGACGCTGAGGTCCCCGACGCCGCGGTCCCCGACGCGGAGATCGTCCCGGACGCCGAGCCCATGGGCGCGCCCTGCACCGAAGACAGCGAGTGCGAGGAGGGCGCCGTTTGCGGTGACGATGGCTTCTGCACCGAGCCCGAGTGCCGTATGGACGGCGACTGCGGCAACCAGCTGCAGCTGTGTCGCTTCGGCCTGTGCCTCGATCGCTGCCTCGGCCCCGGCACCTGCTTCCGCGGCGGCATCTGCATCGACGGCGCCTGCGAGCCCCCTCAGTGCGAAGAGGACAAGGACTGCGACGTCGGCGAGGTCTGCCGCGATCAGCAGTGCATCCCCGCCCAGCCCTGCGAGGACAACGATCAGTGCCCTGAGGACACCCAGTGCCTCGACGGCAACTGCGAGCCCCTGCCCCCGTGCGGTGGCGATCGCAACTGCGCCCCCAACGAGATCTGTGAGGCGGGCTTGTGTCGGCCCCAAGCAGAGTGCGAGAGCCGCGACGCCTGCCTCGAAAACGAGGACTGCATCGGCGGCCGCTGTGTGCCCTTCATCTGCCGCGGCGACGCCGACTGCCCCGAGGCCCAGGTCTGCAACGCAGGGGCCTGCGAAGCCCCCGCCATGGCAGAGGTGGAGCGCATCGTCATCCTCACCCCACCCCGTACCCTCGTCACCGGTCAGAGCATCACGCTGCAGGCCGTGGGCCTCGACCTGCGTGGCGACATCGTGCAGGTCCGCGGCTTCACCTGGTTCAGCGACCGTGCTTCCGTGCTTCAGGTGGATCGCGAGACGGGCGTCGCCATCGCAGGCGCCACGCTGGGCACCGTGGGTGTCACCGCACAGCTGGGCGAGGGCGCCGATCTTGTGTTGAGCAACCAGGTGGACTTCACCGTGGTGGAGGCTGCCGATCCCGAGATCGGGCAGGTCCGCGTCACCGACGCCGCCACTGGCCTGCCCGTGGAAGGCGCCTCGGTGCGCGTGGGCGACGAGACGACGGTCACCGACGCCACGGGCATCGTCCTGCTCGGCGATGTGGAGCCGCCCATCACGGTGACGGTCTTCAGTCCGGATCACGACTATGTGACGGTGGTGGGCGCCAACCGCTCCGATCTGCACATCCCGCTCACGCCTCGCCGCGACGACAGCGTGGTGGCAGGCTTCACCGGGGCCATCGACTTCGCCCGCATCACCAGCGAGGGCGGCGTCGACGTGGGCCTCGCCGGCGGCTCCATCGGCGGCGCCGGCGGTGAGGTGCTCACGGGCCTCGATCTCGGTACCCTGCTCGGCCAGCTCTTCAACGTCGAGGTCGACGTGGGCATCACCGCCTTCGACCTGCCTCTCCCCGGAGGCCTCACCCTCACCGCCGAGGTACCTCTGCTCGGCCGGGTGGAGATCAAAGACGGCTACCGCACGATCTCCGATCCGGGCTTCCGCATGGCGTGGTCCTTCGCCGGCCGCCTCGACCTGGGCCAGATCATTCAGCTGGTGCAGGGCGGCGGTGGCACCGACGTGGGCACCGTGCTCGCCACGGTGCTGCCCTTCTTCGACCGTTTCCAGCACGGTCTGCGGGTGGTGGACGATCTCGTAGCCCTGCCCCAGCGCCCTGACGAGACCGACATCGATCGTGACGGTGATCTCGAGGAGCTGGTACCCGATTACGATCGCTTCCCGGTGCTCAACACGCAGCCTGCCCAGGATCAAGGTCTCCGCCTGACGGTGCAGGTGCCCCCACCGAGCGCTGGCGAGGGTACGCCCATCGCCCTGCTCCTCGCTGGTGTGTCGCTGCAGTCTGTGGGCTTCGTGCCCCTGGGTCTGTCTTCCACCACCGAGGCCGAGGCGGTGGCCATGCGCATGGCGCCTCCCTACGGCGGCCTCGAGGCTGGTGAGCCGGTGGTGCTGGCCCTCTCCGCAGCCTTCGGTCAGGACCAGGGCGGGCTGCTCCCAGAAAACATCTCGATGCTCTTCGCCCAGTTCGAAGATCGCATCCCCGGCGAGGTGAGCTTCGAGGGCGATGGGTTCCTCGATCTGCCCTCTGCTGTGGAGTGGGCGCCGGCCCTGCGTACGCTCGAGGCGCTGCCCGCTGATGGTGCTGGCTTCCACCGCGCGGTCTTCCGTGGCGGCGAGGGCCGCTGGACGGTGTACTTCGCGCCTGGCGCCGATGTGGCCTTCACCCTGCCCTTCCCTCCTGATGGCGCTGCAGATCTCGCCGCCGGTGATCAGGTCCGTGTCGAGGGGCTGGATCTCACCGAAGGGGTCGACTTCGACGCCCTCGTGGGTGATGGTGGTCCTGGTGATTTGACTGATCTTGATCGGATGGTGCGGCGTTTGAGTCGGGCTGTCGATCTCTGAGAGGCTGGGGGGCGCTCCGCGGGTAAGAGAGTTTTTCGGGCACGGGCACGGGCACGAGTTGATACATACGCGGACCCATGGCCTATCCTGGATTCAGGGCGATGGTTGTCATTGAGGCTGAGATGGTGCGCTTCAGAACGACCTGAGGTTTCAAGTCTTGGGGTGTATGGAGGTCAAGAGCCTTCGCTGAGAGGAGCACAGGGCCAAGTAGAGCACCCACCGTCAAAACCCACGAGCGGAGCCATGCAGGGCCACGGGTCCAGGTACGTATCAACTCGTGCCCGTGCCCGTGCCCGTGCCCGTGCCCGAAAAACTCTCTTACCCGCGGAGCGCCCCCCAACCTCTCAAGAAGAGATATCTGTAACGACTTCTCCCAACCCCCCGTAGAGTCAGGCATCCGCACAACACCAGGAGAAAAGCATGCGTTCCACCCTTCTGCTCACCGCCTTCGCCGCCCTCGTGTTCACCGGCTGCTCCACATCGACCGAGGCGGCCCCGAGCTCACAGCCCGGCGTGGGGAGCGCCCCCTCGAAGGCCCTCTCCGATACCCCACCAGCGGGTATGGAGATCGCAACTTTCGCCGGCGGTTGCTTCTGGTGCATGGAAGGCCCCTTCGACGCCATCGAGGGCGTGCAGGAGACGCTCTCGGGGTACACCGATGGCCACAAGCTCAACCCGACCTATAAAGAAGTCTCAGCAGGCTATACCGGCCACACCGAGGCCATTCGGGTGATCTTCGACCCCAAGAAGGTGACCTACGCCCAATTGGTGGAGATCTTCTGGCACAACATCGACCCTACGACGGAGAACCGACAGTTCTGCGACGCAGGCACGCAGTATCGCACTGGTATCTACTATCACTCCGCAGAGCAGAAGCGCATCGCCGAGGCCTCGAAGGCGAAGCTCGTGGCGGCGAAGACACTGCCCGGCGCCGTGGTGACGCCGGTGAAGGCGGCGAACCCCTTCTATGCCGCCGAGGACTATCACCAGGATTTCTACAAGAAGAACCCCACCCACTATCAGCGCTACCGCCGCGGGTGTGGTCGTGATGCTCGACTCAAGGAGCTGTGGGGTGAGTCCGCGGGGCACTGAGGCTCGTCAGAATGGCGCGCCCTCCTGCTGCAACATTGCCAGCGGGAACACCTGCCCTCCATTGAGCACGTACTCGAACATGCGCCGCATCTCCTGACCCCGGTTGGGGATGCGCGCCAAATCGTCCATCGTCACCCACGCCGCCCGGAGCGACTCCTGATCGGGCACCGACTTCGGCCGTGTGTCGTCCACCGGCCGGGCCAGGAAGATCACCCGGCAGCGGGCCGTGCCGCTCTTTCGGGGCGTGTGCTCGATGCGCAGGATCCCCTCGATGGCGATCTGAATCCCCGCCTCTTCCATCGTCTCCCGGATCGCCGCCTCGGCGAAGCTCTCCCCGGGCTCCACCCGACCAGCGGGCAGGTACCACTGCTGCTTCTTCGTCTCCTGCACCACGAGGAACCGGTGGCCGAGGCGCACCACCACGAGGGCGAAGCAGTAGGTGGGGATGCTCTTGCGCGGGGCGTTCACAGGCGAGCTGACGGGGGCGCTGTGGCTGGCGGACATCGAGTTCTCCGGTCAGGGGCCAACTGAGGTAGGTGGCCACCATACCCTCAATTCAGGTCATTTGGACAATCTCGTCCGATCAGCACCCAGTGCGCTCGCTTGACGGATCACCAGAGGCCACATCACGCCCACATGAGATGTGCGGTGAGCCCATTGGGCGTGGTGTGCTCTTCGAAGCGAATTTGAGGGATGTCGGCGAGGGCAGACTGGCGCTGGTCGAAGATGACCAACCAACCGGAATCGAGGCCCAGGGCTGTCAGATAGCGCTCGATTTGCTCGAGGCCTTCGTTCAGTGGGTTGCCCCGAGTGGCCCAGCGTTTGATCTCCACCACCTCGTGCTGCAGGTCTCGGCTGTCACCATCAATCGGCCAGCGGATGTAGAGATCGATGGCGCCACGATCGAGGCCATATTCGCGATCGATGAAGCCGCCACCGTTCACCACACGGTGTAGAAACGCCATAAGCACGATATGCGGCGTCGCTTCAGGGTAGGTCACCCCACGTTGAGTGAGCCCTCTGCCATGCCGGCGCCAGAAGTCACCGAAGGCCTGCATCGCCGCGGGCATGTCGAAGCGCCCGTCACCCATCACGAAGCGCGCCGGCTCCACCACGATCTGGGGCTCGTAGTTCGCTGTGAGGCCACGCACGATGACCTCGCGATAGATCGGGTTCGCCGGCCGCACGGGATAATCTCGGGCGACGAGGCCCAGATCACGCACATAGCTGAAGTCGTCGTTGTAGGTCAGGTCGTTGGGGACCCCGTCATCTTTCTCTGCGAGCAGAGGCGCTAGAATCCGCCGAACCGCCGGCTCATGCAGCCGGGCGATCAGCGAATCGAGATGGGTGGCTCTGGCCAGAATGAGCTGCTCTTTCGCCTGCTCGATGTGTTTGGTCGTGATGGTGTCGACCACCTTCATTTTGTAGAGCACTTCGGCAGCGAGGCTGTTCACCAACCATGGTTGGCCTTGAGTCAACTCGAAGGCCCGTTCGATCGCGGCTTCTTCGAAGGCCTGTCCAGAGGCCTCAGTGTGCTGTGTGTAGAGCGTCGCGACCTGCTCAGCGGTGAAGTTACCGAGCGCCAATGACTCGACTTTGACATTGAATGGGCTTGATGTGCCCAGTCGTGAAGCATCGCCCCCGCTGGCAGCTTTGTAGTCACGCACATCTCTGAGCCCACACAACGCCACTGACCAGGGCGCATGGTCGGGCCGATGATCGTACCCCGCCCGAAGCTGGCGCAGCACTGAGATGAGACTCTGACCTCGCAGTGCGTCGATCTCGTCGAAGAGCAACACCAGTGGCTTTGGACAGCTGGCCGACCATGCCCTCAAGAAGGCGGCCAAGAGGTCCGTCTCCGGCCCTTCCTCGAACTCGCTGGGGGGTCGCTCAGCCTCCGGCAGGGTCATTTGACTCGCAGTGACCATGGCGTAGATGACAGATCGCTGTGCAGCCACGTAGTCGTCGCCTGCGGCCTCGCCGGCCTCACACGAGAAGTGGACGGCTGTCATCTCGCCCTCTGCGTTCACCTGTCGAGCGATGTGTTTGAGCAGAGTGGTCTTGCCGGTCTGGCGAGGGGCGTGCACGACGAAGTAAGCCCCAGTCTCGATCAGCTCGGGCAGCTGCGGCAGACGCGGCACGGCGGGCAGCATGTAGTGACGCTGGCCATTGCATGGCCCCGCTGTGTTGAAGCGCTTCTTCATTGCGGTGTGGGCTCTCGTCGAAGGTTCATGGCCTTGACCCTACAGCTGAGATGGTCCGGGCGTCCAGGCGAGGGCAGCCGATCTCGCATGAGTGGGGATCCGGGGGCGCAGCCCCTGGCTTCCCCCACTTACGCTGACGCGTACCTGCCCCATCACACACCCCGAGCGCCATGGTAGTGTGCGCCAGCGACCGCTGTGGAGTGCGAAGAGATGGAGCGATTCTTCAATACGACGGGGCCCTGCGTAGAATCAATGCACTACACGCTGCCGCCGGCGCCGAGGCTGGCGGGGATTCACCCTTACGTGAGGCGTGGCCAGTACATGGTGGTGCACGCCCCGAGACAGTGCGGTAAAACCACGAGCCTCAAAGCGGTGGCGCGGGAGATGACCGCCGCAGGTGAATATGCGGCGCTCTACTTCTCCTGTGAGGCGGCAGCGGCGTGGCCTGATGATCCCACGGAGGCGCAGCGTCATGTGCTCAAGAGCATGTTGCTGGAGGCGCGACGCGAGTTGGCGCCAGAGTTGAGGCCCCCCGAGGGCTTCGCTGACAGCTCGACGCTGCTGCTGCAGAGCGCGCTGGAGCGATGGGCTGAGGCCTGCCCGAAGCCGCTGGTGCTGTTCTTTGACGAGATAGACGCGCTCATGGGGCAGGCGCTGAACGGGATTCTGCGGCAGTTGCGGGCGGGGTTTTCGAACCGGCCAGGGCACGCGCCGTGGTCGGTGGTCCTGTGCGGACTGCGAGACGTACGCGATTACAAAAAGACGAGCGGAGGCAGCGAGCGAATGGGCACGGCGAGCCCGTTCAACATCAAGGTCGGGTCGCTCACCATGGGCAATTTCACCACCGAAGAGGTGGCCACTCTCTACACACAGCACACTGAAGCCACCGGGCAAGTCTTCACTGACGACGCCAAGCTGCGGGCCTTCGAGCTGACGCAAGGTCAGCCGTGGCTGGTCAACAGCCTCGCCGCCGAAGTGATCGACCAGATGCAGGTCACCGAGGCGATCACTGTGGAGCACATCGAGCGCGCGAAAGAGCGGCTGATTCTGGCGAGGGCCACCCACCTCGACTCGCTGGTGTCGAAGCTCAACGAGCCTCCGGTGCGGCGTGTGCTCGAGCCGCTCATCTCTGGCAGACACACACAGACGACCTCGGACATGACATACAACGATGACGTGGGCTATGTGGCAGATCTGGGTCTCATCACCCGTGATCCACCAGTGCGACCCGCGAACCCCATCTATCGTGAGGTCATGGTCCGGGCCCTGGCGTCGAACTATACCCCCCGAATCCAGGCCGAGCCTGCGCGCTTTGTGCTGAGCGACGGGCGCTTCGACATGCCCGCCGCCATGCAGGCCTTTGCCGACTTCTGGATGGAGCATGGCGAAGCTATGGCTAGACCAGGGCAAACATACCCCGAGGCCACAGCGCAAATCGTGATGATGGCGTTCCTGCAGCGTGTGGTGAACGGCGGCGGCACCATCGACCGCGAGTACGGCATCGGCCGAGGCCGCATCGATCTGCTGCTCCGCTGGCCCTACGACGCTCCGGACGGCCGCCAGGTGCAGCGTGAAGCCATCGAGCTCAAACGCTGGGCCACAGGTGATCGCCAGGGTGATCCATTGGCGCGCGGTTTGGCCCAGCTGGATGAGTACCTGGGCCGGGTGCAGCTCGACTCAGGCTGGCTGGTCATCTTCGATATGCGCGACGATGCGGCGGATGTATTCGACCGCACTCGCTTCGAATCGCACGTGACCCCCAGCGGGCGCCCGGTCACCGTGTTGCGGGCGTGAGCACTCGCCCTACGCGGCTTCATCACTCTTCAAATGGTCGAGCAAGCTGGGTTGGTGGTCCAGCAGCCGCAACAAGTTGGAGATGGCCACACTGGGCAGAATACGACCCGACTCGTATTTGTAGAACGCCTTCACCCCACCACCCAAGATCGCGCCGGCCTCGGTCTGAGTGAGGTCGAGCTTCTTTCGAATGCGCTTCACCTCGCCGGGCGTCAGCACGCCGTGTGCCTGGGCACGAAGCTCGAACAATGCCTGCTCCCCGATGAGCAGCTCGTCGCCCTGCATGACACCCTCACCGCACGCATCACACCACCACGCGGGCTGATTGATGGAGCGCCTGTAGGTCTCACCGTCGTGCACGTACTCGACGACATCGACCCGGGTCTCGTGCACCATCCCCGGCGTCCCGCAGTTGGGACAGACTTTACCCATGTCACTTCTCCTTGATCTTCGAGAGTAGAGAGTGAGTGTGGTGCCTTTCCAAGAAGGCTTTTCCGATGACCATAATGGTCGTTTTCAATCAGATAAAGTGCTCAACCTGTTCGTTGCCCCTTGGTCACGTAAAAGTCGGATTGTGCGGGGCGCCTGCCGCTGCTCATCCACGACGGCGAGTTTCGTTCTTCCGCTATACTCTGCTCACCCACGGCGACTTGAGGGACACCACCCTTGTCCACGCACTCAAGACCGTGGTCAACGACCTCGCAGGAGAGGAGATCATGCCCTACGCCAATCAGTACCTCGAAGCCCTCGAAAGTCGTGGAGAGGCTCGTGGAGAGGCCAAGGCTCTGACCGAGACGATCATGAAGGTGGTGCGGCAGAGGTTCCCTCAAGACATTGATGTTGCTCGGGAGTGGGCTGGGCGCGCCACAATGAACCAGCTCAAGGCTGTGGTCGATCGCTTCTTCGTGGCCACAACCCTGGTGGAACTGCTTGGCGAAGACGAGAACTGAGACTCCACCACTGGTTTGAGCCTTCAAGGCCTGAGACACTTCCGTTCTCAATCGAGGTGAATACATGCCAGGGGCTGCGCCCCCGAACCCCCAAGTGGGTTTGCTGGGCACTGAACGCTTGCCCAACGCAACAGATACGCCATTGACGTACACACCGCCCGCCATTATCCTGCGAAGTCATGAAGTTTGATTGGGACCTGGAGAAGGACGCATCCAACCAGCGAAAGCATGGGGTGAGCTTCGAGCAGGCCTCAAGCGTCTTCGAGAACGACGACAAGGCACTCGAGATTTACGACGAGTACCACTCCGACTATGAAGATCGATTCATCACCATTGGCCCCATCAAAGATAGCGTAGTCATGGTGGTGTGGACGGAGAGGGCCCACGACACCATCCGCATCATCTCTGCCCGATGGGCCACCGCCCGTGAAATCGACATGTACCACCGTCACTTGGAGCAATGGCAATGACAGACGAGATGCCGGAACTGACAGAGCAGAGCTTTGCTCGCTCACTCCTCCGCAGCCAACGGCAGCGCATCATCGCCGGTGATATCCGGTCCGGTGAGGACATCGCCGCCCTCAGGGCTTTTGTGGGGCTCACACAGGCTCAGTTTGCCACCGCCTTGGGCATCAGCGTGCGCACGCTGCAAAACTGGGAGCAAGGTCGACGTCGTCCAGAGGGACCTGCACTGGCTTTGCTGCGCATCGCCGCCCGGCACCCCTCGATGATTCGGGAAAACTTGGCGTCGGCAGCCTAATGTTGTCGCGTAGGGGGGGGTCCGGGGGCGCAGCCCCTGGCATCACTCCGCTCGAGTCTCTCCAGCATTCGGAAACTCATCACCACGATGGCGGGGCGGAACACCAATTTTTCAGCTGCCGAAGGTGGGGCCAGAATTCGAGAGCAGGGTGGGGCCACTTTTGGTTGTCATTCCTAGCGACCGCCCAATGTCGAACCGCTCCGCAATCTCGTCGTAGCTCATTCCACCATCAGCCGCTGCTACAACACGGTCTCTCAAATCTGTCGAATATGGTCTTGGCATGCACCTATCAAATCACCCTCTACACTCGAGGTCAACCCGCTCGCAAAGCACGATCAGGCCCTCATATTCTTAGCCTTCACTGCCGTCAGGCCGCCACATCACTCACCAACATCTTCGCTGGTGTCATCTGCCAGGATCGCCCGTTGTCTCCTGGCAGTCGGCCTGGGGTTGAACTTCAGCATTCACGCGGGGCGGCAACCAAGTACTAGTTATCATTACTGTTGATTGCGAATGCCGTAGTGTGATAACAACCACCGCTGCCGAACTCAGGGAAGTGACTTTCGTACTCGCACCAATAACCCAAGAGGGCTAACAGACAAAATGGAACAAGGCTACGTTCATGGGTTTCATTATACAGACAATAGTGCTAGGAGGCTGTTCAATATCTGGAGAGAAGCATATGCCTTTTCTCCCACACACAATGCTTTCGTAGAGAAGACGATTCAAACCATTGAGGTTTCCAGCAAACACTCTCCTTTCACTGTACCAAATACTACAATCCATGATTAGAGCAATCGCCAACGCTCCATGCCCTGAAGAAGAAGTCATTATTTTTGACAAAAAACATAAAGAGTCACAGAGCCAAAGAACCTGT